>JBHJHD010000043.1:0-189684 GCA_050331115.1 Elainellaceae cyanobacterium
GTGGGAAAGTATTCCTAACCTGTTTGGCTCTGGCCACATATTCACTATTCGCTAACTGTACTACAAGTACGTCTTATGAGCACATTTGAGCAAGTTCTAGATATGGTGACTGAACTGCCGCTAAGTCAGCAAGAGATGTTAATCGATATTGTGCAGCGTCGCACCGCGAACGCTCGTCGACAAGAACTGGCCAAAACTTCACAAGAAGCGCTAGCAGAGTTTCGGGCAAGCCAACTTAAAGCTCAGACAGCCACCGAAGCGATCGCCGAGCTGAGGGCCTATTTGGACAAGCCTGAAGGTGAATGAGAAAACTTGTTCTCACGTCCCGGTTCAAGCGGGCTCTACGAAAGTATGCGAAGCGAGATGAACGCCTGAGGCTGTAGATTGAAGATACACTACAGCAGATGGAATCAGATTTATTTTCCGCAAATCTTGCTACTCATCGGTTGCGCGGTCAGTTTGAGGGTTTGCGTGCTTGTTCCTGCGGGTATGATTGCCGAATTATCTTCTCTCTTGAAAAGGATGCAGAAACTGACGAAGAGGTCGTTGTCCTTTTAAATATCGGTTCTCATGACGAGGTCTACTGATCCTGCTATAGCAAATGTCCTGATGCATTAGGACATTTGCGCGTTCAGTTACCTATGCAACGTCAAGGCGTTCAGCCAATTCTGGTGTCCTAAGCAACTGAACCAATACAGCATGAGTGTTGAAGACCCTTTCACCCTACAGCGAGGGCGGTTTCAATAGTGTTGCGATCGCCTTCCGAATAAACGCCTTGTCCTCCGGATTCTGATACGGATTTCCCGCCCGGTGACCCCAAATAGAGGGAATCGGATGGTACTGCGCGTTAGGAATGAGCTTAGCCTCCGCCTCGCAGTCCTCCGGCGTAAAGTACAGGTCCGTTGTCGCCGGCATTACCAGCGTCTTCGCCGTAATCGACTTCAGGGCAGTCTCGTAATCACCGCTGTAGGTCGGATTGTCTCCCACGTTGCAGCGCAGCCAGGTGTCAATCATGGCCAATAGGTTATGGGGATCGCGCTTGCGGTAGCCCGCCTCCCAGCCCCGCTGCAGGTAATCTTCTAGGGATGAGTAGCCGAACTGGAGGTATGGTGCTTCCCGGTAGTAGGGTTGAGACGCCGCCCAGCTGGCGTAGATCACAGCAAAGGTGTGAAAGCCTTGCTCCGGCACCCCCTCAAAGCGATCGCCCGTCCAAGCCGGGTCTCCCGTCAGCGCCGCCCGTAGGCTATACAAAAAGACGCGGTTGTGGTCGGTGGTTTTGGCGGTGCCGCACAGCGCCGCGATGCGCGCTACCCGGTGGGGGTGAAGCGCGCCCCAGTGGTAGGCTTGCTGCGCTCCCATCGACCAGCCATAGACCAGGGCCAGCCGCTCGATGCCAAGCTCGGCGAGGAGAGCCTCCTGTGCGATGACATTGTCTAGGTGAGTGGTGTAGACGCCGGGTTTGGCGAGGGCAGGGCAATTGCTTGGCGAAGACGAGAGGCCGTTGCCCAACATGTTGGGGATGACGATGAACCACCGGGTGGGGTCCAGAATCCCTTCGGGACGAATGAGCCAGTCGATATCGCTGTGCTGAGCGCCGTAGGAGGTGGGGTAGAGCACGGCGTTGGCGCGATCGCGGTTTAGCTCACCGTAGGTTTCGTACACCAGCTCGGCCTCCGGCAGGGTAACGCCGCACTGGAGGGCAAAGTCTGTGAGGGTGAAGCGAGCCATGGCCTACGCGCCTTGCTGGAATGCGGCCACAATGGAGCGATTTACGCTTATGTAGCCCCGATCGACCTGGGCGAAATGCGATCGCAGCTTGGCGTGGGCCTGGGGCAGAGCGTGAAACGGCATGGAGGGGTAGAGGTGATGCTCGGCGTGGTAGGGCATGTTCCACATGAGGAAGCCCAGAGGCCGCAGGGTCAGCGTGGTGCGGGTGTTGGTCAGCGGGTTATCCACCTGGGTGCAGCCCGAGTGTTCGGCCAGCAGCACAAATCGCAGCAGGGGTTGACCTATCGCCAGCGGCAGCAGCCAGTAGGTGACGATAAAGCCAGGGTGCCCTAGCGCGGCTGAGAGCATGAAAATTGCCCCATAGAGGCCGAGCTGCAGTCGAGTGGAGTGAACCACTTCTGCTTGAGCCGTTTCTGGTAAGAAATAGCAGCTGCTCAGCTGACCCATTGCCACCCGGCTGTGGCCGCGCAGCTTTCCAATCCACCAGGGGATACCGGAGATCTGCCAGAGATACTGCGGCCAGGACTCCGGCTTCGGGTCGTCTAGCTCAGGGTCTTTGCCGGGCATTTGGGTGAAGCGATGGTGCCACTTATGGTAGCGACGGTAGAAGGTGCTGTTATAGCCAGACAGCAGGCCTGCGACCCAGGCGATCGCGTCGTTGAGGCGGTTGCTGGCAAAGGCCGTGCGGTGGCAGCACTCGTGCATGGCGCAAAACATCAGGGCTAGGCTGCAGCCGTAGAGCACTAAGGCCGGTAGCGCTACGGGCAGCGGGGCTTGACGCCACAGGTAGCCACTTGCACCAAGAACCGCGAGGTGCCCCCCTAGCCTCGCTGCGCCTTGGAGATTGGAGCGTCGGTTGAGCGCCGTTAGCTCGCTGGCCGGTAGAATCTGGCGTGGATTAATAGCGGAGCGGGAAGCAATCGGAGGGACACTAGAGACTGCGGCAGCTGGGGTTGGCATCATTGGTAAATGTGCTAAAAGTCAAAAGGTTAAAAACGCTTGCGACGCTGGTCCCCGCAATGGCGGGGGCCGTTGGCTGCATGTCACCTGCGATCTGCGGTGAAACGCCCGCGGCGATCGCAGTCAAGCCAGCTTGTCATAACAAGTTGAATCTATCATATCTGCGCTTGCTATAACAAGACTGTGCCAAGCGATATGAGGCATTCTTTAGAACGGCATGTCAACATCGGTTCCACTGCATATTTCTATCTCCGAGCAGCTGCGCGAGCAGATCGAAGCAGGTCAGTATCAGCCGGGCGACCGGCTTCCCAGCGAACACCAGCTGATGAAGACCTTTGACGTCAGCCGTATTACCGTGCGTCAGGCGATCGCCAATCTCACGGCTCAGGGGTTGGCAAACTCCCACCAGGGCAAAGGCGTATTTGTCGCCTTACAGCAGAAGGTGGCCTACTCCCTATCCAGTCCGCTGGTTTTTCTAGAAGAGGATATGGCGCGTCAGGGGATTCGCTTTACCTCCAGTAATTTGGCCTTTGATGAGATCGAAGCGTCGGAGACGGTGCGGGCGAGGCTGCGGCTTACCCGTGAGCAGACGGTATACCGGCAGAAAAAGCTGCTGTTTATGGACGGGGCGGCTGGAGCGGTCGATGTCAGCTACATTTTGCCAGAGTTGGGCCAGCGTTTTGCCCATGCGCTGACGCACCAGATGACCTTCCCGACCTTAGAAAACAACGGTATCCCGATTGAGGCGATCGACGCGACGATTGAATGTACCCACGCCAGCTATGAGACCAGTCAGCATTTAGAGGTCCCCTTAGGGCAGCCCCTGATCGTCTATCGCTATACGGCCTACCGTGACGATGACCAGCCGGTGGTCTATGGTGAGACTATTTCTCGGGCCGATCGCTTTTGCTATGCCTTGAGCACCAGGCGATCGCGCCCTGACTGAGGGAATGGGGGCCAGAGTTCGGGCATCAAAGAATAAGGAGCGCTAAGCGGGTAGGGTGTCTATCCAAGTTAGGACCTTGTCAGCGTCGTTGCAGGCCAGGTGGACCTCTAGGGTGGGCTGACCTTCGGCACCGTGCCGCCACAGCAAAGCCGAAACCCCTTCAATTTGAGCTGGAACCGCGCAGTTGTTCGGCAAATCAAGACGATGGGGCGGACGAACCGTGGCGTGATTTGCCAGTGCTGGAAACAGCTCCTCCGGCAGGGCAATCGCCCGCAGCCAATCCAGCTGCCTCACCCAAACGCTAGCCTGCAGGGGCTCTACAACCTGCGCTAACTGCCCCGAGTAGCCCAGGCGAAAATTGCGATCGCACAGCCGCAGCACGGAGCAAGGTTTGCCCTGTAGCGTGGTCTCTAAGGACTGGAACGGGGCAAGCTGGTCCACCGCCTTGCCAAACAGCGATCGCGCTGCGTAAAGCCCGTCTCGCCCCGCCATATCCCAAGGTGAAGTTATGCTGAGCGCTCTTACTGGCTTTGCTATCGTCGTCATTTTTACCCCCTTGCCCGACTTTTGGTGGGGTCATAGGCCGCCAGCGGCCCCACGGTGGCCGTCACGCGCCGCTTTAGCCACTCTAGTAGGCCAACCTCAACCACGGTGCAGGCCTCGGCGTACTCTGGCATCACCTGCGCCAGGGCAATGCTGCGCCCCAGGATGGGCGAGAAGGTGGCGCTGGTCACTTGTCCGACACGCCAGCGCTCTCCAGCGGCGTAGACAGGCTGGCCGTGGGCGGCGACGTCGTTGCCCTCTAGAACTAAACCCACCCCGACCTTGGGCGGATGCAGTCGAATCGCCTCTAGCGCGGCTTTCCCTACAAAGTCGGGCTTCTTCAGGGCAACGGTCCAGCCAATTCCGGCTTGGTACGGGGAGGTGAGGTCGTCAAATTCAGCCCCCGAGGCCAGCAGCCCCGCCTCAATCCGCGCCCGGTCTAATGCCTGCATCCCCAGGGGCAAGAGCCCAAAAGGCTGCCCCGCCGCCGTCAGCTTGTCCCACAGCGCCGCCCCGTACTTGGGATGCACAAACAGCTCGTAGCCCAGCTCCCTGGTATAGCCCGTACGCGATACCAGGACGGGCATACCGGCGATCGCTGCCGAGGTGAACCTAAAGTAGCGCAGCTCGCCCAGCTGGGTGACGGTGCTGTCGCTGTAAAACCGAAGCAGCGGCCCAAGAATGTCTCGGGCGGCGGGACCCTGGAGGGCTAAGTTGTGGATGCGATCGCTCGCCGCCAAAAGGGTCACTTCCCAGCCGTGGCGCTGCGCTAGCTGTCCTAGCCAGTCGCCGTCGGTGTCGCAGTTGCCGATGTAGCGGTAGTGGGTCGGGCCGAAGCAGAAGACCAAGCCATCGTCGATGATGCCGCCGTGGGGGCTGAGCAAGCAGCCGTAGGTCGACTGGCCGGGGACTAGCTTTTTAACGTCGCGGGAGAAAGCGTACTGGAGCAGTGCTAAGGCGTCGGGGCCGATGGCCTCGAACTTACGCAGGGCGGAAAGGTCCATGAGCGCCGCCCGCTGCCGCAGCGCCCAGTATTCGGCTTGGTCCCCCTGGTGGGCGAAGCTGTTGGGCACCCAGAAGCCGTTGTATTCGGTCAGGTTATCCGTGAGCTGGCGGATTTGGGGGGTAAAGGCGCTGTCTTGGGTGAGCCGCACCGGCAGGTCGGCAGCAGCGCGTCGCCCGATGGCTCGTTCAAAGGTCTGATTGGCCGCGTAGATACGGACGTGAATCGGCGTGGGGTGCCAGCCGTTGGCAGGGTCGATGTCGTCGGGGCAGGCGGAGCTGGCGCACAGCAGGTCTTGATGGGCGCGCAGCAGGACAGAGTCGCCGGGGCGCGACCAGGATTCTTCTGAGTTGATCGCCCCGTGGCAGCTCACCTCAGTGTTAAAGAAGAAGTTGATGGCGGGCCAGCCGGGGCGCGGCGCGACGCCATAGGGGGCCAGCGCCCGGTTGAAGTTGTCGCTGCAGCTGGGGTGGCCGGGGTAGCCGGCGTCTTCGTAGTAGCGGGCGGTGCAGGCCAGCAGGAAGCTGTCGTGGCGATCGCAGGTGTCCTGAATCACCTCGACTAGGGGGTTGAAGGCTTGGGAAAAGTATTTGCCGTGTAGTCCCGCTTGGGGGTTGGCCAGGCCGTTGAGGGTGCGGGTGACGGTGCCGTCGATTTCTTCGCGGTAGTCTTCCCCGGCGAAGGCCAAGAAGTCGGAGCACTGGGAGCCTTCTACGTCGACAATTTGAACGTATTGTCCGGCTTCGACCGGGTAGGCGATCGCGGTTCCGGGGGCGATGCGGTATTCGGCGACGACGGTTCCCAGGGGTGGGGGAACGTCGCTATAGGTCGTATTTGCAATCGGGGGGAAATGGGTAGAAACCATGTAACGGTTCGGCAAACGTTAATTTCATCGGCGGGTCAACGGTCAACCACGTGTAGGGGCGAGCGGCCATTTGCCCCTACGATCGGTGGGACGATGCAACGATCGGCAATTGCGTACGTTAATGACACGCCCCGTTTTTACCCGCCGACGGCGGCACATCATTCGCCGGATTCTCGTCAAAGAAATTCAGCGGCTTCAGCATAAACCCAATACAGGACACCGGCATCACCGGCCAGTCCTCCGCCCGCGGCGAATGGCTGTGGGCAAAGGTATACCACACCACCAAATCCGTATCTTCAACAGAGCGATCGCCCTGGGTCCAGGCGGGCAGCCCCGCCTCGCCAGGGTGCTGATTGGGGTAGGGGCCGGCGGGGAAGTTTTCGTCGGGGTGGTAGGGGGTAACCCACAGATGCTTCGACATGTAGCGGGCCCGCTTGCTGACGCCTGCGTTGGGGTGGGCCAGGGGCAGCGTATTCTCCCCCGGCATCAGCTTGTAGGCGGTGGGGTAGCCCATGGCGTTGGTCTTGTCGGGGTTGATGATTTTCCAGTAGCGGCCCTTCAGGGGTCGATGGTGCGCTGGGCCGCAAGCTCGGTGGGCAGCAGGGTGGACTGGGCGTAGAAGGCGTTGCCGTAGGGGTTGTCTTCTTCCGCTTCGGGCACGATGTCCACTTCATAGACCGAGTTCTTTTGCCCATCCACGCACATGTCCATCCGCACATTGAAGATGTGCTGGTGGATGGGGGCGTTGAGCTGCGGGGCCACCAGGGTACCGTACTTGGGTATTTCCCCCGGCATGGCGGCGGCGGTGCTGACGATGCCCGTCAGCTTCACCTGGTACTCAATGGTGCCGTCTTGGTAGAAGTACCAGTAGAAGGCGTACTCGTAGTTGCCCACCGTAGCGATAAAGGAGACCACTAGCCGGCGCGATCGCCTCACCTCAGTTTCTTCCGTGCGCCAGTCCACGTGCTTCCAGAGGATGCCGAAGTCTTCTTCGTGCAGGCAGATGGCGTTTTCGATGGTGGCCACCTCGCCCTTGGAGGTGGTGAGGAAGGCGTCGAAGTAGTGAATTTCCCCGAGGCAGTCGCAGCCCAGCTTTAGGGAGTTTGCCAGGGAGCCAATGCCGTATTCGCCCACGTCAAAGGCGTTTTTGAGGTAGTGGTGGGGGCGAGGGTCGCCGTAGGGCACGGTCATCTCAGCTAGGGAGGCGCGGTAGATGACGGGTCGCTCCTCGCCTTGATCGGTGTAGGTGATGGTGTAGAGCACTAGGCCCTCACGGGGCGTAAAGCCCACGCGCATCTTCCACTTTTGCCAGCTGATTTCGTGGCCGTTGACCTCAAAGCTTGGCCCCTCCGGCTGCACAATTTCCAGGGGCTTCAAGTCTTGGCGGTAGCTTTTGACGTACTCCGTTGAGTAGTTGCCGTCTTCGGGCGGCAGGGGCACGACGCCGTGGTCCTCGACCCGCACCACCTCCATTTTGTTGAGGTCCACCACCGGAATCACCCCTTCGATGGGGCGGGCGTAGCCGTTGTCGGTGGGGTTGGCCCGCACCCAGCACAGGGCCCGCGACAGCCGCACGCCCTTCTCGTCTTCGATGCCGTAGTTACCCGCCGACCAGGGGTCTACCATCACCAGGCTGGGGTCGGTGATGCCGCGTTTGGCGATCGCCGCCTGAAAGTCTGGGTTGGCCTTGACGGCGTCCTCGCAGGCCAAAAACTCATCGAGCATGATCGGGGGCTGCACGTCGGGGATGTGCTCCCAGCGGGTGACGGTGCGGCTTGTTAGGTCTACGTCGGCTTCGTAGGTTTGGGCGGTGGCGCTGTCCAGAAGAACCAGGAAAGCTTCTCGCTTGACGTTGTCGCCAAACTTGAAGGCAAGTACGGCCTCTTTGGCGGGTTCTTTTAGGGTGACGGTGGCGAATCGGACGCTGGGGCCGAGGGATTTGGCTTTGCGGAGGGTGGCGACGGCGGTTTCGATTTCTGCTGGGGTTAAGGGTTCTAGGGGGTGGGCGATCGTTTGGATGGTTTTGGGTTTTTCTTGGGCGATTGTCATGGGTGAAAGGTCCTCGATATTTTTTGGATTGCGAAACGATTTTTGTAGGGTGCCGTTACCCCAGGTAACGCACTAACTGGAATTGATAAAATCCGTTTGCTTGGGGGCAGGCCCCCAAACCCCCTATCTGGGGGACGGGTTGCCTCCCCCAGGCCCCCTGCAAAAAGCGCTATCTGTAGGAGCTTGTAAGCTCAGTCGCGGTAACTTCTGGGTTTCGCCAAACCCTCTTTAGTTTCAGAGCGGGTAGGTTGGGTTGACGTCAGGAAACCCAACATTTTCCCGGCTCCGTTAGGTTAAGCGACAGCGTAGCCCAACCTACGGGCGGCTACGTCACGCTTACGGCCAGCGGCTTCGCTTCCTCAATCACCAATTCCTCCTCCCCTATCTCCGACAACAGCTGCTCCGCCAGCTTCCGCTTGCCTTCCGCATCCAGCTTCTTCACCTCGTTGTGCAGCACCCGCTCATTCACCGACTGATTCCAGTAGTCCAGCGCGTCAAAGCCCAGCAGCGCCGACTTACCCACAAACTGGCGCAGCACCTCATTCGTCGGTCCCATCACCCAGCCCGCCTTGCCGTCCCGCAGGTAGCGCTCCACCTCCATATCCTTCTTAAAGCCAGAGCCGCCGCAGGCGTGCAGCATCTTGTCGCAGACGTGGGCTACGTTTTTAGCTGCCGCAAACTTGATTTGCCAGTACCAGTGCAGGTAGGCCGAGCGGGGCAGCGCCTCTAAATCATCGTGAATCGCCCAGTCGCAGTTGTCCGTGAGCTGGTCCATCAGCTGGCCCATGGAAAAGGTGTAGAGGCGGCAGGCACTGGTGTCGATGACGGCTTCGCCGAAGTAGTCCTGGATGGTAGGGTAGTCGGCCACCCGCATACCGACGTCGATATGCTTCTTGCGGGTAACGTGCTTCTTGGCGATGTCCATTGCCCCCAGGGCGATGCCGTTCCAGCAGGCTGAGGAGCACAGCAGAAAAAACGGGTCCACGATTTCGTCGTTAGAGGCGGTGCCGTCGCCCTTAGGACCCACCATTCGCTGCTTCGGAATCGTCACCCCGTCTACCAGCAGCGTCCCTGACTGGTTGCCTCGTAGCCCCATGGCGTCCCACTTGTGGGGCTCGGCCTGCACCTCGTCGCGGTAGACCAGGAAGCAGGAGAGGTCAGAAAAGTCGCCGGCAAAGTCGGGGCTGCTGGTCTGCACGATGTACCAGTCGGCAAAGCCCGCCGAGGTGGTCCAGGAGGCCCGCTTCGAGACCTTCCAGCCGCCGTCGGTGGCCTCTGCTTTGGAGGAGACGGGGTACCAGAAGTGAGAGCCCGTCTCGGGGTCTGAGTAGGACAGGGTGCCGATGAGGACGTCCTGGTCGAGCCGCGCTAGCAGCCGCTGCAGCTCTGAATTGTGGTAGGCCCGAAATAGGGCGGCGGCGACGGCTCCCAGGTGCATGGTGTAGCACATGGCTGTGCTGGGGCAGCCATAGCGGGCAATGGTTTCGACTACCATGGCGGCACAAACGTGGTTCTCGCCCAGGCCGCCCCAGGTTTTGGGAACCAGCAGGCCTAGTAGACCCAAGGACGCCAGGGCCTCAAAGTTCTCGCGCGGGTAGATGAGGTTTCGGTCGGAGGCGATCGCGTTTGGCCGCAGCACGGTGGCGCAGAGGTCGATGAGCTTGGCCTGAAGCTGCTGCTGCTGGGGGGTTAGCAGCCATTGGGGGTCGAAGTCGTCGCTGAGGCCGGTAAAGGGTTCGCCGTTCCAGGTTTTTATCATGGGTTTTGGGGTGAATTTGTATGTGCTGGTAGGGGCAAATGGCCATTTGCCCGCACAGAAAATCGGGCCAATCGCCCGCATAAGCAATCAAGCCGCGATCGCAGATTGCGCCAGCGGGTCGGCGCAGTAATCTGCTAGCAAAGGCGAGCGATAGCCATCCTCCTGCCATAAAATCGGGAAAAAGCTCTCATCCATCGCCGTATCCCCCACCCGCTTGTAGCGGCCATAGATATAGCCCGCCGGATTCGTCGAATGGAATCGTGCAGTAGACGGCAGCGTATGCAGGCCAATGCTGCGGAAAAAGCCCTCAGTGCGGGTCGTCGGACCCAACCCGTGCCAGGTATGCCCATGGTGAAAGGCGCAGCCCCCCGCCGGGACCTCTACCACCACTAGCTCTGGCTCCTCGACGCCAGCCTGCTCTGCGGCTCTCAGCATGGCCCAGCGGTAGTCCTTCGTTGGCGCGTGAAACTCCCCTTCCACGTCAATCAGCGGCCACTTGTGAGACCCTTTTGCGTAGATGAGGGTACCGTCTGCCGCCGTCGCATCATCCAGGGCCACCCAGCAGGTCATCATGGCGGCAGGGTCTAAGTAGTCCACATAGGCCCCGTCCTGGTGCATGGCGATCGCCTTGGCACCGGGCGGCTTCACCCACAGGCTGTCTTGGCCAATGCGAGCGCCGCTCCACCCCGCCAAGGTTGCGTTCAACCGGCCAATCTCGGAGGAGAGCACCAGGCTGGCCACGGTGCGATCGCACTTCCAGCCGTTGCAGATTTCTCGGGTGATGTCGGGCAGGCTCATGCCGGGTCGCCAGTGCCACTCGTCGGGGTAGACGCCGGTTTCAAAGTCGCCGTGGAAGATGGGATTCAAGCGATTGGCGAGCTGTCGGGCGAAGTCTGAAGGAAGGAAGTTTTCCACGATCAGAAATCCATCAGTTTGAAACTGCTGGATCTGTTTTGGAGATAGGGTTATGGGTTGATGGTCCATGGGAAGATGCCTTGCCGAAGGACGAGAAAGTTGACAAATTTAACCATCGCCTTTCTACTTGTCATAATTTCTACTTGTCATAATAAGTTCGCTGCCTCAACCGGCTGTAGCCCTGAATACCGTTGTAAAGCTCCGTCACAAAACTGAACGTCCTAAACCCATGACTCAAGCCTCTACCCGCCCCGCCCTGCCGCTGGTTCAGCCTGGCCATCTCCACATCGCCGCCAGCGACTTCGACGCCCGCCCGATGAGCTACCTCACGGAGGGCCTCCGCAGCGGTTATGAACCAGAGCTAGCCCGGACTTTGTGCGATCGCCTTCAGCTCGTCCCCGTCTGGCACAATTTGCCCATGGCGGAGTTCTACACCTGTCTTGAAACTGGGAGGTATGACGTGGTGTGGTTCAACCAGGCTGCTACCCCCGAACGTCAAAAAGTGGTCACCTTTACCCGACCCTACGGCCTGTTTGATGAGGCGGTTTTGGTAAAGCAAGGGAGCGGCATTACGTCCCCAGAAGACTTACGCGGCAAGCGGGTGGGGGGATTAGCTGACAGCACCAACATCGCCCTGGTGGATGGCTTCCCCGAGGCGATCGCCGTTCCCTACCCCGGCAGCGACAAGGTGCTGCCCGAGATGCTAGAGGCGCTGCGGAACGGGGAGATCGATGCCCTGATTGATGACGAGCTGGTGCTGCTGGTGGCGGCTGAGGAAGACCCGGACTTGAAGCTGGCCTTTACGCTACCCACGCGGGTGCCCTTTGCCATTGCCGTATCTCTCGACAAGCCCGAGCTGCTGGCGGCGCTGGATGGGGCGATCGCGGCGGTGCTGGCAGACGGCACGATGGAGTTGCTCTGGAACCAGTGGATTTCCTGGAAGCCCTTCCCGTTTGGATAAGCCGGTTAGCCAAAAGTAGCCCGCGATACAAACTTGTTATGACAAGTTCGCTTTACTGAGGCCAATGTTTCAATCACGGGAGCCAAGCCATGACTGGAATAGTCACCCGACCAGCCGCCTCCGCCGACCCCACCACCACGGACCTCCAGGCCTACGTCAACGCCGAGGGTCGCAGCGAGCTTGTCGCTCAGGTACGCTCAAAAATCCGCGAGCTGGGCATCCAATATATTTACTACCAATTTGTCTCGGTGACGGGGCGCATCGTCGGCAAAGGCATCCCCGCCGACCACTGGGAGACCGCGGCGGCCAGTGGCTTTCAGCTGGTCTACGGGGCCACCGTCAACCTGGCCCTCAACCGCCATCGCAACTACATGGGCTACGGGCCGGAGGCCGCGGAGCTGGTGGCGATTCCAGATCCAGAAACCTTCTGCCAACTCCCTTGGGACAAGCGGGTGGCGCGGGTCTACTGCGTCTGCTTTCGCAACCGCGAGGAGGTGGAAAACGCCGGAGCCTTCCTCACGAGCGACTGCCGCGGAAACCTGAAGCGCCTGCACGCCGAGTTTCAGGCCACCCATGGCCTCCACCTGCGCCACGGATGCGAGCCAGAGATGATGTGGCTGAAGAAGGGGCCAGACGGCAAGCCCAACGGCGGCGTCACCAAACCCGACTGCTACCACATCGACCAGTTTGAGGAGCTGCGCCCGGTGTTCTTGCGGGTGATTGAGTACAGCCGCGCCATGGGGCTGGACATGATCCAGGGGGACCACGAAGACGCCCCTGGCCAGCTCGAGCTGAACTTTATGTACGACGACGCCCTGCGCACCTGCGATCGCCTCACCACCTACCGGCAAATCTGCGCCCAGGTGGCCCGCGAGTTTGACCTGATTGCCTGCTTTATGTCGAAGCCGTTTTTGGGGGTGTCGGCCTCAGGCTGTCACCACAATCTGTCGCTGTGGGACGGCGGCAGCGAGAAGGCAAACACGTTTGACTTTGAGACCCTGCCGGGGATGGAGGAAAACTTCACCTACCTCAAGGGGGGCGAGAATACTTTTATGCCGGTGGAAGGCGAGTCGCGCCGCATACCGGGGCCGGTGGGCCTCAAGTGCATCGGCGGCGTGATTGAGCATTTGGGCGCTCTGACGGCAATCGGCTGCTCGACGGTGAACTCCTACCGCCGCCTGTGGGATGCGGGCTTTTGGGCGCCGGTCTACTCCGACTGGGGCTACCAAAACCGCACCTGCGGGCTCAGGGTTTCGGCACCAGGACGGTTTGAATACCGGGCGGTGGATTCGATGGTGAACCCCTACCTGATGGCGGCGGCGCTGCTGAAGGCATTCGACGATGGCCTCAACCGAGACCTTGACCCCGGCGAGCCCGAGCAGCGCAATATCTATAAGGCAATGGAAACCGGGAAGCAGGTGACGAAGCTGCCCATGTGCTTAGGAGATGCGCTGGACCGGCTGGCCACAGACGAGGTGATTCGCGCTGCAATGCCGGGGGAGATGTACCGACTCTACGATGAGTACAAGCGGGATGAATGGGAGCGCTTTTTGGCGACCACGAGCAGCTGGGATAGCGAAGAGTATATGGATTGCTTACCGTAGCAGCCCGGCGATCGCCGCTGGGCTGAGCGGTATGGCTCGTTTTATGCTTAAGAGGCTAAGCTGGCGACAAAAGCCCAAAACCTGCTGCCTGAAAGTTGCGTAAGCTAACGTTTTACTCCTTCTCAGCTTTAATAGTGATATTCTTGCGGCAAAGGCAGAGCCGCGATCGCTTCTCCACAAACGCCACCTGGGAAGCTGCCGCAAACCTGCTTTCTCGCCATCTGAGAACTCATCTGAGCGCAAAGGAAGACTCGCTATGCGGCTGAAGTCTAGCTACGGAGGCACGCTCCTGAGGACCGGCTCGAAGGGAGACGCCGTTAAAAAAACGCAGCAAGCGCTCGCCAGTAGAGCCTATCCCTGCAAAGCCACAGGTCTCTTCGACGGGGAAACGCGACGCTGCGTTGTCCAGTTTCAGACAGACAGCAAGCTCAAGCCAGACGGGCTTGTGGGTCCCCTCACCTGGGGAAAGCTATTTGGAGAACTTCCTCCCGAGCAGCCTTCCGAAGAGGCGATTGCGGCTTTACGATCTATTAAGCGGCGCTCCAACGTGTACCGCAAGCCTACCGAGCAGGACAAAGCCGGTAGAGGTATTCTGCCGACTGGAAAGCGTGACGATCGCTCAGAACGCATCTATCCCGCCTGGGTCTTAGGGCCTCGCAGACAGGTCGACTCTCTAGTCAGGCAGATGTACGCGCTGCTGCCCAACCCCAACACTGCCTTCGTGATCACCGATCGGCTGGTTCAATATCCCCAAGAGTACCTGCCCTACATCCTAGAGTCTAAGGACGTGATCCTGATTGGGTCTTTGGTTGGCCTTGGCAATAGCCCTACCATCCCCGCCTGGCGGCTGCAGCGGCAGACCCGTGAACTCGGGTACCTTGAGCAGTCCATACAGCTCGCCCAAGCGCTGAAGCGCCCAATCAAGTCGATTATCGTCGCTATGGGGGATTCCCCCAACCCCGCAAAAGCGAATATCCGCGCCCAGCTCCAGTCTCGGCTAAACAGTTTGCTTGATAAATACCGGCTCTCTACCCTCAAGCGGCCGCTGACCTGGGGGGCGGATGAAGCTGTTCTGATGGCCTTTGCCCAGACGCTGCCGCCGGCGAAAGTCTTAGTTCGTATCTCCAATCCAGACTGCAGGCATCACTACGAAGCGTCGGAGACCTCTAGAGAAATCGTGCCCCAAAAGCTAGGGGTAATGGGTCTCAGTAAAGTCAATGACGGCTGGGACTTTGATGACGAGTTTGCCCAAAATAGCGCCGAATGGGATTTTGAGGTGGCTATTTTGACCCGCCGTCCGGGGGGCAGCATCAATCGGTTTCAGGCCGACGACCGGGAGCAGGCCCGCTTCGACGGGGCGTTTCTGAGTCGCTACCAGTCCTACTCCCCGGAGCGACGCAGAAAGCTGGCCATTATTGATGGCAGACTGTTTAACGGGGCTTGGGACGCCCGCGCGGCCCTTCCCCACTGCGACCTGCTGGCATTTGGCTCGTGGGGGACGTTTGGCAATGCCGTCGGGTCGACTTTAGCCGTCGCCAAAATCTTAGCCCACGTCGACAATACCCTAGCCCAAAAGCAGCTCTACCTAGAGGCCGTCGCCCACGACGTATTCGCCAATGGCTACGCCGAAGCGCAGAGCGGAGAGCTCAAGACGCGCGTAGACCGAGCCGGTATTGGGTTCAACCACTATCGATACGATACGGCTCAAAGAACGGCTCAGGTGTTCAAAATCCTCAACAGTTTGGTCAATGAGCGGATGCAGGCGCACTTTGCCGGGACGGACTGCCTAGACGGGAGGCGATTTCGCTTTACGCCACAGCTCTGGAGAACGTTTGAAAGTGAGGTTCACTTAGTGCCTTCGCTCGCAGAAGAGGTGGCGCGGGCGGGCGTCTTTCGGAAAGACCTCGACGCCAACGCCTTTCACCCGCTCCTGGCCTAAAAATCTTTGCGATACTCTATTCTCGCCGGCAGCGCGATCGCCCTATTTGTTCTCCAACCTCACTAGAGACCAGCAAATAGCACCCTCTATAACGCTCTGAGTCTCCTGCGAGCTATCGCTGCTCCAGAGGATTGACCGCGGGCCCGTGGAGAATTTCGCCGTCGCAGCTGAAGCGAGAGCCGTGACAGGGGCAGTCCCAGCTCTTCTCGGCAGAATTCCAGGCTACGATGCAGCCCAAGTGTGGGCATACCGCAGACACCGCATGGAGGTCACCGGCCTCGTCTCGGTAGGCCGCCACCTTTTGGGCGTCTACCGTCACGAGCTTGCCTTTCCCGGGGGGCAAGTCCTTGGGGGAGTCAAACAGCCCTTTGAGGCGATCGCCGACCCAGCGGGTGCCCACGTCCAGGTTTTGCTTGAGGGAGGTTTGGGTGACAAACGGCGTTGGGCGGGTGGCGTCGTAAAGGGAGGCCCAGGGGTTGTCGATGCCCAGGACCTGGTCACAGAGCATCATCGCCGCCATGATAGACTTGCTCATGCCCCACAAGCTAAAGCCAGTGGCAACTAGAATATGGCTGTTGGCAGGAGTGAGAGCGCCAACGTAGGGCAGCTTGTCGAAAGATTTGTAGCCCTGGCTCGACCAGCGATAGTCGGGCACCACGTCAAAGTAGCGCTGCATATCGGCCTCTAGGCGCTGATAGCGGATCTCGGTGTCAGAATCTTCCCCCACCTTGTGGCCCTCACCCCCCATTAGCAGCAGCGTGCCGCCGTCGTCCGTGGGGGTAGTGCGCAGGGAGCGGTAGCTTTCGCCAACGCCAATATACATGCCGTCGATCGCTTTAGCGCTGTCGATGCGCGCCCCAACAATATAGGAGCGCTGTGGGTAAGTTTTCGCAAAGAAGAGCCCCTGGTCCAGGATGGGCAGATGGGTGGCAATGATGACGTCCTGAGCGGTTATGGTGGGGCCGTCATTGGTGATCACTTTAGACGGGCTCTCCCCCTCCACCTTGCGCACGCGAGTCTGCTCGAACAGGTGGCTCCCCTCACCGGGAATCATGGCCGCGATCGCCAGCATAAACTTGCGGGGGTGAAACTGGGCTTGGTCCGAGAACTTGACCGCGCCCATAACCTCGAACGGCAGCTCAGTGTCTCGGGTAAAGGTCGCGGGAAGCCCCAGCCGCTGAGCCGTCTCAGCTTCCTCCCTAACTTGCTCTAGGTGGTCTAGCGCTTGGGCAAAGGAATAGGCCGCTTTGCGCTCAAAGTCGCAGTCAATGCCCAGCTCTTGTACCAGCGCCGCTAGCTTTTCAACGGCGGCTTGATTGGACTCGCCATAGCGTCGAGCTTTATCCTCACCGTGCTGCGTGACGAGGTCAGAATAAATGAGCTGGTGTAGTGAGGTCACCTTCGCGGTAGTATGCCCAGAGGCCCCACGCCCCACGCGATCGGCTTCGATAAGTGCGACGGTTTTGCCGGCCTGCTTAAGCAGTTTGGCGACGGTGACGCCGACGAGCCCGGCCCCAATAATGGCTACATCAACGGCAATATCTTGAGTGAGCTGGGGATACTCGGAGGGAAGGGTTGAGGCAATCCAGAAAGACTGGTGATTTCCAGAGAGGGCCATAGTTTGGGTGAAGATGTAGGTGAGGGTGTAGAGCGGAGTGCCCTGCTACTGTAGCCGTTACTCCGGCAGGACATCATCCGTCCCGAAGGGGAGACCGGAGGACGTAAATTTAAAGAGAGTAAATTGAAGAGGACGCTAGAACACTTTGTATATAAATTGCTGATGATATGGCTAAAAAAGTCGGGCTAGTACTGGGTGGCGGTGGCGCTAGGGGCTGGGCGCATATCGGCGTCATTCGCACCCTAGAAGAAGCTGGGGTGACCATAGACTACGTGGCAGGCACCAGCATCGGGGCGCTTGTGGGGGCAGTCTACGCTGTTGGTGCTCTAGATGAGCTGGAAACCTACGCCCATGACGTGACGGCCAAAAACCTCCTGCCCCTAGTCGATATCTCCTTTCCCGGACTAGGTCTGATCAAAGGCGATCGCGTCTACGACCTCATATCCCGCTACTTGGCCGATAAGACGTTTGAAGAGGCTACAATACCGCTCCGCTGTGTGGCTACTAATTTCTTGCTCAACAAAGAAGTCATATTCGACTCAGGTCAAGTTTTAGACGCCGTGCGGGCCAGCATTTCCATCCCCGGTATTTTTGTGCCCTACTCCAGGGAGGGGACCTACTTCGTCGATGGTGGCACCGTCAACCCGGTACCCGTCGATGTCGCCCGGGACATGGGGGCCGATCTCGTGATCGCCGTTAACCTAAACCACAACCCTAAAACCGAGAGGACTGAGTCTAAAACCGCTTCGACAGAAGCTCCTCACGACAGCGACGGAGCGCAGGCTGGCGAAGCCGCTCAGCAGGAGGACGAGTCAGGGCTCATTGATAGCTTAGTAGACCGCTACGAAAGCCTCAGACAGGTGATGACGGACGACATCGATGCTTGGGTTCCCGACTCAGAGACCGGGCTCAATATCTTCGATGTCATCGGCGGCTCGATGAACGCTATGGAGCAGCGGGTCACGGAAAATAACCTGCAGCGCCACCAGCCCGATCTGCTCATCCAGCCCGATTTAATGGACTTTGGCATTTTCGGCTTTCACCGGGCAGAGCCGATTATGCAAAAAGGCTACGAGGCGGCGCAGGCGATGATGCCGCAGATTGAGGCGCTGATAAAGCAGGCCGAAGATTGAGAGCGGGCTGCAGGTTAGGAGTGGTCCCTCAGTTTATGCCCCGAAGCTGAGCAGCCACCTGCTGCAGCACCGACAGCCCCCGTAGCGACCCGCGAATCAGCCGCAGGGCCGCTGCGGGCGATCGCCCCAGGCTACCCGCTAGCGCGACGGGCTTTAGTGAACCGTCTTTCCCTAAGGCCTGGCTCAAGTCCGGGATATCTTTCTCAGCCCCATCGCTAATCACCCGCACGATGCCTACCGCAGTGTCGGCCTGCTGCAGCCGCTCTAGCACCCAGTAGCCCTCCATATCCACTACCACCGCGCCGTAGCGTTTCCCCAGCCGTCGCTTCTCCGCCGCTGAGCACACCACGCGATCGCTGGTGAGGCCGGCGGCTTGAATGACGCTGCCCGCAGCGATTTGGCCTGAGCCGCGCGTCAGGCTGTCGACCAGGGCACGGATCGTAGCAGGGTCGCACCTTAGCCGCTGCCCGCTCGATTGCTCAAGGCAGCTCTCGCACACCACCACCTGGCCTGGGCGGTGCTCTGGCGATAGGCTGCCGCCCAGGCCCAGCAGGATAGCCCGCCGGGGGGGCTCAGCCAGTAGCCTATCGAGCCCCGCTGAGGCGGCCTGACCCATAGGCACTGGAACTAAGGTCACTGGGGCTAGAGACGCTGGTTTGGAATGCTTAGCCTGTCGCGCCTCGGTGCCGCGACGGCGGACAGCCTGATACTCCGCCCCCTGTGGCACGAGTAAGACTGTCTTCCGAGCCACTTTATCCCCCACTAGCCCTCAAACCGCTGGGGCGCATCGCTAGACTTACGGTAACGTCAGTAAAGAAAGGATTTAGTACTTTTGTGGGCTGCATGACCTATCCAGCTAGAAACCACTGTCCAACTAAAATGTGCTGAGCGCGCGCAAACTGTCCTATGTTCGGCTCTAAAGTGTAGAGCGCTCAGCCAGACTGGAGAGTAGGCTAGAGCTGACCCTGCCTCTTCGGCCTGGCCGCCGCTGACTCTAGCGCCCGACCCTAGTTCAACTAGAAGATTTGAAGTGGCTGAGTCCTATTTAAACAGTCGCCTTCAAGAATAAGCATATACGTTTTGCCCTGAAGCTTGTTAACATTGCGTTGGATATACCCTATGACCCATGCTTTCCCGCACGTGCCTGAAAACTTAAATCATTCATCTCACAAATTGCCTGATGACGCCGTTGCTGGCGGTGCCACCGATGGTCCTACCGAGCATCAGGGGACTGAGCTGAATGGCGCTAGCGTGGCAGATGGCGTGCTGAAAGGCACAGACCAAAACGGTGCCGTTCAAGGCGAGAGTGACGCTCCTGCAGCGGCAGATGCTAACGGTGTCACGGTTTCGGACTCGCAAGGTCATGGCGGAGATGACGCAGGTAGCGATAGCGGCGATCGCTTGGGCGAAAGTGAGCCAGTCGGTAGCGCAGTAGACAAGCCGGCTAAGTCGAAGGCTCGTAAAGGCGAACCTGAGAACGTTTGGGTCGAGTTTCGCAACACGCTCTTACTCTCTGCCGTCATTGCCTTAGGCATTCGCCATTTCGTATTTGAGGCCCGATACATTCCGACGGGGTCTATGCTGCCTACCCTAGAGATCAACGATCGCCTGATTATTGAAAAGATGAGCTATCGCTTTCGCGAGCCGACGCGGGGGGACGTGGTGGTGTTTGCGGCCCCTGACAGCATTAAGGAAAAGGACCCGACGTTCAACGACGCCTTAATCAAGCGCATCGTGGGCCTTCCCGGTGAGACCATTGAGGTCAAGGAAGGCAAGGTTTTCGTAGATGGGGAGGCGATCGTTGAGAACTACATCAACGAAGTGCCCAACTATGTCTGGGGGCCCCAGTCGGTTCCCGAGGACAGCTACCTTGTGCTGGGAGACAACCGCAACAACAGCTACGATAGCCACTTTTGGGGATTCCTGCCCGACGATAATCTAATCGGCCGGGCGGCGGTCCGAGTTTGGCCCCCCGGTCGGTTTGGGGCGATTGATGAGCAGCCGGCGTATTATTTCGAGGCGGAATCTGAGGGAGGGTTGGCAGAGCCAGCGGAGTAGCGATCGCTGAGAGCATTTGCCACGGCGATGTTTTTATTGTCGGAATAGCCACTCGATATGCGTAGTGCTATAAGATTATGGCCATCTGCGAAGGAATATTACCGTGGCGAATGTGTTTCACTGCGGCGTCAAAGAAATGTAGGTCGCCGATTTGGAAATAATTTTTTCTCCGAAATGCATTCAGGCTTCTTGACTATCGCCGCTTAACTTTTGTGAAAGCGTCAATGATGCCGAGCAAAAATTGAGGCTTGCAGCGGATTATCAGGTTGATCGACCACTTTCAGACAGCACAGTTGTTACGCCTCTTTACGCCTCCATACACTACTTCAACTATGAGGCCATGAATAGATGACGTTACGGGAGCATGTCAATTTTGAGCCCACTCGAAGAGAAGCCGCTGCGCGTCTACACCTTAAATTCCTCTCCCAATACTGGGAGAGGGACTTGGACTACTTGCCCCCCTTCTCCTAAATTTGGGAAAAGGGGTTGGGGGATGAGGGCATTCGCTGGCGTTTACAAAAGTGACATGCTCCCCGACGTTACTTAGCTTCTGCAGTATCCCAAAGCCAGAGCGCTACAGCGTTTTTTATTGTTAGAGACGCAAGGAGTTTAGTCACTTCCTGGTCCTTCTTAGCTCAGTACTCCCACGACGAAGTAAAATAAGTTTGGCTCTATCGGAATAGCTCGAAGAGGCTTTCAATTGTAGGAGGTCTAATTTTTTTATCCAGGCACTGACCTCTGCTCAATATCTTAGTTCTACACGGCCTTGGCTCGAGGTTCCTAAACAATAAGTAAGCTTTAGGCTAGAATTGTCTATTATGATGCTTGAATGGATTTGTCTGACATCACAAGCTCTGAAAGCCACAAAAACTAGTTTGATAAATTTCGTATAGCTATTAGCAGTTGGGGAAAAGCGACAATGATTGTCATTGATGTTGGGGCTCATGATGGAAGAGCGTTCTCATTGCCATTCGCTCAAGATGAGCACAACATCGTCTACGCTATTGAGCCTATCCCCGAGCTTGCCGATGGGCTGCGCGCGCTCAACAAGAAGAATTTAAGCGTGATCTGTGCTGCGGTTTCAGATGTCGAAGGCGAGCAGGCGTTTTATATTAATGCAGATAAACAAACTTCTTCGCTTTTAGAGTCAGACTGTACCAATGACTGGAAGAAGTATTCGGCGCAGTTAGTCACTACGGCCACAATCACAGTTCCGGTTATCCGACTCGACCGTTTTATTGAGCAGCAGGCCCTTGAAGAGGTTGACCTACTAAAGATCGATACTCAGGGCAATGATTTTGCTGTGATCAAAGGGGCTGGTGATGCCATCAGTCGCATTAAGCGAATTATTTTAGAGGTGCAGCTCTCGCCGCTTTATAAGGGTTCAGTTTCCAAGGCACAGATTGTTGATTATCTTGAGAGAAGAGGATTTCGCTGCGTTTCTAAAACGCCTCAAACCGATAATCTAGAAGAAAATCTAGAATTTTCCCGAGTTAATCGATATCCCCTCTCGTCTGCCTGGTCTCAACGACTAGACATCGATCTCTCCTTTGTGGGACCTCTCCGATTTCCTCAGCATGATCATGTAGGAAAACTCCTTGAACAAGGTGTGTTTGAAGGCTTCGAGCAGGCATTTCTATGGTTATATCTTCGCAAGGGCGATTCATTTCTAGACTGTGGAGCTCATGTCGGCATTTTCTCATGCATCGCCGCTAAAGCGACGGAGTCAGTAGGCCAAATCATTAGTATAGAGCCCAATCCATTGTGCTTCAATCTACTGAAGCACAACATAGAGTCCTCCGGCGGCAAAGTAGACCGTGTTTTGAGCGTTGGTCTTTCGGAGGAGAGTGGGTGCGCTGAACTGTTTTTAGGCACGGAGGGAATGTCAGCTTTTAGCACATTTGCCTCTTCTAACACAGCCCAGCAGGTTAGCCGTCAAGCTGTACTCGTTGAGCAGCGATCGCTCGACGATGTTCTTAACGATCTAGAGATAAAAGATCAAATTACGCTTGCCAAGCTAGATGTAGAGGGTTGGGAGATTGCGGTCCTTAAGGGTGCAGTTCAATCCATATCAGACAACAAGCTGCCCGTTTGGATGGTTGAATTTACTGAAGAGAATGCGCAAGCAGTAGGGGGTAGCACAAGAGAACTGAGGACGCGTTTTGAGTCATTTGGATATGTGATCTGTCATTTCAATCCCGCAACGCTGCAGCTTGAGGAAGAGCCATATCGTTCTCTGTATGCCTATAAAAACTTGTACGCAGTTCATGACCTTGCAGCTGTCAATGCTCGTCTTAGAGAGGCTGATCCTGCTCGCATAGGGATCGCGAGAGATATCATTAGGCGGTGGGATACATCTGTCGAGGCCGCTCGTCTTCAGTTTGACATGAAGCAACAAAAAAACCATTTGTTAGGTCAGCTCAGCAAGCAGCAGCAAGAGTTCCAGGAAGAGAAGCAGGCCCTGATTGGCCTAAGAGATTCTGCGCACCAGACCGCATCTCTCAAGCTTCAAGCTGAACTTGAATCTGCTGAAGCCGAGCTTGAATCTACTAAAGCCGAGCTTGAATCTGCTGAAGCTAAGTTTGAACGCGAGCTACTTTCGCTTCAAGAAAAGCTACACGAGCTGGATAGAAGCCGGGCAAGAATCATCGATCAGCTCAATAACGAACGGTCCCAGCTCAATAGCTATAACGCTCATCTGCTTCAACAGCTTGAGGTAGAGAAGACTAAAATACGGCAGTTGGAGAACCAGGTTCAGAACAAGACCAAGCAGATTGCCCGAGTCAGGCAGAACGCTTGTCAGCAGACTGAGTTCCTCAACGCTGAGATCGCTCGCCTTCAAGTTGGACGCGTAGCGCTGCAGCAGGTCCTCAAGTCGCTGCTGCGCCGTCTAGGGCTTTATTCTGCGGTTAAGGCTATAGCCAATTCATCAAAAGAATCGAAGGCTTTGGAGAGCGCTTTAACTGTGGAGGCTGAAGAGTCTCAACCCAAGTCAGCTGACCCAGCAGCGCGATCGCCCCGGATAGAGCAATCCCGCCTTGATAGCGTGAAGCAGGCCATCACCCCCGATCAGGCTATACAGACTGATCGGGTCAACGCCGTCGTCATTGCCCGCAGTCTCGGTATCGACGTTATACGAGACGCTAGCGCTTTAGAAACAATAGAGCAGCTGATATCAAAACCGACTTCGGTGCTGTGTCTTAATCCAAACCGACAAATGATACCGCTGCTGCAGCGGTTGGCGTCGTCCGGTGGAAAGCTAGTTTGTATTGACGACGGGCTTGCCGATGATCGATTCGGCAGCGGTGGGCTTGCTGCGGAGCTAACAAGCTATCGCCTCGCGGTTCAGCCCAACTTGGCAGATTGGCTAGGCTCGCTAGAGTTGCCGATGTCGAGCTGGTGCAATCTACTCTGCATTGACGCTGCGATCGCGCCAGTCAATCAACGTCTTCTGCAGGGGCGGCTAGCCCCCAATACGCCGCTTCTGGTTTTTCAGTCTGGACCCATAGCAGGCCAGCAGGTCCCCCAACACCGCTCTCCCCAACGTGAGCTTTTAGAATTAGGGGTTCCCGCAGCTCAGCTCGGCCCCCTGAGCTACTACCCCAGCCCACCGGCCCGGTGGATTGACCCGCTATATCTCTCTGAGCCCCAGCCCCAGCAGGGCCGGCGCTGGCCCTGGAACTATCCTGTGGCTCCGCTGCCTAACGTAATGCCGTCGGGTCGCCCCTGGCCGAAAATTTCTATAGTTACCGTTAGCTTTAACCACGGCCAATTTATCGAAGAAACGATTCGCTCTGTCCTAGGGCAGGGCTACCCCAATCTGGAGTACATCATTATAGACGGCGGCTCAACGGACGAGACGTCATCGATTTTGAGGTGGTACGACAGCGAGTTGTCGTACTGGATTAGCGAATCCGACAGCGGACAATCTAACGCCTTAAACAAAGGCTTTTGCCGGGCTACGGGCGACATTTTTGCTTGGCTCAATAGTGACGATCGCTACTTGCCTCACACCCTAGCGCGGGTGGCGATCGCCTTCGACACTTACCAAACCGATATGGTCGTGGGCGGTTGTCAGCTGGTGCAAGATTATCAGGACAGCCCCTTTAAGACCCACCGCAGCAAATTTCCCGTGGGTCAGGTGGTGCCGCTGCCGCTTGAAGATCTGCTAGACATTGAAAATTGCTGGCATCAGGGAGAGTTCTTTTACCAGCCTGAGGTATTTTGGACCCAGGATCTGTGGCAGCGGGCAGGCGGGCAGCTCGATGAAACGCTCTTTTACAGCATGGACTACGATCTTTGGGTACGCATGGCCCAGCAAGGTGCCGCGCTGGTCCACAGCTCCGATGCCCTAGCGCTGTACCGCGTTCACTCTGACCAAAAGACCTTCGGCGACGATGTGCCCTATATGCCGGAGCTCAAAGGCGTCAGCGATCGCTATCGAAAATGAGTCAACCACTAAATTTCCTGCTCGAACTAAATCTCAGACTGTCCCCGTTCAAAGCGCATCTACCTAAAATACATCCGCTAGGCAGACCATGACAATTAGGGTTTTGTACATCAATGACAGAGGGTTTCAGTACGGCGCTGGAATCGCCACGCTGCGGCAGATTCAGTCTTTAGTGCTAGTGGGCCATAAGGTCTCTATGCTGTGCTGGCACCAAGGCGCTAAGGAAGCAAATATACCCTTCGTGCCGCCAGAGGCCCGGGGGAAGTGGCTGGGGCTTAAAGCAATGCCCTACCTAACCACAGAGCGGGGCTTCAGCCAGTCTCAGATTATAGACACGCTGGTCCTAGAGGCAAAGTTGCAGTCGCCGGACGTGATCATTGTTGGCAATATCCACGGTGCGAGGTGGCCTTTAGAGCTGCTCCCGGCGCTGCGTACGGTCTGCCCTGTGGTGGCCTTTATGCACGATTGCTACTATGCTACGGGGCGCTGCGCCTACACCGGTAGCTGCACACTCTATCGCCAAGGCTGCAACTACACCTGTCCGACCTGGCAAAGCTACCCCTCACTGGAGCCCCAGTTTATCTTTGACCAGTGGCTTTTGCGGCGAGACATTTTCTGCGGTGCCGACGGTATCCCCATCGCAGCCAACAGTCGCTGGACCCAGGGCAAAGCGCAAGAGGCCTTAGTAGGCCTGACCGACTCAACCTGCATCTACTATGGCCTAGACGCCGAGCTATTCCAGCCCATCGATCGAGCCTTTGCCCGCAATCTGCTGAATATTCCTCAAGAGGCATTTGTCGTTTTGGGCGGGGCCGTCAACGTGAACGACTACCGCAAGGGTGGGCATATCTTCAGTAAAGCCGTAGACCGGCTCAAAGACGATATCTACTTTCTAGCATTTGGCGCCAACTCGACTCAGCAGGGCATCTATGGCACTGGGCTATTGCGCGACTATCGCAAAATGCCCTTAGTTTACAGCGCCGCCGATGTCTTTGTGGGGACCTCTTTAGAGGAGGCCTTTGGTCAGACGTTTTGCGAAGCCGCCGCCTGTGGCATTCCCGTCATTGCCTTTGAGGTGGACGGGATTCCTGAAGTGGCACGGCACGGTATCAACGCGAGGCTTGCCAGTGACACCACTGCCGACGCCCTGGTCAAAGCAATTCAGCAGCTTTATACGGATTCGGCCATGCGTCAAGCCTATGGACAGGCTGGTCGGGCCATGGTTGAGTCAGAGTTCACGCTGCAGTGCCAGGGCGATCGCTGGACGCGCTATTTTGAGCAGCTCAAGCAGCGCTCTAGTCGCCTCCCTGGCTACACGCTTAACCGCCATGAAGTCTTGAAACGCTCTAGAAGTGAGGCAGTGGCAGTTGAAGTTGCTAAGTCCAAATAACAAAGATAGGAAGCCTGATACAATCTAAAAAAATAGCGGGGGTACAGTATCGCATATGGTAACCCAAACCTACGTCAATAACGAGCATCAGCATATCTTTGAGCAGACCAAGCACATTCCCGGATGGCAGGTTATCGGAGACTCTGAAAAGCTATATGAGTTGGCCTATGCTTATGGCGACGTTATTTTAGAGATCGGTACGTTTGGCGGGCGCTCTGCCACGGTTGAGCTACGGGGCGCTTTGGCCAATGCTGAAAGAAATACCCCGCCTCAGTTCTACGGCCTCGACATCGATATTCAGGGCATCTGGCGAACGCTTACCTCTTTGGCTGAAGAGAATCTGTCGTCTCATGCGCTGCTCTATCATGGCAACCTGCAGAGCTTCATCGAAGCGTTTCCAATCAATCCTACGATGGTGTTCGTTGATGGTGATCACCGCTACGAAGGAGTCAAGCGGGATCTGATGAGCCTCTCAGGCTTTCTCGCTCCAGGTACTCCCGTCCTCTGCCACGACTACACTAACCCCGAAAATGATACAGGTGAGCTTGGGGTGCGCCAGGCCATCGATGAGTTTGTGGCAGAAGGCTTCGCCACCTTCTCGGGCACATTTGGCTGCTCGGCGTTCCTTATTATGTCTGGTAAAGCCCAGGGTCCGCTGCAGGAGCCGCTCTCACCACAAGAGTTCTACCAGCGCAGAGCCGACCTGCTGGTGTCCTATAGCCTGGATATGCAGTCGCGGTGGCATAACTCGGAGGGCGATCGCCAGGCCCGGGGCGCGCTAATTGGACAGCTGCAGCAGCGGCTAGGAGAGCAACAGCGCATGATTGAGCAGCGGGGGACGCAGCAGGTGAGCCCGGCCGAAGTCGAAGTACAGCCCACTCCTAATCAACAGGTAGCGGCTCCGCTCCACGATTTCAGTCACGAATCCTCTCAGAACTACAGCGCTAACGCAAATCAATCTGTAGCCGAGCTAAAGCAAAAGCTGACCCAAACTCGAAGCAAACTGCGGGAGTCTAGGCAGCGAGATCAGCAGGCTCGACAAGAGTTGGATCTCTTGAAGGGGCAAATCGCCGCCATGAAAACCAGTAAATTTTGGAAGCTACGCTCGCTATGGTGTCGTCTTAAATCGCCTTTTATAAAAGCTCCTAATAATAGCTAGCAAATGAAGATTGTATGAATATATTTCACTGTTGTGTTCAAAAGACTGCTAGTCAGTGGATTGCATCTATCTTCAGAAAACCCGAAATATTAGATGGGACTAATTTAAGGACATACGATTACTACAAAAAGGTAATGCAGGGGCGAGAAGAATTTGATATTCCTCCCCCACCAAATACAGTTTTAACACCTGTTTACGCTTCCTACAGCTCCTTTGAAAAAATTCCTAAGCCTGAAGACTATAGAGTTTTTACGGTTATTAGAGATCCAAGGGATATTGTAGTGTCCTGGTACTTTTCCGCGACGTTGACCCACGGAACTAAGCACAATGAAATGCTTCATGCTCTACGGGAAGACTTGAAGTCGATGCCGCTTCAAGAGGGACTTATGTTCTCTATTGATAAGCTGCATTATTTGTTTGAAAGCTTGCTGTCTTGGAAGCAGGCAGAAAGCTTAAATTCTAGGGTTAAAGTCTTTAAGTATGAGGACTTGACTCAGGGCAACCAGCTTCAATCTTTCAAGGCTCTATTCGAGCACTGCGAAATTCCAGTT
This sequence comes from Elainellaceae cyanobacterium, assembly GCA_050331115.1. Classification (GTDB taxonomy): domain Bacteria; phylum Cyanobacteriota; class Cyanobacteriia; order CAKZMO01; family CAKZMO01; genus JBCCAG01. The sequence goes on from JBHJHD010000043.1 coordinate 27,632, forward strand.
TCAGAGCTTGTTTTGCAAGAAACTTTAAATGAATATAGCTTCAAAAAACTTACAAAGCGACAAGTTGGACAAGAAGACGTTTCGTCGCATCTCCGCAAGGGACTTGAGGGCGATTGGACAAACTACTTTAGTGAGTTGGTCAGCCAAAAGTTTGCTAATGTCACTGACAACCTTTCTACGCTGTTGGGGTATGAGAGTACGGAAAAGTGCTTGCTTAGACGTCAATATAGCTTAATCGAGCAGAAAATCGATCAAAAGGAGAAATCATTAAGCGATACCGAGGACGACTTACCAATCTCCTTACATGCACAGAGACAAATTTACAAGCTTCAAGAAGAGAGAGAGAGACTTCAAGAAGAGGGAGAGAGACTTCAAGAAAGGATAAAATCGCTTCAGGTGCAGCTCAGTCAATCTAATGCTGAGAGAAATACTGCTCAAGAGGCGCTGCGTCAACTAGAAAGAGAATTGACTATTCTTCAAGCTGAGTTTGCCAACTTGAAGAATCATTCAACTAGTTTGGAAGCAAGCCTTAATAGAGCGAATCAGACCATTGAGCGAGTCAAAGACAGGGTCAATCGACTTGGGGACCGCAATCGTAAGCTGAAGCATACCTTAGGTCTCAAGAACTCTACCCTTCAAGCCTACAAAAGTGAAATTGCAGCTATAAAATCTAGCAGGCTTTGGAAGCTGCGATCGCTGTGGCTGAGTTTCAAATCTCGCTTGACCCTAGCTAAGCCAGCGCGCTTAGGAAACGACTCAAATGATTGAGGTTTTAGGTCTTACAGCTTTATTGATTCCAGTTATATCGGTTTTCTTTTTGCTGTACAACCACGAAAAGGCCTGGCGGCGTTCCTTTTTATCGTCTTGGATTATCTGGGGGGTAACCTTAACCGCAATTACGGAGATGTTGAGCCTGTTTTACCGTCTCAACCATTTTTCGCTGTTAGGATTCTGGGCGCTCTCAGGCCTGTTCAGTCTTGTATTACTCCTTCGGACTTGCCGACTTAAGCGAGTCTTTTCTAATGCGCGTGAGCTTTTTCGTTTTTTTGCACGCTCGATCAAATCTTACCCTCTCCTAGGATTTGCTCTACTCAATATTGCGCTTATCTTGACTGTAGCGGCGTTGCTCGCGATCGCAGCTCCTCCCAATAACTGGGATTCTATGACTTACCATATGAGTCGCGTAGTGAACTGGATACAAAACCAGACCGTTGCCCACTACCCGACTCACATGATTCGCCAGCTCGATCTAGCGCCTTGGTCGAACTTTGCGGTTATGCATCTACAACTTCTGAGTGGAAGCGATCGCTTCGCCAATCTAGTTCAGTGGTCGAGCATGGTAGGTTGCGTAGTAGGCGTCTCTCTAATTGCTAAGCAACTTCAGGCCGATTTGGCCGGGCAAATCGTAGCTAGTGTCGTATGCCTCAGTATTCCAATGGGACTGCTTCAATCTGTCACGACCCAAAACGACTATGTTGTGTCGTTCTGGCTGGTTTGCTTAACATATAACGCTTTGCTGATTACTGAGCAGCAAATTACACCTAGAGCTGTCTTCGAACTAAGCGCAAGTTTGGGATTAGCAATCCTGACCAAAGCAACAGCTTATATTTATGCGTTTCCTTTTTGTCTGGTTTCTGCGGTCATTGCTACAAAGTACTCGAGAGTAAGAGTCGTAAAGCTCGTTATCCCAGGCGCTCTGTCTGCTATCTTAATAAACATAGGGCACTGGTGGCGCAATTGGAGCACTTTTCAAGATTTTCTAGGATCGTCGGGGGATGTCACTCGAAACCAACTATTTACACCTGCGGCTATTCTCTCAAATACAATCAGAAACATTGCGCTTCACACACCTACAGTATCTTATACGATTAACAGCTATATTGAATATGCTGTTGTCAAGCTGCACGATGTTTTTTTACAGCTTGATGTCAATGATCCTAGAACAACCTTTTTGGGTACTGAATTTAGTATTCCAGTAACACCCAAAGGCCAACCTATTTTTCTAAACGAGGATGTATCTGGTAATCCGATTCACTTGGTTCTAGTTGTAATCTGCATCGGCTTTTATTTGGCTTATAAAAGAACTAGAAACCGTCAGCGTACAGTATATATTTTTGCTCTTCTGAGTACAATAGTGCTGTTTAATACAGTAGTTTCATGGCAACCCTGGGCAACGCGGCTTCATCTACCGTTCTTTGTTTTGATGGCTGCATTGATTGGCAGCGTTCTTTGTGATGTTGTGAGCCTCACCCCGCTGCGCCAGCTAATGATTTTCGCCCTTTCAATTAGCTCATTACCATACATCTTTTTCAGCGCAGTCCGTCCCCTGACAAACAGTCCCTATTTCCTTACCTTTACATCTTCGATCTTTGACATTTCTCAGCGCAGTCGCCGCTTCACTAGCCGTCCGAACTTGGAGAATTCCTACGTTGAGGCTATAGATATAGCTCTCGAGTACAGCTGCTATGATATTGGGCTCTATCTTGGAGGAGAAGGGTGGGACTATCCGTTTTGGGCCATTGCTCAGGGCAAATCTCCTCAAAACCCAGTAATTTTTAGGTCTGTTGAGGTTAGTAATAAATCCCAAGATATTTCTGCTCCTTTGCCTAGAAGAAGTAGGCCACCCTGCGCTATTTTTGTGGTCGACAGACCTGACGTAAAGCGTAAGAGAATAAGTCTGACGAGTTTGAAGCTAGGTCGGGAGTTCGTCTATCTAAGAGCGATGAGATCTAGAAGTGTTCGAGTGTTTATAAGACGGCGCTTGCTGAAAGAGAAGGGAAGACCTGAACGTACCTTAAGGACAGAGAATACTGGCTTAGTCTATACCGGCTCATATGAGCTCTGATCTCGGTAAGCAAAGCTAAATCTTGCAGCTTTGTTGAGATTGGGATACCCTTCCCAATTCGAGGTATAATTTGCGAACTTGTGCTGTGCTTAGGTAGAGATATGAGTTTGAAGTTGTCGATTGTTATTCCCATTTATAACGAGATTCATACTATAGATACTGTCTTAGGTAAAGTAGCTCAGGCCGTCCCTCACGTTGATAAGGAAATCGTGCTAGTAGACGATGGGTCTAAGGACGGAACCCGAGAATGGTTAATAAATGCCTTTGGAGACCCGCGAGAATCTCCTGTCCAGGCGATATTACCACCTAACTACGCTACGCTTGCCGCTGATCGTGATTTAGAGACGATGCAATCTCCATTGGCAGTTGCGATCCTTACCCCTAGTCCTGTCACCATAAAAGTTATATTTCATAGGAAAAATCAGGGCAAAGGTGCAGCCCTGCGGACCGGTTTTCAAGAAGCCTCTGGAGACGTTATTGTCATTCAGGACGCTGACCTAGAGTATGATCCCCAGGATTGGGGACAGATGTGGCGGCTGATTGCCGAAGGTAAAGCGGATGTCGTCTATGGTTCTCGCTTTTACGGAAACCCCCATCGAGTACTCTACTTTCATCATTTACTCGGCAATAAGGTCATCTCTGCCCTAGTCGACCTCACCTGTAATACTACGCTGAGCGACATCGAAGTGTGCTACAAGATGTTCCGCCGCGAGGTGCTCGATGGCATTGTGCTGACCTGCAACGACTTTGGCTTTGAGGTTGAGTTTACGATGAAGGTAGCCCGATCTAGTCGCCGCTGGCGAATGTACGAAATGGGCATTTCATACTACGGTCGCTCCTACGATGAAGGCAAGAAAATTAACTGGAAAGACGGCGTCAAGGCGCTTTGGTATATTTTCAAGTTTTGGCTGAGCTGATCAGTTGGGAACCTGATGTATGGCAGGCGTTGAATACGTATGGGACACCTACTCATCTCGAGTAGGTGTCTTTGTTTACAAGCGCTTACGTATTCCTAGAATTAGGACTCTCATATAATCACTTCACTCAACAAGGCTAAATCCCGCAAGCTTTCTCCTAGAACAGAGAATGGGTTACCTATTGGTTAAGGTCTAAAGCTAGTACTCCGCTAAGGCTGTGCCAGCACGTAAGTTCTGTAGACGACGACTGTCCCTTGTGATAGATTATACTCGACCACCCTCGGCTGTCTTCGCAGTCTTTGCCCATAACATTAATAATGAATACCTTAGAAACCGCGACCGATCTTGGCTCTATCTCTAGCCCACGAGATATCTCTAGCGTTTTTGACTCATCCGATCAGATAGACTTCTATCGATTTTCGCTTCCTCAAAACAGCGATTTTGCCGTAGCACACAGCGGTGCCCGCATCAATATAAACCTCTTTTCTGATATCAACGGAAATGGCATCATTGAAAGCAACGAATCTACTCGTAGCGATAGCTTTTTCTTGAATGAGAACTTTACAGAACCTTTGCCAGCTGGAGATTATTTTATTCGCGCCAGTACGGGACAGTTCGGCTCATATAGTCTTCGCTTGGCACCAACTTTCAGACCGGGCAACCTGCCAACAGATCCTGGCGGCAATATTAATCAAGCACTAAATATAGGGCTGCTGAACAGAAGACGCAATGTGGCAGACTACATTGGCGACTTGGATCCCTCCGACTTCTACCAATTTACTCTGCCACAGAACAGTAACCTTGGTCTTACGTTTAGTGGCAGTAATAGAACCGATATCAATGTCATAGCAGACCTGAACAATAACGGCATTGTTGATGACGGTGAAATTCCTTTGGGAAGTAACTTTGGGGCGCCTAGCTTATCTACCGATCTCCCTGCCGGAAATTATTTTATTCAGGTGAGTGGTGCTGAAACAAACTATGGAATTGGTCTAACGCCTGTCGCCGAGCCAGGCACGTTGCCTAGAGATCCTGGAAACACTCTCAGCCAAGCACTCAACATAGGTCGACTCTCTGGAAGACGTATTTTGCGCGATTATGTTGGCGTTCTGGATGGAGCTGATTTCTACCAGTTTACGCTGTCAGAAAATAGTAATCTTGGAGTCGACTTTACTGGATCTAATAGGACTGATATTGCGATTCTCGCAGACAGAAATAATAATGGTGTTATCGAGAGTAGCGAGGTTGTTTTTAGAGAAGGCTTTGGGAGAGATTTTTCTCTAGACTTGTCGGCTGGAACTTATTTCATACAGGTAGACGGTGCTACAACGAACTATGGTCTGGATATTACTCAGACTCCCGATCGGAGTGGAGATGACACCATCCTAGGAACCCCTGGACCAGACAATCTAGCTGGCGGCCCGGGGAACGATCGCGTATTTGGCGGTAATGGAAACGACTTCCTCAGAGGTGATGAAGGAAATGATCAGCTGCAGGGCAACAACGGCAACGATCGCCTCGTAGGGGGGGTGGGCAACGATCTTCTCAGTGGTGGTGCCGGGAACGATACCTTGATTGCCAGCGCGGGCAACAACATTCTTGCGGGCGGCTTCGGTAATGATAATTTAATCGGCGGTAATGGAAACGACCAGCTCTACAGTGGTGCCGGTAACGACAATTTATTCGGGGGTAATGGTGTAGACGTTCTAGTTGGTGGTCCTGGAAATGATCTTCTCTATGGTGCGGGGGGGAACGACATCATTCGTACCGATGCCGGAAGCGATCGCATCAGGCTTCAGCCTGGAGCCGGGTTCGACCGGGTGGTCGATTTTCAAGATGGTCAAGACCGAATTCTTCTGACGGGCGTCAGCTTCAACCAGCTCGGCATTTCGCAGCAACAAAGCAATGTTTTGATTCTAGCGGGGGGGAACGCTGGGCTTGTGTTAGCGAACACAAGCGTGAACGCCATCACCCAGGCGGATTTCGTGTAGTAGCTGCCCCTGCCGTGGAAGGTGCTTCGCTTCGGGGAGTGCCTTCCACAGCTTTAGGTTGAGCGCCGCGAAATCGCTTATGCGCTGCCAGGGGGCTAAGACACCTTATTGTATTCTTAAGGTCTTGGCTAAGCATGCAACAGAACTTTAGCCGCATCTCCACCCTCTAGCGTGATATGGCCGACAGCTCCAAGACGACCGTAACGACTCCTATCAAAGCGGCAAGCTCCAAGCGTGCTTGGTTTCAGAGTCTCATTGGCCTAGGTATTGGAACGGTATTTTTGTGGCTTGCCTTTAGGAGCACGACCTGGCAACAGGTCCAGTCTATTCTCAGCCGTCTCCATTCCGGCTGGCTCGCGATCGCTATCTTGACCTACGGCATCGATCTATCGCTCCGTGTCAGCCGTTGGCGCTACCTACTGACGGGCATCAAGCTGCTCTCTTTTAAGTCAGTCGGCAGCGCCCTTTTAGTGGGATACGCGATGAACAATGTATTACCCGCGCGACTGGGAGAGCTAGTCCGAGCTAATTTTACCGGCTCACGCTATGGGCTCTCGCGTACGGCTGTGTTAGCCTCCATTGCAGTCGAGCGCGTTTTAGACGGCCTTATCGTGGTGGCCTGTCTCGTGATTGGTCGTCTGTTTATTGTTGACAGCGCGATTTTGAATCGGCTGCTGATCGTTGGCAGCGCTTTATTTTCGGGCGTATTTTGCGTGCTCTGGTTTACGAGCCGCAGCTCTCTCAATTGGCTGCTCCATCGCGTTCCCGACGCTATCAAACAAAAGCTTCAAAGCTTTCAGAAAGGGCTCTCTACAATGAGAGGGGGCAGGTTGAACCGAGCGATCGCGCTCTCCGGGCTGATTTGGGTTTTCGAGGGTATCGCACTATGGGCTGTCTTAAATGCCGTAGGGGTTTACCTAAGCTGGCAGCAAATGCTATCGGTCGTCGGTGCGGTCAGCCTTAGCACACTACTGCCCTCACCCCCCGGCTTTGTGGGCACCTATCAATATGCGTTCGCGCTGATTGTGGGTTTAATGGGCTACACCGCTGCTCAGGGTATTGCTGCTGCTACAGCGACACAGCTATTTTTGCTGGGAAGCGTTACCTTAATTGGACTAGGCCTTTACGCCTATACCCATATTGCAGCAGAGGAGAAGACCTATGACGGCTAACGCCCAAACCTTCTGGCTCGAAAATCTCAAGTCTGCCAGCAACTATAACCGCTGGATCTTCTCACAGATCCGGCCTTTTTTGGGGGACGAGGTCCTGGAGGTAGGCTGCGGCAACGGCAACTTCTCGGTGCTGCTGGCGAAGCGTTGCGATCGCCTCGTAGCGCTAGATCTAGATGACGATTATGTCGAGATGACCCGGGCGCGGCTGAAGGGCTGCTCCCACGTCAAGGTGATGGCTGCAGATGCGACAGCTCTAGATAGTCCCCACACTTTTAACAGCGTCGTCATGCTGGACGTGCTAGAGCATATCGAAGCTGACGTGGCGACCATAGTCCAGCTAGCGCGCAGCCTCAAACCGGGCGGCAACCTAATCGTTAAAGTTCCCGCGCTGCAGAGTCTTTACAGCCCTATGGATGCCGCCATCGGACACTATCGCCGCTATCACAAGGGCAACCTGAGCCGCGCCTTTCAGCGAGCGGGGCTGACCGTAGACAAAATTTGGTATTTCAACTTAGCGGGAATTCCCGGCTGGTGGCTCAACGGCAGCGTACTGAAGCGCACTATGCCCCCCTCTAGCCAGGTGGGGCTATTTGATCGGGTGGTGCCAGCGCTGGAAGTATTTGAAGACGTGGTCTCGGTGCCGGTGGGGCTGTCGCTGTTTGCTGTAGGGCAGGTGGCGGGTTAGCTCAGGGAATCAGCTGGAGAAGTGCTGCTTAACGACGTCCCAGCGCGAGCAGTGCCAGTAGTCGACGTGGGACACAATCAGCCCTGCGTCGTTCAGCCCCAGCTCGCTCCAGCCGGGAATCGCGATACGGGGCTGCCAGGGCAGCGGCGTCGTCCAGCTTAGGGTCCAGTCGGTGCGGATGGTCTGGCCCGTCTGGGAAATGTCGTGCAGGTCCATCTGGGGTTCCTCAAACCACTGCTGAATAAAGCCAATCATCTGCCGGTAGCGATCGCAGCCGCGAAACTCGTTCAGCGGATCTTTGAAGTAGACGTCGGCGGCGTAGAGGTCGTAGGACTGGTCCGCAGGAAAGCGGGCATAGTCTGCCCTGAGGCGCTCAACAATATCAACCATCTTTCTACCCCCCGCTACTCATCCCAGAGGCGCTTGAGCTGATAGCGCCAGGCCTCCATCACCGACTCCCGCTGCTCTGCCGACTGCTCCATTTCCCCCATTACCCCTTCCTGGTAGAACCGCTCTAGGGTCTGCAGCGTTGCCTCTAGGGACTGCCCCTGCTGCTTAGCGGCCTGCACAATCTGGCGGATCTGGGTTTCGGCAAGGCGGTTGAAGCTATCGCCAATGCCCCGGTCTTTGAGGATGACCAGCCGGGCCAGCGCCGCTTTAAAGTCGTCGGCCGTCAGCGTGGGCAGCGCATGCTGAAATATGCCCCAGAGCACGTTTTGATACAGGGCGTAGCGGGCTTCTTGGGTGTCGTCGAAGTTGGCCTCTAGCAGCTGGGCTAGAAACGGCTGCGCTTCGGGTTCTGGGGCGATGGACACGAGAGCCCGAAGCCAAGACTGGTCCTCAGAAACCAGCACCAGCAAGCGAGAGCGATCGCTCTCTACCTGCCAGGTCTCCGGCGGCTGGGCCTGTACATCCTCGCCAAACAGATCGGTTAGGACAGCGGTAATGTCGTCAGGGGTCATGGATTAAAGCTAGCGATTTTCATCTGGCATCTGTGGCACCATAGCAAACATTTTGCCCTGGGGCACCTATCCTGCGGGGAGCAAATCCTGGGGAAAGGCTTTACCATGTGAAAGCTTACGGGGCTATATTCGGGCCAGCTCACTCGCTCGTTAGATTGGACGGACCCGCATGCTGCCGCCCTATATCTACAACCCAACACTATGCTCGAACGGGCGCCCGTCGCAGTTACCTTCTTCACCTTTATTGCCCTATTTATTGGCGTCGGTCTCTATTCAGGGACGCGCAGGCAGGACACTACAGAAGACTATTTGCTGGCCGGGCGGGGTGTGGGCCCCTGGTTTACGGCCCTGTCTGCGGTGGCGACCGGCAACAGCGGCTTTATGTTTATCGGGCTGATTGGCTTTACTTACCAAATGGGAATATCGGCCGTCTGGCTTACGGTGGGCCACATTGTCGGCGACACGCTAGCCTGGCTGTCGGTGCACCAGCGCCTGCGGCGGGTCTCGGGAGAGACACAGGCTGAGACGGTGTCGTCGTTTTTAGGCCAGGGTTTGGCGGGGGAGCGCTGGGTTACCCTACTTTCGGCCCTGATTACCCTTGGCTTTCTGGGTATCTATGCGGCGGCCCAGCTTCAGGCTGGCAGCAAGGCCATGAGCGTGCTGTTCGACTGGCCTGCAGGCTGGGGTGTCGCCTTTGGGGCAGCGGTGGTGGCGATTTACTGCATCGGCGGCGGCATTCGCGCCTCCATTTGGGTGGGGTCGGTGCAGTCGGTGCTGATGATGGTGTCCATGATTGCGCTGGCAGGGGTGGCGATCGCTCGCAGCGGTGGACTGGGCGGCCTGTGGGCGCAGCTGAGCGCCATCGATTCCAGCTTGGTGAGTTTAGCGCCGTCGGGGCTGGCCTTCGGCGTCGTGCCCTTTGTGCTCTCCTGGACTTTGTCTGGCTTTGGGGTGGTGGGTCAGCCCCCCATCATGGTGCGGGCCATGGCCATCGACTCAGTAGAAGGGGTGAGCGCTGCCCGAAATATCTATATCCTGTTTAACGCCGTGTTTTCGGTGGCGGCGGTGGCTGTGGGGCTGACCGCCCGGGTGCTGCTGCCCGCCCTTGCTTTCGGAGACGCGGAGCTAGCGCTGCCGGAGCTGGCGGTGGCCCTGCTGCCTGCCTTGCTGGTGGGTCTAGTGCTGGTGGGGCTATTCTCCGCGACGATTTCCACCGCCGATGCGCAGCTTCTATCTTGTTCTGCCGCCCTCACCCAGGACCTGCTGCCCAAAGGAGCGCTCAACCAGTGGGCGCTCGATCAGGGGCCGCTTAAGCGGATAACGGCCTACCAGGCGGCGAAGCTGGGCACCCTGATGATGGTGGTAGTGGTACTAGGAATTGCCTTGGTCAGCACCGACAACGTGTTTGTGCTGGTGACCTTTGCTTGGGCGGCGCTGGCCGCTAGCCTGGGGTCGGTGATGGTGGTGCGGGTGATGCAGTGGCGGCTTAACGGGGCGATCGCCATCGCGATGATGGTAAGCGGCATCGGCACGGCGCTGGCGTGGCGCGTGGGGCTGCACCTGTCTAGCGACGTCTATGAGGTGCTGCCCGGCATGGCGGCGAGCGGGCTGGTATATGCTATCGCAAGGCCTTTCTTGAGGCCCAAGGCGAGTTGATGCGCGACCGATGCAAAGCAACCGTGCATTGGTTACCGGGGGGCGGCCCGCTAGGGATCTGTGCAGCGAGATGGGGTAACGTTTACTGGTATAAGCACTGTGGCCCGGGGGCTGTAGATGAACCAGCTTGACCTAATTATCTTGGTTGCCTACACCATCATCGTGATTTTGGTGCTGCAGCGGGCCATTCATTCGGTGGATAATAGGATGAATATCCTCCTAAACAAAGACGTCCTGCAGCAGTCACTAGAGGAGCGCAGGCTGGCGGGGAAGCTGGATATCGCCTTTAAGCCGCCGTCGGACGGCTACCCCATCGAATCCCCCCCGCAAGAGCTATCCCTTGCCATTACAAACAGCTCGGAGCGCCCCATCTACGTCGACTGGGACCGCAGCAGCTTCACCGCATTCGATTGGGATAAGAAAGCCTCTCGCTATCGAGAGGGGCGCGCGCGCCGCATTGTTCGCTTTAGCCCGTACAAAGGCTTAGAGAGCGTGACCAGGCAAGTGCTGAGCCCCATCCCCCCCAACAGCACCTTAAAGGAAGACATCACTGCAGAAGATACCCTCGTGCGCGACGGCGACGGGCTGAAGCTCGATAGTTCCCTCTTTAAGATCGAGAAGCTCGACGAAGGCGAGTCTCTCGACTTTTGGCTCTATCTGGTGGTGTATCTGCAGGAGACCGAAACTGAGGACGATCGCACCTGCGTCTTGCCCTGCAAATTTACGGTGCTTCGCCGTCCCTGGGTCGATAGCCTCCCTTTCTAGAGGCGTGGCGACGCATACCCTGGTTGCCTGCAAAATTTACGGCTTCAAGTTAATAGCGGTGTCCTAAGCGACTGGACCAACACAATAATGGGCAAGATTTGGCCTATCCTGGTAACGAAAATCCTGCGCTCCAAAATTCTAGAGGAACCCCGTGTTAGACATTCGCCAGATTCGAGAAAACCCAGAAGCGGTGCAGCAGCGCCTCAACCAGCGCGGTGAAGGCTACGACCTAACTCCGATTTTGGCGCTCGACCAGCAGCAGCGAGAGCTAGAAACCCAGCGTTCGGAACTGCAGGCCCAGAGCAACGCCGTGGGCAAGGCGGTAGGGCAAAAAATTAAGGGCGGGGCAGACCCCAAGGGCGAAGAAATTCAGGCCCTGCGGCAGCAGGGTAATGAGGTCAAGGCCAAAATTTCCGAACTAGAGCCCCAAGAGCGCGAAATCAAGGCGCAGCTCGATGCGCTGCTGCTGGCGATGCCTAACCTGCCCGACCCCTCGACCCCTACTGGGGTCAGCGAAGACGATAACGTGGAGCGACGGCGCTGGGGAGATGAGTATATCCCTGAGAATAGTGACGCCCTCAAGCCCCACTGGGAAATCGGGGAAGCCATGGGCATTCTCAACTTCGAGCGCTCCGTCAAGATTGCCCAAAGTCGGTTTGTGACCTTGATGGCGGCGGGGGCGGCGCTGGAGCGGGCCCTAATTCAGTTCATGCTGGGTGAGCATATCCAGGCGGGCTTTGTAGAGGTGATGCCGCCGTTTTTAATCAACACGCAGTCCCTCACCACCTCCGGGCAGCTGCCTAAGTTCGCCGACGAGAGCTTTCGCTGCGATCGCGACGACCTCTGGCTGACCCCCACCGCTGAGGTGCCTGTCACTAGCCTCTACCGGGACGAGATCCTAGCCGCAGAGGCGCTACCCATCTATCACTGCGCCTATACCCCCTGCTTTCGCAGGGAGGCGGGCAGCTACGGACGGGACACCCGGGGCCTGATTCGCCTGCATCAGTTCAATAAGGTAGAGCTATTCAAGTTTGTCGTCCCGGAGACTTCGGTAGATGAGCTAGAAACGCTCACTCAGCAGGCCGAGAGCATTCTTCAAAAGCTGAAGCTGCCCTACCGGGTGCTAGAGCTTTGTACGGGAGACCTTGGCTTCTCCGCCATGAAAACCTACGACTTAGAGGTGTGGCTGCCGTCTTCAGGCCGCTACCGCGAGATCTCAAGCTGCTCCAACTGCGGCGACTTCCAGGCGCGGCGCGGGCAGATTCGGTCCAAGCAGGCCAAGAAGAAGGGCACTCAGCTTGTGCATACCCTCAATGGGTCAGGGCTGGCCGTCGGTCGGACGATGGCCGCGATTTTAGAGAACTACCAGCAGCCAGACGGCAGCGTTGCGGTGCCGGAGGCGCTGCAGCCCTACCTCGGTAGAGATATGCTGTAGCGCCTCGGTAGGCCTACTCGCCCGCCTCGTCGTCAGGAATGGAGACGTCGATGTCGGGGACTTCTATCGTTTCTTCTTCCGTGGTTACTTCGAGCTCAGGGGTTGTTATTGTTTCCTCTTCTGTAGAGACGTCTACCTCGGGGGTGTCTACGTCATACTCAGGCAGCTCACCCGCCTCGGTTTCGACGTCTACTTCAGGGAGTTCACCGGCATCTTCCTGCTCGATTCGGCAGCTGGTCACCGTCAGCAAAAGGCCCGCTGAGGCGAGCAGCAAGGCGCGCTTAAGGGGTTTGTTCGTAGCCCATGACTGTAAAAACATATGCGTTCAAATCTTTTGAAATTGTCCTGTCTCAAGCTACGGCGCTCCAGATTAAAGTAACCTCTATCAAAAGGTCAGCCTGGCGCTTTCAGCTCTCTTCAATAGGATAGATGTGTTTCCGGCCATAATTTGGATTCGATCCTCATAAGAGTCATAGCGCTTAGCGATCGCCAAGGCACAATCTCCTATAATGCCTAATCTGACTGCCTCAAGGGTATCCGTCCGTACCCGCTTCAAACAACGCTGACGGGTTTGTCAGGGGCAGCCGGCTCGCCATCTTGACCTCGCTCATCCTGCGCTTTTTCGACCAGCGACACGCCATCTATCAGTGTTTGCATCGGCGTCTTGCCGTAGCAGTAGCGCCCCGGATGCGGCCGCTCCCAGTTATAGTACTTCACCCACTGATCAATATCGGCCTGCAGCTCTTCTATACTTTGATAGACTTTTCCGTCGAGCATCACCTGATAGAACTCTTCGCGCATCGTCTGATGAAATTCTTCGCAAATTCCATTTGCCTGAGGCGACTTCACCTTTGTCTGCGCATGGCCAATGCCTACGATCGCGAGGTACTTTTGATACTGATGATGGTCAGCATTGCCGCAGTACTGAGCCTCCCGGTCGGTCAATATCCGCTGGAGCCGGAGCCCATATTGCTCAAACAGAGGCACGGCCCCGTCGTTTAGCAGATCCGCCGCCACGAGGGGTGTTTTGCAGTCGTAGACTTTGACCACCGCCACCCGCGCATAGGTGTCGATGAACGTCTGCTGATAGACATAGCCCAGACCTCGAATATCGCCCACATCGAGGGTGTCTTGCGCGCCCAGGTAGCCTGGATAGTAGGTTTCTAGCTCCCCGTGGGCTTCCTTCTGGGCCCTGGCCGTCTTCAGCGCTTCTACCTGAGCTTTGCTTTTGTTTTGCCTGCGGCGCTTGAGGGCTGCTTTACTGTACTCATACATGGCGATCGCCGTGGCGACAGCGGCCAGCAGCACCAGCAGGCCCAGCACAGACCTCACGCCCCAATACATCAGCTTGTCCACGTACTGATTCATGCCGGGAAGCTGCAGCAGCGTCAGCGCAGAGACAAAGCTAACGAAGCAGATTCCGAATAAGAACAGCGTGAAGAACTTTAGGCTCCCAGACGTCAGTCGAAAGAAGCGGTTATTTCTGAGTTGTCTATGCAGCTTGGCCATAGGTCAATCGTGTTGTGCTAACGCTGGACGGTAAAATGCGGGTCTCTACTTGGTCTTGCGATCAATTTCCTATTATTGGGGCAATTTTAGTCGCGCTACGTCATTAGCGCTGGCTATATAAGTCAATCTTCTTTTGGATAAAGACCTCTAGAATTTTTTTGAGGTTCCCCGGACTCAAGGCCCTGAGCTAGAAGCGATAGTTCTCATCGCCAACCCAAAGGCTCACCGGTAGAGATTGCCCCTGCGCATCCACTTTTACCTCCACCAAGTAGCGATCGGGCTCGCTGCGCTGAAGCTGCGCAATGCGCTCGTTGATCTCCACGCGCTGGTCCTCTGGGATGTAGTAGCGCTCGAGACCGTAAGTGAGGCGTCCCCAGCGGTATTCACCTTTGAGGGTGACCTGATCGGTCTCTAGGCTAGGGCGATCGCGGCTGACGCGGACCGGTTTCCAGGGAGCGTTTTCCCCTCCTCTAGGGCTGTCTCCAGGAGCCTGCATTACTATATACAGCGGCAGCGGCGCACTTCGGGTCTCTTTTGAAAGACTTTCCCAGCCCGGCAGATTGTCTAACGTCTCTTCCTGAGAAATCTGATAGCGGAGCGTCACATAGTATCCCCGCAGCAGGTCGTAGGGGTCCACCGGAACGGTCTCCAGCAAAACCGTCTGACCAGTAGTGGTGGTATAGATAGCGCGGGCTGGAGCAAGAAAAATTAGGGCAAGCTGCAGCGCTAGGGGCAGCCAAAAGCGCCAGAGTTTACGCCCCCGGCTGCGCCCGTTATTGCGCCCGTTGTGACTGGGGGGGCGCTCAGCAGGATTATCGCTAGAGCGGTTAGCAGCAGGACGAGCAGGGCGCTCAGCAGGATTAAAAGTCATGGGTGATTTGTGGTAGAACGACGGGACAGACGAGCGTAGCGCTCGAACCATAGCCCTAGGGTAATGACGGCAACGCCGCAGGCCAAGAACGTCAGGGACTTGATCAGCAGGCCCGTGTTGTACTCCAGCACGCGGCTGAGAATTTGCAGCACCAGCAGCACCAGACCCAGCCAAAATTGGGCGCGATTGCTCTCCTCTAGGCCCTCGCGCATAATGCCAATGCCCAGCACCGCCAGCAGGACGTTAAACAGAAAGGTTGCCACAATTGCCGCGGGCTCAACGTGCCAATGCACCAGGCAAACGCCGGCTACAATGCCCAGCAGCCCCAGCACAACCGCATCGGTGGCGCTCAGCCGCCAGGGGCGATCGCGACGTGGCCAGCCCAGATGAATCCAGCCGGCAACGCTGACCAGCAGCAGCAGGGCGACGCTGAGCCCGGGGAAAATGGCGTCAGTGAGGGGTAGGGCCTCAGCGACGTCTGAGCTGACGCTGGCCCAAAAGCTGTGGAAGGAGAACAGGTAGAGCCCTGCACTCAGGTAGATGATGGCGATCGCTCGGGACGCGGGCCGAAAGCTATGGGTCAGGGCGGCTTCCCCGCGTAGCCAGAAGCGATCGTTGTAGCTCCAGAGTAGGCCGACAGGGAGCGTTAGGCCAAGGGCGATCGCGACACCCTCGGGAGCCGCAAGTCTCACAAGCTGCGCTAGGGTCACCACTAGGGAGGCTAGCGTGCCTAAAGCCGTGAGAACGAAAAGGCTGCGGCTGCGGGCATAGTAGGTCAGGGGCAGGAAAAGCGCCACCGTCACCAGCGGCGCTTGCTGCAGCAGCGCATCTAAAATGGAGCGAGCCTCCGTCCACTGCCACGGCACATCCCTCAGCCACAGCACGTAGGCAATTCCTAACAATAGCTGGGCCAGCACCCCCAGAGACCTCAGCCTGAGGCCGTAGGCCATCGCCATCGCCCCGACGCTCCAAGCGGCGCAGAGACCATAGCCCGAGCCACTCTGGTGAAACATCTGCCCCATCAGCGCTAAGTTGCCCCCAAAAATCAGCGCCCCTAGCAGCAGCAGTCCCTCCCCGAGGCTCTGGGACTGAGGCCGTCGCCAAAGGACGAAGCCAGTCCCATTGACCGCGAGAAAAACGGTCGTCAGCAGCAGGACTTTGGGGAGACGGGGAATGAGCTGCCAATTGGCGGCCACGAAGGTAATACAGCCGATGCCCACCAGCAGGCAGCCGATGCTAATCAGCAGGGTGATGAACTGGCCATAGGCTGCTTCTTCGACCTGCTCTAGACGGTAGTGTTCCGCCAAGCGAGCGTGCTGATCAGGACTAATCCACCCGTCTTGCTGCCAGCGAGCGGTCTCTCGCTTAAGCTGTCGTCGAAATTGATCGGATGCCATAGCCCACCTGCGGTCATGATGCCTTTGAGTATGGGGAATGCAAGTCCCCTATCCTCTTGGATCTGTGACAATTTATGATCTATCCGCTTAAATTGAAGTAGAAGCCATGCATTTACCGGCACAGCCCTCAGCTCAAAGGAGACGTATGGACTGTCTTGTGAGCGGCGGTGTGGCTCTTGGCAGCATCTCTACAGCGGCGCTTCAGTAAAGGGCTTAGCCTCTGGCTCAAGGCTATTGCGGTTGCGATCGCCGCGCTGGGGTCTCGACCGCGGCGTCTCCCTTCAAAACCGCTTGCCAAAGCCCTAAGGGTGCACCACTACTAAAATCGGACTAGATTGAACGCAACTCCTCAGATTTTATCCAGGTCGAGGCTAGAATCGCCTGTATTCAGAAAAAACTAGCCCCCCCTGTCCAGGTCTGCCCTCGCGATTCCGGTGCTCCCACTTAGCCCACCAGGGCGTGCCCCCATTTAGCCCCTAAAGGGCGTAATTAATAAAGCTCTATCCTGCTCCCATAAGGTGACAGTAGCCCATGCATTTTGACATTAAGCTTGGCAAAGCATATACCAACGCCAAACGCCCCGCTGTCGGGGAGATTTTGGCGGACATCAACTACCGCGTGCATCAATCGAGCTATGGAAAACAGGCCATTGGCCTCGCCGTCGGCGTCTCTGCGCTGCTGCTGTGGATGTCGTCCTGGTGGATCGCGCTGCTGGTCGTTTTATCGGGCATTTCTCTGGGCAGCTGGCTAGAGTATCAGCAGCGAAAGCGACGCCTTACTACGCTGCACTACCACTGCGATCACGAGTTTCAGCTTCGGTTTGCGGCCATTCAGCAGGCTTGCGAAGTCCTGGCTCGTACGGAGAAGATCTGGCTTGAGGCCAAGCGAAAGTCGCTCCAGCGTAGCCAAACCTATGCCGGAGCGAGTCAGGTGATTCAGCTCAGCAATACGCCGGTCAAGGTATGCTGCATACAGCCGCCCTTCATCCGCACCAATCTGCCAGTGTGGAGTATAGATGTAGGGTATTTGGCGCTGTTTTTCCTGCCAGACTACATTTTGGTGTGGCGGCAGCAGATCTATAGCGCGGTGTCCTACAGCGCCCTGAGTCTAGACTGCGATCGCCAGCAGATTAACCTCACAGCGGACGTACCCAAGGACGCGCAGCTGCTAGGGGAGACTTGGCAATACGTGACGCCAGACGGTAGACCCGATCCCGAAGCCAGGAGCAACCAAAAGATTTTTCAGGTGCAGTATGGCCTGCTGAGACTGATGGCGAGCGTCGGCTTCAATATCCGTCTCCACGTCTCCAACATCGTGGTAGCCGAGCAGTTCCTCAAGTCTTTTGCCAGTATGCAGCAGTGGCTCTCGCCCCGCCGGCCTCTGGAATGGGACGCCGCCCCGCCGCCGCCTAAGGACGAGTACAGCCTAGACGATCGGCAATCGCCCTATGAAATCTTGGGCATTAAGCCGGGGGCGTCTCTGTCGGAGGTGAGGGCGGCCTATCACCACATTGCTCGCCTCAACCACCCCGATAAGGTCATTGGCCTAGCTCCCGAGTTTCAGCAGCTCGCAGAGCGCCGCATGAAGGTGATCACGGAGGCCTACCGCAAGCTGACTGAGCATGCTTCAGTGCGGTAGGGCGTAGGGAACGCTGTACCTCTACGCCCTATTCTTCCACTTCAAGACTAGCGACCACAAAGGCCGCAAAAGCAAACCCAGCCAGCAGCGGCAGCGGGCAGTTTAGCCAATAGCTCATCCCCATCGCCAGCGCGCTGAGGGCGATCGCCGCGCTCACCCAGCGGGTTTCTTGGGGGGTGAGTCCTTTTTGAGCCTTGATGGTTCTTAGGGTTGTAAAAGGGATGGGCTCTGGCATCACTGCATTAGGCGGAAATGCCCAGTAGGTGTTGACGGGATTCATCACCGGCTCGGTCCAGCCATTGTCCTGGCACCATTCATGAATCCAATCGTCGCAATAATGTCTCATATCAAGCTGAATACTAGTTTCGCCAAAGTTGTCTTCACAAGACCTAAACCTTTTTTGACTGTATCAACCTGTAATTGAGCTGGGAAGATTGGGCAAACAAAGTTTACCTCGAGCGTTACAGGCCGTTACCAGAAGCGCGATTGACGCTTCGAGTAGACGATTTTTAGCGTCAAAATATTAAGAAAATATAGCGATGTGTAGCGATACTGAATCATTGTGATCAGCCGAGAAAAAGACGATAGGCCGGATTTTGATTCTCGTCCCAGTAGCGGTAGCCTAAGGCGTCGAGGAAGGCCCGCCACTCCGCCATATCGTCGGGGGGCACCTGAATGCCTGCCGCAATGCGGGCGTAGTCAGAGCCGTTGTTGCGGTAGTGAAACAGGCTAATATTCCAGTCAGGGCCCATGGCGGCGACAAATCGGGTTAGGGCACCGGGACGCTCGGGAAACTCAAATCGATAGAGCAGCTCGTGTTGGGCCAGCGGCGATCGCCCCCCCACCATGTGACGCAGATGCATTTTGGCCAGCTCGTCGTCGGTGAGGTCGTAGGTTTCAAAGCCGTTAGCCTCAAAGGTGGCGGCTATCTGGGCAGCGTCGGCGCGGTTGGCGATCTGCAGCCCTACGAAAATGTGGGCCACCTGACGGTCAGCAATGCGGTAGTTAAACTCGGTAACGTTGCGGGTGCCCAGGCACTGGCAGAAGGTCCGTAGGCTGCCTGGCCGTTCAGGGATGGTGACGGCAAAGATGGCCTCGCGCCGCTCGCCGAGCTCGGCCCGCTCGGCCACAAACCGCAGCCGGTCAAAGTTCATATTGGCCCCGCAGGCGACGGCCACCAGGGTCTCTCCCTGAAGCTGCTCTCGCTCCACGTAGGCCTTGGCTCCAGCGATCGCGAGCGCCCCAGCGGGCTCCAGAATTGAGCGGGTATCCTCAAACACGTCTTTGATGGCGGCGCAGATATCGTCGGTCTCCACCCGGATAATTTCGTCCACATACTGCTGGCAGAGCCGAAAGGTCTCCGCCCCCACCTCCCGTACCGCTACCCCGTCGGCAAAGAGCCCCAGCTGGTCTAGCCGCACTCGGTGCCCCGCCTCTAGCGATCGCGCCATCGCGTCAGCGTCTACCGGCTCCACGCCAATCAGCTTGATTTCTGGGCGCAGCCGCTTCACGTAGGCCGCAATCCCAGAAATCAAGCCCCCGCCCCCCACGGCGACAAAGATCGCGTGGATAGACTGCTGGTGCTGGCGGAGAATTTCCATACCGATGGTGCCCTGTCCAGCAATCACGTCGGGGTCGTTGAAGGGATGGACAAAAATTAGGCCCTTGTCGGCTTCGAGCCGGCGCGCATAGGCGTAGGCGTCGTCGTAGGTCTCGCCATGGAGCACCACTTCTGCGCCCCGCGCTTTCACTGCATCGACCTTGACTAGGGGAGTCGTCATGGGCATGACGATGAGCGCCCTAACCCCTAGATATTGAGCCCCTAAGGCTACTCCCTGGGCATGGTTACCGGCGGAGGACGCGATCACGCCCAGGGAGAGCTGCTCGGCGGTAAGCCGGGACATTTTGTTGTAGGCTCCCCGCAGCTTGAATGAAAAGACAGCCTGCATATCTTCCCGCTTCAGCAGCAGTCGATTGTTGAGGCGGGATGAGAGATTGGGGGCGAACTCTAGGGGCGTTTCTTGGGCAACATCGTACACGCGGGCGTTGAGAATGCGCTCTAGCTAATCAGACGGCATGGCGGCGGCGGTAGACACCCGTTGAGAAATACTGGAGTGTCTAGTATAGCGGTGCGGGGTAGCCCGCTAAAGCCGACTCACGCGACTCGTACCGAATGAAGTGCGAAATGCACATTTTGAGGTAGACCTCCGGCGTCGCCGTCCCCTGGCTCCTATAGGCAGGCTCTGTAAAAGCAAAGGGTATTATAAGGGGAGCTTCCTATGTGTAAGCACGGATGAAGTTGGGATCAAATTTTATACAAGCGCCGCAATACTTATTTTCTTTGAAAATCTTGATGGAGGTTACTCAAGTCATAAACAATTTCAAATATACTTTGCGTATAAATTAAGTATTCAATGTGCGCAACCACATATAAATCGATACTAAGGATATTTTGACCGGTCTACAGTTCAAGTCACAAAGGTCACCAGAGAGTGGCCTGACTAGGGTTATGATGCCAATCTACGACCAAAAGTTAATTCAAATCTCTGATCTGGCTCCAGAGTTATTCTTGGTCGGGGAGTCAAGCTATGGTTAACGTTCCAGTTTCCACAGATTTTCACTCAGCCAGCTTAGAAGTCCTGAGGTTTCTACATCGGCATACCGGTTTTGACCTCTGGATGGTCACGCGAACTCAGGGAAACGACTGGGTTGTTCTACAGGCTTGCGATCGCAGCTACGGCGTCGAAAAGGGCACTGTCTTCCGGTGGTCTGACTCCTTTTGCTCCCGCATGGTCGCGGGCCGGGGGCCTCGGGTCGCGCCTCGCGCTAAAAATATCCCTATTTATAGGGCGGCCCCCATTGCCCAGCAGGTTGAGATCTCAGCCTACATGGGCGTACCGCTGGTCTATCGCGATGGGTCTTTGTTTGGGACGCTCTGCGCGATTCACCCTGACCCGCAGCCCGATGCGATCGCCGCAGATCTTGCCATGGTTGAAGTGATGGCTAAGCTGCTCGGCAACCTGCTCGATGCGGATCTCGAAATCGCGAATCAGACTCAATGCACTCGGCAAGCGGAAGCAGAGGCGGTTAGAGATGCCCTCACCGGGCTGTGCAATCGCCGGGGCTGGGATCAACGCCTTGCTCAAGAAGAGGCGCGCTGCTGGCGCTGCGGTTACGAAGCCTGCATCATTGCAATTGATCTCGACGGGCTCAAGCAAATCAACGACCATAGGGGGCATGGGGAAGGCGACCGGGTGATTTACAGGGCTGGGCAGGCGATGCAAGCGGTTGTGCGGCAGCACGATGTGGTGGCCCGTGTCGGAGGCGATGAGTTTGTCGTGCTCTGTGCAGAGTGCCCAATTGACGCCGGGCGAGCGCTGCTTGCCCGAATTCGCCAGAGTCTTATAGCGAGTCAAATCGACGCGTCCTTGGGGATCGCCTGCCGGACTAGCGCTCAGGGGCTGCTGCAAACTTGGGCGCAGGCCGATCAGGCCATGTATCACTGCAAGAAGCGAAAGAAGCTGCGCCGCCGACTTTTGACGCTTCTGGCCTGACGCTTCTGGCCTTATGCTTTTGGCCTGACGCTTTTGGCCTTATGCAATGTATTATCGCGCTGGC
Organism: Elainellaceae cyanobacterium; assembly: GCA_050331115.1. Taxonomy (GTDB): domain Bacteria; phylum Cyanobacteriota; class Cyanobacteriia; order CAKZMO01; family CAKZMO01; genus JBCCAG01. Next base: position 49,093 of record JBHJHD010000043.1, read on the forward strand.
CTTATTTGCGCTTACTTACCGCCAATGCGCTCTGAGGCCGCGATCGCCCGCTCTGCAACATCTTCCGGCAGCGGCACGTAGCCCAGCGCCTCGCTAAACGCCTGTCCCTCCGTCAGGCTCCACTGCACCACATCCCTAAGGGCGATCGCCGTCGCCGTCTCTGGATAGTCTTCGTAGGCCAGCAGCCAGCTGTAGGTCACGATGGGGTAGGCTCCTGGGGCGTCGGGGTCGGCGACAAATCCCCGCAGGTTTTCCGGCAGGGTCACCGCGTCTAGCGCTGCCCGGGTGGCGGTAAGGGTCGGCTGGACAAACTCGCCGGCCTGATTTTCTAGGGCTGCGGTCGCTAGGCCGAGCTGCTGGGCATAGCTGTACTCCACGTAGCCCAGAGCGCCCTCCGCCTGCTGGATCTGGGCGCTCACCCCGGCATTCGATTTGATGCCCACACCCGCGGGCCAGGCCACGCTGAGACCGCTGCCCACCTGCTCGGCCCACTGAGGGCTAATGGCGCTTAGGTGGGCGGTGAGCACCGCCGTAGTGCCGCTGCCGTCCGAGCGGTGCACCAAAGAGATGGGCAGCTCGGGCAGGTCTAAATCGGGGTTGATCGCGGCTAGACGCGGGTCGCTCCACTGCGTCAGCTCACCTAAGAAAATCTGCGTCAGCGCCTCGCGGGAGAGCCGCAGATCTGCCACACCTGGGAGATTGTAGGCGATCGCCACGCTGCCCGCCGTCATGGGAATCATGACCACGCCGCGCTCGACCTGGGCCACGTTCTCGTTGTCCATGGCCACATCGCTGGCCCCAAAATCTACCGTTTGCGAGAGCATTTGCTGAATGCCTGCCGCGCTGCCAATGGGCTGGTAGTTGATCCGCACGTTGGGGTGCTGCTGGTTATATTCGCTGAACCATTTCTGATAGAGAAATACGGGAAATGTGGCCCCGGTCCCGTTGAGCAGCACGGCTTCGCCCGGCGCAGCCGAATCGGCGGTACTGGAATCGGCGTCAGGAGCGGCTTGAGGCTGGCAGGCGACGGCCCCCATCAGCATCGCCAGCATCAAGCCTAGGGATTTCAGTCGAGAGTTGTGCTGCATAGCGGTTAAAACTCTAGATACTCAGAGATCAGGGACCACAGGACTCGCCGTGCTGCTGCAGGCACATCGCCTGCTCTGACGCGTCTAAATCTTCCCACGCCACGTCCCGCCGCAGCACCATACCGTTGTGGCCCACTAAAAGTCGGGGCAGCTGCTCTGGGTCGATCAGGGCTAGCGTCTGCATGTCGTACGTGGTGTAAGTCGTTTTTTTCGGTGCGTCTAGATTGACATCGACAATCGTCAGCGCTTTCCACGGGGGGAGATTTCCCGTAATCAGCGGCCGCGGACCGGAGCCCAAGATGCCCATGTGCAGCAGCTGCAGCTCGCCCCGATGGGCGGGGTAATAGGCGTGATGATGGCCGCTGATGTAGGTGTGCACGTCGTACCGCTCCAGCATGGCCCGCAGCGCATCGGCGTCTTCCATCACTTCACCGGGGCTATCGCGACCGATGGCCACTGCATATAGGGGCAGGTGCCCCAGCAGGATGCGCAGCCTGGCGTTTTGGGCTTCAGGGCTGGCGAGGGTCTGCTCGACCCAGGCCAGGTCCTCGTCTGGGATATTGCTGGAAGAGCCGTCCCAAGCCAGGAAAAAGATGTCCTCAAAGGTAAAGCTGTAGTAAAAAGGAAATTTGTGGCGATCGCTAAACTGAACTCCTGGATCGTGGGCGGGGTCGTTCCAATACTCCGCCGCCAGCGCCCGCTCCTGCTCAAATAGGAAGGCGTCCTCCAGGCCTCGGGCGCTAGAGGCATCGTGGTTGCCGATGGTAAATCCGTAGGGCAGCCCGGCCTGCCTCAGCGGGGCGGCCACGTGGTTGTCAAAGGCGGCCCACATGGCGCGAATCTCTTCCGCCGTAAGTACGGGGCTTTGCCCGGCTACCATATCACCGCTGCACACCACCATATCCGGCGACCAAAACGGCAGCAGGGCAATCGCTTTGTCGATTTCAGGATCGTAGTCCGTCGCGCCGTACACCCCGTTGAGATCGCTGATTACAGCAAGGCGGACATCACCTTGGGGCGGGTTGTATAGGCCACCTTCGACGCTGGCCGCGATCGCCTCGGTTTCCGGCGGCAGCGGGGCGCTGGCGTCCGGGGCTGCTGCACGGTTGGCCTCTGCACGGTTGGCCTCTGCACGGCTGGCCTCTGCAGGGCTGGTTTCTGTGGAACTGACTGCTGCGGGAGCCGGCTCGGTGGGACCGCCCGCCGTGGGGAAATTTTGTCTGAGCGGGCCGCAGGAGAGGGTGAGGCACAAAACAAGGCCGACCCAGAGCCAGAAGGAACGCCTGATGCGCATAGGCTGTCTACATCAACACAGGCTTCACCATCGCACATCGGCCGGTTTGGGGCAATACCCACGACGCGCCGTCAGAACGACCGTTGACCCTGCTTGGGTTTGATGACGCAGCCAGCTTACGCGGCCAGGTTATGCAGTCAGATTGCGCACCTAAGTCTACCCGCTGGTCACTGGGGCTTTGGCCTGTATGCGCCGCGTGCGCGCCGTCCGCTTCTCCATCAGCAGCTTGGGCTGCAGATAGAGATTCTCGACCAGCACCGCAGCCCCCGCAATCCAGGGCGGAACAATGATCGCGCCAATAATACCCAGCACCTGCGTCCCCCCCAGCACCGCCAAGAGCTGATACAGCGGATGTACCCCAACCGAAGACCCCACCAGCAGGGGATCAAGCACATAGGTTTCGAGGTTTTGCACCACCGCAAACAGCACCGCCACCCACAGGAGCGTCCACCAGCCCTGGGAGATGGCGATCGTTAGCGCCGGAATTGCCCCCAAAAAGGGGCCAATGAATGGAATCAGGTTGGTGATGCCGGCTATGGCCCCTAGGCCCAAAGCAAAATCCGATAGCCCTAAAAACCGCAGGGTTGTCGTGATAATCACCCCCAAGACCGCAGAGACCAAAATGCGCCCCCGCACGTAGCTGCCAATGCGATTGCTGATGGGGGTCATCTGGGCGGCCAGCCGCTCGTCCCAGGGCTGGGGCAGCAGGCTCACCAGCCCGCGGATGAGCTTGCGGCTGTCGGAAACCATGTAGCCCGAGATAAAGATGGCCAGCACGACGCTGAATACCCCGCCCACCAGGCCTGTGGTAATGCTGACCGAGCGCCTTAGGAGCTGCTGGGTTGAGCGAATCGCCCAGGTGGTCAGCCCCTGTACGTCAATAATCTGGTTAAAGACATCGCTCACCAGATCGGGGCGAGTGTCATTCTGACGGGCCGCCCAGCCTTCGATGGTCACTAAGGCATTGCTGATAGACAGGGGAACTTGGCGAATCAGTCGCTGGATCTGATCAAACAGAGAGGGACCGATTAAAATAATGAAACCGGTCAGGCCACCAATAAGCGTTGAATAGACCAAGATTACGGTCACCCAGCGCGGAATGCGCCACTGCTCCGCCCAGTTGACGATGGGCGAGATTGCCGAAGCGAGTACGGTGGCAATCAGCAGCAGCAGCAGCAGGCTTCGCAACTGCCACAGCAGCACGACGGCCAGTACGAACGAGGCAGCGGTAAGCAGCGTTGACAGCGAGATAGAGACCTGCTGTTGAGAATCAAGCTTCAAGTGGATTGCCTCCGCAGAGTTGGCGGTTGTTGAGGGGATAGCAGCGCCTGATGTTCACTATTGTGCCAGGGTTAGCTGAATTTTGTGGACCTGATGCGGCTCAAGATAGCCCACATTCATTGACGTAACGCCCCGAAATTATGTTTGAACTTTTAGCGGCACTCTCCATCGCGGCGGCGGCGGGTCTGAGGTTGGCGCTGCCGCTCTTAGTCCTTGGCATATTGAGCGGCGATGATCTGTGGAGCCAGGTTCCCTTACTCTCTATGCTCCGCCCTGCTGCCGTACTGGGTATCCTAGTGAGCTGGTCTGTTGTAGAGCTGGTCGTCTCTAAAGATCGGACTGGCCATCGAGTGCTGCAGATGGTGGAGCTGGTCTTGAGTCCACTCGTGGGGGCGATCGCCGGAATTGCTGTGATCGCCGCCGTAAGTGACTCGGCCCTGATGTTTGTTATTATTGGCACCGTCTGCGCCCTGCTAGCCGTCGTCCTGCGGCTGGTCCAGATGGGCTGGTTCTACCGCCTGCGGGGGCTGCCGCTCTGGTTCATCCTCGTCCAGGATGTCCTGTGCATTGCGCTGGTTTTTCTGGCGCTCGACGCCCCCCGTCAGGGCGGTCTAATCGCGCTATTTCTGCTGTGGCTTGCCATCCGCAGCTCAAGCGCCTGGCAGCATCGCCGCGCTGACGCCCCAGCGATCGCCCCAGCGCCCGCGGTTCAGCACAAGGAGCACTAGCGCAAGAACCATCAGCTCAGAGATCGCTAGGCAGAATTTCTAGGCAAAATTCTAGGCCATGACGACCGCTACGTTTGCCGCCTTGAGCATGTGATAGGTAATAATCAGCTGCGTCAGCGCTAGCGGATAGCTCTGCAGCGTTTCCCCCGTGGTGCCGATGACCTTGCCCAGGTTTTGATTCCCCTCTAGGCTGCAAAACTTGCCCAGGTAGGGAATTTCGCTGCACAGCACCCGCTCTAGGGATTTAACCTGCTCATCGGTGGCGTGGCCATCGACTTCGAGGACGTCTACGGGCTTACCCATGTCGCGATCGAGGCCCAGGCGAATGGCCTCTCCCAAGTGGCTGCCGTTGGGGTTGAGGATGTGCGTGAAGTCGGGGTGAGGAATAGTGGGCCGCAGGACGAGGCGGGCGTTGAGTAGGGTTTCTGCGACGGGCTCATCTTTTGGCGGGTAGAAGGTGACGACCACGTCTGCCCACTGTCGCTGGGGCCGAATGAAGGCATCTGAATCGGGCTCTCGCTTTTGCATTTGATCCCGCACCTGCGCTTCGGTATAGCCCCGCTTGCGAGTGTCGCGCTTCTCCTTCCAGTCAAATCGAACTTCTTCCGGGGGGGCGAGATAGACCTTGACATCGTAGGCGTCGCGCATGCCGCGGGTGGAGTAGCCCAGCAGGCCTTCCACGATGACGTAGCGCTGGGGCTCAATATACTCAGGCGGATCGAAAGCGCCGGTCGTGTGGTTGTAAATCGGCTTTAGCACAGGCTGTCCCGTGCGCAGCAGCGCCAGGTGCTGCTGGATGATATCGAGATAGTTGCAGTCTGGATGCAGCGCCGAAATGCCCATCTCAGCCCGCTGCTGCCGGTCGTAGCGGTGGTAGTCGTCGGTGCAGATGACGGTGACGTTCTCTTCCCCGAGAATCTGGGCAATACCGCGCGTCAGCGTCGTCTTTCCAGCCGCGCTGTCGCCAACAATACCGAGAATAATTGGGCGGCTTGACATGGTCCCTCCTGAGGTTAAATGCTTACCCGCAAGGCAGGGTACCTTTGAAAAAGGCTACACCACGGGAAATGACTATTGCCTCATTTTAGGAAGTAAGGGGACGTAACTCAAGCAACTGGATTACCCGACTGGATTACGCACCGGAGCGGGTCGGGCTCAAATTTGCCGCGAAGGCAGCAGTTCTCACCGCAGCCGCTGAAGCGCGATCGCTCCCCCCATGGCTAGCGCCCCAGCGGCAGCGGCGGCGGCGAGAATGACGCCAAACGGCAGCTGAGGCGACTGCTGCCCCAAAAACTGCAGCGACGCCAGGGTCGACCCCTCGGGGGTAACTATGAATGCATTTTGCACCGACAGGATGGCGATCGCTAGCATCCAAAACGCCAGAATGGCTGATATCAATAGCGTAACGAGGGTTCGCATGGCTAGCTTGCGCAGGTTTCCGTCAGACAGACCACCAGCACCGATTTGATGGTCGCATCAGGGTCATACTCGGTGGTTTCTCGGTAATCTGATCCATCTTGAGCATAGACGCCGGCATAGTCTGGCGTAGTCTCGCCGGGCTGCCTCGCCCAGGTGCCGAAGGAGATATTGTCCGCTGGCGGAGCGTCAAAGCGGACATATTCTAAAGAGGCGTTGGCCTCGTGGTGCGACAGGGTGGCGCTGCCGTAGGTGGCTTCTGCATCCGCAATGGGCGTTCCCACGCCAATTCCTTCATCGGTCTCAAAGGCTGAATTGGTGGTCAACACCCCCTGAATCACGTCCCCGTCGCCGAGGGACTCTCCAGCCAGGTAAAGAATGTGAAACAAAATTTCCCCATCCTGGCGGACGGCGATCGCGTCGAATTCGGCCAGAAAGGGGGATTGGGTCACGAACGATGCGTCAGATCCAAGCAGCTGCTTGAGCTCCCCCAGGGTAAGCCCCAGCTGAGCAGGGCCAATGCCGTAGGCTGAAATCTCTTGATCGTCGGGCTCAGCCGGGGGTGGCGCTGGGGGGTCGGCGACCTCGGTCGACTCCGACGCGGAGGATACGGGCTGGGGCTCTAGCTCCGCTGAACGACCGCAGCTGGCTAGGGTCGCCGTGAGCAGTAGCCCTAGGAGGAGTTTGTACTGTTGCGGCATTGCTTGTCGGGTCATGGTGCTTTAGTTCTTGAGGCTGAGGGCGAGTTGGTAGACGCGCAGGCGGGGCAGGTCGGCCTGCCTAGCGAGCTGGCGGCTGGCATCCGAATGGGAAAGACCTTGGGCCAGGAGTCGGTGTAGCTCAGATCTGATGTCGGCGTCGCTGAGGGTCGCTGCAGCTGCCTTGCCGGCAATAACCAGGGTGAACTCTCCCTGAGGCGTCTGTTCAGTGTAGCGCTCGATAGCGGCGGCGATGCTGCCCTGCCATAACTCTTCGTACCGCTTCGTCAGCTCTCGACCTAGCACTAGGGGACGCTCATCGCCCAGGGCGGTCCTAAGATCTTCTAAAGTTTGCCGCAGCCGATGGGGCGCTTCGTAGAGAATTAGGGTGCGCGCCTCTGACGTAAGGGCTTCGAGGCGATCGCGGCGGGCGATGCCCTTAGCCGGCAGAAACCCCTCGAACACAAATCGGTCTGTGGGCAGGCCGGAGGCGCTGATCGCCGTGATGCTGGCGGTGGGCCCAGGAACAGGGCTAACGGTCAAGCCCGCCTCCCGACAGGCCTGCACTAGCTCGTAGCCAGGGTCAGAGATCCCCGGCATGCCCGCGTCGCTCACCAGGGCGATCGCCTTACCGGCCTGGAGTCGCTGCACCAGCTCGGGAGCCCGCTGGCGGCTGTTGTGGGCGTGGTAGCTCGTCTGCGGAGTGTCAATTTGAAAGTGGTGCAGCAGCTTGCCGGTGTGCCGGGTATCCTCGGCGGCGATCAGGTCTACCTGACGCAGCACCCGGACGGCCCGAAAGGTCATGTCTTCTAGGTTGCCGAGGGGGGTGCCGACGACGTATAGCGTCCCGGGAACCACGCGGGTGTCTTTTAAGGCGGCAGGGCGATGGCTATACTCAGGTGGGTTTACCTCAGGCGAGCTTTTCCCCGGTAGACTTTCCCCAGACAAGCCGTCCCTAGGCGAGCCGTCCCTAGGCAAGCTACCCTGAGTCGAAATATCTTGAGACGGTACACTGGGCTGTGACATCGCTGCGCTAATTAATCTTTCACTACCGTAACCGTCTTTCATCACCGTAACCGTGGGTCAACCATCGCGCCAGGGGCTATTTGTAGGGCTGCTCACCCTCGACTTGATCTATAGCGTCGAGCGGCTGCCGTCCCCCAATGAGAAGCTAGTTGCCTCAGACTATTTGGCCGTCGCTGGCGGTCCGGCCGCTAACGCCGCCATTGCGTATCGTCATTTTAGCCAAAGCGCCACCCTCTTGAGCGTGCTGGGTCGCCACCCCTTGAGCCAGCACATTGCCGCAGACTTAGAGGCCCACGGCGTCACCCTAATCGACTTAGCGCCGTCCCATCTTGAACCGCCGCCCGTCTCCTCGATCTTGGTGACCCAGGCTACAGGCGATCGCGCCGTAGTCTCGCTCAACGCCCGCCGTCATCAGGCGGCAGGGGGGATCTTTGAGGACATTGCAGCGGCGGTTCACCGCAGCAGCGTGGTGCTCATCGACGGGCACCAGATGGCTTTGGGGGCGGCCGTTGCCCAGCGGGCCGCCCAGCAAGGCATTCCGGTGGTGGTGGACGGCGGCAGCTGGAAGCTCAACTTCGATCAGGTGCTGCGCCACGCCGATTACGCCGTTTGCTCGGCCCAGTTTTCTCCCCCAGGCTGCGCGACGTTCCGGGACACCGTAGGCTATCTACAGCGTCTGGGCGTGCCTCACGTCGCCATCACCCGGGGCAGCGACCCCATCGTCTATTGTCACGGCGATCGCTGCCAAGAAATCGCCGTCCCTGTAGTCCAGGCCGTTGACACTTTGGGGGCGGGCGATATCTTCCACGGCGTTTTCTGCCATGCTCTGAGCCCCGATCAGGACGGTGCTCCCGCCTCAGTTACGGCCGCGCTGCAGCAGGCGGCCCAAGCAGCGGCGATCGCCTGCACCACCTTTGGTACGCGCCAGTGGATGAACCCAGATTGAGCGGTTATAGGGGTGGCATAAAGGGGCCGTAAAGCTGCCCGCATATCGCCAGCACCCACGGCCTTCAGTGAGTATCATCCTTATTGTTAGCTCACCTCAGAGCTCACCTCAGATGGGGCGTTTTTAAAAGTGACGCCTTATGCTGTAGAGACAATAAGTGGCTAGCCACAAGTAAGCAATGTTGGGGTTCTGCTCCTTGGCGGGGGCAAATTTCCAAGTGGCGTCGTTTATTTATGGCCTTCTACTTATGACGACTGAAGTAAATTTAACTACAGGAATTTTTATGGCATATCAGCGCGAGAAGGAAGTCGCTATCGAAGCCGCGATCGCTGCAGCAAAGCTCTGCCAGCAGGTGCGAGGCCAGATCTCTCCGGAGGCAATCGAGAAGAAGGACAAAAGCCCAGTCACCATCGCGGACTACGGCGCTCAGGCTTTGGTGTGTCACGCCCTTGATGTGGCCTTTCCCCACGACTCAATTGTGGGCGAGGAAGACGCCGGCCAGCTGCGATCGCTGGAGATGAAGACTCAGCTGGAGCAGGTCACCAAGTTTGTCCAGGGCATCGAGCCAGAAGCCACGCCGGGGGCCGTAATGGACTGGATTGACCGGGGCAACGGCCAGGCCGCCGAGCGCTTCTGGACTTTGGACCCCATTGACGGCACCAAGGGATTTTTACGCAATGACCAATATGCGGTGGCGATCGCCCTGCTAGAGCAAGGGGAAATTAAAGTTGGCGTACTGGCCTGCCCAGCTCTCAAGTTTGACGATGCTGACGAAGAAGGACTGCTGTTCGTTGCGGTTCGCGGTGAGGGCGCGACCATGCGACCCATCAGCGGCGGTGAGGAGCGGCCTATCCGGGTCGTCGGCGACGACACCGCCAACCTGCGGTTTGTCGAGAGCGTTGAGTCGTCCCATGGGGATCAGGGCCGTCAGCAGGCGGTGGCTAGCGCCGCTGGGTTTACGACCCCGCCGCTTAAGATGGACAGCCAGGCAAAGTACGGTGCGGTAGCGGCAGGCCGAGCCGCCCTCTATCTGCGATTGCCCTCTCCTAAATCTCCAGACTACCGCGAGAAGATCTGGGATCACGCCGCTGGAGTGATTGTGGTGGAAGAGGCTGGGGGCCGGGTCACCGATATGTACGGCAGCCCGCTCGACTTCACAAAGGGCTCGAAGCTCGTGGACAACCAGGGCGTGGTGGTGAGCAACGGCGCGATTCACGACGTGGTGATCACAGCGCTAAAGGCGTCGGTGGCTAGCGCCTAGCCCACTCCGGGCATCGGCTGAGCCAATACCCGCTGCATCACGGCTTCGTAGGCCGCTTCCACCCGACCCAGGTCGTGGCGGAAGCGGTCTTTGTCCATGACACGCTGTTCGGGGTTATCAACGCTTTGATCCCAAAGCCTGCAGGTGTCTGGGCTGATCTCATCCGCCAGCAGCAGCCGGCCGCTTTTATCGAGACCGAATTCAAGCTTGAAGTCAACTAAAACGATGTTGCAGCGCTCAAAGAAGGCGCTTAGGATGTCGTTGATCTGACGGGCCAGCGCGATCAGCTGGTCGACCTGCTCAGGCGACGCTAGCGCTAAAGCGGCAATGCGATCGCGGGTCAGCAGGGGGTCGCCGAGGTCGTCATTTTTATAGTAGAACTCAACCAGCGGCGGTGAAAGGGGCTGTCCGACCGGCAGGCCCGTCTCCCGCACTAAGCTGCCCGCCGCCAGGTTGCGTACCACCACCTCTAGAGGAATAATCGTCACGTTGCGCACCCGCATCGTTTGGGGAGAGGGGGAGTCTATCCAATGGGTGGGGATGTCTTGGGCCTGCAGCAGCTGAAACAGGCGGGTAGAAATGGCGCAATTCATCTCGCCCTTGCCCTGGATTGTGCCGCGCTTCTGGGCGTTGAAGGCGGTGGCGTCGTCCTTAAAGTGGGTTAGGAGGACGTCGGGGTCATCGGTGGTGTAGAGAATCTTTGCTTTGCCTTCGTAAATCTTCTGAGCCACGGTCTTATTCCCCCGCTGCGCGGCAGCTAGCGCTATACAGGAGAACATCATAGCAGCGCTGGGACAGTGGTTTGAGCTTGGGTTTGGGCTGGGGCTGGGCCGGTTCTGAGCAGGGCTAGCGGGAGGCCACGGCGCGATCGCCAGTCTCTAGCGCACCTGACGGGCTGAGCGGCGGCCTAAGACAGACGTAGAGCGCCAGACCCAGCATGGGTACAATAGCTGCGAGCCAGGACCAGGCGCTTGCCCCGCGGCGGGCCATGTCATCTCCGAGCAGCGCCGGGACCAGCAGACACAGTAGACAAAAGTCGAGGCTCATGACGTGGATAAAGCGGCTGGTCTGCCACTGCCGCGCAAAATCGCTCCAGCTGCTGCCCCAGTCACCACCGCTCGCGCCGTAGCTCAGCAGCGCCACAATGCCAACCGCAGCAAGAACCCCCAGCCAGCGGGAGTCGAGCAGCTTCAGCAGCCAGTCTTGCTCTCCTGAAAAGTTGCTGCTGGGCTGTCGCAGCGCCAGGTAAGGCAGCAGCGCAAATGCGCCCACGCCAAACGCAAGTACGGCAAACGGCCAGGCCGGAAACGACTGCGATCGCCCGTCTAACAGAATCAAGCTGCCGTATAAAAGCGGCCATATGCCCATCAGATTGAACAAAGCGACGATTATCGGATTGATGTCGCTCCAGTTTCCGAGAGATAGATTTTGAATGAGCGATAGGGTGTCGGGCTGGTCGGGAGGCGCTAGGAAAAACGCATAGCCCATTAGCCCCAGCCAGAGCGCGAGGAACGCAAGTCGTCGTGCCATATTGTGAATGATTCAACGCATGTCTTGATGCTATCACTCTCGCTTAGGTTACTAACTGTGTCGACACATGTTGTTTCGTACATATCAACCAACCTAAATTACGGACAGCGCTAATTGCCCGGTAATCCTTTTAACGTCAAGTATGGGGAGGTATGAGCGTTAGGGGTCAATTAAGAGGTATCAGTAATGGATGTTGCATTTCTTCTCAGCGCGTACGAGGCAGGACGACGAAACTTTTCAGGCGTCGATTTAGAGGGCGCTGACCTAACTGGGGTAACTCTAATCGGCGTTGACTTCGCAGGGGCCAACCTGACTGGAGCGCGGCTGTCTCGCGCTTTTTTGACGCGCGTCAACCTGTCTGAGGCCTTTCTCAACTGGGCCGATCTGCGGTACGCCAAGCTGAGCGATGGCTGCTTTGAAAACGCCGACCTAACGAAAGCCAACCTCAGCGGCGCTTTTATGGTGAAATCTAACGGTTTGAGCGCCAAGCTCAGCGGCGCGAACTTGAGCCACGCCAATCTGCGCGGGGCGCTGCTGCCGCGGGTGAACCTCTGTGGCGCGAATCTTTTGGGCAGCAATCTGCGCAGTGCCGACCTCAGGCAGGCCAACTTAAACTGGGCCAATCTATCCTGCTCTCGCTTAGGGGGAGCCTGCTTGGCTGGCGCGTTCCTCACCGACGTCAATTTACGTGGGGCCCATATCGATCGCGTCGATTTGCGGGGTGTCGATCTCAGTGAAATCAACCTGAGCTACGCAATACTTGATGAGGATGACGCTGAGGATGAGCTAGACGAGGTGCTAGAGGCGGACCTGAACCAGTCTGACCTGTACGGGGCTCGGACGAGAAGGACAGCCGGCTCCGGCGGTCTTAGCCTCAGCAGCCTTTGACCCTAACGCTCCAATCAGACTATTTGCAGCCGACGAGGCTGCGAGCTCAGCGCGGTGGCGTGCGCCGGGCGTGCGCCTTCGAAATTATCTTTGGTTGATTTAAAGACAGACGATGACCAATTCAACAGATGACGCTAGCGATCGCTCCGTAGATCTAGAAGCTGCCGAACTGGAAACTGCCGAGCTGCAAGCTGTAGAACCACAAGCTACAGAACCACAAGCTACAGAATCTTTGAGCGCCAATCGGCTAATTGTGGTTTGGGTCACGACGCCGTCAGAGAATAGCGCAAAGGCGATCGCAGCGGCGCTGGTTGAGCAAAGATTGGCCGCCTGCGCCACAATTACGCCGGCCTACTCTGTCTACCGATGGCAGGGGGCAGTAGAGCATGCCCAAGAATGGCAGCTGAGCATAAAAACCCATCGGGAAAGATTGACGGCGCTACAGGCGCTAGTGCATCGTCTGCATAGCTACGACGTGCCCGAGATTCTTGCCCTACCTATTTTAGGTGGCTCCCCCAGATACCTGAGCTGGCTTGCAGCTCAGGTGACTTAGGTAGATCTTAGACTGGTTTGTGGCTAAGTTTTTGCGCCAAATAGCGAGGCTGCATCCGATCGCAGCTGCTCAGCCTTGTTCGTCTGCTCCCAAGGCAGGTCGAGGTCAGATCGACCGAAATGTCCGTAGGCGGCTACGTCTTGGTAGAACCGACCCCCTCGCTCTTGCGGCAGCTGGGTGAGGCCAAAAGCCTGAATGATGCCCGCTGGACGCAGCTCGAAGTGCTGCTTCACCAGGGTCAGCAGGTGGTCGTCCTCGACTCGACCGGTGCCAAAGGTCTCCACCAGAATGCTGACGGGACGAGCTACCCCAATGGCGTAGCTGAGCTGAACTTCACACTTGTCGGCCAACCCTGCGGCCACGATATTCTTGGCTACGTAGCGGCAGGCATAGGCTGCGCTGCGGTCGACTTTGGTGGGGTCCTTTCCAGAAAAGGCTCCACCGCCGTGGCGAGAGTAGCCGCCGTAGGTGTCGACGATAATCTTGCGACCCGTCAATCCAGAATCTCCCTGAGGCCCGCCAATGACAAATTTACCGGTCGGGTTTACCAGAAAGCGCGTGCTGCTATCGGGCTGCACGGCCTGACCCTCCAGCACTGGCTTGATCACGTGCTCCCAAAGATCGTCTCTGATGCGGTTTTGTACAGCCGATTCATCAGTAGCGCCCGAGATAGACGGCGTGTGCTGAGTCGACACTAGAATAGTGTCGATGCCTACGGGCCTGCCGTCCTCGTAGGCGATCGTCACTTGGGTCTTACCATCGGGCCGCAGATAGGGCAGCATCCCCGTCTTGCGGACGGCCGCTAGCTTGCGGGATACCCGGTGGGACAGGCTGATGGGCAGCGGCATTAGCTCTGGCGTCTCGCTGCAGGCAAACCCGAACATTAGGCCCTGATCTCCAGCGCCAATGCGGTCGAGGGCCTCATCGCTCGAGTCCTCTCGCATTTCGTGGGCCGTGTCCACGCCTTGGGCAATGTCGGGGGATTGGGCATCCAAAGCCACGATCACAGAACAGCTGTCTGCAGAAAAGCCGTTGGTCGCATCGGTGTAGCCGATCTCAGCAATTTTGCGGCGGGCCAGATCGACGTAGTTGACCTGAGCCTTTGACGAGATTTCTCCTGTGATTAGCACCAGCCCGGTGTTGACGACGACCTCAGCGGCAACGCGGCTGCTAATGTCCTGCGCCAGTAGTTCATCCACAATGGTGTCCGAAATCTGATCGCAGATTTTGTCGGGATGGCCTTCGGTAACGGACTCAGACGTAAAAAGGTAACGACGCGGCAAGGAAACAGCCTCACAGTTTACTTGGGTTTACGGCTCGAGCGGCAGGAGAGTTCAACCTGTATCGCTTTATCAGTGGCGCAATTCTTGATTGATTCTACCTGGTTGTGGCTCCGACGCATAGATTTTACCGACTAAGGTGAAATCTGGAGCTGCAGCGCGGTCAAGACAGAAGCTACAGCGTGGGCATCGGCCCGCGCCTTGGGATCGCCGCTGCCTCGGTCAATCAGGACGCAGCCAGCGGTTTCAGCCTGGCGCGCCAGATCGACGTCGGCCTGTGAGTCTCCGACGATGAGCATCTGCTGTGGCGCGACCGCTAAAGCGTCACAGGCCCACAGCAGAAATTCTTTCTCTGGTTTAGCGCGCTGGCGATCGCTTCCCAGCATTAGGTCAAAGTAGGTTGCCAGCGCGTAATGCTCAACAAACTGCTCCACATTATCCGTCGTGTCGGCGGAGGCAATGCCAAGCCGAAGGCCGGCCTCGCACAGCCGCCGTAGGCAGGGAACGGCGTCCCCAAAAAGGGGCGTGTGGGCGGCCTTATCAGACCAGGTGGCATCCGCCTCAGCAAAGCTGGTGTGGACAATTGCCAACGCCTCACGCCAGCCCCGCCCCGTTTCGGAGACGTAGGCCGCAGCGGCGACCGAAGTCTCCCAGCGGCTGCCTACTGCCATCAGACCAGCGGGGTCAATGCCGTCATCCAAGATGCCCATCGCCATCAGCAGCGGCTCTTGCACGCCGGGAATGCGAGCGTCGATCAGCCGAGCGCGGCGACGCCCTAGGCCAACCAAGAAATTTCCAGTATTAGCAAGCGTGCCGTCCTTGTCGAACAGAACGGCACGGACATCGTCAAACAGGCGATCGCCACAGCGAATCGAAACCATGACCAAATCGGCATAAACTTCAGCAGCCTACAAGCGCGCTGAGGCGCTTAACCTAGAGTACGCTACCGTGGGGCCGCTTCTCCAAGTGGATAATAGTTTACTGACCGCTGACCGCTGGTCTGCACTTGCTAATCGGTTGCTGCTACGGCTTCGTCTTCCATGCTCTCCTCCCCAGCGCCGTTGAGATCGGAGCCTTGGGACTGATTCAGCACCCGCTCCCGATACTTCTCGGCCATTTCCTCAGCCTTGTCGTAGACTAGGTCCGGATTCTTAACCATGTCTCCGGGCTCAGGTTCAAGCTGCTTTGTCGACAACGAGATTCGGCCCCGCTCGGCATCCAGGTCGATAATCATGACCTTAATTTCATCGTTCACGTTGAATACGCTGTGGGGCGTATCGATGTGATCGTGGGAAATTTCTGAGATGTGCAGCAGTCCGCTAACGCCACCGATGTCGATGAAGGCACCGTAGGGCTTGAGGCCGCGAACGTTGCCGATAACAACTTCGCCCACCTCGAGACGGTTCATCTTGCGCTCAACGAGGGCGCGTCTATGGCTCAGGACCAAGCGGTTTCGATCTTCGTCAACTTCCAAAAACTTGAGGGGTAGCTCTTCGGCCACCAAATCTTCCTTGGGCTTTCGGGTGCTGATGTGAGAACCCGGAATAAAGCCACGCAGCCCTTCGATTCGGACCAGTGCCCCACCTCGGTTAGTTGCAAACACAGCGGAGCGGACGGTTGCATCTTCAGCCTTAAGTTGGCGGACCCGTTCCCAGGCGCGCATGTACTCAATGCGGCGGATTGACAGCGTCAGCTGACCGTCTTCATTTTCGTCGGTGAGAATGAAAAACTCACGCGTTTCATCGGTCTGCAGCACCTCTTCAGGGCCGTCAATTCGGTTGATTGACATCTCCTGAATCGGGATGTATGCAGCGGTTTTGGCCCCAATGTCAATCAGCGCTCCTCTCGGCTCTAAGCTAAACACCGTTCCAGCGACGATGTCGCCAGGACTAAAGTGATAATCGTACTTGTCCAGTAAGGCTGCAAAGTCTTCATGAGTGAAGCCAATGTTCGTTAAGCTGTCTTGTTCTTTTTCTGCTTGTTCCACCATGCGGGCTGTTCCTGATACCTATCTCCGTTCGTGATACTGCGTTAAAGTTTGGGTTGCCTCTCACCATTGGGCACTAAAGCGGCCCTCTAGGCCACTTTCGACGTTGCGCCGAGGCCAAGCACTCATCACCCAGCTTTACCTGCTCAGAAAACTCATTATACGCCTTCTTGAGGTCTCATACCAAATATATGCAAAGTATTTTAGGTCGACCTCGCCTGATCGGTTGGCCAGTAGCGTAGCCGACAGGATTATAGGTCTGAGGAATGCTGAGCACAGCGCGAGCCGCTTGCGTGGTTCGCGACAGGCTGACGCCGTGCTAACTACTCTGAAAGGGCTGATATAGCGATGCTAAATTATTCGAGATTGTTCGAGAGCGCTATAGGCATCGATCGCTGAGCAAGGCTAATGGGAAGAGGTATATTCCCGGACTTCTGAGGAACCTGACAGCGATAGAGATGGGCGGTCTGTCTCCTCACCCTGCAGATGATTGAGCTCCTCCACAAAGTCACGGATTCCCTGAAACTGACGGTAGACCGACGCAAAGCGAACGTAGGCGACTTCGTTGAGCTGTCGCAGCTGCGCTAGAACCAAATCACCAAGCTCTTGGCTGGTCACTTCACGGCCCGCCCGCTGCTGTAGCTCTACCTCGATTTCATCAACAAGATTTTCCTGCTGGACGATTGACAGGTCCGTTTTTTCGGCGGCCCTTGAAACGCCTCTTAAAAGCTTGGAGCGATCGAAGGCTTCGCGATTGCCGTTCCGTTTGATCACCGTGATCGGAACAAATTCAATACGCTCGTAGGTCGTAAATCGGCGCTTGCAGTCCAGGCATTCTCGCCTGCGGCGAACGCTCTGACCCGATTCTGCAGAACGAGACTCTAATACTCTATTGTCAGGAAACTGACAAAATGGACACCGCATAGCTATACCTTCCGAACCTTTCGTCGCAAAATCATTTTCAAGCCTAGTAGAGGTAAAATCTCCACTGAAGCCCAGGGTATCACAGTTAAACGCTACTGGTGCCGTTCAGCGATGAGTTCGCACGCTATTTTATGATCTAGCGGCAGAGTTTACGTGCAGCTAAGATTGCTAGCCTTGCCCAAAAACGATTATTGCTTCACCAACAAACGTCAGCAAAGCAATAATCGTTTTTGGGCCCAAGCTTTAGAAGCGTTCAAGAATTTTGCTCAATCTAAACCCAGGTACTTGGCCTAGATTGGCCTGGAGCTTAGCCACCTTTAGTCTTTGTTAATTCGAGGCGGCTCTCGAAACGCGATCGCAAAAAATAAAACGCCGATGGCACCAGCTAGGACAAGAATGTATGCCACACTCTCCATAACGGTAGGTCCTCTATCAGTTCACATTTGCTGTTAGTTTATCACTAATTCACGCGACAGTGCGGAATAAATAGAAGAGCCTGAACGCTTTGGGTATGAGCGTTCAGGCTTCGTTACCAGCGGCGTTGGCGTCAGTCAACTCGGGGTTTGGCTGACGCTACATCGTCCGCCACGCACTAGATTGGCTCTTCGCGCCGAGTAGATTTATCACCCACCTTCTGGAAGAAGCCCCACTCCACCTGCTCGGGAGATAGGTCGGGGTCGACCCCGGCAAACACGTCGCGGAACAGCGTCCGAGCACCGTGCCAGATGTGGCCGAAGAAGAACAGCAGCGCGAAAACCGCATGGCCAAAGGTAAACCAGCCTCGGG
The DNA here is from genome assembly GCA_050331115.1 of Elainellaceae cyanobacterium. Taxonomy (GTDB): domain Bacteria; phylum Cyanobacteriota; class Cyanobacteriia; order CAKZMO01; family CAKZMO01; genus JBCCAG01. The sequence continues at coordinate 66,779 of JBHJHD010000043.1, forward strand.
TGCTCGTCCGGAAGACGCCGTCGGACTCAAGAGTCTCGGTGTCGAACTCAAACGGCTCACCCAGCTGAGCTTTACGGGCGTAGCGCTTCACAACAGCGGGCTCAGTAAAGGTTTGACCACCCAGCTCGCCGCCCTGAAAGGCGACGTTGACGCCGGTCTGCTCAAAGCTATACTTCGACTCAGCACGACGGAAGGGAATGTCAGCTCGGACGACGCCATCGCGGTCGACCAGGATCACTGGGAAGGTTTCGAAGAAGTTAGGCAAACGACGGACCGTAAGGGTGCGGCCCTCACCGTCGGTAAACTCGGGGTGGCCTAGCCAGCCCTGAGCAATACCGTCGCCCTTATTCATCGGCCCCACGCGGAATAGACCGCCCTTAGCAGGGCTGTTGCCAACGTAGTCGTAGAAAGCAAGCTTCTCGGGAATGCGTTCCCAAGCCGCTTCTTCGGTGAGGCCCGCAGCCAACCCACCCTGGACGCGCTTGTCGATCTCCTGCTGGAAGTAGCCGCTGTCCCACTGGTAGCGGGTCGGACCAAACAGCTCGATAGGCGTCGCTGCGCTGCCGTACCACATGGTGCCGGCAACGACGAAGGCGGCAAAGAAGACGGCGGCAATACTGCTGGAGAGTACCGTCTCGATGTTGCCCATCCGCAGCGCTCGGTAGAGACGCTCGGGCGGACGCACCGTGAGGTGAAACAGTCCAGCAATGATGCCCACGATACCCGCTGCAATGTGGTGAGCCACAATGCCGCCAGGGTTGAACGGGTCAAATCCTTCAGGTCCCCAGGCTGGGGCCACCGGCTGGACGCTTCCCGTCACGCCAAACGGGTCAGAAACCCACATTCCAGGTCCAAACAGACCCGTGAGATGGAATGCGCCGAATCCAAAGCAGAGAAGTCCGGATAGAAATAGATGAATACCAAACATTTTGGGAAGATCCAGCGCTGGCTCTCCAGTACGCGGATCTCTGAACAGCTCTAGGTCCCAGTAGACCCAGTGCCAGCAAGCGGCCAAAAACAGCAGGCCAGAAAGCACGATGTGAGCAGCAGCTACCCCTTCAAATGACCAAAAGCCAGGATTAACCGCCGTACCGCCCGTGATGCTCCAGCCACCCCATGATTCAGTTACGCCCAGGCGAGCCATAAACGGCAGCACAAACATGCCCTGACGCCACATGGGGTTTAGGACCGCATCGCTCGGATCAAAAACAGCTAGCTCGTAGAGTGCCATCGAGCCAGCCCAGCCCGCTACAAGGGCTGTATGCATTAGGTGTACAGCAATCAGTCGGCCTGGGTCATTAATGACGACTGTGTGTACCCGATACCAGGGTAGTCCCATCGACTACGATCCTCCTATGCTTAAACGGTTTATATGATTGAAGAGTCAAACCTTTGAATGGCTTAAGCTTGCAACTTAGAGCTTGCTAACCTTAGATAGATTTGACAACTCAATTGTAAAAATGAAAGTGTATAAAGAAGTGTAACCATTGACTGACCCTATTGCAAGGGGTTGATGGAGGAGCTTTAGCGTCCTCCAGGGAACAAGGATTTTGGTCAAGGCATTCAGGAGCCAGCGTTGTGACGATTATTAAGTTTGTTGATGAAGACGTCGAGGCGATCGCAGCCAGTGGCGCCAATTTGAGGTTTAAAGCGCTAGAGAATAATATTGATATCTACACGTTCACCGGCAAGCTGATGAACTGCGGCGGGTACGGCCAATGCGGCACCTGCATTGTTGAGGTGCTTGAAGGCATGGGCAACCTCTCGCCGCGCAGCGAGGTTGAAAATCGTAAGCTCAAGAAGTATCCAGAGACCTACCGTCTGTCTTGTCAGACGATTGTCAACGGGCCGGTTTCGATTCGCACCAAGCCCCAAAAGAAATCCTAGCCTCAGCGCAATTAAACGAGGTGAGGGTCTAATGTGAGGCCAATGACCATGAAATCTGTACCAATACCGCAAAGTGGTATGATGCTTGCTGACAGCATTGAGAGCTAGGATCTATGGAAATCAACGATTTGGGTTTCGTCGCCACTATCCTGTTCGTGTTTGTGCCGACAGTGTTCTTGCTGATTCTATTTATCCAGACCAAGGAAGAATCTCGCTAACCCTCTTACCGCGGGTTTTGTGTCGCCGACCGAGCGCGTGAAACGCATGCTGACTTCGCTGGGGCTCATGGGCTGCACTCTGCTGCTTGTGAGCTGTACCGTTTTGGACGTAGAATTGTTCCGCTCTTCAAACCCGGGTAACCCACCGCCCACGGGGACTGTAGGCGACTTCAGGCCTGATAACCTCGAAACTGGTGATGAAATTGATGGGCTGTCCGGCACCTTGCGCGATCGCATTCTCGCTCAGGCTGAGACGGACCTATCGGTTCCCGCCAGCGCTATCCAAATACGCAGCGCTCAGCAACAGACGTGGCCCAACGGCTGCTTAGCGCTGCCACAGCCGGATGAGCTGTGCAGCATGGCAATAGTTGAAGGCTGGCGCATTGAGGTCTCAGCTGAAGGCGCAGCCGCTACCTATCGAACGGACAATAGCGGGCAGCAGATTCGCCGTGAGCGCTAGCGCAATATTGTGTCACTAGCGCTCGAGCAACGCTGTACTACTAGCGCTTGAGCAATTCCTTACTACTAGCGCTTGGCGGCTGTGCACTCAATTCTCTGGAACCCGCTCAATCTGCGCATAGCCGCTAAACAGGAGCTGATCACCGCGAGTTTCCAGGCGGTTGATGCGCATTAACACGCCGTCTAGGTCAAATCGATCTAGGTCGACCATGCCGTTCAAAATATCGGCAAAGACCTCGGATACGATTTTAGAGAGGCCTTGAACATCGTCGGGCACCGAATCAGAGAGAAATTCAGCGTTTTCGAACAAGATGCGCCGCCGCTTCTCGACCGCCAGGGTCGCCCGCAGGCTAACCGGGACGTCCTTGCGGTTAGGTAGATCGGTCTTAGCCAAAATTACGACGCCGTTGTCGGGCTGTAGCATCACCCGCACCGCTCTGAAGGAAACGGGTTCGCCCCCGGAAAGATTGGTCAGCGCTTCAACGTCTACATTCTGCATGCGCTGCTGCACCAGCTCAGCCTCAAAGGCCTGATTGATTGCCTCCTCAGTCAGCACGACCTGCGCGACTGCCTGGGTCGGCTGGCGCAGCCGCAGCTTACCCGCTAGCATCGCCCTTACATCAATAGAGACGGCATCGGTCTCAAACGACATGTCATCCACTTTGAAGGCGCGGCGGATAACTAGCTTCTTGCCCCCCATCTTGAAGCTGTCGACGCTTCCCTGCAGGAGCTTGCTTGACGGCGAGCAGCGAATGGCGACATCAACAGACTCGCTAGACGTAAATAGATGCCGGATGGACTGACTGGCAACCGTATTCAGCATACGTTCGCCGAAGTCTGCCCCTGACTGATTTCCTAGGCCCGTGAGACCTCCTAGCATATGATGTCCGGTCCTTTTCTAGCTTGCCTTATTTGTAACAAACAGTTAAGCAAAACGACAATGGTTATTGGGTTTTAGTATCTGTATCATAACATTAGCTAATTTTTATTAACAATAAATTGACAAAATAGCATTTTTATGGCAGGAGCGACATCTGCTTTTTGTATTAATCCACAGTACATCACTCTATCCTGCGCTGCTCATGTCATACAAGCTATCGACCGTGATCTTAGCAGGTGGGCAAAGCTCGCGCATGGGCTGCGATAAGGCCCTGCTGTCGCTTCGTGGACAGCCTCTGATTCGCCATGTTTACGATGCGGCAGCGGCCTGTAGCGATCGCGTCGTGGTGGTGACCCCCTGGCCCGAGCGCTACCGCCCTAGTCTGCCGGACCGCTGCAGGTATGTAGAAGAACCCTCCCACAGCTCGACCCAGGGCGTTCTTCAGAGCGTTCCTCAAGATGTTCCCCGAGGTCCAGTGGCGGGTTTCCTCCACGGGCTTAGTGCAGTCGACACGGACTGGGTCTTGCTGCTGGCCTGCGACCTGCCCCATCTTCGGGCGAGCGTCCTTCAAGCCTGGGCGCAGCAGCTCGGGCCGCTGCCCGCTCAGACGGTGGCGCTGCTGCCTAGACGGGCAGATCGGTGGGAGCCCCTCTGTGGGTTTTACCGCCGCAGTTGCCAGGCGTCCCTAACTAATTTTTTACGGTCAGGGGAGCGATCGTTTCAGCGGTGGCTTCAGCACCAGCAGATCTGCCCCATTAACATGTCTGACGACCAAGCTCTCCTGCTGTACAACTGCAACACGCTCCAAGACTGGGCCCAGATTGCTGGTGGTTTGGCTTCCGGCGGCGACGCCCCCTAGTCTGGCCTGGCAACGCCCTGTCGCCTCAGCAAGCCCCGATCGCCTGCTGCAGGTCTGTCAGCGCCTCGGCAGCCCGTCCGGCCCGCAGACAGTCGCGGGCCTGCGCGATGCCGTCCTTGAGGCTTCCACAGCCCCCGCTCTGCCACAGATAAAATCCGCTGTTCCATACCGTGGCGATCGCCAAATCACTCTCCTTGCCCTGGAGTACGGCCTGCATATCGGCCTGCAGTTGGTCAGGCTCCGGCAGCGGAACTTCCGTACCGAGCATGCCGTACTCCTGGGGATGTAAAATTAGCCGTTCGAAAGGGCGATCGGGCCGCTGCACCCCCACGATACAGGTGCGGTTGCGCGGCAGCTCACAGCTCCCCTCTAGGCCTTTGACCGCGAGATAGTCTAGTAAGCTGTGCTGGGCAAACGTCTCTTGCGCGCGCTGCTCAGTGGGGGGATGGACAAACCCAAACGCCACCCGTACGCGTCCCCGATACGGGAACCACAGCAGCTCTAGCGTTGCCGTAGGGGGGCGCTTGCCAATCTGCATCCGGTAGGTGACCAGCCCTTCGGCGAGGGGAAACTGTCGGGGAATGTAGATAAAGCCGGCGTGGGCGCGCTGAAGCACCTTGTGGACCTGATGGAGCTGCAGCGCTGTCCAGTCAACGCCGAGCAGCTGCCAAACCTCGCTCAGCGGCAGGCCGTACTTTGTGGGCATGCGCCCCCCGCCGTGCATCAGGGTCGGATATCCTGACGCAGCTAGTACGAGGCTCACCATCGGTGCTACCGGGGCCGTCCGCGATCGCCCGTCGTAGGGAGAGTTGAGCAAGAGCACCGTTTTGCCATCCTCGAGAGAATCCAGCCGGGGGCCCAGCTCGTGGTAAGCGTCCAGCATGCCCGCCAGCTCCTCGCCCGTGGGCCGACGAATGCGGTGGGCAATCATAAAGGCCCCAATCTGGGCGGGGGTAGCCCGCTGCTGAAGCATCAGCTCTGTCGCCACCTTCGCTTCTTCCCGCGTGAGCACCTTGCCGGTGTGGGTGCCGCTCCCCACCTTCTTCAGCAGCTCTCGGAATCTATCACTCATAGTTGCGACTCATATCGGGGGGTGGGCGCGCCTGAATTTAGACAGCGTCAGACGGCGACGCTCGGCTCCGGCGCAACAATGTTAGAGAGGTGCTGGCCTACAAGCTGGCGAAAGTGCTGGATTGGCGGAATGTCGAGGCGATCGCGGGTGGTGACAAAGACTACTTCTCGCTGCAGCCGCGGCGCCGCCGTAGGCCGCACCACCAGCCCGCTGTTGATGTGGATATCCTGCATCGCCGACTGCGGCAGTAGGGCGACGGTTTGCCCCTGGCGCACTACCCCACGAAACGCGTCTAGGGTATTGAGCTCTAGGGTGGGCTTCAATACCAAACCCTGGCGGCGAAACTGCTCCTGCACGAGCCGCTGCATACCGTAGCCATCTTTAAAGACGACGTGGGGGTACGCCGCGAGCGCGCTCCAGGAAATTTGCGCCTGCTGGGCTAGCGGATGGCTGGCAGCCAGCAAAACATTGATGGGCTCAATGTAGAGCGGATCAATGACGATCTCGGCGCTGGCGGTCAGCAGGGGGTTATTCATAACGATTGCGGCGTCCACCAGCCCGTCCCGCAGCACCTTGAGGGCGCGATCGCTGCCCAAAGAGGTCACGCGCAGCTGCACGTCGGGGTAATCATGGCAGAAGGTCTGTAAAATTGAGGGCAGATAAAAGGCGCAAACCGAGTGTATCCCAGCCACGCAGAGCTCTGGCTGCTTACCTGCCTTGAAATCGCTGAGCTCCTTAGCCGCCTGATCCCACTCCTGACAAATGCGCCGCGCGCGGGGCAAAAACTGCTCCCCCGCCGTCGTCAGCTTCACCTGGGCGCTGCGATGAAACAGCGGCAGCCCCAGCGCTGACTCAAGGCTTTGAATCTGTCGACTCACCGTGGACTGAGTTACGCGGCAGCGCTGGGCAGCCCGCTGGAAGCTCCTGACCTCCGCCACCTCTAAAAATGCTTTAAGCTGCTCAAGCCGCATGATACTTCGCCTAGTCCAGTAATTTGGTCGGTGCCCACACCCCTATAAAACCCTACGGCAGTCTATTTGTGAGGCTTGTAAAAAGACGCTTCCAGCCTACTACGCTAGGAGAAATTGGGCTGAGCTGTTGTAGTGCAGACTACCGTTCTCGCCGCCGGCAGCAGATGGCGTCAAGGCTCTAATGGGAGTGGTTCGCCGAAGTCGCCGACTGGTTCCAGTCCCGTAGTGCTAGGGTCACGTTTTGCCTGAGATTGGGCTCGGTCTGTGGCGATGACGCGATCGCCATTAGGCGACGATGGGCTTCTACCGGCGCGAGCTTGCGCAGCGCCGCCGTGACGTGGAGCCGGACGCCTGCATCCGCCGTGTCCAGCATTGAAATCAGCGTATCGGCGCTGTTGATTTGCCCGAGCCGCCCCAGGCTGGTCGCAATGGTCTGTCGGGCGATACTGTTGCTGGGTTGAGTCCAGGCCAGCAGCAGCGTCAATAGGCTGACGGCGGCGGGTGCCAAATCGGGGGTTTCAATGCGCCCCAGGCTGCTGGCAATGTCGCCAATCCAGGTGCGAGACGGATCTCCGCTGGCCTGCCTCGCGCAGGCGTAAGCGTTGAGATGGCTAAGCCCGACAGCCGTTTCCGTCAGGGCGATCGCCCGGATCAGCTCCGCCCGCAGCGCCGGCGGGGTGCTATTAGACTGAAGGGCTTCATAGAGTATATCTGCAGCTTGATTACGCCTCAGACGGCCCATTGCCGAAATTGCGGCCCGCCGGACGCTCAGGTTGATGTCCCACAGCAGCGCGCCCATTTTGCCAATTGCCGTGGCGGAGAGGGTATCTCGCTGCGCCCCTAGCCCAATGACTGCGGCGCGACGGACTCCAGCAGCGACGTCGATGAGGTCGGCTATAAGAATGGGCTTGGCCTGTGGATAGGACAGGTCGGCCAAGGTGGGGATCGCTAGGGCGCGGACGGCGGGATCGGCATCGTTGACCGTAACAACGACGGCGGCGGCGGCGGCGGGGTGGCGAATGCGCGCAAGGATCTGGACGGCGACGGGGCGGGCATGGGGCTCTTCCAAGAGACGGCTCACCGGCTCAATGGCCGGCTCGCCGATTTGACTCAGCGCCGTGATGATGGCCGCGACCACATCTTCAGAGGGCGATCGCTGCAGCAGCGCCACTAGGGCGGAAACGCTCTCAGCGCAGCGAAATTCTGCTAAGAGGCGTACGAGAAACCATGCCAGGCTCCAGTCCTCCTCAGTAGCGTCAGCCAGCACCGCCACGATGTCCTCAAGTTGAATCAGCTCTGAGCTTTGCTGGGCCATTAGTTTGGCCACGTCCCAGCGGACGTTAAAATCCCCCATTTGGAGCGTTCTCAACGCGAGGTCGCGCCACTGAAAGGCGGCGGGAGACGTCAGCGGGGTAGCCTGTTGCTGCACCCGGTAGAGGTAGTGACACGTCCGGCCCCAGTCAGACTTACGGGCTGCTGCTTGAGCTAGGGGCAGCAGGTCAGCGGCCGAATCTTGAAAACTGTCAGCGTAGCTCATTCACCTGGTGCTCGAATCACATCAGCATTGAGAGCGCTCGGCCCATAGCGCTTGGTTGGGGCCCATCAGACTGCGGACAGCTACTCTGCAGTGAAGGGCCATGGAATCAGCGGATCATGAGCTAGATGGGCAGAAAGCTTAACGGCACCGTAGCGGTTGAGGTGGCTTGGGTCAGAAAAATACTGCTGGTAGTCAGGCTGGTCTAGCCACAGCCGGCTAAAATCCCGGAACGAAAATTTATCCTGCTGGAGTGCCGTGTCAATCATGTACTGACGAAACGTCTGCTCATGACCGGCTCGAAAGGGGTCTAGGTACTCTTGAGTCAAGGGCGCGTTGACGAAAACCACGGTGACGCCGTGGGATGCCATGGTGTTCAGCACGGTCTGCAGCGCCTCGGTCTGCCCGCCCTGGAGCTGAAAGTTCGCGTAGTCTCTGTCGTAGTTTCCCGGAACGCGGGCGTACTGCTCGTAGTACGTCGATGGATCGAAGCGAGCCTCGATGGGTAAAAAGCCGCTGGGCTCTGTTTGAGCCGGCGCTGTTGCCGGAGTGGCTGAGGTGACTGATGAGGCCACAACCGAGCTAGGTGAGGCCTGAGGGCTGTCTGAGGCGGCATCGCCCCGGCGGTTCGCCTCTTCCTCACCTGAATTCAGGCCAGGCGAAGCTGGACCAGGCGAAGCTGGGCCAGGTGAAATTAGGGCGGCAGCGCTCGGTGCGGCCTCAAATCTTTGGGTAAGCCAGGCCTTGATGCGATCGCGGTGGCGGTGGGCGGCGGAAAACTGACCAAGGCGATCGCTCAGCCAGTCATCGATGGCCTGGTAGCTCTCGAACAGACGCGTCGACCAAGAGGTCGGCTCATCGGCTGCGTCATCGGCAGCCCCACTGTCGATATCGCTTGTATCGCTGCCGGCATCGGCGTATAGCGTACCTTGGGCGATCGCCTCATAGCCCTCTGATGTGGCGATCGCCTTATAGGTCTCATCGACCCGCCCCCCATTGAAAGCGCGCGTCCCGTCTACCCAAAGCACGAGCTTAGGCAAATGCTCGGGGGGCAGCAGCCGACGGAGAATTAGATCGACAACTTGAGCCGTCGCACCGTTGACGCCAAAGTTAAATACGCTGGCATCGGCATAGCCTAGGGTGGCTAGCTCCCCCTCTAGTACCTCAGGATCTAGGCTGCGCATCGCCCTGGAACTACCAATGGCGACTACATCCGGCGGTCCCGTCTGCTGCAGGTAGTGGTGGTATAGCGCCAGCTTTAGGTCTAGCTGCGGGTTGTTGAAGCTGGGGAAGGGAGACTCCTGGAGAAGTACCGAGACCACCTCGTCGGTGAGTGGTCCATCGCCCAGCATTTGGGTCTGAATCTCTGCTACGGGCTGCTCTAGGGCCGTCACCCGAGAATTGATCCACCAGCCCATGGCCAGATCGAATTGGGTAAACAGCAGCAGCCCCACTGCGCCCCACACGAGAGCGAGCTGAAAATCGAGGGGGGTTGTGCGATTGGGGCGCACTAAATCTCGCGCACTAACGCTAGGGACGAAGACCTGGGATCGCAGCAGCGTGCGGCGAAACCGCTGCCCTATTGTCAGCAGCCTTTGCTGACCAACGCTCCAGAGCCGCCGGGGACTGCCGGTTAGGCTCGGGGGGGCTTCGGTGGGGGTCATTAGCTCCGTCACGTAGGCGTCCGTGGCGGCAAAGGTGGGCGATGGCTCGGGCACAAATCGCTGGCGATCGCCAAAGTCAACCCCCGACTGCCAGCGCGGGCGGCGCTGCCCTGCCCTGCGTCCGTACACGCGCACCCCATGAATTTGAGCCATGCTCAGCTGGGCCACTAGGGCCTGCACAATCGGGGCGATCGTGGCCTTGCTGGGACAGAGCGGTCCATCACACATCACGTGCATGAGGCTGTCTTTAGTCAGTACCTGGACGCGAATGCCCCCCGTCGCCAGCTGCTGGTCGAGGTCAGCGTTGAGCGCTCGACTCAGCAAAAACTGGACTGCCGCCAAATCACCGCCCTGGGCTAGTTCCCAAGATGCGACGGCGGACATGCCTTCCGCTGCAATCAATCGCTCCACGGAAGGCTGGTCTGAGGCGGCATCTATAAGCTGGAGCGTCTGTACACCGCGGGGCGCTAATGTCCGGAGATAGGTCGCGAGGAAATCGAGCACCTGCCCCACGGAGAGGGGGCCAGAGCCCGAGGCGGTCTGGTCTGCCTGATTTTGGTCTGCCTGATTTTGGTCTGCCTGATAGGTAAATTGAAGGGTCTTACCGATCAGACTGCCGTCGAGGACGCGTCCGAGCTGCCGCGATTCGAGCTGGTAGTTGAGCAGTCGTCCAATTGCCTCTAAATCGCCCCACCGCCCCCACTCTCGAAGAATTTCTTCTGCAGGCGTTAGGTCAATCTTTAAGATCCAGTCAACGCGCTCCTCGCCGCGCACTTTGACTAGGACAACCGCATCCCTTACCCCCTTCAGGGGCAGCTGACGAAGCTCATAGGAGAGCGGCTCTGCAATCAGGCTGGGGTCTGGGCTATAGGAAGACTGACAAGCGACCCAAAGCCGCTTTGTAGAAGGGCCGTGGGGCTTAATACGCGTCGTGACCGCGATTCCCAAAGGACTTAGAATCCTGGCAAGCTGCTGTGCGATCGCCGCATTTGCACCACTGGGCGATCGCACAGCAGCCTTGGGGAGGGAAGCGCCGGCTGTCTTTGGGGCGCTTGCTTTCGGGGCGTTTGCTTTCGGGGCGTTCACTTTCGGGACGCTTGCTTTCGGGACGCTTGCTTTCGGGGCGCTTGGAGAAAATTCCCTGGCGGAGGTTTCCGGGACAACGGTACTGGCGTAGGAAGGCGCGGGCGTCCCTGGAGAAATAGCGGTGCTCCAAGCCGGTTCGTAGGCTCCCAGCACGCGGCCATAGCACCACAGCTGATAGATGGGCGGTTGACCGGGATCGACAACGCTATTGATGTCCTGCTGCTTTAAGAGCAGGGCAACGCGCGCGACTACCGTTTCCTGATCTGGGCAGACTGGGGCCTCGCAAAGAATATGGAGGCTGTTGCCGCGCCGTCGCCATTTGATGGCCGCACCGAGCGCTTTTGCCAAACTGTCAACCCACTGATCGATACATCGGTGCGGGCTAGCAATAGAGGTATTGAAGTTTGTCATAGTCAGCGGTGCGGTCCTGGCAGATCGCTGTCCGGGCAAAAAAGTTGCCTAAAGGCCTAAGCGATGGTAACACAGCCCTCAATAAAGCGTCGATAATAGCTCACGACGGTAGGCGGTGAGCGGCCTCAGGAAGCCGATTCGGTGGCCGGGGGGTTGGGCGGCGCAGATGGGTTGATGCGATCTGTAAAGAAAAGCGTCCAACCGATGAAAGCCGCTAGCGCTAGCGCGCCCAAGGATAGAAGGATTGATAGAAACTGGGCGCCTTGCTTTTTGAGGCTGGAATGGGGCTGCACCACTGGCCGCACGGGTCCATAGTGGTGTGCCGTAGATGACCTGGCGCTAACCTTGCGCCTGGGCGGCGCGGCCGGCGGATTGGCGATTGCGCCCTGGGCTTTCTGCGCCACGCCAGCTGCCATCGTTGAGCGCATCGTATTGGCGCTGCGCATGACCTGAAGCTTTTGATTCACCGCAGCCGGGCGCTGGCCGCTGCGGCTCCACTGTAGCAGCGCCGTATTAGAAATCGCGGTCAGGTTGGCGGTCTGCACCTCGTCAATCCGCTGAACGATGCTGCGATCGCTAGCCACTAAGATCACGAGACTCTGGGGGTGCTGCTGGGCCATGCCATAGGCGCAGCGGGCCACAGAGAGCGCCACTCTCACACGGCGAGTGAGCGCGTGGCCGGTGGATGACTTGAGCAGGGGATGATGCCCAGAGACTTCGGTGATCTGCCAACCGCTGCTGGCGTAGAAGCGGTTAAACTCTCGGGAGACGCGCTCTAGGTCAGAGTCGGGGGAGCGATCGTACAGAAAGCGCATCTCTTCAAAGACGGTCTGAGGGATGAAGCAGGCACCAGCGCGTGAGAAACCAATCCAGTCGCGGACGTCAGTAGCAGTCAAAGTGCTGACGTCTAAAATTAGAACAATTGGGGGGGCAGACACAGAATTAACCTCCAATGCCGAGCGAGCCTGCCAGACTGGGGGGCAGCGGCAGCAGGACGGCGGCAGTTAAGAATAGGATGAGCAGGCCTAGCGCTGCTCTGGTGTCGTTGGGCTCCGTTAGCTCATCGAGACTTGGTCGCTCCAAGTCGCGCTGAAGAAACAGAATCACAATGGCCCAGTAGAGCGCTAGTGGGTTAGCTAAAGTCGCGATCGCCAGCACAATCAGCGTTGCGACGGTTGAGCGGCGCGCAGTTTTCCGGCCGTAGATAGCCTGAACAATGCGTCCACCGTCGAGCTGACCGGCCGGCATGACGTTGATAGCGGTGATCACCAGACCTAGCCATCCAACGATGGCCAGTGGGTGAAGATCGACGAGCGGCTGCTGGAGCGCAGACCCCATAACCGCCCTGGACAAGGTTCCAACCAGCACCGACCCCTGAAAAAACTGGGGCGGAACCTGGAACATGCTCCCCTGATGAGACAGAAAGAGCCCGGACACAAGAAAGCTCAGTGACAGGGCTCCGCCCATTGCAGGTCCAGCGACGGCAATGTCGAACAGGACGCTGCGGTTGGGCAGAACAGACTCAAATCGCGTGAGTGCACCAAATGAACCAATCTGCAACGCGGGTATGAAAAACGGCGGACTTAGGCGCGCGCCGTGTCGCTGCGCCTGAAGCCAGTGGCCCGTCTCGTGGGCCAGTAAAACAAGAATGATGGAAACTGCGATGGGCCAGCTCTCTGCAAAATGGCCGGGATCTTTGAAGAAGTCAAATCCCTGCAAAATGCCGGCAGTTTCTAGACAAGTCGCGCCGGTCGCCAGCAGCAGCAGCATCGCAAACAGCCACTGGACCTGGGTAGAGCGGGGCGGGTCGCTGCTGCGCGGCAGCACGATAACCACCGGCTTATCTTCCGGCCCATCGAGCAAAAACAGTCGGTAGCGATCGCCAACGCGCTCCTGCAGCCGCTGAGATAGCGCCTGATGCGTCTGTGCCATATCGGTTCCCCGGAGATTGCCCTTGAAAATGGCTCCGTCCTGATAGGGCAGTGCTTCCGTCGCAAAAAAGGTGTCAATGCCAAAAATAGGCCGAATTTTATCCAGCTCCTCGCTGGAAATTGGGCTAAGCTCGGTATGTTTCGTTGGCTCTGATTCTGATTGAGACCGGTCCTGAGAAGTTGAGCTAGCGCCGTCTGCCTGCCGAGGAGCTGCTTGGATCTTGCCTGAGGCGGTGGCGTCAGAAGATTCGACCGCAGCCGGCGGTTTAGAAGCTGCCGATTGGGAGGCGCGGCTAGCGTCCGACTGGAGGGTGCTGGCATTAGGGGCGTCAGCAGCGCGAAAGGCAGCGTCCTGCTGCGCAATGAGACGCAGCTGGTTGCCTAGGATAATATAAAGCGCAATCGATGCCACGATAAGCAGCAGCATGGCGGCTAGATTAAGGGATATGCCCAGCAGCGGCAGCCCAAAAATGATGAGCCAAGGCGCTAGCAAAACGCAGGACTGCAGCCATAGTAGAATACCCGCTTTGCCACGGGATCTTGCACCGTAGAATCCCCAACCTAAAATTGCCGCTGCTGCAAAGAAAATTAATGCTGTAGCCATGGTTTATCATTCAGACTGCGGGCGCGTAGCCACAGTCCCGTAATCTGGATCTCGTAATGTAGACTCGCGATCTGGCGAATACGCTTGTAACTGGTCTTAGTATTCTAGATCAGGTTCTACGAACGCCCTAACCTCTACAATTTAGTGCGTTGATCTTGAGCCTTTCCTGAATATCACTTAACAAAAACCAGAAGTAAGCTAAGGCGGTATCCGATCAATTTTTAGAGCGCCAGTTGTCCTTGGTAGGCCGCCGCGATGAGGTGATTCTATTGTATAAATGGAGTCTGGATAGCCAACGATAGATGCGGAGATAAAGAACTGGGCATGAAGCTGATTTTTATTGGGCCACCGGGAAGCGGCAAGGGCACGCAGGCTAAGTACCTAGAGCGAAATCGTGGGCTAGTTCAGCTTTCAACAGGAGATATGCTGCGGGCCACCGCCGCCTCTGGCTCAGAGTTCGGCCAGCAGGTGAAAGCGATTATGGAATCGGGCGAGCTCGTCTCAGACGATGTCATGGTCGCCATGATTGAAAATCGCATTGCCCAGCCCGACTGCGAGTCGTCTGGATTCATTCTAGACGGGTTTCCCCGCACGGTGGCTCAGGCCGCGGCTTTAGACAAAATGCTGTCCAGCCGAAACACCCAAATTGACTGCGCGGTTGAATTTGCCGTCGACAACGCCATCTTGGTCAAGCGGATTTCCGGGCGCTACACCTGTGCGCAGTGCGGTGAGGGGTATCACGACGAATTTAAGCAGCCGGAGGAGGAAGGTGTCTGCGACGTCTGCGGCTCGACCGAATTTAAGCGAAGGGCGGATGACAATTCAGAAACGGTGTCCACGCGGCTGCGCGCCTACCAAAAGCAGACCGCGCCGCTGCTGCCCTACTATAACTACAAGCAAATCCTGTGCCGCATTGATGCCACGGCCGACATTGACGTGGTTACCGCACAGCTCAACAAGGTTTTGAATCAGATCCAGCCAGCACCGCCAGAGGCCAGTGCGCCAGAGGCCAGTACGCCAGAGGCCAGTGCGCCAGAGGCCAGTATGCCAGAGGCAAGTACGCCAGAGGCAAGTACGCCAGAGGCAAGTACGCCAGAGGCCCAAACCCAGCCCGAGGACTGACGCCCCTACATAATTTGCCGGTCCACCGCTCACTAGCGGCGGCGAAGCCACAGGGCGATCGCCCCCCCAAAACCGATCAGCGGCAGGACGACTACCGCACTAAGCGCGGTTATAATCCAGCGCTGCGGCGTTAGCACCACCCGGCGGTTGACGGCTTCTTTGGGGCGGATGGTCAGCCCCTGCTCGGGAGACTGCGCCAGCCAGCCAACGGTATTGAGCAGCAGATCTCCGTTGAGCTGCTGGTTGACTAGACCATTGATGGCAAAGCTAGAGTTGCCAATGGCCACCAGGCGCGACTCTAGCGCGTCCGCACCCTCCTGAGGCGCATTTTCGGCGGCGTCTTCGGCGTCTTCGGCGGCAGCGTTCTCGGAAGCTGCGCTAGGCTGGGCGTCACGACTCAGCGCCACCCCAATTACTAGCGGCCCCTGCCAGTCTTCTTCAGGGTTAGCGGTTAATTCGCCACTCTCGGGAATTTCAAGCGCCTGTGCCTGAGGACCAGTGATCAATAGCGGTGCGGTTTCAAGGCCTTCTAGCAGGTCTTCTGACGGGTCTTCACCCTCTATATTTTCCTCGTCTATACCTTCCTCTGGGCCTTCTCCATCTGGGCCTTCCGTCTCTGGCCCCTGAGGCTGCTCTCGCAGATCCACCGGCTGAGACTCAATGAAAAAGGTAAACCCGCCGCTCAGGGCATCGGTAATGGGGTGCTCACCGTAATCCTGCACCAGGGCCGTGGTCAAGCCGAGGTTAGCGGCTTGGGCCGTAGGATCTAGGACCAGGCGATCGCTGAACGCCAAATTCCAGTCCTCCAGCAGCGGGTCTAGGCCCGCTTCCGTATCGGGGTCCACAAGCAGCAGCAGGCCGCCACCGGCCTCTAAAAAGGTTCTCAGCCCGGCCACTTCCCCCGCTAGCAGCGGTCGGGTCGGCCCTGCCACAATGACGACGCTGGCATCGACAGGCACGGTGAAGTCCGTCTGGGATAGGTTTAGCGGCTCGACTTGGTAGACCTCGCTCTCTAGCAGCGCTTCGGCCTGCTCAAAGCCGCCCTGGCCGGGCTCTAGAGGGCGCTCCCCATGGCCCTGCAGCATGTAGACTACGGGCTGGCGATCGCTCAATAGGGCGACAATGCCGCTGGTGAGTGACCCTTCGGTTAGGGGCTGCTGCGGCCCAATGGTTTCGATTAGGCGCTGTTCGTTCCCCGCCTCTAGGTGCACCTCCCCAAAGGTCTGCACCTCAAACTGGCGGGCTACCCCTGGTGACTCCTGGGGATCGACCACTTCATAAGTAAACTGCTCGCTCCGGGCCGCGTAGTCTTCTAGCAGCGCCTCGTTCAGGCTAGTGCGATCGCCGCTGTTCACAAATGCCCAGGCCTTCACCGGCTGATCGAGCTCTGAAAGCACCTGCTGAGTTTGCGGGGAGAGGGTAAACAGCTGATTTTCGGTGAGGTCAACGCGCTGACCGTAGCGAACCGCCAAGACGTTGATAAGGCCCAGAATTACCACCAGGGCCACCGTCGCCAACAGGGCGTTGGTGCCCGCCTGGGTGGAACGCTGGCCAAAGAATAGGGGCAGGGCGTTACTCTCGGAAAGCAGCCACAGCACAAGCAGCAGAGCGCCGCTCAGGGCTAGGGCCAGCGGCAGAGTACCCCAGTCTCCGGAGACCAGGCCAGCGACTAAACCCACAATGAGCAGAATTGGCCCGAGCCAAAAGATATAGCGCAAGCGCTGAATAGATGCAGTCTGTCTCATAGCCACTCAATCTTTGGGACCTTTGAAAATCTTGATCCGCAGCCGCCTACGAGCGCTGGTAGCGGAAAACATCGATGGACTGAGCCGTTAGAAAAAGGCCCAGCAGGCTGTAGCTCAGCAGCAGTACTAGGCTAGCGGGCTCGAAAATGCCTTGGGCTAGGTTGCCGTAGTGCCGCAGCAGCGACAGGTGGCTCAGCACCTCACCGGCCGGCCCCTGCAGGCTGTCGGTTAACCAGTTCATGATCAGCAGCACCGCCATAAGCGCAAAGGTGAGGATGGCGGCCAAAATCGTGCTGCTGGTCAGCGTGGAGATGAACATGCCCAGGGCTAAAATCGCCGCCGCCATCAACAGCAAACCCAGATGTCCTAAGGCGATCAGCAGCCAAGGTAAGGGCGGGTCTGCGGTGGCAAAGGCGATCGCCTCGTAGATCAGCAGAGGCAGCAGCATGGTTAAAAAGAAGGTGAGCACCCCCAGCAGCTTGCCCAAGGCAACCGACCAGTTGGTCAACGGCGAGGTGGCCAGCAGCTCCAGAGTACCGAGCTTACGCTCCTCGGTGTAGAGCCCCATAGAGAGCATTGGCAGCAGGAACAGCGACAGCACCGCTAGCCAGCCCAAGAAGCCCACCAGGACCTCGTAGGGGACATCGACAGGTCTGCCGCCGCCCACCTGGTCGTTGATGGCGGCAACGCTCTGAACGTCCTGCAGGATGCGCAGGAACAAGACGCCGCTCAAGAGCCAGAAGATGCCCGCAATCACGTAGGCAAAGGGCGAGGCGAAGTAGCTCTGCAGCTCTTTGCGGTAGATAGCAACGACGTTGCTGAAAATGGTTCTCATGGTCACTCCTCTGCCTTTGGGTCATCCGCCTCTGGCGCGCCTGGGTCTAAATCAGGCGCGCTAGAGGCGGTAAGTGGTGGGACAGTCGGCGTAGGGCTGCGTAGGGTCTGAGATTCAGAGCTTTGAGCTTCCGATGTCGTCAGCTGCAGGAACACATCCTCCAAGCTCACCTGCACCCGGCGCAGCTCGTGCAGCCTTAGACCGGCGCTCACCAGCGTCTGAGCGACCTCAGGCCCCGTTGCGGTGCCGCCCAAAGTGTGAACCAGCAGGCGATGGAGATTATTTTGTGTCTGACCTGAGCCCGCAGCTCGGAACTCGGCGGGCTGCATCTCAACCGACTTTACCAGGGGCAGCTGCTGCAGCTGCGATCGCGCCAGGTCTAGCGGCCCTTCCACCGCTACCTCGTAGCCGCTCCCCCCCTGCAGCTGGGCCACAAGCTGGTCGGGGGTATTGGTGGCAACGATGCGGCCCTGGTTAATAATGGTGACGCGATCGCAGGTCATGCTCACCTCGGGCAGGATGTGGGTGGACAAAATAATTGTGTGGTCCCCCGCTAGGGACTTGATTAGGTTGCGCACGTCAATAATTTGGCGCGGGTCTAGGCCCACCGTCGGCTCATCCAAGATAATGACGGGCGGGTCGTGGACAATCGCCTGGGCAATGCCCACCCGCTGACGAAACCCCTTAGAGAGCTTGCGGATTAGGCTATGCTGCTTTTCCCCTAGGTTGCAGCGCCGAATCGCCGACTGCACCCGCTCGGTGCGATCGCCCGCTGCTACCCCCTTGATGCGGGCCACAAAGTACAAAAAGCCTTCTACGGTCATCTCTGGGTAGAGGGGCGGCGTCTCCGGCAGATAGCCGATTTGGCGGCGCACCGCCATGGAGTCTTTGTGGACTTCCATGCCGTCGACGACGACGGTACCGCTGGTGGCCGGCAGATAGCCCGTCAAGATGCGCATGGTGGTGGTTTTTCCTGCGCCGTTGGGGCCCAGAAAGCCCAGGATCTCTCCGGCCTCCACGGAAAAGGTGACGTCTTGAATCACGGGCAGGCTGCCGTATACCTTGCTGAGGTGCTCGACCGTAATCACAGCGCTACAGGACCCCCTTTGAGCTGGGAATGGCATTGGCGCGGCGGGGGTCCACCCCAGTGGCCATGCGCAGGGCTCTTGCAAAGGCCTTAAAGGCTGCTTCGATGATGTGGTGGGAGTTGATGCCGTCGAGCTGGCGGATGTGCAGGGTAAGCTGGGCGTGGTTGACCACGGCCACAAAGAATTCCCGCACCAGCTGAGTGTCGTAGGTCCCCACCCGCTGGGTCGGGATAGACAGACCATAGCTGAGATGGGGGCGGCCCGAGAAGTCCAGGGTGACCTGAATCAGCGCTTCGTCTAGGGGCGCGAAGAAGTGGCCAAACCGAACAATGCCTTTGCGATCGCCTAGGGCCTGGGCTAAGGCCTGCCCTAGGGTAATCCCCACGTCTTCATTGGTGTGATGGTCGTCGATGTCGATATCCCCCGTGGCGGTCACCGCTAGGTCGATCAGGCCGTGGGAGGCAATCTGCTGCAGCATGTGATTCAAAAACGGCACCCCGGTTTCGGCCGTGCAGCGCCCGGTTCCGTCTAGGTCGAGGCTGACCCGAACGTCGGTTTCTTTGGTCTGGCGGTGCACGGCCGCTTGACGGGGCGCTGATGTGCGGGAACCGGCGGCGCTCCGCTCCGCAGCCTGCTGTCCAAGCTCAGGTCTAGCGGCTTGCCCATTAGCAGATGGCGTCGTCAGCTCCAGCGGAGTATCTTTCTGCATGAGTTAATGGTCCTCAGTGAATCGCAATGCGTTGGCGAATGGTCTTCAGTCTACTGCTCGTCTAAGCAGCTTAGCGCAGCGGCGCAGCCAATTGGCCGTATGGAATCGGCCCACAGACAGGCAGCGATCGCCGCGCTATAAATTAGCCACTACATCCCCATAATTTCATAGCCCGAATCGACGTAGATCACCTGGCCGGTGATGCCGCTAGCCAGGTCACTGGCCAGAAATGCCGCCGTATTGCCCACTTCGACTTGAGTCACCGTGCGCTTGAGCGGGGCCACTTCTTCCACATGGTGAATCATGTCAAGGATGCCGCCGACCGCAGAGGAGGCCAGGGTCCGAATTGGCCCGGCGGAAATGCCGTTTACCCGAATATTTTGCGCCCCTAATTCTGAAGCCAAATAGCGTACGTTCATCTCTAGCGCAGCCTTGGCAATACCCATGACGTTGTAGTTGGGCACGACGCGGTTGCCGCCCAAGTAGGTCAGGGTGATGATGCTGCCGCCGTCCGTCATCAGAGGCTTAGCGCCCCGGCTGAGCTGAACTAAGGAATAGGCGCTGACGTCGAGGGCGGTCTGGTAGCCCTGCCGGGAGGTGTTGCTGAAGTCTCCGGTGAGGTCGTCCCGATTGGCAAAGGCCAGACAGTGGATAAGGATGTCAAGCCTGTCCCATTTGTCCTGGATGGCTGAGAAGGTCTCTGCGACCTGGGCGTCATCCTGCACGTTGCAGGGCAGGAACAGGCCGGGCTGCAGTGGCTCAACTAGGTCCTTGACTTTCTTCTCGCTGCGGCCGCGATCGTCGGGGAGGTAAGTGATCGCCAGCTCTGCGCCCGCCTTGCGAAGCTGTTGGGCAATGCCCCAAGCAATCGAGCGATTGTTAGCAATACCGGTGACGAGCGCTCTTTTATCTTTTAGATCTAACATCTTAAGTCTTTCCGCATAACAGCTATATCAATGAATCCTATCGAGAATAGGCGCACTTTTCGCCGCTAGGGCCGCCAAATCTGCAGGCGCGTGATTTGGTGTACGCGTGAGCCACTACGGCGGGCTTACCGTTGAAAAAAGCCCGAAAACCCAAGTCTACAAACGTCAGACACGGCAATTGTAGTGCCGAACTGTATCTTCAAATACAAAAGACTGACGTAAAGTTAAGCTTAAGTGTTATTAAAGTCAACTCTCTATCACATGCCTGAGGCCATCGGGTATGGTGGATTTATTCAGTGTAAGTTATGCTTCTGCTCTCTCAGCGCGATTAGGTAGGCACAGTGCCTATTTGGTCCGCTGGGACAACAGCTTGAGTTTCAACGGCTTTTACTGAGACCTCCTGAGACTTGGTTGCTTGATATTGTCTGGTGGAGAATAGCCCATGGTTGCGACACAAAGTCAGCCCCTTGCAGAATTATTTCGTCAGGTTGGCGGTGGCGCATTCCCGCCTGTCGTTGAATCTTATGAACGAAGTAAAACCATTTTCTTTCCAGGTGATCCCGCTGAGCGGGTCTACTTTCTGCTTAAAGGAGCGGTCAAGCTCTCCCGCGTATACGAGGCTGGAGAGGAGATTACGGTAGCGCTGCTCAGAGAAAATAGCGTCTTTGGCGTTTTGTCGCTGATTACTGGCCACCGTTCCGACCGCTTTTATCACGCCGTCGCGTTTACCCCAGTCGAGCTGCTCTCTGTCCCCATTGAGCAGATGGAAAAGGCGCTTCAAGAGCAGCCCGATCTATCTTTGATTATGCTTCAGGGGCTGTCGTCACGCATCCTGCAGACGGAGATGATGATTGAGACGCTAGCCCACCGAGACATGGGCTCTCGGCTAGTGAGCTTTTTGCTAATTCTCTGCCGCGACTTTGGCGTCCCAAGTCAGGACGGCATCACCATCGACCTAAAGCTTTCCCACCAGGCGATCGCCGAGGCTATTGGCTCGACCCGAGTGACGGTGACTCGGCTGCTTGGAGACCTGCGCCAGGACGAGATGATCTCTATTCACAAGAAAAAAATCACGGTCTATAACCCCGTCACGCTCAGTCAGCAGTTTACTTAGGACCTTAGGACAGCTCAAACATGTGCGGCGCTAGCGACTAAGCCAGCGACAATAGGATACTCTAAGCGTGTAATCTTAGTCGGGCGCGATGACCAGCGGCTTTGTTCTAATTGCTGCGATTTTAATACTGGGTGGGGTGATTGCAACCGCTGGCGATCGCATTGGCATGCGCGTGGGCAAAGCCCGCCTCAGCCTGTTCAATCTGCGGCCCCGCCAAACCGCAACCCTAATCACGATTTTGACCGGAGGGGTGATCTCGGCCTCGACCCTAGGTCTGCTGTTTGCCATTAGCGAGCAGCTGCGGACGGGGGTCTTTGAGCTGGGAGAAATTCAAGACGAGCTGGCGAATGCCAATTCGGATTTGGAGCAGACTCAGACCAACTTAGACCGCACTCGCCGTCAAAAAGCCCGCGTTGAGAATGAGCTCTCAGCGGCACAGACCCAGCGACAGGCGGTCCAAGATCGCCTGCGCGGCATCAATCGCTCGCTGCAGGCCGCTATTCAGCAGGAGGCAAAGACGCAGCGGCAGCTTGAGGATACTCAGACTGCGCTGCAGCAGGCCGAGTCAAATTTTCAGCAGGCGCAGCAGCGGCTTCAGCAAACCCAGTCGAACTTTCAGCAGGCGCAGCAGCGGCTTCAGCAGGCCACCCAGCAGTCTTCTGAGCTGCGCAGCGAAATTGCCCAGCTTCAGCAGGACCAAGAGGCGCTCATTGCTCGCCAGCGGGAGCGGGAAGAGCTGGTGGCCAACCTTGACCAAGAGCTCGCTCAGCGAGAGCGACAGCTCCAGGCCTTAGAGCGACAGCAAGAGATTTTGGAGCGGCAGCGAGCGGCCCTAGTGCAAGAGGTGCAGCTGCTCGACCGAGAAATTCAGGCGCTGCGGGAAGGGGATGTAGCGCTGTCTAACGGCCAGGTTCTGGCCGTCGGCGTGCTCGAGGTGGATAGTCCCCCTGAAGCTCAGCAGGCAATCGACCAAATCCTGCGCCAGGCCAATCAAGCCGTGCTTGAGGCGATTCTGCCTAGCGTTGACCCTCTGGAATCCCAGGTGGTCAAAATCAGAAGTGCTGAAGTAGCCGAAATCATCCGCCGCATTAGCGATGGTCAGCCCTACATCATTCAAATTTCCTCTGAAGGAAACTACCTGCTCGGGGAGCCCTGTGTCATTTCGGGGCAGACCTGCATCGACGTCTCGGCAAACGCTGTTCCTAACGAGCTCGTCTACGCGTCGGGTGCGCCGATCACCTCGGTGACGATTGACCCCAACGAGGTGACCGACGCTCAGCTCGGGGAGCGGCTAGAGCTGCTGGTTGCGGCGTCTCAGCTCCGGGCGCGTCAGGCCGGGGTCCTCACCCGAGCGGTACAGGTGTCGGGGGGAGGCTACGACGACTTCGGCGCATTCCTAGCGGATCTCCAGGACCTGCAGCAGTCCCAAGCGGGTGCTTTCGTGGTTCGGGCGGTTGCAGCCAATGATATCTACGCCATTGGACCTCTGGCGCTAGAGCTCATAGTGCTGCAGGATGACCGGCCTGCGCTGGACGAAGACGGAGAAGACGCCGGTAGTGAAGACGCTGGCAGTGAAGACGCCGGTAGTGAAGATGGGGATAATGAAGACGAGGTCGACAACGATGCGATCGCCTCCTGACCTGGATCAGCACTCTGTTCTACAAATCTGCAAACTGATTGACTGCTGAGGTGCATATTGACTCTAACAATTCTGGGCTTAGACCCCGGTCGCGACAAATGCGGCGTTGCAGTAGCTGCGGTGCCCGAGGCGCTATTGGACTTACCGAAAGCCTTGGACTTGGACCGTCCCAGCGTGCTGTATCACGATATTGTGTCCGCAGAGCTCACCCTAACTGAGATTGCCGCCCTAATCTTGCGATTTGAGGTGGCGCGCCTGGTTTTGGGCAACCAGACCACTTCTCGGGAATGGCGATCGCAGATCGAAGCCCAATTTGAGTCGCTTCCGGTTACCTTGGTAGATGAGCGCAATAGCACCCTTGAGGCCCGTGAGCGCTATTGGCAACTCTATCCCGCCTCCGGGATGGCGCGCTGGATTCCCCAGGCGCTGCGGTCTATTTCTAGGCCGGTGGATGATATTGTGGCTATCATCTTAATCGAGCGCTACTTGGCGCAGCTCGGCAATTAGGTGCGATCGCCGCAGGGGCTTTTGCGAGCCGCTCAGCAGCGTAAACCTGTCTAGGGCGCAGTCCTCATCTGCATCTAACGGCACAGAGCCATTAGAAGAGCTGCGGGAATGGCCAACGTTCCAATTCAATGCGCTAATTTAATAAAACTTTATTCTTCATCACAGGTAGCTTATACTACCGAAGGACAGCTAGCAGGAGAGAGTGTCGATGTCGGAGGCAGCACGGCCCCTGACGGTGAGGAGTGGAATGGCCCCCAGAGAACTGCTGGGTCCGGCTGACGAATTTTTCAACCTCAACCTGATCATGTTTTTTGTGGCGGTGGCCATGGCGGTCACCTCCGTTTTGGGCTACTGGCAGTGGGACTTTCCAAAGTGGTGCTGTTTCAGCCTCAACGTGCTGGCGCTACACCTGGTGGGTACCGTGATTCACGATGCATCCCACAACGTGGCCCATCGCAACCGCGTCATTAATGCGGCTTTAGGTCACGGCAGCGCCTTAATGCTGGGGTTTGCCTTTCCTGTGTTTACTCGGGTGCACATGCAGCATCACGCCAACGTCAACGACCCTGAGAACGATCCAGACCATTTTGTATCCACCGGGGGCCCCCTATGGATGATTGCTGCCCGCTTCTTCTACCATGAGGTTTTCTTCTTCCGCCGCCGGCTGTGGCGTAAGTATGAGCTGCTGGAGTGGTTTCTCAGCCGCGCTGTCGTGGCGACGGTGGTCTATTTAGCCATTCAATACGACTTTTTGGGCTTCATCTTCAACTACTGGTTTTCTCCGGCTCTAGTGGTCGGCATCGCCCTAGGGCTGTTTTTCGACTATTTTCCCCATCGCCCTTTCCAAGAGCGCGATCGATGGAAGAATGCCCGGGTTTACCCGAGCCCGGTGCTCAACCTGCTGATTATGGGGCAAAACTACCACCTGATTCATCACCTGTGGCCGTCCATACCCTGGTATCACTACCAGACCGCCTACCGCGCTACGCAGCCGCTCTTAGATGAAAAGGGGTGCCACCAGACGCTGGGGCTGCTTCAGGGCAAGGACTTCTTTAGCTTTGTCTACGACCTGTTTTTAGGTATTCGCTTCCACGGCCATCGGTCGTAGGGAAAGGGGCAGGGCACCACCCTGCCCCTTTTAGAGCCTAAGCCCTAAACGATAGTCGTCAACGGATTGCCGCTATTAATCGTCAGAGCGGTAGAGTCAACCCCCTGCACCACGCCCACCAGCTCCCTGGCCTGGAAGAAGCCGCCATCGAGTCCGACTACAAGACCCTTGTTCATGTAGATCCCAGCGCCAGAAACCGATCCAAGGGTGACATCCTGGACGAAATAGCCCTGATTGCCTTTGAGCTGGATAACATCCTCACCAACAGCGAAGTCGGTCATCAGAGCATAGTCGTTAACGCCGTCGCTGGCGAGCACCCCGTCGTCGTAGTAGGCTTTGCCAATCTGCCCCAGGATGAACTTGTCTGCCTCAGAGCCGCCGGTCAGCACGTCAATTTCGCCCAGACCAGGCTGTCCAACACTAGATTCAACCCCAAGCAGCACATCCTTTCCTGAGCCAGATATCAGCCGATCGCTGCCCTCATCACCGTAGAGGCGATCGTTTCCTTTCTGTCCCACTAAGATATCGTCGCCCTCGTTGCCGTAGAGGTCATCGTCGCCGCTGCCACCCCGCAGGATATCGATGCCTAGGCCGCCTTCCATAACGTCGCGGCCGTCGCCGCCAAACAGGCGGTCGTCGCCCCGTCCACCAAACAGGCGATCGCCGCCGTCACCGCCGCTGAGATAGTCATTGCCGCTATCGCCAAACAGGCTGTCGTTACCGTCTTCGCCAAACAGGCGATCGTTACCTCTGCCGCCACGAATATAGTCGCTGCCTGGAACGCCTGGGTTCTGGGAGCGAAAGCGAGGGCGATCGCCGAAGATGATGTCATTACCGCCGCGGCCAAACAGGCGATCGCTGTCACCAAGGCCATAAATCTTGTCAGCCTGCGCACGACCAACACGGACGTCAGAATTGGGGGTGCCAAAGATTAGCATTTGAATTTCTCCTGAGTGATTCGAAGGGATATAGCGGACGGAAAGATCGCTGACTCAAGCACAACCTGGAGTCATCTTGAATTTTTCGTCTTCCGTCTAGCCCTCACTCATGGAAATTTTTGAGCGTTATGCAAATTAGTAGGTCAATTTGCATCTCTTTACCGACGAAATACTCTGCCTGATATCTGATGTCTGATGTTTTCTGAAAAAATATAGCGAGATTTGCGTAAACGGAACTTCATTTGCATGAGTGAGCGGTAGACCGAGTTGAAGCAACACCGTTTACTGATAGCCAGCCACTTAACTCAAACCCAAACAAAGATCCACGCTGATCCTGAAAACGGTCTCCGACTGCTAGCACTGTTTGACCTGAGAATCCTACGCGCTTTAGCCATGGGAGTATGTCAAGATCGGTCCGTATTGGCACGAGCGATGACGATATGGAAGAGCAACTCAAAGCGCTGGCCCAGCGAGCCCAAGCGTCGCCCCCCCAGTCTGAGCTGCGCTCCCAGGCCGTCTCTGACCTCGCTGAGGCCATATTGCGATCGCGAAAAGTCGGGCGATCGCCTAAGGGCTATCCCTTGGCGGGCGTTTACCAGGCGATCTACCAGCACCTGCGTCAGCAGCTCCTCCAAGATATTGACCAGGCCATCACCGCCAACTTTCCGCAGACGTCTGTAATGGCTTGGGCCAGTCAGCTCCAGCACCGTGCCTACTACGCGGCTTTGGACGACGCGCTACTCAAGCATCTGGCCCTCGAAGCCCAAGACCATCCCCCTGACAGCGATCTGCGCCGTCATGCCTTAACCCAGCTCGTGGAAGCCATCCGGCTCTCAGGTCGGCTGGCCCGTCCCCATCGCACTACCTTTTCGCCCATGTTTTACGATCTTTTGTACGAGGAAGCGGTCAATAAGACGTTGACCTACGTGTGTCGCCGCATCGACACCTACGATCCAGCTCGGGGCCAGGCGAAAAAGTTTATGAACTGGGTCAATTTTCGCTTAGATCGGGTGATTATTGAGTGCCGTCGGGAGTTTGGAGAACAGACAGACCGCGTGCCCACGCTGAGCGATCTGGAGGCTATCCCCCAGCCCGAGGAGCCCCCGCAATCTGACACTGAAAACGTGCGCGACTGTATTGATGCGGATGTCGACGATATCTTTAAATCAGCGCATATTCGGAATCAGCCCGAGGCAAATTTTAGAGCGATCGCCCTAGAGAGATTTACCGGAAAAAGCTGGGAAGACATTGCCAACAAACACGCGCTAAAAGTGCCAACGCTCAGTAGCTTTTATCAACGGTGCTGCCAGAAGTTCGCTGCTGAGATAAAAGCTTACTTGGAAGAGTAAGCCAATTTCAGATTTCCAGATTCCAGATTTCCAGATTCCGATGCGATAACTAGGACCGTTTGGGGAATATCGATGCAAGGGGTAGCGTATGCAGGATCAATTTAGACAACCGGATGACCCCGTGTCGTTCACCGTGGCCTTGGCGCTGACCGCCCATCGTAGCGCTCAGCAATTTCAGCGCCACCACAGCTCGCCCGCCAAGCGGCGACAGGTCTATCTCAACACGCTCGCCGTCTATGGCGTGAATTTCTACTTAGAGTGCCTTAACTTTGAGACTGATTTAGCCGCCAGCGGCAGTTGGGATCCGGTCCAGCAGGCGCTGCTCAATACCGCCGATTTGGTGATCCCGGATTACGGCAAGGTCGAGTGCTGCCCCGTGCTGCCCAACAGTGAGGAAATGCCAATTCCAGCGGAAGCGCTAGACGGGCGAGTGGGCTACCTTGCGGTACAGCTCAGCGAATCCTTGCGAGAGGCCAATATTTTAGGATTTGCCGAGGCCCGCACACCAGACTTGATGCCGACGACCATCGCGTTAGATCAGCTCAAGCCCCTAGAGGAATTCCCGTCCCATCTACGCCAGTTTCAGACTGTCAGTGCCCCCCAGTCCCCCATTCGACTCGGCCGCTGGCTGCGCAATGCGGTTGACGCTGGTTGGCAAGCTGTAGACGAGCTCGTCGATATGGTCGCGGGGGAGCCGCAGCTGGCGTTCGGGTTCCGAGGCGTTGATCAAAGCCCCGCTAAAGGAGAAAGCCCCGCTAAAGGGGAAAGCCCTACGGCGGATCTCGCCAACGCCCCCGCTCCAGCCGTCATTCGTCGAAAAACCCTCGCCATCGATGCCGATCCAGCGCCCGTTCGGGTTCATTTACTGATTGGGCTACTGCCCCTCGACGACGACGAAATCGAAGTCTATGTCCAGATCGCACCAGGGGAGCAGGGCGATCGCCTGCCCCCTGACCTGGAATTGGTCATCTTAGACGACAACGGTCACGCGGTTATGGCGGCCCAAGCGCGGGGCACCGAAGCCATGCAGCTCAGGTTCGGCGTGTTTCCTGGAGAGCGCTTTAGCATCAGGCTATCGCTAGCGGGCGTTAGCGTCACTGAGCTGTTTACGGCATAGCGAGATGGGGAGTCCTATGGCAATTTCTGGAAAGCTAGTTACCCTGAAGCTCAATGGCCATCTGCACACCGGCTTCAGCGTCACGCTGGAAATCAGCGCCGACGGTGCGCCGCCCCACCTTGAGGTCAGCGGCCAGCTCCCTGCCGCACCAGACGTCCTCCGGACCCTAACGACCTGGCAAACCACCTACCGCAGCCTGCAGCTCTCCACCCGCATTCGGCCCAAAGCGTTGCTCTATAAAGGCTCGCTGCATCAGCTGGACGACTGCCGTCAGATGGCCTCCGCGCTCAAAACCGACCTGGTGCAGTGGCTGGAATCAGCAGCTTTCCGCACCGTCGATCAGCGCCTGCGAGAAGAGATCAGCCGGGAAGCGCCGATTCGCATCCTGATTCGCACGTCGGATTCCAGTTTGTATCAGCTGCCGTGGCACTACTGGGACGTGGTTGACCGCTATTCCAATGTTGAGATTGCCTTTGGCGGTCTGGCGTTTGAGCACAGTGCCCAGCTGCCTGCGACCGTTAGGGCGTCTAGGCTGATAATCCTAGCCATCCTGGGGCATCGGGAGGGCATTGACGTCGACATGGACCGCCACCTGCTGGGCGCGTTAGATGCAGACGTTTCGTTTTTAGTCGAACCCCAGCGGCAGGCGATCAACGATCAGCTTTGGGAGCAGCCGTGGGATATTTTGTTCTTTGCGGGCCACAGCCAGACCGAAGCCGCCTCAGGGCGTATTTACATCAACCCGACCGATAGTTTAACGATCGCGGAGCTGCAGTACGGCCTCCAGCGGGCGATCGCTCGCGGACTCCACCTGGCAATTTTCAACTCCTGCGACGGCTTAGGGCTGGCGGATGAGCTAAAGCAGCTGAACCTGCCGCAAATGATCGTCATGCGGCAGCCCGTCCCAGATCGGGTGGCGCAGCAGTTCCTCACCTACTTTCTCAGAGCCTACGCCAGCGGAGCTCCCCTGTACCTGGCGGTCCGTCAGGCCCGAGAGCAGCTCCAGGGGCTCGAAAAAGACTTCCCCTGCGCCAGCTGGCTGCCGGTGATCTATCAGCACCTCGCCGCCCCGCCGCTAACCTGGCAGCAGCTCCGAGATCGGTCCTCCCAAAGCGCTGCCCCTGTCACACTACCCCCAAGGCGTCGAGACGCTGGGGCAGATGGGGGCGATGACGCTGCACCAGGCGCTCTTACACCGGGGGATCGCGTCAAAGATCACGCCGCCCGAAAAGCGAGTCGCGTTTCTCCGCGAACCGGTGTGCTCATGGGGCTGGTGGTGACGGGGCTGGCTGCCCTAAGCCGATGGGTCGGACTGATGGAGACCGTTGAGCTAAGGGCCTACGACGCGGTTATGCAGCTCGCTCCTGCTGAAGCGCAGGATGACCGGCTTTTGCTGGTGACCATTGACGATCAAGATATTCAATATCAAATCGAGCAGGGTATGGACCTGCAGGGCTCCCTCTCCGAGCAGGCGTTGGCGACCCTGGTAGAGAAGCTACAACCCTTTGAACCGCAGAGTATCGGCCTGGATTTGTATCGTCCCAATGGACTGGGACTAGACGCTTTGTCTGAGCTGCCCCTGTTTACGATTTGCAAGGCACCCGCCGCAGAGGGCGACCCGTATGGCGTGGAGCCTCCCCCAGACGTGCCCACGAATCAGATCGGCTTCAGCGATTTTGTCGCCGATGATGACGGGGCGCTCCGTCGGCAGTTGCTCGCAATTCGAAACGTCTCTTCAGCGTCTCGCTGCACCGTCAGCAACGCGTTCAACCTCTTACTGTCGCTGTACTATCTTCAGGATGTCGAGGGCATCGTCTATACGCTGACGCCAAACCAGGAGTTTCAGTTTGGCTCGGTGGTGCTCAAGCGATTGACGCCCTATGCCGGGGGCTATCACAACGTAGACGCGTCCGGCTATCAACTGCTGCTAAACTACCAGAGCCCTGACCGTCCTCAAGACATTGCCCCAACCATTCCCCTACGGAATATCCTGGCCGACGAAGTGCCGCTAGCCTCCATCGAGCAGCTCAAAGGTCGGATTGTGCTCGTGGGCGTCACGGCGCTGACGAGCAGCGATACCTGGGCCTCACCCTACAGCCACAGACAGATGGGCGCGGAGCGGCGGATTCCGGGCGTGGTGATGCAGGCGCAGATGGTGAGCCAAATCTTGAGTGCGGTCTTAGATCAACGCCCTCTAGTTTGGTGGTGGCCGGAATGGTTAGAGGTGATTTGGATTGGAGGCTGGGCTACGTTGGGAGGGCTGCTGGCCAGTCTACGACGGAGCCCTGTCCAGCGGGTTGCCGTAGCGGTGGTGGGCTTAGCCGCGATCGCAGGGAGCTGCTACGGCCTGTTCCTTGTTGGGGGATGGGTGCCGCTGGTTCCGCCTGCGATCGCCTTCGTCCTATCCCTTGTCATAGTCGAGGCATGGTCTAGACGGGGGGCACTCCGGAAATGACGTCGTCTCTGTTGAAGATTTCAAGATGGTCTCGTTTTCGGAGATGCAAACCATGACGCCGCTGACGCAATTTCGACAAAAAGGCTGCTCAAGGCTAGGGCTGGCGATTCTGCTCGTCTGTGCCGGTTGGCTACCTCACGGGGAACGGTCTGCCGTGGCGCGCCCCCTAGAGCCGAGCAACCGCTTAAAGATTTCGTTCCAGCAGCCCAACACCTCCGAAACCAGCGCCCCCCGCGATCGCCCTCGGGGCGGCGGGACGCGCCCCATTTGCTCTGAGGCAGAGGTGCAATCGGGGCGCTGCAGCGGGGCTAGTCTCACCGCTCTCGTTCCCTTTCCAGAGAAGGTGCAGACGAGCGAAGCGGGTCAAACTACAACGATCTACCAAGCCTGGGGCCAAACCTTAGAAGCGGTGCCTACTCTCTGGTTCTACGTCCCGTACCCGGCAGAGGCCGTCCACAGCGCCGTGTTTGAGATGGTGGACGACGAGAATCAGCTCGTTGCCCAAGGAACCGACCTTGAAATTACGTCAACCCCCGGCGTCATTCGCTACACCCCGTCGCTTGACGTGCCCCTAGCGGTGGGCGAAACCTATCAGTGGAATCTGCTGCTGCGCGTTGACCCCGCACAGCCTGCCCTAGACGAGCTGGTGAGCGGCAGAATTAAGCGCGTTGAGGCCAGCGCTGACCTCAGCCAGCGGCTCGGCGAGGCATCATCCCCGCTGCAGCAGGCCACGGTTTTAGGTGAAGCAGGCATTTGGTACGACACGGTGACGACGCTGGCCAGTGTTTACGCTGAGCACTCGGCAGCGTGGGCGGATTTGCTGCGCGCTGTTGGACTGGAGGCGATCGCAGATGCGCCGCTAGTAGATTGCTGTAGTGAGGCCGCGCCGCTGCAAAGCGATCGCCCCTAAAACCAATTGCCCAGCAAAATGAAGGCCGACCAATACACCGGCAGGTTAAATCGCGGGTTTTGCAACAGCTCTTGCTGCGCTAGCCGCAGCGCCTCCGCCTTTGTCGCCACCGAGGGATTCGCCAAGTTCTGGTAGAACAGCCCTACCAGCTCCGCCGTTGCCTCATCATCCACCTGCCACAGCGAAGCAATCGTGCTGCGGGCCCCCGATCGCACCGCCACCCCCGCCATCCCGAGCGCCGCCCGCTTATCCCCGGCCACCGTCTGACAGGCGCTTAGAAACAGCAGCTGCAGAGGGTCGGGCCGCGTTTGCTCTCGGCTGCTCAACAGCTTCCCCAGCTGAGCTAAGCTGAGGCGATCGCCATCCCCAGTGACGATAAAGGTGTCCTCGGGCTGGGAGCTAAACTGGCCGTGGGTGGCCAGATGTACGATCGGAGCCGACTGCTGACTCATGCGGCGCTTCAGGGCGCTATAGGTAAAGGCGCTATCCTGCAATACCTCTGTCTTGCCCAGCGCCTGTTGAATCGACCGGACCTCCTGCTCAACCGCAGGCAGGGCTGCAAAATTTGAATCGGGCAAGGGGTTAACCAAGCCCGCTACCAGCGCCTCCAGGGACTGATCCGCTAGCGAGGGCGCGGTGAGCAGCGTCAGCCCCGGTGTGGCGGCGATCGCATAGTTTTGAATCAAGTAGGTTTCGCCATCGTAGAGCGCCGCCATGGGAATATTTTGCAGCTGGCCGTCGAGGACAAACACCAGCGTGTTGGTGCCGTGACGCTCCAGGTCTGCTTCAAAAGGCGCGATCAGCCAATCATAGACCTGCTGGGAGGTTTGCTGCAGGGCTGGCAGCTGGGACAGCAGCTTCTGCTGAAGGGATTGACGCAGGGCGGTCAGCGTGGCTTCAACCTCAGCTTGAGGAATCCGAACTCGGTGAAAGCGGAGCGTCTCCGCTTGGGGGAGCTTTAAGATCACGTCTAGCTGGTCGTCCAGAATAACGGTGTAGATAAAAGCGGCGGCGGTATCCGCCTGCTCTAAAATTTGATCGATTTCCACCAGTTCTACCTCGGTGCAGGTTTGCCGAAGAAAGTTTTCCACCTCTGACACCTGTAGGGAGTCAATCACCTGACGGGCCTGCTTGAGAGCGGGAGCATCCGGGGCATCTGGGCGCAGCAGCAGGCTAACCAGCTGCCGGTAGACCGGCTCGATATTTTCTCGAAACGAAAACTGAACCTCCGAGTTGAGAAAGGTCAGGTCGCGGCGTAGGGCTTGCAGCGCCTCAAAAGCGAGCTGATAGGCGGCGATCGCTTTCTGGGTATGCCCCTGGGCGTCGTAGATCTGCGCTAGCTGCCACTGCCACCGGTAGCCCAGGTCTGGGGCCTGAATGCTTTGGGCGATCGCCAGCGCGGCCTGGGTCGTCTGCTGCGCCGCCAGCCAGTTGGCGCGGGCTTTCTGCAAACGGCCCAGAATACCCAATGCATAGGACTGCGTCCGGGCATCCCCTAGGTCTTCTGCATCTTGGGTTGCTACATCGGTATAGCGAAACGCCGCGCTAACCCACTCGTCATTGACGGGCTGGCCATCAAGGGTGCTGATCTGCATGAGGCTTTGGGCAAAGTTGAGGCGGGCGTAGACGGCGGGTTGACTGGGAGGAAGTTCCAAGAGGGAACTATTCAATATCTGAGATGCTTGAGCCCAAATTGTTTGGATTTCAACGTCAAAACCGAGCTGGCTGGCTTCTAGGAAATCTGGATACACCGTATCTCGCAAGTCAAGCAGCAGACTTAGGCGCTGCAGTTGCGCCTGAATTGAAATCAGGCTTGGGGCTGCGCGGTCCCCCCGCTGAGCCGCTTGTTGATAAGCCTGTAGGGCGATGGTCGAAGACCGGCCAACTAACGCCGCTTGCTCAACTGTCGGCCCAGCGTCGCCTGTCCGAATAAGCTCGGCTTTAGCCCGTTCGTAATAGGCCCGTTCGGTTTCTCCCAGGCCCAGCAACAGCGCCGCCTCTTCTTCGGAAGTCTGCAGGGATTGAACCACAGCGATTCCCTGCTGTAAGACCTGGCGCGATCGCTCCAAATCGCCCATCGACCGCAGCAGGTTTCCTAAGGTGCGCAGTCCTAACACCTGAATTTGGGGCTCTGGGGCAGATGCAAACCTCTGGACAATTTGGTCAAACTCATCCTCGTCTGACCACTCACAGCGGCGGTCAGCCTTCAAAGACGTCAGCAGCGTCCGACACGACTGCCGATAAAACCCCAGCGTCCCCAGCGCCGCCGCCTGGTTGATCAGGCTACCGCGCCAGCCGGTGTTGTCCTCAAGCTGCTTGTACAGGTCTGCCGCCAACCGCCAAGATTCTAGAGCCGTCTCCGGCTGTCCCTGGGAGAGCTGAAGGCGTCCCTGGGCGTTGAGGGCTTGGGCGTAGAGCTGACGATGCTCTGGAGAATTGGCGGTTGCTGAAGCACCGCGAACCAGCGCTAGGCTCTGGTCAATGGCGTCTTCGGCCTGGGGCCACTGCTCTAAATGCTGGTGTGCCAGGGAGAGGTAGGTCAGCGCCATGCCCTGATGCAGAGCGTCATCGGTATTGTCGTAGACTTGAGCCGCCTGCTGCCAGAGGGCGATCGCCTGCTGGAAGTCTCCGGCAGCGTAAAGCGATCGCCCTTGCTCAACCCACTGGGCTGCGGAGGCGATCGGTATTGCGACGCTAGGCTGACTGGCGGCGGGCCGAGACTGCGGGAAGGCGATCGACATGACCAGGGTCAGGCCCAGTCCCATAAGGGTCCCGATCAGCAGGCGATAGCCACGCTGCCCGAGGCGTTGCTGTGTGCAGTGAGCTAGTTTGCTAACTAATTTGGGCATGGGTAAAGGCCTTGTCTAAGACGGCGCACAGGTTGCCGCAGAAGCCCGCCAGGAATGGCCCCCTTGGGCGGGCGTGGCCTGCGCCGTTAAGATGATCTCGCCATCGGGGCCAACAATCCAGCCCTGTGCTTCAATGGGCTGCTCCTGGTGCCTAGGGGCGATCGCTCCTTCTACCACAGCTGCTGACGCGCCAATCGTGCTGCCCTGCTGAGGCGATCGCAGGTCTTCCCAGACGGTGAGGCTATTGCTGGCCTGCGTCGGCTGGGGCGGCCTGCCGCCGCGCCCCACATTGACAAAGCTGCTGCTGGAGGAGGATTGACTGGCGTAGCAGCGCTGCTGCAGCTGGGGGGCAGCTAGCGTTTCGGGTAGTTCAGCGCGTTGGCGATCGGGAAGCGTGTCAGGCGTGTCTAGAATAATTTGCCCGTCTAGACTAGGATTATTTTGCGAGATGGCGGTGATGTCGCTGCTCTGTAGGAGGCTGGGCTCCAGAGGGGCGTCGGGGTCTAGCAAGTCTTCTAGCTCGGCCCGACTGCGGGGCATGAGGCCAATCACCCCTTCCCTAGCGGTAAGCCGGACTTGCCCGCCCTGGCCGTCAAAGGCGTTGGCGGTAATGTCGCTGTTGCCTAAGGCGTTGGCAACGACCCACTGGCTGGCAATGGTGATGTTTCCCCCGTCGCCGTCCGTTTCCAGCGACCCAGCAGTGGTTGAGATGCGGCTATTGTCATCAAGGGCAAGCAGATCCTGCGCCCTAAGGATGATGTTGCCCGCATTGCCTGACGCAGTTTCGGCGACGATTTGGCTGTTCCCGACCATCTGCACCGTATCGGCATCGATGCGCAGATTGCCGCCCAGCCCAAAGCCGTCGTTACGCGAGGTAATGACGCCGCCATCGCGCAGTGACAATCGTGGCGTGTTAAGTCGAACATTACCTGCGTCACCTGATCCATCTTCTAGCACCTGGGTTTGCAGGCTGCTGGGGGTGCCGTCTGTCGATGTCCCCACAATTTGCACCGAGTCGGCCGCGTTGAGAGTAATGGTTCCACCTTCCCCAAACCCGATAATCCTTGCAGAGACGAAGGCTCCGTTCTGGACTAGCAGTCTGTCGGTGTCGATGCGTAGGCGACCGGCACTGCCCGATCCTTCAGCGCCAACTAACAGACCACTGCGGGCACCATTATCTGCAATCCCCCTAAGTGTGATCGACTCAGCGCGTATCACCAAGCTACCACCGTCTCCGTTTCCTCTCGAACTCGACGCGGCTATGGCGGCACCATCCTCGACCAAAAGCTCTCCTGTCTCCACACGTAAGCGTCCGGCATCGCCACTACTCTCAAGCTGTGTGGTGGCCAATATGCCAGACACAGGGATTCTTAGGCCAGCCGACTCTGCCGTACCACTCAGCTGTACCGAATCAGCCGCAATAATCGCGATGTTGCCGCCCTCTCCTGACGCAAATGTGGAGGCTGAAATCTGTGCGCCACCTCGAAGGATCAAGCGCTGTGTTTCAACCCGCAAATTTCCGGCTCGTCCCGACGTCTCGGTTTGCGTAAATAGCCCGCTCGGTTGAACCGTACCGTCCACAGTCGTTGTCCCCACTAGCATGACTGAGTCAGAGGCTCGAATCACCAACCGTCCGCCGTCCCCAAGGCTAAAGATGCCGTCCGCCGCTCCTGTCGTGGCCCGGATGGCGCCGCCGCCGCGGGTAACGAGCTGTTGCGTTTCGACAAGCAG
Source organism: Elainellaceae cyanobacterium (assembly GCA_050331115.1). Classification (GTDB taxonomy): domain Bacteria; phylum Cyanobacteriota; class Cyanobacteriia; order CAKZMO01; family CAKZMO01; genus JBCCAG01. The sequence goes on from JBHJHD010000043.1 coordinate 102,497, forward strand.
ATTGCCGCCGCTTCCGCCGAAACCACTGAAGGTTTCGGTGGCCAGCAAGCTGCCAGACAGCACCTCAAGCCGCTCTAATGCCTGAACACGCACTGGCCTTCCCGGCTGCGAAGTAAAGTTAGTTGCCTGAACCCGAGAGTCATTTGCTAGGCTGATGCGCCGACCGGTCAGCTGAATGCTGCCCTGCAGCACCTCGACCAGCGCTTCTTCGCTAAACGTAACGTCAGCAAGCGGCGCTTTAGTTGGATATCGCAACCGTATCTGAGAGCCCACCACATCCAATGCGACTTGTCCTGCATCCGCCAGCCCGCCAAGGTCAACCCGTCCATTGGGGGCGATTAGGCCACCACCTTCGTTGGTAACCTCACCACCAACTAAGGTGAGCGTACTGCCTTCGCTAACCTGTAGACCGGGAAGGCTTACATTGAGGCTGGGGACAACTTCTCTGGCTTGAGCACGGTTGATGATAGGTCGAGGTGTAGCGCCGAACTGCAGCCCGGTCGGAGTATTGACGGTGAGTAGGGGTGGGGGTTGAGGATTGGTGGCGCTAAATTCAATATCGCCATCGAACAACAGGCTATCAGCCGTGGTGGCTAAGAAAGCGCCTGCAACATCTAGCTGGGCGGTTTCGCCAAAGAGAATGCCGCTGGGGTTGATAAGAAACAGGTTGGCGCTAGGGCTTGCTCCGCTGACCCGCAGGGTGCCAAAAATCTCAGAGCGATCGCCCCCGGTGACCCGTCCAATAACGGCATTGATGCCAGCAGGGGTAGCAAAATCAGCGACGCGGTTTGCGCCTACGTCAAACCGCCGAAAGCTATGGAACAGATTGCCGCCCCGCTGTGCGCCACCGCTGATGCGATCGCTATTTCCGCTTGGGGTCACGATAGAGCGATCGCCTCCTAAGGTGTTGTCGGGTCTAACCTGAGCAACGACCTGTCTAAAAGTCGAATCAGTCCCTGAGGCTAGAAGCACAACAAGAGCTGATATAGGGAAAAATCGCAACAACCCAAAACAGCGCCATAGACTGAAAATAGTGTTAAATCTTGTCTGATAGTTGTCGATAGTCATGCTTACAAACCTGAACCAGTCGCTAGGCCATCAGGGAAAGTGACTTTAGCTTATGAGCGACATCTCAAAGCGTCAAAGCTGTTTAATCAAGAATTTAGACGGTGGCGCTGTCACATTTTGCTATTTTGTTGCGCGCCGTTTCACTTGCTGCCCGACCACCGTAGGCGCAAAAATCAAGCCAGTCTCCCAAAAGCCACTTGATAAACGCGAGTGTTGCCAAGAATATTGCCAACAACGTCACTACTTATTGTGCCGCCAAACGTATCTGGGGAAAGCTCCTCTCCTGCTCTAATAATGGCGTCTTGTCCATTTCTAAAGTCCTGGATACTATGCGTTTCGTAGTTGCCGCTAACAACTACGACACCTTGGGTACCATCAGGTCTGAGCTCACCAAATGTTAGAATGAGGGGCACAGTTCCATTTCCAAGAAAGACAAAATTGTCTTCTCCGGCACCTCCAATGAGGATATCGTTACCCAAAGTGCCCACAAGCACATCGTTACCAGCTTGGCCATTGAGGACATCGTTGCCGCTGACACCATTCAATCGATCGTTACCGGAACCACCAACTAGAACGTCTCCGCCACCGTTGACAACATCGCTGTAATCGTCACCCAGCAGCGTATCATTACCATTACCGCCATATAATCTATCGTTGTGATTGCCGCCATATAGCCTGTCGGCATTGTGATTGCCCCGTAGCAAATCGTTACCATCATCGCCGTATAGCCTGTCGTAGCCAGCACCCCCATCAATTGTGTCGTTTCCGTTCAGACTATGGACGGTGTTGTTACCCCCGCCGTAAGTCAGATCGTCATTACCTTGAGTGGGTTGATTCGAATTATTTGTCGGAGCTGTCGGAGCGGCAGTGACGAGACCGCCACTTACTTGTGCCGTATGCACGGGGACGACATTAGAAGTATTTCCGGACTGCGTATCAGATTCAACGCTTTCAACTTTAGAGTTCAATTGTTCAGTGGGCTGAACAATGGGGTGAGTAATGGGTTGTGCAAGGGTGGGGACTATAGGGCTAGCGATCGCCATGCCAAGCTATCCTGGTGGATGTGATATTCACGTCGATGACATCCCTGATGTGCGTAGCGATTTTAAGTCGCGTTAGGCGGGCGCTAAAAAAAGATGCCGCACTACACACCTTACTCCATCAACATAATAACCGCCGCAGACGTAGTGAAGCTTCAAAATACAAGCACCTGATTCAAAATGAGGGGCAGAAATTCAGCTTCTCAAAGGTCTAGGAAGCACTCCGCCAGTGGGTGCTTCCTAGACCTTTGGGCTAATCCGATGGCCGTGTCCTAAAAGCCATCAGCCTATTCAGTTAGGTAGCAACGTAAGGGATACGCTGGAAGTCAGCGGCCAGACTCACCTGCGTATTGTCCTGCACAACGCCGATTAGGTTGCCTCGGTAAAAGATACCTGTGTCGGTCTGGGCCGTGCCCCGCCAGTTGCCCGTCCCCAGATAATAGCCGTTATTGGAAGTGATCTGGATTTTGTCGCCCGCAGCGCGGCTGAAGTCGGTGATAGTGGCATACCCCGCTTGAGTGTAGTAAGGGCGTAACTGATACGACACCGCCAGCGCGAATCGATCTGCCCCGCTACCACCCGTTAGCCTGTCGTATTGATTCGGCGCGGACGTGAACAGCAGCTGATTATTGCTGACGCCGTTGAGGTAGTCATTCCCCGCGTCACCATATAGAGAATCACTGCCGAGACCACCGTGGAGGCTGTCGTTTTGGTTGCCGCCCCGTATCGTATCGTTGCCGCTGCCGCCCACCAGGCGATCGCGGCCGTTGTAGCCCAGCAGGGTATCGTTACCGGCGTTGCCGCTGAGGAGGTTGTCGCCAGCGTTGCCTCGCATGACGTTGTTTAGGCTATTTCCGTAGCCCCGTTCCCCTTGGCCGATCAAGCTCAAGTTGTTGACACCGGGCGTCAGGCTGTAGGTTTCCAGCGTCGAGGCTGCAGTGTCGATGCCGCCGTTGGCGTACTCGACAGTCACGTCGCCCACGCTATCAATCACGTAGTAGTCGTTGCCGTCGCCACCCAGCATGCGATCGGCACCAGCACCGCCAATCATGGTATCGTTGCCGTCGCCGCCGTAGAGCCTGTCGTTGCCGACACTGCCGTAAAGCCAGTCATTTCCGTCATAGCCGAAAAGGGTGTCGTTGCCGCCGTTACCAACGAGGATGTTGTTGTATTGGTTACCGCGAATGACGTTATTTAGGGTGTTGCCGTTGCCCCGCAGCGCTTGGCTCCCAATTAGAGTCAGATTATTGACGCCGCCGGTCAGCGTGTAGTTATTGAGGGTCGTTTCCGCCGTGTCAATGCCCTGGTTAGAGCCTTCAAAAATCCTGTCGTTGAAGCTATCCACTCGGTAGCGGTCGTTACCCGCGCCACCGTACATACGGTCAGCGCCCGTGCCGCCGTTGAGGTAGTCGTTACCGTCGTCGCCATACAGCCGGTCGTTGCCTGCCCCGCCATATATGCTGTCGTTTCCAGGTGCACCAACGATGTGGCCGGGGAAGCGGCGGCGATCGCCGTAGATGACGTCGTTACCAGCGCCGCCAAACAGGCGATCGCCGCTGCCAAAGCCGTAGATGACGTTGTTGTTGGCATTACCGGAAAGGGTGTCAACGTTGGGGGTACCGACGATGGTGGGGTCAGGGCTAACGATGATAGAGTCCATTTGAGGTTCTCCTGAGTAAGCTAAGGGGGGTTAACGGAAGGAAGGGGCTGCTTAGAACCGCAAGGTTTGTCTTCCTTCTGTCTCTCACTCAGGGAAAAATCGCAGGCGTTATGCAAACTAGACGCTAATTTACAAAGCGTTACATTTTGACGGGCGTTGAATCATAAGAAACGTCGTCCTATTCAAAACTGGTCGATGCCGCTGAAGTTCTGAGCCTTCTGCACGGCCCCTTCCCCGCAGGTGCGCGGTGTGGGGAATATTTTGCCGGGATTGGCCAGCCCTTTGGGATTAAAGGCCTGCCGTACCCGCTGCATGGTGTCTAAATCGGCTTCGGAGAACATATCGGCCATATAGCAGCGCTTGTCCGCCCCAATGCCGTGCTCGCCCGAGATGCTGCCCCCCACAGCGATACAGAGCTTAAGGATATCGCCACCCAGGGCTTCCACGGCTTCAAGCTGGCCCGGCACCGAGTTGTCGTACAGAATCAGCGGGTGCAGGTTGCCGTCCCCGGCGTGGAAGACGTTGGCCACTGCGTAGCCGTGGCGGCGGCTGAGGGCTTCAATGTCCTGTAGCACCTGGGGTAGCTTGGTGCGGGGGATGACGCCGTCCTGGACGTAGTAGTCGGGGCTAATCTTTCCCATGGCGGCAAAGGCGGCTTTGCGGCCCTTCCATACCGTGAGGCGCTCCTCGGGCTGGGCTGCTGTAGTGATACTGCGCGCCCCGTTCTGGCGGCAGATGGCGTCGATTGTTCGGCTCACTGCCGCTACCTCCGCCGTTAGTCCATCCACTTCAATCAGCAAAATCGCCTCAGCATCGCGGGGATAGCAGTTGGTGCCCACTACGTCTTCTACGGCGTTAATGCTGAAGTTGTCCATCATCTCCATACCTGCGGGCGTGATGCCGGCGCTGATGATGTCTGAGACCGCCTGACCCGCCGCCTCGATGCTGGTAAAGTCTGCCAGCAGCACCTGAATTGACTCCGGCGCTTTGAGAATTCGCAGGGTGATTTCTGTGGCGATGCCTAGCGTCCCCTCCGAGCCCACAAACAGCCCCGTGAGGTCGTAGCCCGGCATCTCCGGCAGGCCGCCGACGTCGGTCACGGTGCCGTCGGGCAAAACAAGACGCAATCCTAAAACGTGGTTGGTGGTCACGCCGTACTTCAGGCAGTGCACCCCGCCTGAATTTTCCGCGATGTTACCGCCGATAGAGCAGACGCTCTGGCTCGATGGGTCGGGGGCGTAGTAGAACCCCGCGCCGCTCACCGCCTGGGTCACCCAATTGTTGATCACGCCGGGCTGTACTACCACGCGCTGATTCTCCAGATCCACCGACAAAATTCGGTTCATGCGGGCGGTGACGATCAGAACGCAGTCGTCTGTCGGCAGTGCCCCACCCGAGAGCCCGGTTCCGGCCCCTCGAGCAATGAAGGGAATATGGTAACGATCGCAGATGGCCACCACCGCCGCCACCTGCTCGGTTGTGCGGGGCAGCACCACCACGTTGGGACGCTGGCGATAGCTGGTCAGCCCGTCGCACTCGTAGACCAATAGCTCCTCTTTGCGCCGCACCACGCCGGTTTTGCCCAGCGCGGCCTCAAAGTCTCTCAGGATGGGCGACCAGTTGCGATCGCGAACGGGAGTCGCTTGGGTTGTGACCATGCCGCTAGATAAGCTCAATATATGGAGGTTTGAATCGAGAGTATTGCTCCCAATATCACCATATCATTACTGCTTTTGGGGTAGGTTAGCGGCTCTGGGCGATCGCGGCCCGAGCCCTGTCAAGACAGGTTCGGTGCAGGCTACAGGCCGTAAAACTTGATAATTAGAAGCGGCGTCACCAGCGCCAGCGTTAGGCTCAAGGGGGCCCCCACCCGGACAAAATCGAGGAAGCGGTAGCCACCAGGGCCGTACACCATCGTGTTGGTTTGATAGCCGATGGGGGTCATGTAGCTATTGGAGGCGGCGAACACAACGGCGAAGATAAACGCCAGTGGGTTGAGCGCTAGGGAGGTCGCGACCTTGGCCGCAATGGGCACCATCAGCACCACAGAGGCATTGTTAGAGAGAATCTCCGTCAGCGCGACGGTCGCCAGGTAGAACAGCAGCAAAGTCCAGTAGCCCGACAGATTGCCCCCCACCCGCAGCAGCAGATCGGCCAGCCAAGTCGTCGCCCCAGACTTATCCATAGCGATTCCAAACGGAATTAGCCCAGCCAGCAGAAAAATGACGTCCCAGCGAACGGTTCCATAGAGCTCCCCTGGCTTTAGGCAGCCCGTGAGGACCATAAGCACGACGCCGGCAAGCGCGCTGACCACAATCGGCGCAATGTTAAACGCCGCCATCAGCACCACGCCAACCACAATGGACAGCGCAATCCAGGCCTTATCCCAGCGCAGCGGTTCGGTGCCACGGTGCTCTAGCACCAGAAGTTCTCGGCTCGTCTGCAGTCCGATAAAGCTCTCCCGCGGCCCCTGCACCAAAAGCAAGTCGCCAAATCGCAGCGGCACCTTGCCCAGCCGCTCTCGAATCACGTCCTGCCCTCGGCGGATCGCCAGCACGGTGGCATTATAGCGCTGTCGAAAGCGCAGCTCTTTCAAGGTGGCGCCGCTCAACCTGGAATTAGAGAGAATCAAGATCTCAGCGAGTCCTTCCTCTTGAGAAGTGAGCTCCGCCTCGATCGAATTTGACCCAAACTCCATATCGGGTCCAATTTCCATACCGCGCTGAGAGCGCACGGCGAGTAAATCTTCCTTACTTCCTCTGACGATGAGAACATCGCCCTCCTTGAGAGTTTTGTTCGCCAGCGGCTGCGGAAAGTGGCTCCCGTTGCGCACCAGCTCTAATATGTCAATATCAAACTTGCGCTGAATCTCCGTGGAGCGAAGGGTCTGACCCACTAAGCTTGAGTTTTGGGTAATGATAAGCTCGCTGACATAGTCTCGCATCCCGTAGCCTTCATCCATGACGTCGCTGTAGGGATCGCGGCGCGTAGGCAGCAGGCGGGGCGCAACCAGAGCCAGGTAGACCATACCAATCAAGAAGACGACGATTCCCAGCTTGGTGAATTGGAACAGGCCGAAGGCCCCGTAGCCGAGCTGCTGAGAGATACTGCTTGCTAGAACGTTAGTTGAGGTGCCAATCAGCGTCAGCAAGCCCCCCATAATGGTGGCATAGGACATGGGGATCAAAAGCTTTGAAGGGGACATGCCCTGCTTGCGGCACCACTCTTCCACGACGGGTAAGAAGACGGCAACCACGGCCGTGTTGTTGATAAATGCGGTTACCGGCCCGACGATAAACCCCATGACTAAAATCTGCCTGGAGATGTGTTTGCCGCCATACTGCAGCAAGAAATCTCTGACGAGCTGAATCACGCCGGTCTTAGATACGCCAGCGCTGAGGATAAACATAGACATAACCGTGACTGTCGCCACGTTGCTGAACCCAGAGATTCCCTCTTCTGGGGTCACTAAGCCCGTTAACATCAGGATGACGCTGATTACTAGCGCCGTCAGATCGACGGGCAGCCACTCTGCAACAAAAGCAACTAGCGCAAAGACAATGATCCCCAGCGTTAACGCAATAGGATTAATAGTGTCGGCGAGTGGAATGGCCAGCATCGGCAAGGCTCCGCAAGAGAAGCCGAGTGGTAGCAGCAATAGAGTGGACAAATTATACATAGTTCGGTTCTTATAAATAAATCTATGACCCATCTAGGTTAAATTTGGCCTAGATTAGATTTGGCTGGGATAGAGTCTGCATACGCCAAGCTGTTGTAGCTGAGGGACTGGACGTAAGTAAGCGGGCTTGTTTATAGCCTCTTTATAAGCTGTGGCTATAAAGGAGGCGTCTGGCGGGCTAGGCAAGGTACCTTACCGCCCACTGGGTCAAGTGAGTTTATACAAATTAAACCGACATCAAACTTTCTGGGCGTCGGTTTAGCGACATCTTCAAAGCTGCTTTAAAAAGCTGAGGTAATATAAGCAAGCTGACGGAGATGAATTGAGGGATTGCCGGCCGTGACGTCTAGAGACTTAGCATCAGCATCGCAGACTCTACAGACATCTCGCCCCTGGTCGGGATCTTTACAGATTTCGTTTGCGCGTCAGGGAACCGAAACGCGGATTAGCGATCGCCGAACCCAAGCCCCGCTTAAGCTGCAGCGTCCATTTTACCCAGAAGGCCCCGAAGTCTGTCACAGCGTCGTACTGCATACCGCAGGCGGAATCGTTGGGGGCGATCGCCTCCGGAGCCAAATCGCGCTCCACCCAGGGGCCCAAGCCCTGATGACCAGCGCCGCTGCAGGCAAGGTCTATCGCAGCGCTGGGGAAACCGCCTCCCAAGACACCAGCATAAGCATCGGGTCTGGGGCCTGTCTTGAGTGGTTTCCTCAGGAAATAATTCTGTTTAACGGGGCCCGGTACCATCAGCAGACGCGCGTATGCCTGGAGGGCGACGCGATGTGGATGGGATGGGATATTGTGCGCCTCGGCCGCAGCGCTCGGGGAGAGCGGTTCGAAACCGGCAGCTGGCGCAGTCTGACTACGGTGCATCAGGGCGGCAGGCTCGTCTGGGTAGATCCTGTCGGCGTCAACGGCGGCAGCCCGATTTTGAGCAGCCCAGCGGGGTTAAACCACGCTTCCGTCGTGGGGACGTTTGCCGCCATTGGCCGGGATGCGCCGCCTTCGCTGGCTGCCGCCTGTCGGCAGGTCTCCTTGCGGCAGGTTCAGGGGTGCGGGGCGGGCGGGCAAGCTAGAGGCCTAGCCGATTTTGGCGCTACCCGCCTCATGTCTGGTCTGCTGTGCCGCTATCGAGGTCACTCAACTGCCCAGGCAAAGCGCTGGTTTGAGCAGGTGTGGACCTTAGTCCGCAAGCATTATTGGCAGCGGCCGGTGTGCCGCCCCCGAATATGGCCGCGATGAGCCGAGCTAGCGCGCTAGCCAAAGCGATAGCCGAAGCCCCGCACCGTCACAATGTATTCCGGATTGCTGGGGTCAACCTCTAGCTTCTCCCGCAGCCAGCGGATATGGACATCTACCGTCTTGCTGTCCCCCATGAAGTCGGGTCCCCAGATGCGGTCGATCAGCTGCTCCCGTGACCAGACCCGCCGAGGATGATTCATAAACAGATCGAGCAGCCGAAACTCTTTGGGCGATAAGTTGACCTCGTCATCGCGCACCATTACGCGGCATTCCTGGGGATAGAGCACAATGCTTTGAAAGGTCAGGCTGCTCTTTTTGCTAGCGACCTGTAGATGGCTGGACCGCCTGAGCAAGGCACGACAGCGAGCCACGAGCTCCCGCATGCCGAAGGGTTTTGCCAGGTAATCATCCGCGCCAATCTCAAGACCCACTACCCGGTCGGTTTCACTTCCCTTGGCGCTCAGGATCAAGATCGGCACCTGGTTGCCCTCGTGCCTCAGCAAACGACACAGGTCTAGCCCGTTGATGTTGGGCAGCATCAGGTCCAAAATAATCAGATCTGGCTGAACGCCGTCTTCGCCAGCCTGACCGCCATCGCGGATCATATGGCCGATGGCCTCAAGTGCGCTACTGCCGTCTGCTGCCGTGTGGACGTCGTATCCCTCTTCCGCCAGAGCTAATGCAATGGTCTCCCGGATGACTTCTTCGTCCTCAACGACTAAAACTCGGCCTATTCTGTTGTTCGATACCGTGAGTGCCGTATCGGTAGCGAGGGTGGGCATTGGCTGTAAGTCCATGGTGTGCAGTGAGCCGAGCCCTCTTCAGAAGCCGGCAGATTCTCTAGGCAAAATCCTTAACATTCAGATGTACCTCACGCAAATTGTACCAGGAACTTCACCCGCGCAGGTCTGATCAATGGCGGCAGCCTGCGTATAAGTCCCTAGATTCGCGCTGAGCCTTTGCGCTGCAGATACAGCCCTGGTCGCACCAGTTGCCGCAGCCGTTTTAGCGGGATTGCCACAGCCTTGTCTAAACCGTTAAAAGTCTAAACCGCTAAAAACTGGGCTTGCTCCTCGCCAATCTGTATAGTATTTTTGTACTATTAACTCGCCAAGAATGTACTATGCCAATCAGTTCAGTAAACGCTGTCGAACCGGTGACGACGCCCTGTGCGCCACTGCCTCATGTACCACTGCCTCATGTACCACTGCCTCGTGCGCCGCTACCTTATACGCCACTGGCTAGAGGCAGCATCCGCGGAGGCGGCATTCGCAGAAGCAGCACTGGCAGGGGTAGTACAAGTAGACCCAGGCCTAGCAGCGATCGCCGCGTAGGCTCGGGCGCTGCAGCGGCATCGCTGCCGGGCAAGTCCCCCGCGCGCTGGCTAGAGATTGGCCTACTCCTGCTTGTGACGGCGATCGCCATCCCCAAAGACCTAGCGCTCGCTCAGCCGCCTGCTTCTCAAAAATTTTCAGGTCTGATGGCAATTGCCCTACCCCACGCCAACCCCGCTGGGTCGTTGCGAGACGTGCCGCAGCGAGAATTGGCGGTCTCCCTAGATGACCTCTTCTGGGGCGAGGCAGACTCCCTGGTGGCACGCACTGTGGGCCACGCAGAGGGAACGCGCACCCTCAGCGGCGAGCGGACTAAGGCGTATTACGGCCACCTTGATCCCGGCAACGGCGTCTGGAACTTGGGCAGCTTTTCATACCAGCACCAAACGCCATCGCCAGAGGACGCCGACCACCGGCAGATGCAGCGCCTTAGGGCCCAAGCGGCAGAACTGCGGCAGCAGGCGGCAGCCCTCAACTTAACTTTGGGCCTGGAAGAAGAGCTGAACGGCATCGATCTGGCCAATCAAGCCCCCCTGGCTGCCCTTGGGGAGAATGGCTACGTACAGCGGCTTGCTGAAGCCTACGAGCGACAGCTCAGCGGCGCGGACGCCATTGTTTGGGCGCGCACCTGGGCCTACGTCGACCCGGCTACCCGGGAGCTCAATGCCCCCGGCTTGGGAAATCGCGTCTGGCGCGTCCGGGCGGACCAGGCGCGCCGCCGGCAGGCGATCGCTGCGGTCATCGGACAAACTCAGGGGCAAACCCACGGGCAAAAATAAGCCTGGATTTGGTGGCATAGCGCCCATATTGAGGCAGCGCGTCCGATAGGATGAGCTTGTACCTCTCGTCTATATCCAGCGCCCAGGCCTTCTGAGCCCACAAATATTCTGGTCGCACACTGCCTGAGCGCGTATCTGCACCTGAGCGCGTATCTACATTAGACTAGCCCACACTATTAGACTGTTCATGGGAGTTATGGGAGTTCACCTGAGCCGCGACCGAATCATTCGACTTTTAAAGCGCTTCATGACTGGCGCTGCGATCGCTATTGCGCTAATCGTTTTTTTGCTCCCCGCGCCAGCGCTAGCCGGCCTCGACGACGATCGCTACGACGGCAGCATTTTCCCTCTCTACGCGGGAAACGGGTCGCTCATTCCGCCCCGGGTGACCCTGGCCAAGTCCCTAGACCGCCCCGATCGCCCCACGGTTCTGGGGTTTTACGTCGACGATAGCCAAGACTGCAAGCGCTACGCGGCTACCCTGACCCAAATTGACGCCTTCTATGGTCGGGCTGCCGACCTAATCTTCATCAGCGTCGACGCTATTCCCCCCCAGGAAACCTATACATCTACGGAGGCGGGGCACTATTACAGAGGGTTCGTGCCTCAAACCGTAATTTTCAACCAAGGCGGCGATGTCGTCTTCGATGAGCTGGGGTCGGTTCCGTTCGAGCAGATTGACGATACCCTTCGGCAGGTGTTTGACCTCCTGCCGCGCTCGGAGTCGGTAGAGCTGCGGCGCCGGGTCGTGAACGAGCTGAATACAGAGCTGGTTCCTGAGATCGACGCCAAGCGGTGAGCCGCATCGCGTTTGGCGTCGGCTGCGGAGCAATCTTGCACTGCACGCTGTCGAGATCGAGCGCTGTCATTTAGAATAGCAGGGTAAGTTAAACAACCAATATGTTGCTTTTCTCGTGGAGAGAACTATGCCTCAAACTATGGAGCTGACCAACAATAACGTAGAAACGGTTTTGGACGAGCTGCGTCCCTACCTGATTGCAGATGGCGGTAACGTCGAGCTAGTCGACATCGATGGTCCTATCGTAAAGCTGCGCCTGCAGGGAGCCTGTGGGTCTTGCCCCAGCTCAACGATGACGCTCAAGATGGGCATCGAGCGCAAGCTGCGGGAGTCGATTCCTGAGATCGCTGAGGTCGAGCAGGTGTTCTAAATCGGAGCGGCCTAGATCCTTGGCTCGACTTTATCCAATAGATGATCCAGTAGATGGGGTGAAGTCCCTCGTCTATTAGATGAAGTCGAGTCTATCGGTAGGAAATTTCGATCGCGCTATTTTTTGCTAATCAATTTTTGACATAGCAGCGCTGGCAATAGCTCGGCACGTCGTGCTCAATGTGGCTGATGCGAAATGCTTGGCACTGCTCTGAATTCCAAATCTTTTGAAAGCTTTGCTCGTAGATGTTGCCCATTTTTACCGTAATCGCCATCATATATCCTCTGGCTCGACGTCTAGCGACGACGGTAAAAACTGAACAGTATTGACGTTGAAAAGATATGAAAGACGCATCCCAACATCATTGATCAGCTTTTGTGGAGTGCGTGCTTGATTGATCAACGCCGCCGCTTTTGATTTTGTTAAATCAAAATGGATATCCGATAAACGCTTGCCTTAACGCCGCCGTAAAAATTGACCCGAAAAACCTGCTGTAGCCACTTAATTATGTGCAGATAAATATATGCAGATCTAAATCTACGTATGCGGATATAAATTTACGCTGCTATAAATAGAAATTGCGTAGGCGCTAACCTCTTCGGTATTCAATCAGCGCTGGAACCACCGCATTAACGTTTTAACGACCGCCCAAAATAGCCTTGTTGATTGAAGGCTGGAACTACCGCAGCCAATCAGAACAGCTGCCCTGGTGTACCAGGGCAGCTGAAACATTGCGCACTTGAAAAAGTAAAGCATTTGCTACAGTCGTCTATTGCATAGACAACATTTGCTCACGACGAACGGTAATTCATTCACGTTGCTAAAGCAAGTAGCGATCGCTACTTGCTTAATTTTCTTTATACTTGCCGCTGGAGCGAAAGAAGCTGTGGTTCTCGGCGCAAGCCGCCTACGACTCTGTAGGGTAGGAGTTGAGCCGTCGCACGATCCAATAGCTGATAGAAAGGGCAAAAATTGCGATCGCCAGCCCAATGAGATCTATGCCCCCCGATTTACTGAAATCAAAGATGATAATTTTTCGGGCTACCGCCGTCAAAGAGGTCACAATCACCAGCTCCACCTGCACAACGTGACGCTTTAGGTATGCGGTGATGTTCTCCAAGATCTCTAGCGCAATCAGCACGTCTAGAAACAGGCCGAAAATTGAGAACAGGCCCTGAGCAAAGAGCGCCTCAGCGGGAGCAAGCAGCGATCGAGAGAGGACGATAAACAGATCGACGAGAGCCACCACCAGCACAACTACCATTGCCACAGACAGCGCCTTTGACACTAAGGTCTCAAAGGTTTCCAGCCGCGCCAAAAAAGACTCGTCAGAGAAGTTGGACGACAGCCGCTTTAGCCACCTCATGCTGCTATAGCCGCGATGCAGTCAATTTCCACGCGGACGTCCTTCGGAAGCCGCGATACCTCGACGCAGGCGCGGGCCGGCGGTACAGGGACGTCAAAAAACTTGGCGTACACCGCGTTCATAGCGGCGAAGTCGTCCATATCTGCTAGAAAGACGGTCGTCTTAACCACGTCAGCGAGAGTCGCTCCCGCCGCCTGAACGACGGCCTCCAGGTTGCGTAGCGCCTGCTCCGTTTGCTGGCCGACATCTCCGTCGACTAGGCCACCGCCCTGAGGGGCAAGGGGGATTTGGCCGGCAACAAACACGAGCTGACCCGTTACGGCGACGGCCTGGCTGTAGGGACCTACTGGGGCTGGGGCGCGATCGGTTTGGATTACAGATTTGGTCATCGTTAATTTGGATTATTGCTTACCCTGACGCCAGACGTATTGTTGGACGCTGTCTGTATTGGCGATAGTACCAGTAGTCGTGCAAGATTTGATCATGATCGAAACAAAGCGCCGTCGGAAAATCCCAAAGGCTGTAGATGGCGGTATCTTTTGCGTCATCGCTCGCTTGGGGAATGCCACGAGCCGCCGCAAGAAATACAATAGATAGGGTATGCTTTCGCGGATCACGCTTAGGGTTGGAATAGACCTGGAACTGCTCTAGCAGATGGACGTCTAGCCCGGTCTCTTCCTTGGCCTCTCGAATCGCCGCCGTTTCGGCAGCCTCCCCGTAGTCGATGAATCCACCTGGAAGCGCCCAACCATGCGGCGGATTGCGTCGCTCAATCAGCACAATCGGGCGATCGGGGCGATCTATCAGCTCAATAATCAGATCGACCGTTGGCGCGGGGTTACGATAAGTCACAAGGGCAAATTAGGAAAATAACGGTTCGCTACCAGCATATTCTGTCCCCGTTGAAGCCACCTGAGGCTAGACCTGAATCTGCTCAAAGATTGACACATCAACGACACACTAGCGTCAACTGCCTTGCCTATCTTAGTAACTGTACGACAACTACGCGTTCTCTCTTTTAGCGATTGTCACTGCCCATTGACATCCCTACACCTATGAAATCAAGTGATTTTTCGTCTAGCTCCAGTAAAAGCCCCTCCGCCGCGCTGTCGCCCCTCCGCAGCCGTTGGAGCCTTCCGACAGCTTTATCCCTGCTGCTTATTGGAGCCGGCGTAGCCGCTGCTGGCAACCGACTGGTCTCTAGTTCGTCAGTCAGTCAGCTGTCAACCTTGACGCCATCTGCTCTGCAGCAGGCTGAGCGGCCATCGCCGTCGCTACAGGCTGCGCTGCCGCCGATTCCCAGTCAAAACTTCATTAGCGACGTCGTCAAGAGCGCTGGCCCGGCGGTTGTACGCATCGATGCCTCCCGTACCGTAACCCGCGCTGCTCCCGAAGCCTTTAGCGATCCCTTCTTTCGTCAGTTTTTTGGCGATCTTCCCAACGCGCCATCAGAGCAAATTCAGCGAGGCCTTGGGTCGGGCTTCATCGTTGAGGACGGCCATGTGCTTACCAACGCCCACGTGGTCGATGGGGCTGATGCCGTCAGCGTTACGCTCAAGGACGGGCGAGTCCTTGAGGGAACGGTACTGGGCACTGACCCGGTGACAGATGTAGCGGTCATCCGCCTCGACGCGGATGACCTGCCCACCGTCCAGGTTAAGGGCTCCAGCGAGCTCCAGCCGGGAGAATGGGCGATCGCCATTGGTAACCCTTTGGGGCTAGATAACACCGTCACCGCCGGCATCGTCAGCGCTACGGGACGCTCTAGCGGCGAGGTTGGTATCCCTGACAAGCGGGTTGACTTTATCCAGACCGACACCGCCATCAATCCGGGTAACTCGGGCGGACCACTGCTCAACGCCCGGGGCGAAGTGATCGGCATGAACACCGCTATTATCCAGGGTGCGCAGGGTATTGGGTTCGCTATCCCCATCGATACCGTGCAGCGCATTGCCCAGCAGCTGATCGAGACCGGTAAGGTGGAGCATCCGTTCCTAGGTATTCAAATGGCCTCCCTCACCCCTGAGCTCAAGCAGCAGATCAACGACGACCCGAACCGGCCCTTTCAAGTGGAGGCTGAGCAAGGGGTGCTTATTGTACGCGTTGTACCCAGCTCCCCAGCTGCAGCGGCTGGCCTGCGGGTGGGCGATGTGATCCGCGACATCAACGGCGAGGCGATCGCCGACAGCGAAGATCTCCTAAGCTCAGTAAATGGGCAGGCTGTAGGCGATGAGCTAACGCTGAACATCGAGCGCAGCGGCGTTAGCGAGGCCAAAACCGTCCGGCTGGGTGAGATGCCGGCACCGGCCCGCGGATCTCGCCAGTAGGCAGGCATCTTAGCTCTTGGTTTGTCTTTGGGCTTGGCTCTGGGCTTAGCTTTGGGCCTAGATCTCGGGGGGTGCCTCTGCCAGCATGCGGGGCATCTCCTGCTCGGTATATGCTGAGTGCAGGGCCCGAGCCTCTGCCGGCTCGCCAGCCGCAGATCGGGGAAGCTGGGGCTGCAGAATCTCGCTGATGTTGATTAAAAACATGGGTGCGTTCTGGAAACTGATAATCGCGCCGATGCAGCGAATTTGTCCGGCGTGTAGGTAGGTTGCCGGCACCGGCGCAAACGCTGACGTAGGTACCCGAATTAGAGAGGGCTGGGTCTCGACCAGTAGGCCGATGAACTCATGGGTCGGCGACTGAATCACCAGCAGATAGCAAAGCGACGCTAGAGGCGAGACGGCGTCGCTTTGAGGCAGCAGCGGCAGGGCGGTCGTGAATAGCCGCTGGCTCAGGTTGATTACCGAGATTTGCCGATCGAGGTATGAGGCTAGCCCCGGCTGACTGGCGTCGAACCCGCCATAGATGTGGTCAACCGTCACGACTTTGTTGACTAAGCCGACGGGTACGGCAAACTGCTGTCCCCGGACGGTAAATGCGATGAGCTGCTGATTTGTTTCAGCCTTGAGGCGGCGAGAGCGCCGAGATGAATGGGCCATAGAAGCTTGCTTTCCTCAGCGCTTGTAGCAAAACATTAGACAGACGCCCCTCATGCCACAACGGCAGACTCTACGATTTGCCTTAGGGTCTGCAGCAGCACCTGTTCGTTGTACGGTTTGGAAAAATAGGCCGACGCGCCCAGGCTCATGGCCAGCTTGCGGTGCTTATCGCCGCTGCGGGAGGTGAGCATGGCGATAGGCAGATGGGACAGGGCGCTATTTGACTTAACCCGCGCCAGAACGCCGTAGCCGTCTAGCCTTGGCATCTCAATGTCGCAGATTACCGCCTGCACGGGCAGCCCAGCAGTCAGCTTATCTACGGCGTCCTGGCCGTCCTTGGCCTGCTCGACTCGATACCCCGCCTTCTCTAAGGTCAAGGCTAAGAAGCGCCGTACGTTTATGGAGTCGTCTACGATGAGGATGGCGGGTTTGTGAGACTTGGGCGCCAAAGGGGCAGGCTCTTGGGCAGCTGGCAGCGGTGCGAGACCCTGACCCACGGGCAGCATGGCGGTCTGAGCGGGGGCAGGCCGCGATCGCTCATCGCTCATGATCCAGCGCAGCAGCTCAGAGACATTTACCATGGGCACAACGCGGCCATCGCCCAAAATAGTGCAGGTGGAGAACCCGTGCGGCATGGGCAAACTCCCCTCCACGTAGCGGATAGCCACCTCCTGCTCACCCCAGCAGCGGCCCACCTGTAGCCCGACAAGGTGCTCATTGTGGGTCACCATCAGTACCGTAGACTCTTCAATATTAGCGATGCCGCTGGGGCGCTCTAGCGATCGCGGGCAGTTGAACCGAAGCCACTGATGAAGCCGAATAAACTGCACCATCTGCTCTTCCCAGTCGATTACCTCGCCGCCGATTGTTTTCATCACCTGCTCGCTCGAAACTGAGGTCATTTCCTCCACGGCATCGGTGGGGAAGGCCATCATTAAGTCGTTGCTTTCCACGAGCAGCACCCGCGTGACCGACAGGGTGAACGGTAAGGAGAGGGTGAACGTGGTGCCTTGGTTGGCCGCCGTATCAACGCTGATCTCACCCTGAAGCTGTTTGATGCTGTCGCGCACCACGTCCATGCCGACGCCGCGCCCCGACAGATCGGTGACGTTGTTCGATGTACTGAAGCCTGGCTCAAAGATAAGCGAGATCAGCTCGTCATCGCTAGCGGCGGCGAGCAGCGTATCGTCGAGGCCCATCTGACGGGCCCGAGCGCGAATCTTTTCTAGATTGACGCCCTTGCCGTCGTCGCGAATTGAGATGAGCGTGCGGTTATTGCGGTGGATGGCGCTAATCTCGATGGTGCCCTGGGCAGGTTTACCATTGGCCTGGCGCGTGTCTGGATCTTCGATGCCGTGGTCAAACGCGTTGCGCAATAGGTGCAGCAGTGGCTCGTTGAGCGCCTCAAGGATATTGCGGTCGATGAGGATATTGCCGCCGTTCACTTTGAGCTCCGCCGACTTGCCGTGCTCTAGCGACATCTTGCGCAGGGCGCGGGGGAAGCGCTCTAGGATGTCGGAGAGGGGACGCATCTGGAGCTGAGTCAGCCGGGTCTGCAGCTGCTTAGCCGTCTTATTGAGCCCTCGGAACATCTGGTCCGTGTCGTCCATGCTCAGCTCTAGGTCGGTGGTGACCTCCTGAATCTGGACGATGGTCTCCATCACCTCTTGGGACATGAGATGCATGTCGCTATATTGATCGAGCTCTAGCGCGTCAAATGCTTCAGTTAATCGGTTTACGGCCGCTTTTGGTCGCTTCGATTGGGGGCGTAGCAACTGCGGTGCGATCGCCAATGTCGATTGCTCGAGCGCAGCCCGGGTAGTGACGCGATCATAGGCCGAGCGCAGATTGAGGTTGGTTTGGTCTAAGATTTTGACCCGAGTCCTTAGCGTAGACAGCAAGTCTCGCAGCCGCTTGAGGTATAGCTCCAGGCCGTTGCGCTCAATGGTGAGCTCGCCAAACAGGTTGTTGAGCTGCTTTAGCTGCTTCAGAGGAACTCGCACCGTTGCGTCGTCGCTGGCTTGTTTGGCCGCAGGGCTCTGCCGAGGCGTAGCGTCAACCTGCTTGGGCGGCTTAGGGGTGGTTTCCTGGCCATAGTCAAAGCCCCCACCGTTGTCTATTACCGCTGGGTCAGGGCGTAAACTGTCGTCTACACCGCTGGCAAAAACACGGTCCAAATCACTGTCCAAACCACTGTCCAAATCACTGGTGAAGACTTCCGGCTCTCCGCTGTAATCGGCCTTAGCCCCTCGATTTATCGGCTGATGGCCGTCTTCGACAGCAGTGATGTCGGCATCGGCATCTAGCAGAACCGAGTCAGCAGGGTCTATGTCGGCGTCAAAACTGGGGACAAAGGTGTGCAGGTCTGGGCTCGAGTCTAGATCAAACTCTGAATCTTCGACATCTTCATTCGACCATTCGGGGGAGACGATTGCGTCATCTCCATCCCCGACTGGCCATTCATCAAACAGCTCGGAGTCACCGGCCATCTCAGCTTGAGCGATCGCATCTGCCCAAGATTGGTCGGTGATGGAAATATCCGAGCCGAATCCGGCCAGATCTAGATCGGTCTCGTCTAGCTCAGCGTCAGCGGTCGCGCTGGGCTCAGCGGCATCGAGGTCAGCCCCATTGGACTCAGCCCACTCCGAATTAGCTAAGTCTGCATCGGCCGAGTCTGCATGAGCCGGGTCTGGGTCAGTGAAGTCTGGGTTAGTTAAGTCTGGGTCAGTGAAGTCTGGGTCAATTAGACCTGGAACAATCAAATCTGCATCAGCCCAATCTGAATCAGCGACGCTGACCTCGACTACATCAGCCTCTAAGGACCCAAAATCCTCCACGCGGTCTACTGGCTCAAGCTCAGGCAAGGCCTGCTCATTGCTCTCATCCAGGTTGCCGACATCACCAATATCGAGGGCAAGGGTCGTCGGCAAATTGCTGTAATTGCCCGCCAGCACCATGAGCTGAGTTTGACGCCAGGCCGTCAGCGCCGCGCGCGCAATGGACTCTATTTGGTCAGGGCGGGCCTGTACGGTGGTCAATACAGCGTTGCAGAGCTGGGAAAAGGCGGACAGCTGCAGCATTTCTCCCAGCGCCCCCAGCTCTTGAGCCAGGATTTCGGTTTCCTCATACAAGCAGTGGCGATCGCCCTCCAGCACGCCCTCTAGACGCTGCAGGCAGCCTTCAACCTCAGTTTGAAACAGCAGGGGCAAGATATCTTGGTTTTCTTCGGGAGATAAAATAGAGGCCGCATCTTCCTCTTGGGGATCGCCAAGGCGCTCGTGGAGCTGGTCGAACAGCGGCAGGACCTGGCGATCTAGCCAGCTTGGGTCGACCGGCACGTTTTGGCGATCGCTTTCCGCAACCCGGCGCAAACAGTCCACCGCCGACAGCAGCAGCTGCTCTAGTTCAGCATTAATGTCGACCGCGTGCTTTTGAATTTTGAGTACTTTGAGGCCGTCCTCAAGGCGATGGGAAAGCTGGCTAAGCAGCTGAAACCCCATCATACCCGCCCCGCCTTTAATCGAGTGGGCCGAGCGCATCGCCGAATTGATTGCCTGGGCGTTTGCTCCCCCGCTGGCTAGGCCAATCAGGGAGTTTTCCAGATTATCGAGATAGTCCTGGGCTTCATCTAAAAACTGATGACGGATTTCAAGTTCCTTATCAGACATAGGTTGCAACTCTCAACGTAAGGTCAGTGGCTTATTGGGGGCCGACGAGCAGGCTTATGGAGGGCATATCTTTCGACTTAGCGCGAGCCTGCCGCCGGCGGCAGATGATCAAGTCCAAAAGGCCTAGGAGCCAACCTTGAAGGTTCCGACCGAAACCTGCAGCTCTTGGGCGATGTCTACAGTGTCTTGAATTGATTGGGAAACCTCGCGGGATGAGGCGGACGTCTGCTCAGAGACATCCACCACCTGGCGCATTAGCTGGGAGACCGCTTCAGAGGTCTCGGCCTGGGAGACCGTCGCCGCTGAAATAGACTGCACCAGTTGGTCAATCTGTTGAGAGACTTCCAAAATCTGATTTAGGCTACGCTTGGCCCCCTCTACCAGGTGGGTCCCTTCGACCACCTGAGCGGTGCTGTCTTCCATTGCGGACACCACTTGGCTGGTCTCTAGCTGAATCGTCTCTACGATCTTCTCAATCTCCTGAGTAGCCGTAGCAGAGCGCGCGGCCAGCTCTCCGACCTCTTCTGCAACCACCGCAAAACCCTGGCCTTCTTCGCCTGCACGGGCTGCTTCAATACCGGCGTTGATGGCGAGTAGGTTGGTCTGTAGGGCAATTTGATTGATGAGCGAGACCACTTTAGAGATTTGCTGGGATGACTCTCCTAGCCGCTTCACTTTCTTCGCCGTTTCTGAAATGGTGTCCCGTAGGTTAAGAATGTTGGCCACCGTAGAATCGATCGCCGCTTCTCCAGAGGCTGCCGTGTCAGACGCCTGGCGAGCGACGAGGGCCGCCTGCTGTGCGTTGGTGGCCACGGCCTGGATCGACTGGGTCATCTGCTCAACCGAGTCCAAAGTGCGGGTTGTGTCCTCCGCCTGCTTGAGAGCCGCTTCGGCCAGCTCACCAATGGCCCCTTTGTTTTCGCCCAGGGAGCTGTTGACCTGAACCGCAGCGTCTTTTACGTTGACCACCACCTGGCGCAGACTCTCCACAATGGAGTTAAAGAAGTCAGCGACGATGCCGATCTCATCGGCGGTGACCTCTGCTCGCACGGTTAGGTCACCGCCGACGGCCCCTTCTACCTCGCTCAGCAGCGTCACGAGCTGCTTCTGTAGGGTTTCGGCGCGCTGCTGCTGCTCTTTGGAGAGGGCCTCTGCCTCCCGCTGGGCCTGCTCTCTTTGGGCAAATAGGTCGGACTGCTCTAGGGCAAAGCCGAGCTGTAGCGCGATCTGACGAAATAGGCCAATCTCATCGTCAGCCCAGTTGCGGGGGGCCGCGCACTGGTGAGCAATCAGGAGGCCAATCAGCCGCTCGTTGCTTAGGATAGGTGCCACCAAATTGGCCTTGACTTCAAAAGGCGCAAGCTGCTTCATGTGGCATTCCGTCAGCCCTGCCTCTTGGATGTTGGGCGTCGCCTGCACCCGGCCCTGACGGTATTTTTCGACGTAGCTATCGGCAAAGCAGGGGTCTGTAATTTCAGTGCCTAGGGCAGAGGGATACTTGTCGTTTACCGATTCTGCGACAAACGTGCCGGACCAGTTTTCGTCAAAAATATAGACGCCGACGCGATCGCTCTGCAGCGCCTTGCGGGTTTGAGTGACGACCGCCTCGTGAATTTCCGCTTTGTCTAGGGAGCTACGCATCTCCGAGACAATTTCATTGAGCGTCCGCTCGCGCTCGGCGGCAATTTCCTGCTGCTCTAAGAACTGGGCCTGTCTGAGGGCGTAGCCCACCTGGGTTGAAACCTGCAGCAGCAGCTCCTTCTCCTTAGTTTCCCAAGCGCGGGGTATGGAGCACTGATGTACGCACAGGAGCGCAATCAGCTCGTCCCCGACCAGAACTGGCGCAACCATATCGGCCTTCACCTCCAGTTCGTCTGAAAAGTTAAAGTAGCCTTCGCCTTGCTGCTCTCGGCCCGCGTCATTTCGCACCGCAACTAGGCCATCGTAGTAGCGCTCCAGCGCATCTTGGGTCATCGGTTCGTCATTGAGCTGTCCTTTAGCACGCTTCCAGCCCCGGCCAACCGACTCCACCGCGACATAGCCTGTTTTAAGGTCGGGGGTGAAGCGGTAGACCAGCGCCCGATCCACATTCAGCAGTTCGCGGACGCCCTCAACGGCGGTCGACAAAATCGTATCGAAATCTAGCGTTCGGCGGATTCGCAGCGTTAGCTCCGACAGATTACGCGAGAGTTCGATTGCTTCAGTCTGCCGCTGCCTTTCAGTAATTAAGGTGCTTTCCCGCAGCTCGATGTGGCTAGCGAGCTGATTGAAGGTGTTGGCCAACTGACCAATTTCGTCTTTCGAGTAGACATCTGCGCGGGCGCGGCGATCGCCTCTAGAGAAGCGGGTCGCCGCCGATCTCAGACGGGTGATTGGGGTGACGATGCTGCGGCCCAGCAGGGTTGCCAGCACCACGTCAGCCGCTAGGGCGAGTGCCGCAATCAAGAGCTGAATCTTGAGGCTGTTGCTCAGCAGCGTATTGAGCGAATCCTCTGCCGTACCCCGTACGATCACGGCGACGGGCTCGCCGCTAAAGTTATCGATGGCCTCGGCCGCAACGGTGTAGGTATTGCCGCCGATGGTGGTTCGGTCACTCACCACGTCACCTTCTGCCTCCACAGCCCATTCTAAAATTGACGGGTCCGACAGCGGTACGTTGACGCTAGCTTGCTCAATCGTAGCTGCACCGGCAAAATCTAGAGCGCTTGCTAAAGCAAAGTTTCCATTGGGCTGGCGCAAATAGACAGCGCTATAGCCGCTGTTAAAGGCCTGTAATGTACTTTCGGGAATCGCAGACTTGTTGTTTACAATGTCGCCCGACACCAGCACTCCGATCACCGCTTGGTTTGAGGGGTTAGTCACCGGGGTGACGGTGTATCGAATCAGCGCGTCTTGCCCGGTGAACCCCTCGGGCAGGGACGGACTTTCTTGCTGTAGCTCTTCCCAACTAACGACGGCGCTGGTCTTCACCTGGCGGGGATCGCTCAAAACGCTGGTGACTAGTCCTTCTGGGTCAAACACTTCGCCTGCCCGATTGGCGTTACCCCCAGCAATGATGCGGCCATCTGCACCTACGAGCGTAGCGTACTCAATATTACGCGCCGCGATCTCATTTCGAAGAATTCCCTCGACCTGCGCTAGCGCCTCCGGCGGAACTGCGCCTTCAGCTGCAGCATCTAAAGCCGCGTCGATGATAGCGGCGTTGTCGGCCTGACCCCGGAAGCCGAGCCCCATCTGATCGATTTTGATGTTGTAGGCGATGTCATTGACGGCCAGCTCTGATTCAGCCTGGCTCACCAGCTGCGCCCGTCCCCCCGAGACGATTAGATAAGTGCCAACTCCCACCAAGCCGACAATAGAGATAGCCTCTGAGGTAAGTAGGCCGCCAAGCTGCTTTCGACGAACCGGAAGATCATAAAACCACTGAAACTTTGATGCGCCTTGGTAGGACTGCGAATCAGGCTCAACCCGCATTGGCGTTGTGACTGCTTGGTGACCATTAGCGGAGATGGGGCCGCCTAAAAGGGGGGTGTGCTCGCCTTCAGCGAAGGTTTTAGGAAGTTGGCTTGTCATGGTTAAAGTACCTTTACGCGGAGAATTGACTATGAGTGTGCAACGGTGGGTGTGGAACTGATACGGGGCTATGTTCTGCTTCGCGCTAGCACAGCCTTCCCAAAGGGCTTAGAGGAGTTAAGGGGGCGACGCGTAACTCATACTTCAGCAAGTGATTCAACCGCTGAGGCTACAGCGTTAGGGCAGAAACACGGGAGACTGGGAAATCGCTTCAACGTCAAGCACCATGGTGATTTCCTGGCTTTCCAAGACGCAGCCCCGCAGATAGGGAATTAGCTCTGAAGCAACATGGCCCACCGGAGACTGTACGGCATCGGCGTTGAACCAGGTCATACCCTCCAATTTGTGAACCGCCAGACCCAGGGCGACGCGGCCCACCTGAATCAAAATTAGGCTGTAGTGCTGCGTCATGCTGTCTAGGTGGGGCAGCCCAATGAGCCGCGATAGATCAACGGTCCACAGCACCCGGCTGCGTCGGTTCATCAGCCCCAGCATCGCCGGGTGCATGTTGGGCATCGGCGTTAGCTTTTGCGTTGGCAGCACTACGACCTCTTGGATGTATCGCATTGCAAAGATAGCGGGCATCCCTTCGGCTAAATAGAACTTAAGGTGCGCATCACCGGCTGCACGACGTGGCTTATTGGGGAGCGCCAGCGCAGATGTGGTTGCGGATGTGATTGCAGATGTAATCATGTTTCTTACCCCACTACCATTTGAATGGTGCGCACCAGCTGTTCACGGGTGAAGGGTTTGGTGACGTACGCATCAGCCCCCTGCCGCATGCCCCAGAGGCGGTCAATCTCTTGATTTTTAGAAGTGCAGATAACGATAGGAACATTGACCGTTGTAGGGTTTCGCTTCAGGCTGCGGCACAGCTCAAAGCCGCTCATGCCGGGCATAACCACGTCCGTCACAATAATGTCGGGGGTTTTCTCATTGGCCTTGGCGATCGCTTCCTGGGCGCTGACGGCTCCGATGACGCTATATCCGCTCTCCCGTAGGTAATGGCTCATAAGCTCCATTTGAGAAGCCGTATCTTCAACAATGAGGACGGTTTTGGTTAGGATTACGCTCATAGTTTCGTTCCGTTAGTGTTAGTAGAGGCTGACGCTGGGTGCGGGTATTGGCCTTTCAAGCCCGGAGGGACGTCAAACTGGAGAGGGCTGGCAAAAAGCTTGGCCATAGGGGCCTGTAGGCTACCTTGGCCTAGGACAGATACTTAAATACCATCTTCAGCAAATCCGGCTGAGTAAACGGCTTTGTCAAGTAGCCAGACGCTCGAACGAGTTTCGCCTTGGCGCGATCGATGAATCCCGTGTTGCCGGTCACCATAATGATGGGCGTCGTCTTAAACATGGGATGACGGCGCAGCAGCGAGCACAGTTCGTAGCCATCTAGACTGGGCATCTCCACATCCAGCAAAATCAGATCAGGCTTACTGCGGACGATCTGCATGAGGGCCTGAACCGGGTTGCTAATCATGATCACAGAAAAGCTGGTGTCGTCTAGGAAGGACTTGATCGCCTGAAGGACCGTGGGACTGTCGTCAATGCAGGCAATCGTGTAGGTCGTCTTAGCGCCCTCAGACGGCGGACTCGCAGCGGGTGTGCTTCCTGACGCTGACTGCTGACTTCTGATGGGGGGCGATAGCGCCTTGCTTGCGCTTGGCCGAGGCTTTGCCGGTGCAGCCGGACGGGAGCGCTGGGGCGATCGCTGACGCAGCTGATGCTGGCAGTACTCTACTAAGGGACGCAGTTCTAACTGGCACAGCTGAGGAAACTCGATCAGCTTTTCCCGGTCAATCAGCTCATAAGCGCCCTGCTGAAGCTGAAGGAATTGCCCAATGACTTCCTTGGCAATACTTTCAATTAGGGTCGACGCCTGGGCTAGGTTGAGGTACTGCTGCTCTACTAACCAGCAAATCGCCTGGTAGTCTGGCACCTGAGCAGTACCGCCCCCTGAACCGCGATCGAACAGCAAGCGAACCTGAACCCGCACTGCACTGACGAGGCTGGGCACATATTGACTCAGCTGCCGCAGATGGCGGTCTAGTCGCCCAAACGGGTCTACTGAGTTGGATGCGTAGGTCAATCGCCCCTGGTATAGGTAGATAGACCAAGACGCTGAACCATCTGAGACCCTCAGACAGCCGCTGGTCTGCCGGCTAACGGACTGGGCCAGTAGGCTCAGCGGATATAGCTTTTGAAAGGGTTCGTGGCTCGCGATTGAAATCATATTCATAAGCCTCTAACTCGCACTGCTGCACATAACGCCGATAGGTTAATTTTGGGATAAGCCACAAATTTTATTTGACGTGGAAAGCTTAGAAGCTAGCCTTAGCTAGCGTTAGCTTGTATTATCTTTTACGCGGTAGATAGCTGGGCTGCGGCACATATTCTGTAGACCATATTGCCGTAGGCACACGCCGTAAGCCGATCGGCGTTCTGATGATTTAATTTGGTGATGCTCGCAATTACCAATACGCGCTCTTTGAGCTTGGATCAGTAGCTAATAGCGACCTGATCCCATGGGAGGCGGCTGCTTCTCATGGCTCAGCGATAGAAAGAAGAGACGGTTTGGCGCTCTAGCTTTCGAGCTATTTCGGTTAATCTCAGCCCCTCAGAGAACGAATAGTGACCGATAAGACATCGTCCACAGCCCAAACGCGCGGAAAATATCTGAGCATATAACATCGTCCATTTGTCTTCATAATTAATACTATCTAGATATTGAGGCCGAGTCAGTAAAGTTTATAAATCCGCATTAAAGACCCAATAAAGATTAAACCTAAAAACGTCAAGATAAAAACAGCCATTTTTGTGAATCTTGAGAAACAATTTAGCTAACTTTAACGTCGCCTAACTCTTGCTTCGCCAATATTGAGAATCCGGAATAAAATCTAAAAAATTATCAATAAAATACGCTCCTTAAGTAATTCAATATTTATTCAGGTAAACCCGAGTCGGGTGATTGTGCAAGACTGGCGTGCCAGCTTTGCGGGGCGAAAATGAGCGCTGGTTTAGGCCGCCGCTGTAGCCAGCTGTCCGTATTGCCCACCCTTAAGCACTAGAGACTTTGCGAGGACTCCGCATCAGCCGCCGAATCTTGCCATTCTGCTGAAGCCTAAGCTGTTCTGGAAACGTCAGCTCTATGGCAATGCGCTGAAGAAACGCTGGATTAGAAGATAAACCGGCTTGCGCCTCAGCTGGAGCAAAGCTCAGTAATTTTTCCACTTGAGTCACTTTTGCGAGCAAGCTCTGGGCCTTGGCGTTCTCCGAGACAATTAATAGCCCTAGCATTGGCTTGATTTGTTGAAGCTGATTAACGGAAATACTGGGCGCTAGCTCAAGCTCCAGACGAATATCGGTCGTACTGATTTCCTTGACGTCGGCAATATAAGACGTATTTCCCCAATCCTCCCAAGAGAGCTGGGCCGTCGCCTGAACCTGCTTACGAATGCGCATGCCGTTTTCAGGAATAAATTCTCTACACGCGCGCACCAGACTCATAGCGATAAACCGAAACGACGCTACGGGGCGATCGCGCTCCACCCGCTCTTGGGAGTACCAGGTCTTGACGTCGGAGAACAGCACCAGCGCTAGGTCATCTTTTTGGGCCTGGCTCATTTCGACGAAATCGGCCGCCAGCAGCGTTTGAAGCTGAGGGGTTGCGGTGGCCCGAATGATACTGGCGTTGAGCAGCACCCGGGCCCCGTAGTCTCCCACCAGCTCAAGCCAAACTTCATCCCCTACGTCGGGCCAAGCATCCAGTAGGACCAGCGCGCCGGTTTCACTGATATTGATCGTCGTTCCGCCCCAGCTCCGCCCTTCCGCGTGGACTATGGCGGTGAGTTTGCGCGGCAGCCGGTGGGCTCGGCGGATCTGGGGCTGCTCAAAGGCGACTAGACAAGCGGCCATCAACAAGAACAAATTAAACACGCACCACAGCGAGTTAATCAGGGCGGCCTGGGTATCTAAAGGCCGCAAGATTAGCCAAAAGGGCAGCGCAATGAGTGACGAGGCCGAGATCGTCGCCACAATAACTAAGTAGCGGACCGATTCAAAGTCGAAGCTGCGGCGATCGACTACGAGCCCTTTATCCGTCACGTTAAATGAGCCCAGCTTTGGGTTGATTAGGGCAAACAGCGTCACTAGCCCGGCTTGAAACGAGAGGGCAAACTCATAGATCTCGTTCCAAAACGAGAAGCGGACGTGCTTGTAGGGAATGTGGTTGGTCTGCATCGATAAAAAGATGTGCGGCACGGCGTAGGCCAGGGTTTCCACACCCAAACCCTTAACCGAGGTGATGCCAAACAGCAAAAATAAGCAGGGGGCCAGGGCATACATCAGCCGCGGAAACCCAAAAAAGAAATGAGAGGTGGCGCTGACGTAGCACAGCCGCTGCGGAACGCTCAGGCGCAGCCGACGATTAAACAAGGGATTTTCAGTGCGCAAGATTTGCGCCATGCCGCGAGCCCAGCGAATCTGCTGACCGACGTAGGCCGAGAATTTTTCCGGGGCAAGGCCGGCCACCATAATTTTGTCGTAATAGGCCGTCTCGTATCCCTTAGCGTGGAGGCGCAGTGAGGTATGACAGTCTTCGGTTACCGTTTCGGTGGCAATACCGCCCACATCGAGCAGCGCCGATCGCCGTACCACCGCTGCAGACCCACAGAAGAACGCGGCGTTCCAGTAGTCGTTGCCTTTCTGCAGCACTTTGTAAAACAGCTCATTGCCAACCGGGATGCGGCCCTGGGTCAGCAGGTTTCGCTCAAATGGATCGGGGTTGTAGAACCAGTGGGGCGTCTGCGTGAGGGCGATGTTGGGGTTAAAGAAAAAGCCGACGGTCTCCTTTAAGAAGCCGCGTACCGGAATATGGTCGCAATCGAGGATAAGGACTAGGTCCCCGGTCGTCTTGGTGAGTGAGGCATTGATGTTTCCCGCTTTGGCGTGCTCGTTGTTCTCGCGAACCAGCAGAGAACAGCCGAGCTCCTCACACATCTGCCGGAGCTGCTCCCGCCGCTCGGGGTATTTACGCCCGTCGTCTAAGATGTAGACTTCCTTTTTGCCTGCCGGATAATCGATCGCGATCGCCCCTAAAACGGTTTTGCGAACAATCTCAATGTCTTCGTTGTAGGTCGGAATATAGACGTCGACTGAAAACCAGTCGTCCTGAGGATAGTCCGCCAAATCCACCGGGCGGCGATGTCGAATCTTCAAGGTTTGAAAATAGGACAAAAACAGCGTCGTAATGGCATAGAGCTCGGCAGAATAGAGCAAAATCGAGAAGAACCCGTTGAACGGATCGTCCAAGTTGATGGTGTAGCTCGTGCGATAGTACAGATAGCGCAGCGTCGCTATTGCGCTGACAATCGCTAAAAACAGGTGCAGGTATTCGGTTGTGCGATTGCCTGTGTAGCGCTCTTCTAAAGCAAGGATAAAGCGGCCAATGAGTACAAAGGTAATGCCGAGCAGCGTCTGCTGAACCAGCGTAGGGCGTACGGTAACCAGCGGACTAAAGAACACAATTAGGGCCGCAAAGAGCAGAAAGAGCTGCCCTTGATTGAGGTACTGCAGCAGGTGATCGACCCAATTCGGCCAGCGCCGGGTCAACCACCTGGACAGATGATAGGACAGCCGGTGAAGTCGCTTAATGCCTTTATCGGTGTGCTGCATTGTGTTCTTTTAATGTACGCTGCGTGCTTCGAGAAAACCCTGAATCAATTGCCAACGGTGCGGTACCGCTTGAGGTAAAGCTGAACGACGCCATAGAGCAACAGCGTCGCCGCTAAGACGCCTGCAGCCAAGAGGAGCCAATTGGTTCTGAATAGATGGCGTAGCCGGCTCGAAGGGCTCTTTGCAATGATTTCCACCTGGGCCGGAGCCTGGGTCAAAAACTCAAGCGCATAGTCGTTCGAGCTGTTGGGGTCGGGGTCGTCGACATTGGCTTTTACGAGCACCGTATCTCCCCGAAGCTGAAAGAATAGGGCGTCTTGAGCGATCAGCTGCTGAACCCGCTCTAGCCCAACTTTGGTCTGCCCGCTAAGCGCCATCAAAACCCGCTCCTCATTCCACGGCGACAGGACCTGCTTGATGACGCCCTGATAATCCGGCAGCGTCTGAATTGCGCTCTGCTGCCACTGCCGGGACAGGGCATCTTTCAGCTTAAAGCCGTCGGCCTCAAACACTTCGGGCAGCGGAAATCGCTCTCGTACGCCGATGCCAACGAGGTGGCGGTCGTCCCGCACCGATGTAGGCAGCTGTCCCTGCCGATAAACCTGCAGACGAATCGTATCGGCCTTACTGAGGCGACCCAGTCGCTCAGCAAATTCGAGCAGCAGCTCGACCTCGACTTGCTCTGGGTCGTCGGGCATGACGATCGCAGTACTAGATAAGTCTTGGGGAGCCGCCAGCGGAAATCCGGTCTGCATCAGCTTGAGGTCGGGAATACGAGCGCTCAGCTCCCGGCTCAGGTCAAAACGCGTTTCGGCGTGGATAGTGCCCCAGAGCTGGGCGTCGGTGACGCGGCTGCAGGAGCGGCGCTCGCGCGGGTCAAGCTGAAAGTTGACTCGAACTTTGGACTGAGGCGTGATCTGGTCTTCGGGTAAGACAATGTTTAGGGTCTTACGTTCTGCGCCATCAACGGAGGTAAGGCGATCGCCGTCGAGGCCAACGCCGTCGAGCTGTACCTCGACCAGTGAAGTGAGCGGATTCACCTGGGGGCCATAGCTATATTCCAGCGTCATTTTGCTGCCCGGCAAAAACCGATCGTCCGGAAGCGCCCGGAAGTCGAACTCTAGGGCGGGGGCGCGGGAGCCGCGCACGGTGACATCTTCAATCGGTTGGCCGAGGTAATCCTTTAGATCGCTGAGCTGGAACTCATCTTCGGTGGGCAAATAGCGCGGCCAGTCCCTAGGAGACGGGGAGGGAACTGGAGTCACCTCGTCTATAAGCAGGGTGTATCCGGTGGCGATTTGCCAGTCTACAGGTTGGGATAAGAACTGGACGCCTTTAGCGATCGCTGCTGCGCTTTTGCCCGTGACCACTAGAACCGAGAGCTAAGCATCGGGGGTCGTGGTCAATACAAGTACACCGGTCTCGGCGGCTAGCGCCCCCGTCTCGTCGCTGAGCTGCCCATCCTCAATGGCGAACGGCAGCGCTAGCTCGCTCAACACAGGCTGGGTTTCAGGCGTACCAATCACAATCAGGCGCTCGTTGGAGCGATCGCTGGTCAAGGTTTCCGTGACGCGAGCCTCGATAGGTCGATACTCTGCTATCCGCCCTAAAGCGGCCTGCATCTGGGCTGCCGCACTCAGCCAGGCCTCGTCGACTGCGCGGGGCTGTAGGTAGGCAAGCTGGTTCGGGATGAGGCTGAGATCGTCGAAGATGGGGTAGGGATATTGGGCAAAGTTGGGGGCAATAGGCTGGGGCTGAAAGTCGAAGACCAGCTTTGAGTCCGGCAAAATCTCTGTCCATAGAGACGGATCTAGCGCGTCCTGGGTACAGGTGGGAGAGTTGTTCTGCAGAACGGCGATCACCAGCTCGTTGTAGTTCTGCAGCAGCGCTACGGGAACTTCAAACACCACGTCCCCAATTTCTCCCTGAGGGAGATTTAGCGGCGTGCTGCCGATGCTGGTGCCGTTGAGCAAGACGTTTAGGTTTGAGCGGGTGGCGTAGAGGGCTGCGGAGTGGCGAAAGTGCAGCAGCAGGTTGACAGTCTCAACCTGCCAGTTTCGGGGCCGCGTGAATCTCAGGCGCGTTTCGTCATAAATGCCCTCTAGGCGAAGCCGGTTGCCCACCACCGGGCTGCGGTTAAACTCCAGCACATATTCGCCTGCGTCCTCAGCTTCGGTCACGGGCTGGTCAATTGCCAGGGTTGGTGCGTCTTCAGACGCTGAATCAGTGCCCGCCTCGTCATCGTCTGCTCGGTCAGCGTTTGAGGCCTGCGATATTAAAATCGAGGGGTTGCCAGGCAAAGGTGCGCTCACTTGGGCGGCAGCAGCTAGGCCAAACGACAGTCCAACTCCGGTCAAAAATAGAAAGATTAGGCTAACGGCGGCGCGGCGGGGGCGAAGTAACGGTAACCAGCGGAAAAGCGTATGCATAAGGGCGACGGCAAAAACACAAAAAGAGGGTGAGAGCGATCGAATAAGGCGCAGGGCTTAGTCAGAACATTAGTCAGAACGGTATATGGAAAAACGCCGCAGCATTGGTGGGCGGCACAGCAGGTAGCCCAGTAGGTAGCCCAGTAGGTAGCACAGCAGGCAGCACAGTGGGCGGTATGGGCAACGCCGCAGGCACATGGGTGAGCAGAGGACTGAGCCGGCAGGTGAATAACCGGGTGAGCTGGCGATCGTAGCTAGTCATTTTCGTGGCGGTTCAGGGAATAGGCGGAGAAGTAGGGCCGCTGCAGCGGCAGCAGCCCCAGCCAGGCCAAATTTTGCGTGTAGTAGGCGGAGTCGTTGTCCCAAAATCCGTCTTGGTAGGTCGGCGTCAGCTTTTGGTCTAGGATTTGCGAGGCCAGGTCTGGGGCCACGAGAGACAGCGCTGGGTAGAGCATGGCGTACTGGGCGGTCGCTTCGTAGTCCACCAGCGATCGCCCCGTTAGGCTTAGACGGGCCGGAAGGGCCTGCTGGTCGCGCCACAGCTGGCGCAGGGGCGCTGAATGGGTCTGCAAATACTGAAACGCCCTGGGTTCGTAGAACCAGGCCGCGTCTAGCCCAATGCGCCACCACACCCGAAACGCATCAAAGCTGTAGCTGCTGCTCAAGTCGGAGGACTCAGGAAGCGGCTCATAGCGCCGACGCTTCGGGTTGTAGACAATCCAGTCTCCCGGTAGCCCAACGCTAGATACCGCGCTAGAGGCTTCCAAAATGCGGTAGCTGCTGTCCACCAGGCTCATCCAATTGTGGGCCGGGTCTGCCTCAGCGAATAGCCGAAAGGCGTAGGGCGCAAAATAGGAGGGGTTGAGGATGAGGGTATCCTCCTCAGGGAAAAAGGCGTCGCGGGGCCCCGGCAGCAGCACGCGGGTTTCTTGCGAATTGGGGCGTTCTAAGTTTGGGCGTTCTAAGTTTGGGCGCTCTGAAGTTGGACGCTCCGCATCTGAACGCCCTAAATCCTCTAGCGCTAGCGTAGACTGCGCCCAGAGGTCGGCAAGCTTCTGCTGTGCGAGCTGCTCGTAAGCCGGGCAGCCCCAGCGGTTGGCGGCCAGCAGCAGCGCGGTAATGGCGTCAATATCGGCATCGCTAGCGAAATTCTGGTCTAAGATTCCCCGGCTGCCCGACGGCTGCTCTCCCCAGCGCCAGGCCCACAGCTGATCGATAGGTTGACCTGCGTCATCGCTGCGGCGAAGATTGGTCTCGGCCCAGGCCAGCGTCTTGTGAAACGTTACGGCGTCATTGATCAGCACCGCCCGCAGCATAGCGTAAGCCTGGCCTTCTGAGGTGGTGTGCTGGTCGGCCCGCTCCCAGTCAATCACCCGGCCCTCATCTGAGATGAAGCGATCGCGGTAGGCGTCCCAGCTCTTCGCAAGCAGGTCGGCGTCTGGGCTGAAATAGGGCAGCCTGAGCGATGTGGCAGCGCTAGCGCTACTGCCTGGCTGGCAGACGGGTTCTGCTGCGGCGGATGGCATCGCCGTTAGAGCGCAGAGAACCGCACTCATCCAGAGCGTCTGGCGAATTGGGGGACGAAGGTAGGGCATGACATCGAAGCGTGACGTGGGCACGATGAATCGACTCTGTCTAGTTCATCAGCCCTGGCCCAGCGAATCCGAGCGTTTACCTCAAATTCACAGCAACTAAATAAAGGCGGTGAGCTCGTATGTAAGCGGCATAAGGGGTCCGGCGGTGTTCCTGACCGTAAGGCCCGCTCTGGAATAGTTGGGAAACCGGTTCTATCCGTCTTGAGTAATGACCCTATCCTTTCGACCCAGTTGCCCCTCGATCCCTACAGAGCCTGGGGGTCCCCAGCTTCGCTCAGCGCCCGCAAAAGCTGCGATCGCCGCTGTATCGCTCCTGCTAGCTCAGGGCTGTTTCCGGCTCCCCAATTGGGTGCAAGAGAAATTGCCAGCGGCAACCGCCCAGATGCAGGTCAGCAAGCTCAACGCCCCCGGCCGATATCAGGTTTCTGGGGACATCGCTCTGGTGAACGATACAGAATTGGGCGTCGCTGCACTGCGCTACTTGACTCTGACTGATCCAGTGGCCGATAATCCAGCGGGAAGTCGCACTTATGCGGTGCTAGACTACGCCGTGGTCGAAGTGAATGACGGCGCTTGGCAAACCGAGCTCGATCTCTGGCAGGTTGGTGCCAATAGACAGTTTCAGGAAGGCTGGCAAGAATACAGCGATCGCCTAGATTGGTCGGTCGTGCCTGACGAGGAGGTGATTTTTCTCACTATTCCGACACCGACTAAAAGCCTGGCCGAACTAGAGCAGAAATTGCGCAATCGTCAGCAGCGAATAGACGAAAGCCTGCTGCGCCAGACCTTAGAGGGGGATCTATACGCCGAGATTGCCTATGTCGAGACCATAGCGCTCCCCGCAGGCAGCACCGTCAGACCTCAGCCCGGCCCCTTGGACATTAACGGTGGCTGGGGACGGCGCTATCTACTGCAGCCAGAGTCGCCCAATCCCAACACGTTAGAAGAGCCTAGCGATCGCCGCACCACTGCCCCCCCAGCAGCCGAGGAGTTTTTGCGGTAAGGGCACCCGTCCTCCACGACAGGAGGCAGGCTCCCGAGCTGATTAAGCAGCCTTAGGCCGAGATGTTACTAGTCTCCAAGACCGTTCCTATCAGTACCGTATCCGCTAGATCGACGTCCGTCATGTCGGCATCGTCCAGGTCAGCGTCCGTCAGGTTGGCGTAGCGCAGCACGGCACCGGAGAGATTGGCGCCCCGCAAGGAAGCCCCCCTCAACATTGCCCCCGACAGGTTAGCGCCTGTCAGGTCCGCACCGGCCAGGTTCGTACCCCACAGGTCCGCACCGGCTAGCCCCACTCCGGTTAGATTTGCCTCACGCAGGTTGACGCCAGACAGGTTGGCGTGGCTGAGATCTAGTCCCCACAGCGCCGCACCCGGCCCAATCCAGTAAAGTCCAGACTGCTCAGCATCAAAGCCGGACGGAAACCGCGTTGTGTCGTCGTAGAGCGCCTGACTGAGGTTGGCCCCTGTAAGGTCAGCATCCGTCAGATCAGTGCCAATGAGGCTGGCCTGGTGCAGATTGGCGTCCTTCAAGTCAGCGCTGCGAAAGCTGGCGTAAGCGCAGTTGGCCTGCTGAAGACTGGCCTGCTGTAACTCGGCCTGCTTTAGGTTTGCGTGGCGTAAATCGGCCTGTAGCAGCTGAGCTTCAGCCAAAATGCTGCCGGACAGATCGGCTTCGCTGAGGTCCGCACGATTGAAATCGACAGCGGTGAGATCGACTTGACTCAGGCTACCCTGTTGAAAGCTGGTGTCCGGTGGAGCCATGCGGCACGTGATCGCATCGAGCGCGCGGCTGGCCGTGTCCATGGCCGTGTTTAGATGGCTAGAGGATAGGGTCGTAGGAAGCGGTACCGGGCCAAAGGACTCTCCATCTACGGAGTCCTCGAAGGCAAAAGGGTCGCCTACGTGACGTTTTCTGGAAACCTCTACGCTGGTGAAGCCTGCGGCAACGCTGAGCAGAATAGAGAAGCCAACGTAGCGAATGGCGATATCTCGCCGCTCGCGGTGGAAAAGGGGCGGAACGTCGCCGTGGTAGACCAGTGGGATATTTACTCGAACCGTTTTGGAGCGCTGTAGCGCCATCGGTATTGTGAGACAGGTAAATAGTCCGCTGGAGATGAGTAGCGCTGGCAGAAAAGTTCGCACTACGGGAGAGTTGAGCATGGTGGAGTCCTTTACGGTAGCAGTCTGAACCACCCACGAGGGCTGTCT
Source organism: Elainellaceae cyanobacterium (assembly GCA_050331115.1). GTDB lineage: Bacteria > Cyanobacteriota > Cyanobacteriia > CAKZMO01 > CAKZMO01 > JBCCAG01. The sequence goes on from JBHJHD010000043.1 coordinate 137,971, forward strand.
ATTCACACCCTCGGATGCCCAGTGCCCAAAACAGGACTTCACCGACTCGCCTAGCCAGGTCTTTGCGTTAGCCGGGTCTGGTTTATTGACAAATTTGTTGAGCGGCAGAGGGCTGTATCCCTCTTGCAGACAGCATGTTCGCGTCTAGCCCCTCGCTTTAAAGCGCAAAGGCGACTTCACAAAAGGTTTAACCGAGGAGAACGGTGTGCGCTGCGATCGCCTGAAGAGAGAAGTATCCTCTCCTCTAAACTGCACCGCTACGAAAGCGAGATTATGAAAGCGAGAACTGTTGTCAGCCTCTTCGGTGCCGTTGTCGGTCTTCCGGTTGCCGGACTATTCGTCTTAGTTTGGTCAGGGCTAAATGCGCCCGAAGCGAATGAAGGTCCCGAAGCGAGTACCGTCCCTGAAGCCTCTGAAGCGGACAGCGCAGCGGAAAAGCCGAGCCGGGCGAGCCAGGCGATCAACGCGCGGCGGCTAGACGCTGGGGGCTGCTCCCGCTGTAACCTCAGCCATACCGACTTGAGCCAGCTCGACCTGAGCCGGGCAGATCTGAGCCAGGCCAACCTGTCCTACGCCAATTTAGACCAAACCTTCTTGATCAACGCCGTCCTAAGCGGGACCAGGCTACACCAGACGAGCCTAATGCGGGCCAACCTGCGGGGGGCCGATCTGGTGGATGCTGACGTCGAGGCCACAACCCTCGACGATGCCCAGCTTCTCCAGGTGAGCTTGACGGACGCCCGTATTGTCGATACTTCGTTTAAGCAGGCCGACCTGCGCGACGCCGACTTGAGCTTTGTCCACATCGAGGGCAGCGATTTCTCTAACGCGACGCTCTACGGAGCCGTGCTTCGAGAGGCAAAACTCTCCAACGTCAATTTCTCGGGCGCCGACCTGCAGTATGCCGACTTCTCGGACGCCGAGCTCGAAAACGTCAACTTCGAGAACGCCAAGCTCAACTTTGCCATCATGCCCAACGGCACGGGCTACCACGGCGTGGCGCCCTACTAGCGGCGCTGGCCGACCCAAAGGTACGCCGACGGAATAAAAAACAGCGCCAGCAGCGTTGCCCCCGCCACGCCTCCGGCGATCGCCACCGCTAGGGGCGGCCAAAATTCTCCGCCGTCCAGCAGCAGCGGCACAAAGCCCACCATGGTTGTCAGCGTGGTGGCCAGCACGTGCCGGGTCGAGCGCAGCACCACCCGCTGGGCCGCAGCGCGATCGCCCCGACGGGCGCCGGGGTCTGCGTTGAGGGCGCTCAGCACCACAATCGAATCGTTAATGGCCACCCCGATCAGGCCTATGGTGCCGATGATGGGGTTAAAGCCAAAGGGGTAGCCAAACAGCGCCACCGAAAACAGCCCTAGGCCAAAGGCGGCGATCGCCACCCCGCCAATCAGCAGCGCGAGCCGGAACGACCCCAGAGACAGCACCAGGGTTGCCACCGTCAGTACCGCCAAGACGCCCACGGTGGAGACCAGGTTGCCCACCGCGCTGCTGCGCTCCTCCGCCTCCCCGCCAAAGCCTAGACTGTAGCCCGGTGGCAGGTCCAGCTGCAGCTGACGCTGAAACTGCGACAGCGCCGTTGCGGGCAGCGTCCCTGCCTCAAGAAACCCCTGAATCACGTTTACCCGCTGGCCGTTGTAGTGAGTGATTTTAGCCGGCTCTGCCGTTAGAGCCACGTCGCCGAGGGCGTCTAGGGAGACCCAGGCGTTGGCCGATGCATTCCCCTCAGGAGACGCTTCGGAAGCCGATATCAGGGGCAGCGACGCAATGTCCTTTAGGCTGGCGCGATAGTTGGAGACCGGCTGATCGCCACCCAAAACGCGCACCCGCACGGGCAGCTCCTCCGTCTCCTCTAGCAGCGACCCGCCCTGGACGCCTTCTAAGGTTTGGTCGAGCTGCCGCGCCACCGTGACGTAGTCTAACCCCGCCCGCCGCGCCGCCGTTTCATCTAGGGCAAACTGCACCTGAGGCCGCACCTCGTTTAAGCTGGCGCGGGTGTGGGTTACCGATGGAATCGCCACCAGCTGCGATCGCACCCCTTCGCCGATAGCCCGCAGCCGGTCTACCTCAGGGCCGTAAAGCCGCACCTCTATGGGCGCGTCGAAGGGGGGACCCTGCTCCAGCTGACGCACCACGGCCCGGGTGGTGGGAAAGGCGTCGTCGATATCTCGCTGGAGCTGCTGGACGAGGGGGGCCGATGACCGCTGGGTAAGCTGCACCATGGCCTGGGCGTAGTTGGCTTCGTTATCTCGCCCCCCGGTGAGGTTGTAGTAAAAGCGGGGGGCGCTGGTGCCCACGAACCAGTGCACGTCGGCGACTGCGCCCTGGGTCAGCAGGCGATCGCGCATCTGCTTCGCCACGGCCTGGGTTTCTTCCAACGATGTCGAGGCCGATAGCTCTAGCTCAATCTGAACCTGATCGCGATCGCTAGCGGGGAAGAACTGCTGGTCGAGGAAGGGAGCCTGAAGAAAGCCTGCGGCGGGCAGCAGAAGCGCCAGCGCGATTCCCCATAGGGGCCGCTGCAGCATCTGCCGCAACAGGGCGCGGTATCCGCGAGCGATCGCGGGGATAGAGATGCCGTCACGCCACCAGGCTACTGTTAGGGATGACCGCCTGCTCCGGCGTTCAAGACGGCGCTGCCACCCCCGGTCGAGGTGGGCCGCCAGCACAGGAATCACCGTAATCGACAGCGCAAACGACGCCGAAACCGCCAGAATGACGCCAACGCCGATGGTGCCGACGAACTCTCCGACGCTTCCCGGCAGCAGGGCGATGGGCATGAAGGCCAGCACCGTGGTGATCGTAGAGCTGAGCAGCGGCACGGCCAGGTGCTGCACGCTCTGGCTGATGGCGACCTCCGCCGCAGCCGGCCCCGCCACCCTCTGCCCATCTGCCGCCGGCCCTTTCGAGACCACGGGCCTAAGACGATGGCGCACCTCATCCACCATCACAATCGCGGTGTCAATCAAAATCCCTAAGGCCACAATCAGCCCGGTAATCGACATTTGGTGCAGCGGAATACCCAGCAGACCCATCAGGCCAAACACGATCAGCAGCGACAGCGGCAGCGCCGTGCCCACAATCACGGCGGACTGCCAGCCCATCATCACCAGCGTGACGGCAAACACCAGCGCCCCGCCCAGCAGTAGGTTAAAAATTAGCCCGTTGAGCCGGGTGGTGACGTAGCGGGTCTGGTCGAAGAGGACGCGCAGCGCTAGCCCCTCTGACAGCTGGGAGCGGAAGGCGTCTAAAACCGGCTGCACCTGCTGCGTCCACTGGTCTAGCCGGTAGTCCGACCTCACAAAGACGCCTAGGGCGATCGCCGGACGTCCGCTGGCGATCGCGGCTTCCCGCAGCGGCTCCACCGTCCCCTTACGAATCTGAGCCACCTCCCCCAGGGTCACCGCCTGCCCCGAGTCCCTGAGGCGAATTGGCGTTTGGGCCAGACGCGCCAGGGAATCCAGCTCCCCAGACACCTCCAGCAGCAGGTCTTGAGGGCCCCGCAGCTGCCCCGCCGACTGCTTGACGTCGGTTTGGGCAAGCTGCCGCGCCAGGGCGTCCGTACTCAGCCCCAGGCTGGTCAACTGCCAGGGGTCCACCTCCACCACGACCTCTTCATCCGGCTCCCCAAACAGGTCTACAGATTCGGTCCCCGGCAGGGCGTCTAGCCGGTCCTTGAGGGTGCTGGCCAACCGCCGCAGGATGGCGTAGCTGGGGGCCTCGTCCTGCTCCCAGGTGAGGGCCAGCACCAGGGCATAGGCCTTCACCTCGACTTCCTCTAGCTCAGGGTCGGTGGTACCGCCGGGAAACGCTACCGCCGCATCGCCCAGATTGTCCCTCACCCGCGACCAGATAGTATCCACTTCGCTAGCGGTAACCCGCTCCGCTAGCTCGATCTCAAGAATGGAGGTTCCGGCCCGCGAGGTCGATTCGTAGGTCACAATCTCTTCAATATCGGTAATCTCGCGCTCGATGTTTTCGGTGATCAGCGCCTCCACTCGCTCGGCGCTAGCCCCTGGCAAAAGGGTCGTGACCACGGCGTTGCGGGAGATAAGCTCCGGGTCTTCTAGGCGCGGCAGCGTCGCAAAAGAGGAGAGCCCCCAGACCCCGATCAAAATTAAGGCCAGCAGCAGCAGCCGGACGTTTCGATAAAGGTGAACGATCATCGCTCGCCCTCCGCGCTCACAAGCTGCCCCGGCACCAGCCGCTGAACGCCATCCGCCACGACCACATCCCCCGTCTGCAGCAGCCCTCGAACAAAGACGCGATCGCCCTCAGTGTGCAGCACCTCCAGGGCCCTTGCCTCTACGCGATGCAGAGCCAAGGTCTCTGAGGCAGGAGCAGCGTTTGCAGCGGAGCCAGCTTCTAAAGGCGTCCCTAGGCCAGCTTCCGCGCCGGTCGCGCTGGTTTCTGAAGCCAGGGCGTAGGCTGTCCACAGCCCCTTCTCCGCCTGCGTCAGCGCCGTGAGCGGCAGCCAAACCCCATCAGCGCTCACCATCTGGTCAAGCGCTACTTCAGCGAGCTGCTCAGGGGCCAGCCCGCGGCCTAGGGCACCCTCCAGAGAAAACACTGCGGTACGCGTCCGGGTGGTGGGGTCAAGCTCTGGCAAGACCGCTGTCAGGGTCGCGGCGTAGTTCTGCCCCGCAACCTGGATGGGCTGAGGGTCTCCCGGCGCGAGGTCGGCCACCACGTCAGCGGGCAACCCCACCTCGACCTCGGGCCGCACCCGTTCCACCAGCCGCACAACGGGCCGTCCCGCCTCGACGATGCTGCCCTCATCCTGCTGGCGGGCGGCAATGGTGCCGCTAAACGGAGCGTTGAGGGTACGCTTTTCGAGGGCAATATCAACGTCGTCAATCTGGGCCGCGAGCTGCCTCACCTGGGCCTGCTGGGCGGCAATTTGTTCTGGGCGGGTTCCGGCTAGCAGCTCGCTAAGCTGGCTTCGCGCTGCAGCGAGGCGATCGCCCAGAGCCGCCGCCCCAAACGAGACGATGTCCCGCTCCTCCCGAGAAATCGCCCCTTCCTCGTACAGCCCCTCCCGACGCTGCTGCCGCAGCTGCTCTAGGGCGAGCTGGTCTTCTAGATCTTGCACGGTCGCCCGCGCCGCCTCAATGTCTTCACGGCGGGGGCCGTTTTGCAGCTCTGCGAGCTGAGCGATCGCCTGATCCCACTGGGCGACAAGCCGGTCGCGCTCAGCCCCCAGCCGCCGCGCATCTAGTCGGGCTAGCGGTTCACCGGCTTCGACGCGCTCGCCCCGGTCTACTAAGACATCCACCAGCTTTCCCCCCGCCTCAAACCCAAGGTCACTGGTGCGTCCGGCATTGATCACCCCGGAGTAGCGGCGGGATACGGTGTAGGCACTGGCTCGTTCAACCGTCATGGTTTTTACGATAAGTGGATTGGTCGCTTGCTCTGCTCCGGGCGAGCGAATAGACCGCAGGATTTGCCAGGTCACGCCTCCCAGAAGCGCTAGGCCCAGCAGGGCAGCCAACGCCCACCGAAGTCGAGACCTATTAAACCAGGGTCCATGAGCGCTAGAGCCAATGGGTAGCGATGCGGTAACTCGTGAGGCATCAGCTTGTGAAGCCGGAATCTGTGAAGCCGGAATCTGTGAAGAAGGTGTCATGGGGTAACCCTTGTGCGGAGAAGATTTAGCGTGCCGGGATCTGAGCGTATTGGAGTGATATGACCTCTAGCGGCGAGGGCGTCCGGTCCGCTGCTGCCGCCTAACCATCAGGCCCACCCAGCGCTTCCACTGGGCGAAGGCCTCATCGCTGGGCTCCGTCTGCCGCCAAGCGGTGCGCCCCATCAGGCGCAGCCGCCACCGGTCCAGGGTGGGGTAGTCATCAAGCGAGACGCCGAGGCGGTGCATCAGGGGCAGCGCCGCTCCGGCCACGACGTCGGCTAGTGAGAGGCCATCGCCACCAAAATAGTTTTGTTGAGCGAGCTGACTCGCCAGAAATCCTAGGGCTGGCGAGAGCCGCTCAGGAATCGATTCAGGCTGGGGGTCAGCCGCGAGGCGGGGCAGCTGAGTCACAAGCTCGTTCACCGTCACCATCTGCACCATACGCATTTGGGCTAGAGCCACAGGTGAGGTCGGCGTTAGCGGCTGGGCGGGAAATTTCGCCTCCAGGTAGTCCAGAATGGCCAGAGACTCGATCAGCGTCAGGTCCTCGTCCGTGAGCACGGGCACGTGGTGAAACGGGTTGAGCGCTGAGAACCGGGGCTGGCGGTTCTCCCCCGCTTTGAGGTTGACCTCGACCGGCTCAAAGTCCAGCCCTTTTTCTAGCAGCGCCAGCCAAACGCGGCGGGCAATGGGGGACAGGGGATGGTAGTGGAAAGTCAGCATGGTTTGAGTTCCGTAAAGGGTTTAGGGCTAGAAGCGATCGCAAACAGACCAATCGGTCTTTTCTGGAGCAAAAAAAGGGGGCTGTGCCTAGGAGCGCTCACTGGGATTCAGCGTCTGTTAGGCTGTCGTCTCTTAAGCTATCGATATATTTATCCAGGTGGACCTGAGCGCGCTGTAGGTGAACGCGATCGCCGCACAGCTTTGTCATCATCAGCGCGCCTTCCAGGGTTGAAATCAGAATCGTCGCGACCGCGTCGGCCTGCACTTCATCCCGAACCTCGCCGCGCTGACGGCCCCGGTCGACGATGCGATGAATCAGCGATCGCCAGCGTCCCATGGCCTGCTGCGCCCGCTCTCGCAGGGCCGGGTGGGCGTCGTCGCTGTCGATGGCGGTGTTCATCAGCGGGCAGCCCCCGGCAATAGGCGCATCCTCAATGGCGGTGGTAAAGGTATAGACCATGGCGTTGAGGCGATCGATCGCCCCCTGATGCTCCTTGAGCACCTCAAGGTAGCGCTGAGCGACCTGCTGAAAGGCAAAGTCAAAGGCGGCGATCGCCAATTCGTCTTTACTGGAAAAATGATTGTAGATGCCGCCTTTTTTCAAGCCAGTGACCTTCATGATGTCGCTCATAGTGGCCCCCGCGTAGCCTTGCTGGTTAAACAGGGAGGCCGCGCGGAGGATGATATTGGCTCGGGTTTCGTCGGCTTTGGACATCGCTGTCAACTTGAGAGACCGAGCGGTCTTTTTATAACATTATCAGAGCTGTAGAACTTTTGTCCAGCGCGAACTCGCCGCTTGCTTTTGCACTGGCACAGCTGCTTATGACAGTCGCGGTAGAGTCATTCGGTCAGCCCCTTGGTCATGAAATCGCGATTGTGCGCCTCAAACCCAAGCCGTCGATACAGACTCGCCGCGCTGTTGTCTCGCTCCACCTCTAGATGCAGCGCCCCGATTCCCTCCGCCAAGCAGACGCTCTCTAGGTAGGCGATCGCCGCCGTCCCTAGCCCCCGATTACGAGACTTAGGGCAGATGTAGAGCTCGTCTAAGATGGCGTCCCGTCCGCCGTACTCTAGGCTAAAGCCGAAGGTCAAAATGGCGTAGCCCACCGTTATAGCCGCGGGTCGTGCCTCAAATAGCTCGCCGCTGGGACACTCGCCGCCGTACTTAATTAGACAAGCTTGCCCAAAGTGGGGCGATTCTATCAGCAGTGCTAGCGATCGCTGAGCCTTCGCGCGATCGAACGGATAGTTGGACTCCTGATAGAAAGCCTGCACCAAACCTAGAAGCGCGGGAACATCAGCTTGAGTTGCTCGTCTAAACATGGCCGCTTCCTAGATCGCTTAACCTACACTTTACCTAAACCCAGTACGGTGAATCTCGAACGAATATTGACACGTTAGAGCAGCGATGAAGCAGCCAGGGCAATCTTTTAGGGCAGGCCCAATCCACACAAATCCTTCCATTCTTCCTGCTCTGAGCTTGGTCGAGCGCTGGATACTACCCGCTTGTGCGGTATCGCTACTTGCGGCGGGGTGTGAGCCCACGCTAGATACCGAAATCATTGCTGCGGACATCTACGACGAGCTTGCCCAAACCAGCCTGCCCCTAGATGCGGTCGACTGCCCTAAAAACGTGCCGCTAGCCCCCGGCGAGTCGTTTTACTGCTGGGGAGAGCTGCCCAATGGTCCCTTCTCCATCAATGTTGTTCAGGATGACCAAGGTGCGGTGTCTTGGGATGTTCCCACCTCTCGCCAGGTCCTCAACCTCAGCAGCCTCGAAACCTACTTCCGCGACGCGATCCGCGAAGAGACCGGGGAAATCAGCGACGTTGATTGCGGCGGGGAGTACCGGGTTAACCGTCCGGGCGATCGCTTTGACTGCCGCCTGAGGGACGCCATTTTCATCGAAGCGGATGAGCGTCAGCTAGCGGCGATTCAGGTGCAGGTCGACTCCCAGGGCAACGTCAACTGGCAGCAGATGCGCAGCCTGATAGACGAGGACAGCGCCGACGGCGAGACGGCTAACGCGGGTCAAGACGAGGCGGCATAGGCAGACGGGCGGCCGCACCTCAGCTTACTAGCGCCATTGAGTTGGCCGTCAGCGGGATTAGCTGCGCCGTTGTTTGCAGATGGTGCATGTGCTGAAACAGCTTCCAGCAGTAGTCTTCAGGCAGTCCGCAGGTCGTCGCCCCCCTCATGACGACGGTAAAGTACCAGTCGTTGGGGGCCAGCTCTTGGTCGTGTTTTTCTAGTACGGTATAGGTGCGCACGTTGCCAATCGATTGGGTTTTGCAGGCGACGGTCACCAAAGTGTGGCAGTAGCCCTCTTCCCGCTCGTCTAAGGGGCCACTCAAGCGCCAGGGCAGTCGATAGAGCACCCCTTCCACGGTGCTGCTGGCGTCGGGCACCACGTCTAATACGCCGCAGTTGCGCCGCCGCGATCGCCGAAAAAATCCTAGCCTATAGCCTTTCAGGGTCGCTGCACCTACCACATAGGGATGGGTATGCTCGCCGAGCGATCGCTTTAGATCGACAGGGCACATGCAGGAGCCGTAGGCAAAGTAGTAAAAGTGAGATAAGTCTTGGCTATCAGCACCAAGGCTGCCAGATCGTGCTGGAGGCTGCGAACCGTGGGGAAACTCCGTCATTTAGGTTTTGAATATGGCGCTACTCTAATGGGCAACTGGGGCGAAAAAATCTTGATGGAGCAAATTAAGTTAGGGCAAAGCGGGGGCGGGCCCGGCCTCTGCGCTGGCGGGCGCGCTTACGGTGCAGGTGCTCGGGTTAGGAGTCTGGGTTTCGGCGATGACGCTAGCGTAACCCGCCGTAGTCAAAAGCTGGGTGACCACAGTTTCCGCCCGCTGATTGGCCTGCAGCAGCAGATCATTGTCACAGGCCGCCGTCACAATCCGCTCAAGGGTTTCCTGCTGAGCCGCGGACTGTAGGTCCGCCGCCGCATCGGGGCCGAGCCCTAAAAATCCCCGATCGTAGTCGAATACTTTAGACTGGTTGACGTCGATTTTGTAGTCCAGCACGCGGGGCGGCGGCAGCTGAATGCGCAGGTCATCCCCATCTACCGCAACGCTAGCGGCGTCAATCTCGCTGAGATCGACCCCAGCGCGTACTTCACCATGGGCGATATACAGCAGCGTCGTTCGCCCCACCACAAAGTTTCCCACGACGCGATCGCGGCTGGAAGGAACAACGGCCTCCATGGTGTAGATTGCGGTGGTCAGCTCACTCGCACCGCGAATCTGACTCACCACGATGGCGCGCGGATCGACCTTCGCCGCTGACTCGAAAGAAAACAGGGACATCAGCCGCTCTTGAAAGCTCGAGCCCGCCCGCCAGATTCCCGCCGCCAGCAGCAGGGCCAGCAGCAGACAGCCGCCTTGAACCATAAGGAAGAGGCGGTGCCACAGGCGATTGAAGGGTTGATTTTCCATGGCGCTAAAATTCCACTGCGCTAAAAAAGGTGCTCGAACAAGCAGCCGCCTTGATTATTGATATCTCCAGTGTAGTCAATCATGGTGATCATTATCTCTGGGCGCTGTATCCTAGAAGTCCTGGGGTTATTTCTTGAAAGGGTTGGAAGTTTTTATGCTGCTGAAATCAACCACGCGCCACATTCGCATCTTTAGCGCCGAAATAAACAACGACGCTATGGTGGCGAGTGAAAATAAACTGACGCTCGATGTCGATCCTGACAACGAGCTGAACTGGAACGATGCTGCGCTCCAGTCGGTTTACCGCAGGTTTGACGAGCTCGTCGAGGGTTACGCTGGCGCAGATCTGACGGATTACAACCTGCGGCGTATTGGCTCAGACCTAGAGCACTTCGTGCGATCGCTGCTTCAATCGGGTGAGGTGACCTACAATTTAGAGGCCCGCGTCCGCAACTATAGCCTGGGGCTGCCTAGAACTGACTCAGATATTACGGTATAGACCTGTCCAGTATCGGCAGCTGGGCTCAACGCTAGGTCGGATGACCTAAGGACCCGCAGGCAGCGCCACCTTGGCGGTAAACTTATACCAAACCGCTACAGAATTGAGCGGTCCAATTGATTTAGGGTGTCGTAATTAGCAGCGCGATTTATGGTGCTAGCCCACGGCAGACTTGCATGCTCCAATGTCCTAATTATCAGTGCCAGGCGTCTAACGCTGAAAGCAGCCGCTTTTGTCAGCGGTGCCGGACGCCGCTGCGGAAGCGCTACCTGTGGGCCGTTGGGCTAGCGTCACAAGTCGCTGCCCAGGACCCGATAGCCGGACGGTATCGTCACCAGGGCAGCCGCATTTTCCTAGACCTCCAGCCGGGGACGCCGCCAGAAACGCTGGCCGAGGTCCCGGCGGCGGTGCTGCCCTATCTGCACCTGGCGGATTACCGACTTCATCTGCCCCAGGTCTACGGATGGGTGGACCACCCCTCCGCTTCAGAGGCCGTGCTGCTGCTGTCTGACCCGGCAATCTATCGCCCCAGCATCTATACGGCTGACGAAGCTGCATCTGGGCAGTCGTCAAGCGGCGAGCCACAGTTCGGTGATGCCGTTAAATCTGACAGTACGCAGTCTGGCAGTATGCAATCTGGCGTCGCAGACCAGGCCGATAGCTCTAGCGGCGCGGACTTTACTGCTCAGAGCAGTAATCCGATCCTCTTACCCAAGCTAGAAGACTGCTGGCGCAGTGCGTCAACTTGGCGGCGGCTCAACTGGCTTTGGCAGCTGGCTCAGCTTTGGCAGCCGCTGCAGCGGGAGCAGGTCGCTTCATCACTGCTCTCCCCCGACTTGATACGGACTGAAGGCGCTTTGGTCCGCCTGCTTGAGCTTAAGCGCGACCCGGCTGCCGATCGCAACGTTTCGTCACCTGCCCTATTTCAGCTGGGTCAGGTTTGGCAAAGCTGGGTTGATTCAAACGACACCGACAGCAGATTTTTCGCATCGCTCAGCCAGCATCTTATCGACGGCAAAATCGAGCAGCCGGGCCAGCTTATAGCGGTTCTAGAGGGGGCGATCGCTCAGCTCAGCCAGACCCGCTCCCAGTCCCTTCACCTAGTGACCCAAACCGATCAGGGGCCGAGCCGAGCGCGCAACGAGGACGCCTGTTTCCCGCCCAGCGGCAATAAATTAACCTATTCGGGCGATCGCCTTGACGGTGATACCTCAGAGGATGAGGGGACAGACCCCCCGGTACTTATTGTCTGTGATGGCATTGGCGGTCATCAGGGCGGCGACGTCGCCTCTCAGCTCGCCATCCACGCTGTCTGCGACCATCTAATTGAGCAAACAAGCGTCGGCGACCCCTCAGAAACCTTCCGGCAGATGTCGGACGCGATCTACGACGCCAACGACCTCATCAGCCACCGCAACGACGGCGAGCAGCGCCGAAATCGCCAGCGGATGGGAACCACGCTGGTCATGGCTCTGGTTCACGACTATGCGTGCTACATCAGCCACGTAGGCGACAGCCGCGCCTACTGGATTACCCGCTGGGGCTGTCATCAAGTGACGCTCGACGATGACGTCGCCTCACGGGCGGTACGAATGGGACAGGCGACCCATCCATCTGCCCTCAGTCAACCCAGCGCAGGTTCGCTGGTGCAGGCGCTGGGAATGGCCGATTCTATGTCGCTTCACCCAACGGTCCAGCGGCTCCTGCTCGATGACTCGGGGCTCTTGCTGCTGTGCTCCGACGGCCTGAGCGACAACGATTTAGTCGAATCGATCTGGCAGTATGCCCTGCTGCCTGCCCTGGCAGGTGAGAAAGACCTCAGCAGCGCTAGCCGCGAGCTTGTTACCCTCGCCAACACCCAAAACGGCTACGATAACGTCACGGTCGGATTGATGCGGTGGGAAGCAACAGCTCCAGTCCTCTCTTCGGCTAAAGTCCTCACGCTCAACGTGCCGCCCCCGCGGTGCGACTTCCCGTCTACACGGCTGCAGCTTGGACAGGGGCACAGGAGATCTGGTCCTGACGAATCTCGAAAAACAACTTCGCCTCTCGCGCAGTCTACACTAGCAGGGGAGGCTTTGCCGTCGACCGCCGACCAGCCAGAGCCAGTAACGCCCATTGCGCTCAAAACAGATCTACGCCGCTCGGCGGGCCTGATGCCCTTGCTAGCCGGTATTGTTATTTTGCTGGGGCTAGGGGGCTTTTTGATCTACGCTTTTGTTCCCTCTATTGGCAACCGCTTTCATCGCTCAAGTTCTACGGAGGACGCCGCCGACTCACCGTCGCCTATCGCCGACGCGACCCAGGGCGTAGCCGATAACGTGCCGCTGACGGTGGGCACACAGCTTCGCGTCGGTGGCGATGCAGAGCGGGTCTTAAGGCTCCAGGCTTACGCTGCTCCCAGCGAGATCGATAGACCAATCAATACCGCCAGTACAGATACAGAGGGACTAGAGACTAGAGAAGAACCCACCGAACCTGTAGGCCATGTTATGTCAGGCACGCTCGTCGAGATTTTAGGCCGATCCGAGCTTTCACAATCGGTGCAGTGGATTGAGCTTCGAGTTTGCGCTCTTCCACCTCTCTCTGCCGGTTCTGGAGCGCTTGAATCTGGAGCGCTCGAATCCGAAGAGGCTAGCTCTACCCCCTCGCCAAGGGTAAAGGCGCTGCTGCAGGCGGGCGAAACCGCCTGGTTTCCCGAGGCAACGCTGACCGCAGTTGGCCTACAGGCTCTAGCTGGGGAGGCGATCGCCTGCCCGCCTGCAGCAAACTGATTAAGCAACCTTTGGAGCGCCTTTAAAATTCAAAAGGATAGTCAGAACAACGCGTCTAACTATCCTTGAAGACTTGGCCCCGTTTGTAATTGCTTTGAACAGCTTCACAAAACGCAAACCACAAACGATACGGAAACAGGCTTAGCTGCCTTGAAAAAGCGCTACGGTCTATGCTTGGCTACTAGCCTCAGCATTCTGCTCTTTCCGCTTGCGTAGCGCGGCTACGCCCATACCAATTAGGCCAGGAAGCAGCGCCGGTGTGGGAACCGTACCCGTACCAACGCCGCTCTCACCCTGAGGGCTGCCCTTGAAGTCGATGCTTTGATACCGCACCACGAAATCCGTGAAGCTGAAGCTGACTTTGTTGGCGTCGCCCGAAAAATTAAATATGCTTTGGAAGGAGGCAGATTCCCCAAGTCCAACGCCAGCGCCACCGCCGCCGGTACAGCTATTTTTACCAGTAAAGCACACGTCCACGCTACCACCGCTGATCTTGGGCTGTGGAACCTTACCGTTTAGCTTGACGTTTTTCAGAGGGTTGTTCTCTTGAGATACGGAAGCATTATCCAGATCTGGATCCACGTTGAAGCCGAGCCCAGATACCCTCACGGAGTCAAACTTGGCGGCGCTAGAGGTGTTTTTAAGAAGGACATCGAAGATAGCCTGCGAGCCCCCGTCATAGGCTTGGGCCAGCGTAAACTTAGCTTCCGAAGTTAGCCCTTCGGTAAGGTTTTCGTTGATGTAGCCATCAAAGAAGAACACCTCGAAGCTCGTTCCGGCTTGATCACCGTTGTGAATCGTAGCGCGGTTCTCATCCCAGCTGAATGCGGAAGCAGGCTGGGCTTTGACGACGGACAACATCGGTACAGCCCCTAACCCCAGTAGAAGCGAACCCATCAAATATCCAAGGCGCATATCATTCTCCTAAATCGTGTAAATATAAATCTTTAACGCACACAGCCCTTGATCGTGACAAACGCTGCTCTAAGAGATATGAGGAAGCATTGATGTCATCGGTATAAATATACACTGAGTTCGCTGCCAAAATCAATTGAACATTTACCCTTTCTTCGAATCTTTACGTAATCAAAGAAAATCCTCAAAGATAGAGATGTACCAGGTCAATGAGAATGGGAGCCGCCATAGCGCATAAAGCGCTTTAGCATCGGGTCAGCTAACCGCTTTATGCCGATTAACGTATGCCATAACCGCGTAGTAATAAAGCGTAAACAAAACGCCTACAAAAATCTGCCCTCCCCAAAAGCCGTGCCAAAACCTAAACCACCCAGGACCCCAGTAGACATAGGCAATTGAAACCAGCATGAGGCGAGGAATGTTTGCGATGAAGGCCAAAACAAACGCAGTTGAAATTAGAATGGCAATTTGCTGCCGATTTTGCTGCAGGATGGCTCCCAGAAACAGACCTAAAATAGCCATCGTTATGGCCATGTCTAAACCATTGCAGCCCCAGCCCACAATTACAGATCCCTCAGGGAAAGCGATGACTTCCCTTGAGGCGCTCGCTGACCACCCTATCATCCGTAGACTACTTGCGCTCACGGATGCCATAGCAGATTCTAGGAACTCGTAGGGTACAATAAATTCCCAAGCAAAGCGCGATATTAGCCCTACTCTCGGGTAGACCGTTAGGCCAATCAGGAAGGTAGGCAGCTTGAATCTAGAGAAGAACGCGACGCCGAACGTACTTAAGGCGATACCAATCAGCACAGTTAGCCAAACAAATGCTTGAGACCAAAGCGCAAATCGACAGAATGGGAAGAGGAGCGTTGCGCTCAAGATGAGAGCATGGCCTAGAAACTTATCTTCGCCGGATGCTTTGAGCTGCAGTAGCCTGCTTTTCTGGTGCCATAGTTCAGCAAATGCGAGACCCAAAAGACCCAGGATTAGAAACCAGCCAGACTTCCCAAGCAAGGCGCGCTGGAACAGATATATGAACCAGGCAGGGAAGTAAACCAATCCGACAACAAGCCCAAGAAAAACAATTTTCCCATGGCTGGTTCTAGCGGCTTGAGAAATTTTCTTCGACGCATACTTTAAAGGTGGCTGAAGTGTTTGCATAATGTATTAGCTACTCCGGCCTACCCGTAGCGAATGCAGTTTCTCAAGCTTCATATTCTGCTGCAGCTTAACCGTTCTGAAGCCCAAATCTGCCCAGGGCAATGAGCGCTAGACCGATAATCATGAGATTAGCAATACTCAATATACCGGCCCTTGTTAGATCCACTTGAACGTCTTGCTTAAGCGATTCAGACTGGTTCTTGATCTGCCGTACCGCTTGATCTACGTCTGTCAAGGAGAGGCGCTCTGCGCCTTCTGCCGAATCTTGGCCCTCCTGCAGCTGATTTTGCAGCTGAACCGCTCGATCGTCAATCTGCGTTGCGGCCTGCTCTCTAACCTGTATGGTGTCATGGATGGACAGAATACAAACGAGATGAACAACAATGCCCGCCATCAAACAAAAAACGCCTACATTCTTTGTCAGCCCTCGATTGGGAAGAACACCGTAGAGGAGGAGCGCTAGACCGATCACCAGCAGTATGGCGCGATCGCCCATCTGCTCTAGAAAGCTGAGCCGCCATTGGATAGAATACAAGTCAGCAGAGAAAATTAGAGAAACGGCATCCAGCAGAAATCCCGCCAGACAGGTCAGACCCACTGTAGTGGTCAATGTCCTTGGGCTGTAGGTTCCGGCTTTCTGAAAGTCTTTTAAAGGAACTTGCATAGCGTTCTATAGTCTTAATCTATAGGTCTAAATATAGAAGATTTGATAATATACTGCCCGCCAAGCCTGTCAACCTGCTTGATGCCCTAGGCAGCCTTGCAGTACGAGCGGCCTTGCAAGTTAGAACCTAGGCAAACTAGCCTGAAATACCAGCGTTAGAGCGGACGCCATGAAGCCGACTTAACGATCAATGACTGGCTATACCTGTCGGGAACCGCTTTCAGCCCAAAAGACAACGGACACACTATCATCCTACGAATGCAATTATTCCCTGACTCACCCTGAAGGTGCCACAGCACCTTGCGTGAATTTACGGGACTTAAGTAAAAAACGGAGTTTTATAAAGATTGTGTAAAGTAGCCAGCCTCGATTACATATACCAATCTTTACGGGTGGACGGGTGCCTGCCGGGCCCGAGCGCAGCGATAGAGATAACTCGGTCAAAGGACCAGATAAACTAAGAGGAATGTGCACCGTGCTGTCATTGCTGTAGACGCCATGCTTCCGTCCTCTGAGGCTGATATTCCCTGCTTGAGCCTAGCCATCGGTCGCCTCGGTGAGGCTGAAGCCCGTCAGTACGTCGTTTGGGTGCTGGAAGCGCCATATCCTGGGGGCTACGCGCTACACGATCGCCCCTGGCAGCCCTATCTGTCGCGGGCTTGGTCTGCCTGGCAGATGATGTTCTCCCAGGCTCCTGCGCCGTTTTCGGGCGAGTCTTCTGAGCTAGAGCTAGAGCCATCGCCGGGTCCACCCATGAACTACACTAGCCGGCTGATGCAGCATTTGGGAATTCGGCTGTGGCGATGGCTGTTCGACAGCGCCATCGGCCGCAGCTTGGATAAAAGTCAAGGCGTAGCCCTAGGTCAGCGGAACTCGCTGCGGCTACGCCTAGCGGTCCGCGACGCCAACCTAATTCAGATGCCCTGGGAAATTATGCAGGCTAGCGCCGGTCAGCGGCCGATTTCCTTGGGATCTCCTATTCTATTTAGCCGCACCATTAGCGAGGTCGAGCCCCTGCCGCCGCTTCAGGAAGACGCTAATCTACGCATCTTGCTCGTTGTGGGTCAACCGAGCCTAGATGCCGCTGCCGGCAGCGCCCCACCTGCCGGTTCCCTAAACTTAGACCGTGACTTTGAGGCCCTGGCTCAGGCGATGGAAGATGCCGGTGGACCGAGGACTGTCCCACGGCGATCGCCCTCTAGCAGTCAGGTCACCCGCCTCATTCAACCCTCCCCGGCAGAGCTAATCAGTCATCTCAGCTCATCGTCCTATAACATGTTTGTCTACGCGGGCCATGGTGCCCCTGGCCCGGATGGTGGGCGGCTGTTTCTCAGCCCTGGTCGAGAGATCAACGGCATGGAGCTGGCCCAGGTGCTCGCGGGTAGCCCGGTAAAGCTGGCGGTGTTTAACGCCTGCTGGGGTGCCCAGGCCGATCGAGACTCTGAGGGGCTGGTCCCTCGCAGCAGCCTGGCGGAGGTTCTGGTTTGCCAAGGCGTGCCTGCCGTTTTAGGAATGCGCGATACGATTGCTGATTCAGAAGCCCTCAGCTTTATCCAAGCCTTTACAGCTGCGTTATCGAGGCACGGTTCCATTGATCTTGCGGTGGCAGAGGCCCGACAGCAGCTGCTGACCCTCTACAAGTTCAATTGCCCCGCCTGGACCTTGCCAGTCCTCTATATGCACCCAGAATTTAATGGGCAGCTTCTCTCGATGCAGGAGGAGGGCACCGAGATTCCTGAGATTTCTCCGCAGTGGGTGTCTCAAATAACGCCAGCGGCAGCTCTGCGTACGGTGGATGCCTTACCCCGCGAGTGCTGGCCCGTAGAGGGCGGGCTTATGCGGGTTGGTAAGGAGCAGGATAACGATTTAGTCCTTCGAGGACCAGGCGTGTCCCGCAGGCACGCTGAGATTGTCTACCGAGATGCTCTCATGAGTCCAGTGCAGACATCGGCCTACTACTTGAGAGACTTTTCCCGATTTGGCACCTTTATTCGCCAGCCAAAGGGATGGCGTCGAGTTCATAATCAAGAAGTGCCGCTCACGCCCTACACGCAAGTCAAATTTGGCAGTCAGGAAAATCCATCCCTTGAATTTGTTACGGGTGGAGACGGCTCCTCCAGTGTAGGGAACGGCTCGGATAATCCTTTTGGGCAGCCCTCTCGCTGATCTAACAGGTCTACGGGATGATTTATCGGCCTATGGGACAAGAGAAAATTGTGTCACTGCCCTTGCGGAATGGATCTGCAGCGCCCTGTAGCTCCCTGTAATCAGCTACCCGAAACAAAGTTGCCGCCATGACAAGTTTGTAACTAAGTTTGGAAAGCTGACAGGCTTCGAAGCTGAGCTAAGACAATCTGTCGCTCGCCCCAGCGGCAGATTCAATGCGCTCTAAGCCAACGTGTTTCAAGTCAATAAGCCCCAAGTCAATAGGCTCCAAGCCAGCGAACCCTAGACCCGCGACAGCGACAGCCAAGAACTCTAGCTAGAGATACCGCGATCGACCCGCTTAGTACAAGCGATACTGCGCCGGCTGCCGACTGATTACCGATTGGGCCTGCCCCATCTTCGCAGACGCCCCCAAATACAATATAAAACTGATGCTAGCCGCAATCTATAGGAGTTGACCGCATGTCCGATTTTACTCAGCCTTCACTCAATGGCAACCAAACTGAGCTTGAATTCCTGCAGCAGGTTCTTGCCGATGCTAGCGAGCGCTACTGCTGGGAATTCATCGAGCGGGAAGCTGACGCTGATCCAGGCCCAACTGAGCCTGAATCAGCAGATTTACGGCCAGAGCGGCTCGACGAAACCCCTTTCTTTGACAGTCTTGAGCTGGCCTGGAACCAGGCGGATGCTGCCCTAGCCCTTGAGACGCAAATCCATCGGTCATTAGGCGATCGCCTTCCGCAGCCCCTGCTCCAAGCGCTTTTGACTAACGCCCAGCAGGCAATCCATCGGGGACAGTCCCTGGGGGAACAGCTAGTCCAATGCGTCCAGGGGTTGACTCCTCAGCTCGACGAGGACGACCTGCAGGTGATGGTCAGGCCCTATACCCTAGCGATGCGGAACCAAAAGACTGCCTTCTCCCTAGAAACCCTGCGCGCTTCAGTCCGCGCTGCCCAGTGGACCGACCTTTCCCCTATCGAGCGCGCGCGTCTCAGTATAGGCATCTCCCACTACCTGCTCGCTCACCTGCCGCACCATACCCCCCGGCCTTAGATCATCGTTTACTGCTGTTAGCTGCGACCTTTTCGGCGGAGAATGCTTGTTGCAAAGTTTTGCTCCCGAGTAGGAGAAATCGCCCGCGCTTTGAGGATAGCCGCCGTTAGAAATGCGTAGGAGAGCGCGCCGACGAGGGCTAGCACCGCCGGATTGATAAATCCAGTCGTATTCCACAGGGCGTGTAGTAAGGCAGCCGAGAAGTAGCCTATCATCAGCGTTTGCCAGCGGTGCGTCGGCTTGAGAACGCTGAGTCCTATGAAATAGCCCAGGTATCCGCTGTAGGCCATGTGGCCCGACACTGACCCCAAGATTCGAGGGATGAGAATCTGCAGTCCCAGCAACCCGGTCTCAATACTGCCTTGGTGAGCCTGGAACCTAACCTCGCTCGCAATGCCCGGCACGTATTGACTCAAGGTCTCGACTAGGGTAAAGCCCACGGCCGACGCGGTCCCCAGCAAAATTCCGTCTAAGGGCTCCGTCACGCCCAGCGATCGCCGCAGCGGCGGCAGCAGTAAGCTCAGCCAGGCTATGAGCAATACTGGCAAAGCCTTAAGCAGTTCCTCCATCAGCCCCGCCCCGAAAAACATCTGCATCAGCAGGCGCCATACGCTCACTTGGGTTGGGTCCGTGGGAATTTCTCCGGGCAGTATTTCTCGAAATACTATGATGAACGCCGGCAATAGCGGGCTCACCAGCAGCAGTACCGTGGACGCCATCGTCCCGAGGAGTATCCACCAAGGCTTTTGCTTACCGCAGAGCTGATAGACGAAGTAATAGGCAAATCCAGAGATGTAGACCGCTAAAATACCGTTAAAAAAGCCTGGGTTGCCTACCGCAATAAACATCGACACAACGAACAGCACGGTTGTTATGCCGGGGCCAAGGTAGGCCTTGCGGGGTAGGTCGTGGCCTGTGGAGATGATGGGAAAGAGCTGGCTGAAGGTAACGCTGCTTGAGGGGGACTGCGGGGCTGAGTCTGGGGCAGCGCTGGGGAAAGATTCGCTGTCATAGCCCCTAGCGGGCACGGGGAGATGACCCGCTAGGTCCTCAGGGGAGAGCAGCTCAAAAATGAACTGCGGCCCCTGCCGCCCTAAGCTGATGCGATCGCCTTCCCGAAGCCAGTGGGGCGCTTCCAGCTTATCGCCGTTCACGTAGGTGCCGTTTGAGCTGTTTAGGTCCTCAAGCCGCCAGGCGGACTCAGCGCCCTTGGCAGGAGCGCCGTAGGCCGCGATACAGACATGCTGCCGCGATACGCCGGTGTAAACGCGGGTATCTAGAACAATTTGACAGGCCGGGTCCCGCCCGATTTTGACGTCTCCTGCGTAGGGGAGTGGGTAAAACTCAACGCTGGCAATGCCGCCAGAGGAGACTTGTCGTAGAATTGCGGCAGGCGGACGGGAGGTGTTCATTACCCAATAGCGGAGCGAGTTCTATCTTCAGCCTAGGTCGGCGACCTCAGCTGAGCCGCAGCTTTAGCTGCGGCTCAGCTTTACTGCCATGGCTTTACTGCCACGGCTTTACTGCCAATGATGGCACAACCTAACCTATACCGGCTAAGGGCAATAGGTCCGCAGCGCTAGTGCATGCCCTCAACCCTATCGGCCCAGACTTGCGCCTACAGGTTGGCGCGGGCGTCCTGAACAGCCGCATAAAAAAACAGACCCGTGAGGGGAACGCTGAGGGCCAGAATGATGCTGGTCAACGTTCCGCCGAGCTGGGGCACTCCAGAAGACAGCTCAAACACGGAACCCACGGCTGCGATCGCCGCAACGCAAGAACAGGCGAGGAAAAGCCCGCTTTTGGGAGTTAACATAGCACCTCAATGGCGTAGAAGCCTCAAAATTTTACACCAGCGTCAGGCCCAATGACCACGCGACGGACAGGCCCAACAAAACCCTGAGCTAATCGCTAGACCGCTAGCCGTCGGGCAACCAACCGCTAAGCGATCGCCTGGACCGCCTGGTGCGAAAAGCCGTGCTTGCTGAGCTCCTCGGTCAGCAGCAGCGTGTTTTCCACGCGATCGACGAACATGACGCCGTTGAGATGATCCATCTCGTGTTGAATGACGCGGGAGACCAGCCCGTCTAGCTTGCGACGCTGGGGCCGGCCGTTTTCGTCTTTGAAGGCGACTTCGACAACCTTAGGCCGCGTTACGTCTAGATATATGTTTGGAATGCTTAAGCAGCCTTCCTTGAACGAACATAGCTCTTTACCCGCGCCCTTGATGACGGGGTTGATTAGCACCAGCGGCGCTGTTGCTGCATCTTCAGGGTCGGGGTCTACCACCAAGAGCTGCTTGTTGATGCCCACCTGGGGCGCTGCTAGCCCAATGCCATCCTCGCTGTACATGGTCTGCAGCATCTCTTTGATGAACTGACGCATTTCGACGTCGACTTTATTCACGCGCTTGGCGGGCTGACGCAGCACGCGATCGCCGAGGTAGTGGAGCTGGAGCGGCGGTTTTGCCAACTTCTTTTTTTCAACGAGTACTTGGGTTTGAGGAGCCATGAGGATAAACTGAGGGCGGTCAACGAGTTTAACAGTCGCTATATCTATATTAATCAATTCTTGACTCGTCACTGCTGATGATTCGCCGCCTTAGTATTGATAGCGCAGAAGGAGCGACCTGGTGCTGAAATTTATTACAAAACTGGATTACCTGCTGCGGGAAACGCTGCTGGGCCTCAAGCGCGGCGGCTGGATGAACTGGGCGGCGGTGAGTACCGTGACGGTGCTGCTGTTTTTATTTGGCCTTAGCCTCCAAGCCTCTTGGCAGTTTGAGCGGCTGCTCAACCAGTTTGGTAGCCAGCTTGAGATCTCCGCCTATCTCAACGCCACGGTCGACGGCTCGCAGGTTGAGCCGTCGGTTGCGGCCCTTCCCCAGGTGGCGGCGGTGTCTGTGGTAACCCGGGAGGAGGCCTGGCGAGCGCTGCTCGAAGCTATGGGCCTTTCTGACATTGCTGCTGCGACCCGGCAGCTCAGCGGCAATCCCCTGGTGGATGAGCTTAAGGTTAGGGCCACCAGTTCAGAAGCGGTCCCCGGTTTAGCGGAAAAAATTGCCGCTATCGACGGCGTCGACGCAGTGCAGTACGTCGATGAAGCTGTCAGACGAATTACCGAGCTGAATGAGGGGCTGAGCATCATCAGCATTGTGATCATTTCGCTGCTCATTCTAACGGCGATCGCGGTCATCACCACCACTATTCGCCTGATTGTGATGGCCCGGCGACGGGAAATCGAGGTAATGCAGCTGGTGGGGGCAACCGCTATTTGGATTTACTTCCCTTTTATTTTGCAGGGCATCACCTTCGGCTTTGTGGGCGCGCTGCTGGCCTGGGGCGGTTTGGTGGGCATTCAGCAGTCTATTCAGCATGTCTTGGCGCGGCAGCCCGATTTCATCCAATATCTTACGCAGGACACCGATTTTGGCGTGCATCCGCTGCTGCTGCCGCTAATTCTGCTGGGTCTAGGGACTTCTGTTGGTCTAATGGGAAGTCTATTCGCGGTTCGCCGCCACGCGACGCGCTAGGCGCTAGCTGGCTTCAGGGCAGCCTCAGTCGAATAGACAGCGGCGCTGGATTGCCTGGTTCAGAAGCGGCTGATACGCCTCGCTCGAAATCGTATAGGCACCGAAGCGCTCTAGGTGCGGATTGTTCATCTGGGCATCAAACAGCATAAACTGGCGCGATCGCAGTCGCTCTACGAGCTTGACCATAGCCACTTTAGACCCTTCGGGAATGCGGTAGAACATCGATTCGCCAATGAACGCTCCCCCAATGGCAATGCCTAAAATTCCCCCAGCCAGCTCGCCGTCTTCCCAGGTCTCAAAGCTGTAGGCCCATCCTGTCTGATGGAGCGCTGCATAAATCTGCTGCAGCGTCGGCGATATCCAGGTCGTTTCGCGATCGGCGCAGCCCTGGACGACCTGATCAAACGCTTTATTGATCGACACCTGAAATCGATTTTGGTTGAGCGCTCGGCGCAGAGAGCGCGGATAGCGAAAGCGATCGTCCAGTGGAACAAGCGCTCGCTCTCGGCTCGCGTACCAGTTCAGCGTTTTTCCAATATCGTCAGCCATCAGGAAGTAGCCGTTGGCGTATTGCTCAATGATGGCGGGAACGTTGAACGCAACCATGGCGATTTGAGGAGCCTGAGGAAAGGTAAGAGGGTTGAGTTTGGAGATAGGCTATTGTGCTGGCCCAGTTGCTTTAGCCAATGCCATTAAGCCAGCGCCGTGGGCTAAAGCCTTGACGTTCCGTAGACAACTGGGTACGCAAATGTCCTAATGCATCAGAACATTTGCCATGGCTCCAGATAAGGGGCTAATCCAGCTTAGAGGCCTCTGCCAGATCCTTTTGCCGCGCCATATACAGGCTCTAATCTAGATCTACATTGGGCCGGGCAAGGCAGCAAAATGTGTCACCATAGCAACATGCTGTCACTTAGGTTCCCCTTATGGCTGAGCCCGTTTCCCCCACCCTGCCGACCGCTGCCCATCCCCAGAGAGAGGGAGAATGGCTTCAGAAAAGCCTTCAGACCTGGCTGGACAGCGAATTTGTGGCGGAGCCCGTAAACCGGGCGATCGCCCAGCGAGCTGCGCAGGTGTTTGTGCGGCAGCGAATGGAGGGAGAAACCGATATTGGCGCCCTGGTGCTGGCGATCGTAACGGAAATGCAGGCGTTCGACTTTTCCAGGAGCTTCTTTAGCGAGTTTGCCGTGGCCAACGCCGTAAGCGACCTGCTGTTAGACAGCTTGGGCATCGAGCGCTGCTGTGGTCAATAAACAGCCCTAGCCCATCGAGACGGTTTCGATGGGCGCTCGGTCTTTAGTTAGACCTTAAACAGGATTGATTTTACTCTGGCGCAGCGGAGCGGTAGGCTCGCCAACTTGGGCTCGCCGAATTTAGGCTTACCAGCTCTGGGCCCCAAGAGCAGGCTGTCGCGCTACCAGCTCGACTTGACGACGCCGGGCAGCAGGCCTTCGTGGGCCATCTCACGTAGTGCGTTGCGGCATAGGCCAAAGTCGCGGTAAACCCCGCGAGGGCGACCCGTGAGCCAGCAGCGATTGCGTCGGCGATTGGGCGCACTGTTGCGGGGAAGCTGCTGAATCTGACGGTGAATCATCAGCCTTTCCTGCTGGGAGGTAGCGCTTTCAAACTGCTCTTTTAGCTCTTGCCGCTTTTGAGCGTATTTTTCAACCAGCCGCTTGCGCTTCTTATCGCGCTCAACCATGGCTTTTTTGGCCATAGATAGGATACTCCTGAAAATTTGGACGGTGCCCTTAATTATAGCCAAGTTCGAGAGGCTACATCAAAAAGGAATTCGGTGGTCTTTGATTATAGTCTACGGGAGGGTGCATAAGGCTGAACCGAGGTTGTACTTTAATTCGAAGTCAGCCCATCCCTTGAACGGGCTGTGTGCTGGCAGTAGAGCAGAGGCAATACGCAGGCAGTCTGTCTGCGCAAGGGTAGGGCTAGATGCGGCGGGGAGCGGCAACGGTGCGATCGCTCTGCGCGCTGCCGGTATTAAGTGTAGCGATAGGTTCGAACAGCATCACATGAACCTCATCCTCGGCAACCGGCTTGTGCTCCACACCTTTGGGCACGATGATGAACTCTCCCGGCTTAATCATCTGCTGACGTAGCCCGTTTTGGCGATCGCGAAACAGCATCGTCAGCTCGCCGCGAATCACATAGAACAGCTCGTCCTCCTGCTCGTGATGGTGCCAAATGAACTCACCTTTAAGTTTGACCAGCTTCACCTGTTGACCGTTGAGTTCGCCTACGATTTTAGGGCTCCAGTGGTCTGAAAACTGAGCCAGTTTCTCGTCTAAATTGATAGGTAGCATGGGATTTGAGGTATAGAATAGCGCTACAGATGGTTGGATGGGGTCTAGCCTGTTCGCTCAAGTAAGCAGTTCGGTAAGCGTGTATGGGCTGGCAGGCCCGGTACCGGTATTGAGAGACACCATATTAGATGCCTCTCTAGGGCATCAACCCACGCCATCGATGAACCCCATGAATCAAATCGATAGCTCCAGGCTCAAGCTATCCCAGCTGAGGGCCCTTGCCGCTGTGGCAGAGTGCGGCAGCTTCGGTCGAGCGGCCTTAGAGTTGGGCGTCACCCAGTCGTCCGTCAGCCATGCGATCGCCTCCCTAGAAGAAATCCTGGGGGTGGAGCTGCTGTTTCGCGGCAGGCAAGGCGCGACGCTGACCTTGACAGGGGAGGTAATCCTCAAAGAAATCCAGCCTATCCTAGCGCGGCTGGAGGCCGTGGTGCAGGCGGCCCATCAGGCGCGGGGGATGGAGTCTGGGCAGGTCCGCATCGCCTCAATTCGCAGCCTCGCAACCCACTGGCTTCCCCCCGTCCTGGCCCTATTTCACCAGCGGCACCCCCAGCTCACCGTCACGGTGACCAAGTGCTTCGACTACCACAACGTACGCCAGGCCCTGCGCGATCGCACCGCCGACGTGGGGCTGATGGATGTGTACGATACCGAGGGGCTGATGGTGCGCGCCATTTGCGAGGACGACTACGTGGTGCTGCTGCCGCCCAGCACCTCTGCTGCCCCCGCCGCCCCGATGGGCTACGAGCGCACGATTTCTTGGCAGGAGATGAGCCAGCACGATTTGATCATGCCTGCGGCCAATGACGGTGGCTATGCCGCCCTGCGACAGTATCTCCAGGCGACCGAAGTACCGCTGACGGTGGCCTACGAAATCAATGAGGATGCGATGATCGTTAGCCTAGTGGCCCAGGGGCTGGGGATGGCCATTTTGCCCCGCTACGCGGCGCGGCCCATTCCGGAAGCGGTGCGGGTTCGCCACCTGCCGCAGCCTCTGACCCGGACGCTAGCGGCAGTAACGCTGTCGGAGGTGATGCACAGTCCGGCGGTGTTTGCCTTTTTAGAGCAGGTAGAGCAGTGGTGCAGCGGGGCAAGGTAAGCTCTGCCCTACGGGTTTTGGATGCCGTCAGTCGCGCTTCAAGGTGGTACAAACGAAAAGCGGTACAGATGAAAGGTCGCGATCATCGGTCGAGTTTGGCTTTAGAGAATCGCTTTTTGGAAGTGCAAGGGCGATCGCCCTTAAGATTTTGCCTTCATCGCCGATATGTTTTGGGAAAGTTAGAGGGTGAAGGGTTTCAGCAATTAAGATATGTGTAAATGCCGGCACCATCTAGTCCAATAGGGACATTTAAATCTACCATAGTTTTTTAAGTTAGAGTCACAAACCCTGCCTAGGGTGTGAAGCAAAGTTTTCTGAAACGATTTTGGTCTGCCACAGCTTCAACTACAAGAATAAAAGTCGTATCAACTATTAGCTAAGCCATGGCAAGAGATACTTCTAGAGACGGGCTTGACAACAAACTACTTCTCTATATTTTGACCCACTTTGAACCGGTTTGGGCCTTTGTTCAAAGCAGTGATTTTCTAAAGCGTCAGACTAACAAATTTCTAATTAATAATCTCTGCAATAAAATTCCCAATCGGCCCTACCCATTCAGCCTGATGACGCTGGATTCCTATATTCCAGATACGGAAATTCCCAAGAAACCCGATACATACACGTCTTGGGACTCCCTTACAGATCGGAGCTATACCGGTCGCCACCTGCCGCCCGACCCCGACTTCAACCGAGACGGGAATCTGCCCGACTTGGTCGACCTAAAAGTGCTGTTTCAGAAGCGAGACGGCAAAACCAAATACTCGCAGAAATCAACGCTGCTGTTCCCCTATTTTGTGCAGTGGTTCACCGACGGCTTTTTGCGGATTGACACCCGCAATCGACTTAGGAACACCTCCAATCATCATATCGACCTCTGCAACGTCTATGGCCTAACCCGAAAGCAGACCAATCTTTTGCGCTCCTTCGAGGGGGGAACCCTAAAAACGCAGCGGCTCCAGTGCTCAGACGGGGTTGAAGAGGAATATCCGCTGTTTTACTACGCCGATCCCGAAAGCGGGACGGTCGATCCCCAGTTTGAAGGGCTCTATGTCGTACTGGGCAGTGAAGAGCGGCTGCCGCCTCACCTTAAGGCCAGGCTGTTTGCCATGGGGGTGGACCGCGCCAACGTGCAGATTGGCTACGTCATGCTGACAACCCTCTGCCTGCGGGAGCACAATCGCCTGTGCGGCACTCTAGCGGAGCACTACCCTGATTGGGACGATGAGCGCCTCTTCCAAACGGCCCGCAACGTTGTGATTGTGATGCTGCTGAACATCATTATGGAGGAGTATATTTCCCACATTACGCCCTACTACTTCAGCTTCTCTGCCGACCCAGAAGCCTTCGCTAGCTCGAGCTGGAACAAGCCCAACTGGATGGCGATCGAATTCAGCTTTGTCTACCGCTGGCACAGCGCGATTCCAGAAAACATCGTTTACAAAGGCCAAGACGTTTCTTTAGGAACGACCCTGTGGAACAACCAACTGATCATCGATCAGGGTCTAGGGACGCTGATGGAAGAAACCTGCTCCCAGCCTAGCGCCTTAATTGGGCTGTTTAACACGCCTGATTTTCCGATGCAGAAAGCAGAGGGGCGGACGGCGACATTTATTGACGTCACTGAGCTAGCGACCGTTGCGCTAGGCCGCAAGGCGCAGATGGCGAGCTACAACGACTATCGAGACCTGTGTGGTTTCCCGAGGGTTACGGATTTTGACCAAATTACTGAGGATGAGTATACACAGCAAAAGCTCAAAGAAATCTATGGCGATGTGGATAAGATTGAGTTTTTTATCGGACTCTACGCTGAGGACGTGCGGGAGGGCTCTACCATTCCGGCCCTCGTCGCCCGAATGATTGGCATCGACGCTTTCTCCCAAGCGTTGACCAGTCCCCTGCTGGCCCCTGAAATTTACAATCCTCAAACGTTTTCCCCAGTAGGCTGGGAGCTCATTCACCAAACCAAAACAATGTCGGATTTGGTCAACCGCAACGTTCCGGCGGGCGATCGCCCCTTCAAAGTGACCTTCAATCTATAGCGATACTAAGTTACTCGTGACTAAGTTACTCGTGAATTGAGCGGAGGGGCGGGCAACGCCCCTCCGCTCAAAAATCATCCAAGAATCCCCATGAATCACTCGCTATGAAACACTTTACCGAGTACCCCGAAAAGAATGAGCAGCAGCTCTCTGACCAGGTGAGGCAGGCCACCCGCGATCGCATGGACAGCCTCTATGGGCAGGCGGATAAAGCGCTGCGGGACACCCACGCGAAAACCCAGGGCTGCGTCAAGGGGGCGCTGGAAATTTTTGACTTCGATGAGGCAACCATTCAGCAGGCGACGGCGAAAGCGGCGGGGCTTTCAACAGAGCAGCAGGCCGCCCTATCGCTGAAGCAGGGTCTACTGGCCCAGCCTCGGCAGTACCCGGTTTGGATTCGCTATGCCAACGGCAGGACCACCGTGAACAGCGACTATGTAGACGACACCCGCTCTATGTCAGTCAAGGTGATGGACGTGGCCGGGGAGCGCCTGTCTGCCAGCCACGAAGCCCAGTCCCAGGACTTGATTTTACAAAACGGCAAGACCTTCTTCGTGGCCGGAATTCGCGATTACTATGGCTTTTTTAAGGCGGTGGCCGTCTCTCCCCTACTGGCGCTTGCGTGGCTGCTGTTTCACCCCAAGCAGCGGGCCGCGCTTAAGCAGATTACCAGCCACGCCCCCCGAAGCCTGCTGACAGAGCGATACTGGAGCGGTTCGGCCTCTGCTCTGGGCCTGCCCCAAAATTTTGACGAGTCCCAGCCCGGGCAGGTGCCGGTGACCTATCCTGCGGTGGTAAAGTACGCCCTGACTCCGGTGTCGGGCCAGCCCCCCCACAATCCCCTACCCCGTGAGGCTAGGCCTGAGGGCGATCGCGCCACCGCCAAACGTCGCCACAAGCGGGAGGGCATCCCGGACAACTACTATAGAGAAGAGCTGCTTCAAGCGCTGTCGAAACCGGATGCCCTCTACCACTGGGACCTGCAAATTCAGGTGCAAACCGACCCTGAGATGTCTATCGATAATGTCTTGGTGGAGTGGGACGAATCCAAAGCGTCCTTTTTTACGGTTGGCCGCTTAACGGTTGGCCCTCAAGCCATCGCGTCTGATGCCCGGTGCGACTTCTGTGAGAACCTGCGGTTTTCGCCCTGGAACGGGCTTGCGGTGCATCGTCCGGTGGGCGCTTTGAACCGGCTGCGGCGCTCTATCTACCCCATCGTCGGGGAGTATCGCCACCGGAAGCAAAACCTCACGTATCAGGAGCCGACCGGCGATGAGATGTTTGAGTAGCCTGAATCACGCTCTGCAGCACTGTCCGAACTTTTCGCGCATGGTTGGGAGGCTTGTGCCGCTGGACCTACCCTAAATTTAGCTGATTATAGGGATTACGCTACAGCAGCCCCCGATAGCGGATGAATACGAGGATAGCGGCCCAGGCTCCCAAGGCCACCTTGACCGCCACCAGCACGTTCAGCACTGGAATCCAGCCGCCGCTGACCAGCTCGCCTAGCTCCCCTTGGGGCAGCTCCACCCCCAGTAAGACCAGCACTGCCAGCACGATGAACAGCAGCACCGCTAGCTTCTCCCAGCTCGACGTCCGCCAGCGCTTGTAGAGCGCCTCCATGCGCTTCGAGGAAGACGTGATGGCGATTAGCCCAATTGCAGTTCCCCCTGCAACCCCTGCCGCAAAGCCCCCTCCGGGGCTTAGATGGCCGCGAATCGCTAACTCAATGCCAATTAGCGCCGCCACGGTCGCCCCCAGTTGCGCTAGCACAATAGAGGGGTGATCGTTAAATTGGTAGATTGTGCAGGACGGCTGCTCGTCAGCCAGGAGAAACCGCACCCCCATAATGGCGAGGGTGAAGACTACTACTTCGAAGATCGTATCGTAGAGGCGGTTTCTAAAAATGATGCCGGATACGGCGTTGGATACCCCGCTGTCTTGGACGACGAGTTCAACCAGGTCTAGCTCGACCACACCCGCCGCTGGGGTAGGCAGCAAAATCAGCTTAAAGTAGAGGGCCACTCCAGCCGCAACGTAGAGCCATTTCATCATTACTCAATCACCTGCTCGTGGATGGATGCTTCTGCACCGATGACGCTCAGCTCAGCGCTAGGGGGAAGTTCCGCCTGTAGGAGCGTATGGAGAGCCTGGGTTCGAACCTCGAACCGATGGGGTAGCCCAGATGGACTCGGGCGGTAGATGGCGTGAATTTCTTTAGCCGCGATCGCCCGCTCTAGGGTTTCAGGGGTGGCATAGCTCACAAGCTCAAGCCGCAGGTGCCGTCGACGCAGCCGCTGCTTAAGCGCTGGCAGCAGGGGCGTCAAGGAGGGCGGAACGGTTGTCAGGGTAGCCGACTCGCCCCCCTCTGGCGCAGTCTGAGTCATAAGCGCGTCGACGAGGCCAATCCTCAGGCTGAGGGAAGACCGCACCGCCACCGCGTACAGGGTAATCGAGAGCATCGTCCCGACGAGCGCCTCCGTTAGGGCAACGTCTGCGGCGCCGAATAGCGCGTACACCAGCGCCGCCACCGCCCCCAAGATGCCGCGAATCACCAGGGCGTGGTAGGGGTTGGCCTGGGTCACGAGCAGGCAGGCCGTTAAGGGCAGCAGCCCCACAATAATCAGCTCGTAGGGGGAATCAGCCATCGTCTCCTCCACTGGCGCAGTAAGCGAGCACATAGCCCAAAACCGTATTCCAAATCGTCAGGGAAATCAGCGCTAAGACCAGCAGCGGCCACTCCCGAGACATCCGGAGCAGCAGGCCCACGACAATGCTCATAGAGCCCAGCGTGTCCGAGACCGAAAGGCTGTGAAGCTTGAAGAGCACTGAGCGATCGCCGAGCAGCGGTACGGTGCCCCAGAACCAAAAGATGAGGCCCGCAACCAGGAAAAAATAGCTGACAAGGGTAATAATCATAGCTCGTTCATCCGTCTCAGTACGTGGGCCATCAGCATCAGGGCGGCGTTGCCCACGCTCAAAATCAGCACGCCCACCACGCCGATCATCCAGTCGTCCCGCAGCACCGACACCGCCAAAATCATCACGGAGGTCTTGCTGGCGATGCTGGCAAAGGCCAGCATTTTTTGCCAGATGTGGTTGTCCCGCCAGGCTTCGTAAATCGGGATCAGCAGCGCTACCACCATCGCAATTAAGATTCCGCTCATTGTCGCCTCCGCTTCACCCGGTGCACTTCGTACCAGCCGTCGTCGTGACACTTGACCACGATGGTTTTGGGGGTAAAAGTAATCAGAAAGATATCGAGAAAAATCAGGCCTGGTGTCCGCTGGGGCTTGACGCGCTCCATGACGATGTCCTCCTCGGTGTGGGGAAAAATCATCATCTCCACGGCCTCAATGTAGGCCTTGGGGATGGCCACGATGATTTCACAGAAAGCGCGCCCCCAGTCTTTGAGCCGGGAAGGGGGACTGTAGCCGCGCGGCAGCAGCAGCGCCACGCTGGTGCCAATGATAATGTTGGCGAGGCTGATGTCGGCGGTGAGCAAAAACCAAATGGTCAGCCGCAGCAGTAGGTCGAGGTATCGAATCATGTCAGCACCATCCAAAACAGTAGGGTTACCACAAGACTCATTGTCCCGATCAGGTGGTCAAACTGCTCAGCAGTCTGCGGCAGCTTGAGCAAGGAGCGCCGAAGGAGATGGTATGCGAGCCACCCCGCAGTAGCCACAAGCAGAGCCTTGACCGCGTTGGCCCAGGTGTAGGTATCGAGGTAGAGACCATTGACCACGACGAGGCCGATCAGCAGCAGCCCGACCGCCAGCCAAAGGTCTCGCTTGGGCGGCGCGCTAGGCGCGCTACCGTAGGGCAAGACGATAAACTTAACCATTACGATCGCCGTTCCAACCGCCGCTACATTTAAGGCGATCGCCTGCCAAGGTGCCAGGAGCTTGAACAGGGCCACCTTAGTGCCAAACCCACCCAGGAAGGGGAATCCAGCCACCGAGAGGCCAGCTAGGGTCAGCGCCAGCCAGCTTAAGGGATGGATCGACATCTGCTGCAGCTGATCAAACCTGCGGCTGGGCAGGTTACCAGCGGTGAGAAACAGCACCGCTTTGGCCAGGCCGTGGGTCAGCGCGTAGCCCCCCGCCGCGGCGGGGGCTGCTAGGATAAAGCCGATTTGGGAAATGGTGCTGAAGGCCAGGGTGCGCTTGGTATCTGGTTCAAAAATCGCGTAGACGACCCCAAGCAGCGCTGTCGCTACGCCAAATAGCCCCAAAATAGGCGCGACCCCATCCGCGATTAGGGCGCAGCGCACCAGCGGAAACACCCCTGTCTTCACTACCACCCCGGAAAGCAGCGCCGAAACCGGCGTCTCTGCCTCCGAGTGGGTGAGGGGCAGCCACAGCCCCGACACAAAAACGCCCCCCTTGGTCAGCAAGCCCAGAAAAATTAGGGCGATCGCCTCCGGCGGGGCCGCAGCCAAGCCATCAAATCGGAATGATTCGGCGCTGCGGTATACCAGCGCCGCCCCCATCAGGTAAAACAACATAGCCGTGTTGCTAATAAACAGGTAGCGCAGCGCCACCCAAATCGCCCGGTTAGTGCGGGGATAGGCAATCAGCAAAAATGCCGCAACGCTGATTACCTCTAGGGCTACGTAGAGGCTGATGAAGTCGGCGCAGATGAACACGGCGTTGACGCTGCCGTGCAGAGCAATGGCTTGGGTGTAGAAGAACGCCGAGCGATCGCTGCGCCAGCAGTAGAGCAGCACCGCCGCCGTCACCAGGGCGTTTGTCACGATGAAATAGCCGCTGAGGGAATCGATCAGCAGGGTGACGCCGAAGTTATCTAGCAACGTCAGGGTCAGCGGCTCCGGGTTCCATAGCTCCGGCAGCGCGAGCCCCAAGGACACGAGGCTGACTAATAGCGCCAAATAGCGGGCCAGCTGTGGCAATAGGTAGACGCTGAACCCCGCCAAAAACGGTAGCGCCACCCAGGCGATAGGTGGCATGAGAGCGATCGCTTCAGTAGAAATCATGGCCTATGACTCTTTTCAATCTCGCTGATGTCTAAGGTGGGGTTGTCCCGCGCTAGCTTCATCACCCCCACCAGCATCAGCGCCTGGATAGAAAGCCCGATCACAATCGCGGTGAGGATTACGGCCTGGGGGACCGGGTCAGCGTAGGCGATCGCCTCGGCGCTGTTGATGGCAGAACTTGCGGTAGCGGGACTTGATGCGATGGGGGTAAATCGTCCGCTCCGCGCGGCGACCCAGATGTACAGGGCCACCACCCCGGTACTCATCACGTCCATCGAGAGAATTTTCATCAGCAGGTTCTGTTTAAAGATGATGCCGAAGAACCCACAGAGGACGGTGGCAAAAATGCAGGCTTCTGAAATAGACATGGGGCACGATTTACTCCGCAACTTCGACTACAACTGCCGCTGGAAACACTTTACCCATCGTCCCTCAAGTTTCGAAAATGAATTATATTGGCTAGCTGCATGAGGGCTTACTTGAGTGACGGTAAGCCAATGTGAACGCGCAGAGACCGCGCTCCATCCACGTCAACATAACCCCTTGCTCTTCTTTTAAGACAATAGATTGAGGCCTCCCCCTGTTAAAGGCAGTCACGCCAGAAGAGCAAACACCAGACATAGGCTTTTATCTATAGATTATCAGCTGTGCATTGCTTTAAGTCTATACATGAAGGCATTCGAATTCAACGCACTATCGAACGCAAAAAGTTATGCCCTCAAAAAGCCGTGCTTATAGAAACCTGAAACGCCAAAACTGACACACCAAAACTTAGGACGCTCTTAGACTGCTCTCAGGCGATCGCCCTACAGTGAGCACCAGACGTTTCTTCAACATCATCCCCATGCGCCGCTATCTCCTCGCCCTTGCCCCCATTGCTGCCCTCTTGCTGAGCCATCCCCAGAGCCCCATCGCCGTGACGCCCCTATTGACGCCCGCCCAAGCACAGGAAAACGCATCGCTGGTGCCGATGACTGCTGAGCGACTAGACGACGTCTTAAGTGACGTCGCCGACTCGGTTGAAGGCGAGGGCGGCCAGCGTCGGATCTCCATTAACGGCCAGACCATGGCGCTGCTAGTGAACGAGGAGTTTGACCGCATGCGCATCGTTGCCCCAATCGCCTCCGCTGAAGAGCTCACCCCCGCCCAGGCCGGCAACATTTTGGTGGCCAATTTCCACACGACTCTAGACGCCCGCTACGCCGTCAGCGACGGCACCGTTGTGGCGACTTACCTCCATCCCTTCTCCACCCTGCAGGAGCCAGATCTACGCTCCGCCCTGCGTCAGGTAGCTAGCCTAGTCGAAACCTTTGGCACCACCTACACCAGCGGCGAGCTGCTGTTTGGCCCCAACGGTGAGCCTGCGGAGCGGGATGAGATTGACGGGGGACTGCAGATTTAGAACTCGCCACCCAGCGCCGCCACGCACCGCTCGCACAGCAGCGGATGGGCCTCAAGCTGCCCGACACTCAGCGAGTGATTCCAGCAGCGATCGCACTTCTCCCCCTCGGCGTCCACCACGCCTACGGCGATGCCCTCCGTCCGCTCGTGGTACTTGAGCTGGGCTATTGCATCCGGCGAGTCCAGCAGCGCCACCTGGGAGGTGATGAACAGGTAGCGCAGCTCATCCACACCGTTGCCCGCTAGGCTATCGGGGTTCATGTCTTCGAGCCGCTTGCGCAGGGTCTGGTGGGCCACGTAGAGCTGTACCTTAGCCGCTAAAGATGAGCCAATGGCCTTGTCGGTGCGGGCCTGCTCCAGCACCTTGTTTACTTGGCCCCGCAACTCCCGCAGCTCTGGCCAGTAGGCGGCGAGGTCGGGCCGCACCCAGCCCTCATCGAGCACCACCCAGCCCGCCTGGAACACCGACGCGTAGGGCGTCTTGTAAGGGAGACTTTGCCAGATATCCTCCGCCATGTGGCACAGCACCGGGGCGATCGCCCGCGCTAGGTTTTCGATGGCCACCGCCAGCACCGTCTGGCAGCTGCGGCGGCGGGCGGCGTCGGGGGCGCTGATGTAGAGCCGGTCTTTGGCGATGTCCAGGTAGAAGTTGGACAAGTCCACCACGCAGAAGTTCTGCACCGCCTGGAAAAAGCGGAAAAACTGGTAGGTGTCAAAGGCGTTGGTGACGTCGGCGAACACCCCCGTCATTCGGTGCAGCATGTACTGGTCCAGCTCAGGCAGCTGGTCGTAGGGCACCACGTCAGTCTTGGGGTCAAAGTCGTGCAGGTTGCCCAGCAGAAAGCGGGCCGTGTTGCGGATTTTGCGGTAGATGTCCGAGAGCTGCTTGAGAATGCTTTTGCCCAGGGGCATATCGGAGGAGTAGTCCACCGAAGAGACCCACAGCCGCAGCACGTCTGCACCGTAGGGCGGGTTCTGCTTTTTGTCCTTGCCGCCCTCGATGATTACCGCCGGGTCCACCACGTTGCCCACCGACTTGCTCATCTTCCGCCCCTGCTCATCTAGCGTAAAGCCGTGGGTGAGCACGGTTTTGTAGGGGGCGCAGCCGTTGGTGGCGACGCTGGTAAGCAGGCTAGACTGGAACCAGCCCCGGTGCTGGTCAGAGCCTTCTAGATAGAGATCTACGGGGTACTGCAGGCCGTCCCGCTGCTGGGCCACCGCCGCCCACGAGGAGCCCGAGTCGAACCACACGTCCATGGTGTCGGTGCCCTTGCGGTAGCTGCGCCCGTTGCTGCGGTAGGGCTCGGGCAGCAGGTCTTCTACGGGCCACTCCCACCAGGCGTCGGAGCCGTGCTCGGCAAAGATCTGCTGCACGTGACTGATAGTGTCCTGGGTCATCAGCGGCTCGCCCGTCTCTTGGTCGTAGAACACGGGGATGGGGACGCCCCAGCTGCGCTGCCGGGAGATGCACCAGTCGGAGCGCTCGGAGACCATGGCGGTAATCCGGTTCTCGCCCTGGGCGGGCACCCAAGTGACGCCCGCGATCGCCGCCATGGCCTCGTCCCGGAAGCCCTCCACCGAGGCAAACCACTGCTCTGTGGCCCGGTAGATGGTGGGCTTCTTGGTGCGCCAGTCGTAAGGGTAGCGGTGCTGGTACTGCTCTTCTTTCAGCAGGGCTTTGGCTTCGGTGAGGGCCGCAATCACCGCCTCGTTGGCGTTTTTGAGCACGTTCAGCCCCTCAAACGGGCCCGCCTCTTTCGTAAAGTTGCCCGCTTCGTCTACAGGACAGAGCACGGGCAAGCCGTAGCGCTGCCCCACCCGGAAGTCGTCCTCGCCGTGGCCGGGGGCGGTGTGCACCAAGCCGGTACCCGACTCGGTGGTCACATAGTCGCCGCCGATGACGATGGGGCTCTCGCGGTCGAACAGCGGGTGCTGGTAGGTGGAGTGCTCCAGGGCCTCGCCTTTAATTTCGGCCTTGACGGTGAGGGCAACGCCCAGAGTCTCGCTCAGGCTTTCCGCCAGGTCCTTGGCCACCAGCAAATACTTAAACGGCGTCGGGTTGCCCTCCCCAGCCTCCACCACCGCATAGGTGAGCTCTGGGTTCACCGCCACCGCCAGGTTAGCGGGCATCGTCCAGGGGGTGGTGGTCCAGATGGCGACGCCGGTGCTGCCCAGGTAGGGCCCCAGTGCCGCCTCCGCATCCGCCGACAGCTTGCGCAGCGCAAAGGCCACGTAGATGCTGCGGGACACGTGGCCCTCGGGATACTCCAGCTCCGCCTCCGCCAGGGCCGTGCGGGAGCTGGGGCTCCAATGCACCGACTTCAGCCCCCGGTAGATATAGCCCTTGAGCACCATCTCCCCAAACACGCCAATCTGCGCCGCCTCGTACTCCGGCAGCAGGGTCATGTAGGGGTGATCCCAGTCGCCCCAGATGCCGTAGCGCTTAAAGCTCTCCCGCTGCTGGTCTACCTGTTCTAGGGCCCACTGCTTGGCCCGCTTGCGCAGCTGTATGGGGGTCAGATCTCGCCGCTCCGACGATTTCATCGCCTGCAGCACCTTCAGCTCAATGGGCAGGCCGTGACAGTCCCAGCCGGGAACGTAGGTGACCTTGCGGCCCCGCAGCAGCTGATACTTGTTGATGATGTCTTTGAGGGTTTTGTTGAGGGCGTGGCCAATGTGAAGCGCGCCGTTGGCGTAGGGTGGCCCGTCGTGCAGGGTAAAAGGTTCGCCGGGGTTGTTTTGCGACAGGGTTTCATAAATCTGGCGCTCGGCCCAAAACGCCTGCAGCTCTGGCTCCCGCTTGATGGCGTTGGCCCGCATGTCAAATGAGGTCTGGGGGAGGTTGACGGTGTCTTTGTAAGTTCCTGCTTTGGTCACGGCTAATCAGTGTTAAGGCTGTCGATGACGGTTGTACGAGGGGGATAGGGGCGGCGCATGTAGGGCAAGCCAGATTGGGTCCGGCGCTACCTTCGATTGGTGCCTTAGGCAAACCCGATAGACTACTAAAGATAAAGCAAAATCCCTTGAGGATTACGGCTTTTATATAGAGCTCCATCCTACTTCGGATATCTCATTAGAGGGTAAACCTCATTTGGATTGTGACGATTTAAGAGAATTTAGAGCTGCTGTTTGCTGTCCAGCCCGAACGCATCTCAAACGTCAATATCTCGCACGGCTATATCTCGAACTCAGAGGTGTAGCAGGTCCAATCCGAGCGCGATAGCGTTCTTCCATAGACGGCAACGCGATCGCCATAGTAGGCCACATAGTTAAACGCCAGCAGCGGCATTCCCAGCGGCACCGCCAAATACTCGCTCAGCTCGTAGGTTGCGGGGACTCCCTCCAAGCTCACCTTTGCCGCGTTGAGGTGGATACCGTTCATTGACAACGTGCTGTAGGTGAAGCCCTGCTGCAGCTGATCCGCCAAGGCACTCCCCAATTCCTCGGGAAAGTAATCAACTTCCAGGGCCACAGGAGAGTCATCGGCGTAGATGATCTTCTCTTGCCAGTAGACCTGAGGGACTTCACCCGGAAGCGCCAGCTTTAGCGCCAGCTCGGGCGACGCGTCAATCAGCTGAAACCGCAGAGAGTGAACTCGCCCGACGTATCCTTGCTGCTTAAGGGCCACATCAAACTGCATCAGCGGGTTGGCCATGGAGAAGCTGATCTTCTGACGACCGCTGACGAAAATACCTTTGCCGCGCTGGGTGATGACTAGGCCCTGCTGGGTGAGGTTGGCGATCGCCCGGCGGATGGTGGTGCGGCTGACGCCAAAGGCTTCCCCTAAATCAAATTCGCTCGGCAGGCGCTCGCCAGGTTCATACCGCCCGGCCTCAATCTGTGCCCTTAGCTTCTCTGAAATCATGATGTGGAGGGGGTGCTTGTCGGCGCTCTGCCCGTTCGGAATCATGAATAACGACGCCATCTTTGGGAACCACCTCAGCTATCGTACATGCTTGACGTAAGGACATAGCATGATGTGCCCCTTCAGGTGTGGCCTGTCATGTCCCTACGCGATCACCCCAACCGGCTGGAATCGCGCCAGCTTAAACAGGCTCGTATCGTGGGGCGTGCTGCCCTCCACCGCCAAATCCGCCAGCATCTTACCTAGCAGCGTCGTGAACTTGAAACCGTGCCCCGAGAACCCCGCCCCAATCACCACGTGGGGGTAGCTGGGGTGCTGATCCACAACAAAATCCTTGTCTGGCGTCAGCGTGTAGAGGCAGCGGCGGGTGCTGAGCAGCGGCCCAGCGGCTCCCGGGACATACTGCTGGGCAAAGCGGCGAATACGCTCGGTCCAGTCCTGGCTGGGGGTATAGTCAACCTCGTCCGGGGTCGTGACCGTTGGCCAGCCGTAGAAAGTGGTGATCTTGACGCCAATGCTGGGGTCTTCGTGGGGGATGCCGTAGGGCATCTCGCCGTAGTCGCCGTTCATGTGGGCAAAGAAAACGGGGAAGCGATCGGGGGTGAAGTCGGTGGGTGAGGCAGGCTGGTAGAAGCCGAGCTGGCAGGGCATGATTTTGAGCGGCAGGTCGATACCCTGCTCTGCCAGCAGACCCTTGGCCCAGCTTCCAGCGGTGAGCACGAGGCGATCGCCGCCAAAGGTCTCTGTGGCGGTCTGCACTTCGACGCCGTTCTCCGTGGGGGTAATGCTGAGCACAGGCGTTTGGTCCATCACCGTCGCGCCTTGCGCTTGGGCTAGGCGCTGATGGGCCAGGACGCAGCGGGAGGCCCGCAGCAGCCCTGAGTCGGCGTGGAAGAGGCCCTCCATGCCCTCCTCTAGGGCAAACTGCGGGAAGCGCCGGGAAATCTCGCTCCGGCTGAGGTGCTCGTAGTCCAGGCCGGCGGCGTCCATGCTGCCTTTGAGCGCCTTAAAGGTGTCAACTTCGGGAAAGCCAAAGTCGAGGCCCCCGGTCTTGACGTAGAGCTGCTCGTCGGCCTCCTCTTGCAGGGCAAACCACAGGGGATAGACATCCCGCATGAGGTCAACATAGACGGGGTTGTCGTAGGTGTAGCGGATGACGCGGGAGTAGCCGTAGGAGCTGCCCTTTTGGTGGTCTAGCTCGAACTGCTCTAGCAGCAGGACGCGCTGCCCTGCCTTTGTCAGGTAGTAGGCCGCCGCGCTGCCCACGCCGCCCGCGCCCACCACAATCGCGTCAAAATGCTGACCCATGCCGAGATGCCCCCTCAGAGTTGGTGCGTTACGTGAACGTCTGTGTGTAAGCGTCTATTGCGCGATCGCCTCTTCAGGCTTCGCTTCACGCGCCGTCAAATCCTGGCTTTCGATCATGGCTAGCTCCTGGCTGAGGCCCCGGTAGAGGCTGTAGCACATCACCAGCAGCACGATTGCAAACGGTAGGCCGGTAGTAATGGCTGCCGTCTGCAGGGCCTGCAGGCCGCCACCCAGCAGCAGCACCGCTGCGACAACGCCCTCTGTGACAGCCCAGAACACCCGCTGGGGCGTCGGAGAATCGAGCTTACCGCCGGAGGTGATGCTATCGACCACCAGGGAACCTGAGTCAGACGAGGTGACGAAGAAAACTACCACAAGCACAATGCCGACAAAGGAGGTGATGGCCGTCAGCGGCAGCTGCTGCAGCATGACGAACAGGGCCGTGGCCACGTTCTCGTCTACCGCGGCGCTGATGGTGCCCTGCT
Source organism: Elainellaceae cyanobacterium (assembly GCA_050331115.1). Lineage (GTDB taxonomy): Bacteria > Cyanobacteriota > Cyanobacteriia > CAKZMO01 > CAKZMO01 > JBCCAG01. Next base: position 178,049 of record JBHJHD010000043.1, read on the forward strand.
GGTCGCCTAACTCCATAAACATTGCCGTGCCGCCAAATACAGACATCCATAGAAAGGTCAGGACGGTGGGCAGCAGCAGGACACCTAAGAGGAACTCGCGCACGGTGCGCCCCTTAGAGATCCGGGCGATGAAGATGCCGACAAAAGGAGACCAAGAAATCCACCAGCCCCAGTAGAAGACAGTCCAGCTATTTTGCCAAGCGCCCTCGCCGCTGAAGGTTTCAGTCCAGAAGCTGAGAGTGGGCAGCGAGGCCACGTAGTATCCCGTCACCTGCACGAAGGTGCCCAAGATAAACAGCGTCGGGCCGACCAGCAGCACAAACGCCATCAGAATACCGGCCAGAATGATGTTGAGCTCGCTGAGGCGGCGAACGCCAGCGTCTAGGCCAGAAACCACCGATGCGGTGGCGAATCCGGTAATGATGGCAATTAGACCCACCTGGACAGGCACGCTAATCGGTAGCCCCGCTAAGAAGTTGAACCCGGCATTCACTTGCTGCACACCGAACCCTAGAGAGGTGGCTAAACCAAACAGGGTAGAGGCCACGGCTAGAATATCGATGGCGTTGCCCGCCCAACCGTAGATGCGATCGCCCAAGATAGGGTAGAACACCGAGCGGATGGTAAGCGGCAACCCCCAGTTAAAAGTGAAGAACGCCAGCGCCAGACCGACAATGGCGTAGATACCCCAGGCGTGCAGACCCCAGTGAAAGAAGGTAATCCCCAGCGCTTGCTGCGCCGCATCTTGGGACATCGGCTCGATGGTTCCGAGCAGCGCCGGAGGGGCCTGAAAGTGGTAGATGGGCTCGGCCACACTCCAAAACATCAGGCCAATGCCCATGCCCGCGCTCATCAGCATGGCGAGCCAGGCAAAAGTCGGGAAGTCTGGCTTAGCGTTTTGGCCCCCTAAGCGAATCTTGCCAAACTTGCTGAGTGCCAGAATGACGGCTATTCCAAGATAGAGGCTGACGGCGAGAATCAAAAACCAGCCCATGGCGTTGGCGATAAAGGTTTGAATTGCGCCAAAGGCCGTTTCTGCAGGCTCGCGAAAGACTAATGTGACCACAACGAATAGCAAAATCAGTCCGGCGGAGACCAAAAACACCTCGGGGTGAAAGTCAAAGCCGAAGCGGGTAATGTTGCGATCGCCCGGCTGCCGTCGAGCTCGGGCTTCTGGTGCTTCAAAGGCATCTGGCCCTTGCACGCCAGGGTCTTGATGAGTCATGGATAAACGCTCACTCCAAATAGATAAACAGCAATTCGTAAGCTGAGCTGACTGAACGTTACGCCCCTGTGTAGACAGCGGGAACAGCAGCGGTACACCTGTTGACCACTGTGTGGGAAAACCTAAATGAATGCAAGCTGTGCACCTATAGCCAGCTAAGGTAAGCCGAGAATAAGCGGGCTTCTGTTCTGAGAGATACAGTTGTTACTACATGTTTTGTAATGTTGACCCTTTAAATCAAAATGATCGCTCTTTTTCAAGGGGTGGATGACCGGGCATATCAGCGATACAGCGCCTCAGTCCTCTCAAGATAATTCGCTGCATCGGCGTCACGATCTGTCTAAGCATCTTTTGGACCTTTTCTGAACACCTATAGATTTAAATAGGTTTTTGAAGGAGATTTAAAAAATGTCTCCTGCTTGACATTTTTGGATAACGGGTAGGCTTTACCTTCTTTATTCATAACTTGTAATTACAAGTCTTAAAGGCCTGATACCGGTGGCATAAGTCGTCAGGTTCACCAGCGGGTTGGTAGCTGCTCGGTTGGATTTTTAGCCACAGCATACCCATCGTTTTAAGCGACCCGCTTCAAGCCGTTTTACCCAAGTTATGTTTGTTATGCCATCAGCTCAGCGAGGTGCAGTGTGAATCCGAAGAATACCGTTGCCACTCGTTCCCATGCCTCTATAGCCAGCAGCGCTTTTCAAGCCTCAGAACCCGGCCTCGCCCCGCCCTTGACGCCTCATTACGGCCCACCTGGGCTACCGGCGGAGGCCTACAGCAGCGATCGCTACTTTGAGCAGGAGCGTCAGACGGTGTTCAGCCGGTCTTGGGTCTGCGTCGGCCTCGCCTCAGACGTGCCCAATCCAGGTGACGTCTACCCCACTGAGGTGGCTGGTATCCCCATTGTGCTGGTGCGCGATCGGGGGCGACTCACACCAGAGGGCGAATCCCCAAGCAGCACGCTACGCGCCTTCCACAACGTTTGCCGCCACCGGGGCCTGCAGCTTGTCAGTCAGTCCTGTGGCACCCAGGGCAACCTCCGCTGCCCCTACCATTCTTGGACCTACAAGCTAGACGGCACCCTCAAAAATACGCCCCACTTCGGCGGCTACCACCGGGGCGCTTACGACGGCTTCGATCGCGCTAGCAAAGGCCTGATTACTATTCGCTGCGAGCAGTGGCTAGACCTAGTGTTCGTCAATCTATCGGGGGATGCCCCGCCCCTGGCTGAGTATCTTAAACCCATGACAGACCGCTGGACGGGCTACGACCTTAGCCTGCTGCGCCGCGAGCCTCGGGAAGTCGCGCTTGAGTGCCGCGCCAACTGGAAGCTGGCGGTGGAGAACTTCTCGGAAAGCTATCACCTGAGCTGGGTACACCCGGCCCTCAACGGCTGCTCTCGCATGGAGGATCACTTTGGGTTTGACCTCGGCGATACCCACGTGGGCCAGGGAAGCCTGCTATACCACAGCGGCGCGATTGAGGGGCGATCGCTGCCGCAGTTTCCCAATCTGAAGGCGATGGGCAAGCAAACCGTTGCCGAATACATCACCGTCTTTCCTAACCTGATGCTGGGGGTCCATCCCGACTATTTCCTAGTGTTTCTGGCTAACCCCCTCGGCGTCGACCGCACGGCGGAGCGGATGGTGTTTTACTTTGTGGGCGATGCGGCGATGCGGCCTGAGAACGAGGCGCTGCGCCACCTGCCCATCGACCTATGGCAGGTGACCAACGATGAAGACATCGAAATGATTGAGCGTATGCAGGTGGGGCGGCGATCGCCGGGCTTTGACGGCGGCTGCTTTTCGCCGGTGCTGGAGCAAACGGTTTATCGCTTTCAGCAAAAGGTAGCGCAGGTCGTCGGACAGGCGTAGCCCCATTGAACTTTCCACACTCCCCCTTCAAAAATTATGGAAACCAACGCCTCCGTCGTCATCATCGGTGCCGGCATCGTCGGCTGCAGCGCCGCCTACCACCTCGCCAAGCTGGGCTGGAAAGACATTGTCGTTGTTGAGCAAGGGCCGCTGTTTGCCACCGGCGGCTCCACCTCCCACGCGCCAGGTCTGGTGTTTCAGACCAACGCCTCCAAAACCATGACCCAGCTGGCCCAATACACCGTCGAGCTTTACAGCCAGCTGAGCACCGACGAAGGCCCCGCCTACTACCCCGTCGGCGGCGTCGAGGTGGCCTACACCGAAGCCCGGATGCAGGAGCTAAAGCGGAAGCTGGGCTGGGCCAAGTCTTGGGGAGTGGAGGGGGCGCAGCTGCTAACGGCAGCGGAGGTGAAGGCCAAGGTGCCGCTGATTGACGAGGGCAAGATCTTAGGGGGCTACTACGTGCCGACGGACGGCATCGCCAAAGCCCTGCGGGCCGCTGAGGCGATGGCCAACTCGGCCCAGGAGGCCGGGGCGGCGGAGTTCTACGGGCAGACCACCGTTACTGACGTTGAGGTGGTGGACGGACAGGTGAGGGCGATCGCCGTTGACCAAATGGGGGGCAAAGGCCGCATCGAGACCGGCAAAGTGCTGGTGTGTGCCGGCATCTGGGGGCCGCGCATTGGCCGCATGGTGGGGGAGGTGATTCCCCTGACGCCGGTACAGCACCAGTACGTGAAGACCGGCCCCATCCCAGAGCTAGCCCACTTTGACGCCAGCAGCGCCGAAGATGAAGTGGTGCAGCCCATCGTCCGCCATCAGGACCGCGCCATGTACTTCCGGCAGCACCACGACGGCTGGGGCATTGGCTCCTACCAGCACGAACCCCTGCTGGTGGACCCGGACAACATTTTGCCCTACGCCGAAGCGCCCGTGATGCCCTCGGTGAAGCCGTTCACCGAAGAGCACTTCGTCCCAGCCTGGGAGTCGACAAAGGAGCTGTTTCCGGCCTTAGCCAACGCCGAGCTGACCTACAAAATCAACGGCATGTTCTCCTTCACCCCCGACGCGGGCTCGGTGATTGGGGAATCGGATCTCGCTAAGGGATTTTGGGTGGCGGAAGCGGTGTGGGTGACCCACGGGGGCGGCATGGGCAAGGTGGTGGCAGACCTGATGACCACTGGGGTCACGAGCCTCGATCTGCACGAAGCCGACATCCACCGATTTCCCCAGGTGTGCCAGAGCGCGGGCTACATCACCCGCGCCGGGGCGCAGCAGTACGACGAGGTCTACGACATCATCCACCCCCTAGACCAGCAGACCCACTCCCGAGAGCTGAGAACCAGTCCGTTTTACCCCCGGCTGAAGGACCTGGGGGCGCGGTTTTACTTTAGCGCCGGGTGGGAGCGGCCCCAGTGGTTTACGGCCAACGTCGAGCTCTTAGAAGACTACGCCGTTCCCCAGCGGCAGGGCTGGGCAGCGAAGCACTGGTCGCCGATCCAGGGGGCGGAGCATTTGGCCACTCGCGATCGCGTTGCCCTGTACGACCTCACCCCCTTCGCAAAGTTTGAGGTCACGGGTCCGGGGGCGGTGGTCTATCTGCAGAACCTCTGCGCCAACAACGTCGATAGGCCCGTAGGCAAGGTAGTCTACACCGCTATGCTGGACGCCAGCGGCGGCATTAAGTGCGACCTGACGGTGAATCGGCTAGGACCCGAAAAGTATTGGGTGGTGACCGGCGGTTCGGTCCACGGCCACGACCTAGCCTGGATGAAGGCCCACTTGCCCGTAGATGGATCGGTCCAGATTCATGACGTCTCTTCTAGCTACTGCTGCGTGGGGCTGTGGGGGCCGCAGGCTCCGGCGGTGCTGAGCAACTTGACATCCATCGATGTCTCTAAAGCCGCTTTTGAGTCCTTCACCCATCAGTCCTTTTTTATGGGCAATATCCCCGTCCTCGCCTCGCGGGTCTCCTACGTGGGCGAAGACGGCTGGGAGATCTACGCCCCCACCGAATCGGGGCTGAAGCTCTGGGATCTGCTATGGGCCAAGGGACAGGAGCACGGTATGGTTGCGGCGGGGCTAGGGGCGTTTGAAACCCTGCGGCTGGAGAAGGGGATGCTGATGTGGGGCACCGACATTCACACCGAGTATGACCCCTACGAGGCGGGGTTGGGCTTCGCGGTGAAGCCCGATAAGAGCGAGTTTATCGGTAAGGCGGCCCTACTACGGCGGCAAGAATACGCTAGCCGTAAGCTGTGCTACTTAACCCTGGACGACCCAGCGGCGGTGGTGATGGGCAAGGAGCCGGTGATGGCGGAAGATGGGAAGGTGCTGGGCTATGTGACCAGCGCGGGCTACGGCTACAGCCTGGGCCGCTGCGTGGCCTATACCTATCTGCCGTTGGGCTATGCCGCTGCGGGAACGGCGGTGAGCGTAGAGTACTTCGGGCGATCGCTAAGCGCAACGGTGCAAGATAAACTGCTGTAATGAGAATCATCGCCCTCGAGCTACTCTTCGTCGTGCTGTGGAGTTCAGGCTTCATCGGCGCGAAGTACGGCCTGCCCTATGCCGGGACTTTCACGCTGCTGTTTATTCGCTACGCCCTGGTGACAGTGCTGCTAGGGCTGTGGCTGGGCTACCGCAGGCAATTGCGCTTTAGAAGCTGGGCTGCGGTTGGCCGCTCCGCCATAGTAGGGCTTCTGGCCCACGCCGTTTGGCTCAGCGCAGTCCTAGGCGCGATCGACCTGGGGGTTTCCCTCTGGATTGTGGCCTTGATCACGGCACTGCAGCCGATGGCAACCAGCGTCCTGTCGGGGCCGCTCTTGGGGGAACCGGTATCCCCCATGCAGTGGGTGGGCATGGGGGTTGGCCTGGTCGGGGTGGTCGTGGTGATTGTGGCCAAGATCGGAGCCCAGACCGAGGTCTCCTGGCTCGGCTACGGCTTGCCTTTCCTCTCGACCATCAGCCTCACCCTGGCAACCCTGTATCAGCGCCACATCAACCGCCGTCGGAACAGCCTCACCCTACCCGTGATTCCCAGCTTATTTGTCCAGGCAGCGGCCTCGGCGATCGCCCTCTATCCGCTAGCCGCTTGGGAGGGACTTCAAGTGCAGTGGAACGGTCAGTTTATTTTTGCCCTGCTCTGGTTGGCCCTGGTGCTCTCTTTGGGGGCCTACGGCCTGATGCTCAAGCTGCTGGAGTACCGCACCGCAACGCGGGTGTCGAGCCTGATGTATCTGTCGCCGCCCGTCACGCTGCTGCTCGGCTTTTTGGTGTTTGGCGATCGCCTTTTTTGGCAGGATGGCATTGGCCTGGTGATTACGGCCCTTGGCGTTGTGCTGGTTTACCGGGGCGAATCGGCTGAGCTGCCCCCTCGGGGCAACAACTTGAGAAGCAGGATGCCTTAGAAAGGCTTTGACATATTCCTTGTGCGTCTTGCGCTCCCCCCGCCTTCGGCACCCCCCGGCATCGAGGAGCCGGCTCTGGCCTAGGCGCGATGCCGGTTGAAGGTGCCGTAGTTTGAGCTCCGTCTTTTTTGGAAACTGAACATATGCAGCCGCCTCGGACATGTTGAGGCGGCTTTTTTAGCGCCGCGAAAAGTCGTCTGATAGTATCAGATTATCCCTGGCAACCCCTTCTGCAGTGCCCGAAATGGCCGTCCTTTCGATCGCGACGTTAGCGCAACTATGTCAAACGAGCCCTGTAGGCAAGCAGTTGCCCAACGCCCTATATGTCCACCGGTCAGCGCTGCCTGCTTTGTCTCCTGAGCTCCAGCGCTACGATGCCCGAGCGCGGGAGCTTGCCCCTCAGGTGCACAGCGCCACCCTAGTAAAAATCAACACCAGAAAACCTCAGGTTTCGTACCTGTTTTATCCGGGCTTTGAGACGGAGCCCCATCCTGCCCTAGCGCGGAGCGTGCAGGTAAACCTAGAGACGCTCACCGTCACGGGGCGTGACTACAGCAGGGCCAAAAATCCCCCCATTTTGCACCGCAAAGAGACCTTTGTCACCCCAAGCTATCCGCACTATGAAGCCTTTGCCTGGCTGACGCAGCAGGAAGAGGCGCTAGGGCTGCTGGACGGGGCGCGCGGCATTGGGTTTAGTGACGCCTGGCAGCGGCGATTGGAGGCTCAACAGCTTGAAGTTTATCGCGATGGTCTGGCCTGCCCGATTCAGGGCGGGGAGAAGAGAGGGACGCAGTTCGCCCCCCAGCAGGCCGAATCTCAACAGGCCGCTTCCCAACAGGACGCCCCGCAACAGGACGCCCTCCAACAGCCGACAATTCAGCGCCATAAAGCCGCGATCGCCCGCGTCAGCGTCTCGAAGCCCGTGCGGCTCGCGGTTGAGGCGGGGCTGTTTACCCCGGACAGCACCTACTTTGACTACGGCTGCGGACGCGGTGCAGACGTGGAATACGTCAAGCGGCTGGGCTACGCGAGTTCTGGCTGGGACCCCCACTATCGGCCTGACGGTCAGCCCACCCCTGCCGATGTGGTCAACCTGGGCTACGTAATCAACGTGATTGAGGAGGCTGCCGAGCGGCGGGAGACCTTGATTGAGGCCTGGGACCTGGCGCAGCGGGTGCTGATTGTGGCGGCGCAGGTGCTGGTGGACGATCGCAGCCAGGGCAGGGTCTACGGCGACGGCATCATTACGCGCCGCAACACCTTTCAAAAGTACTACGAGCAGGAGGAGCTGAAGGCCTACGTCGACCAGGTGCTAGGCGTCGACGCGGTGCCGATGGCGCTGGGCATCTACGCCGTGTTCCGCGACGAGGCCCAGGCCGAAAGCTTCCGGGCCTCTCGCTTTCGCTCCCGGGTTAGCGCGCCGCGCATTTGCCTCAAAGTCAGCCAGTTTGAGCGCTACCGGGAGCTGCTGCAGCCGCTGATGGCGTTTTACGCGGAGCGGGGGCGACTGCCCGCTGCCGATGAGGTGGAAACCCAGGGCTGCGGCGCGATCGCAGCAGAACTAGGCTCCCTGCGCCGCGCCTTTACCCTGGTGCTGCAGGCGACCAACCGAGACGAGTGGGAGGCGATCGCCGAGACCCGCCGCCAGGATTTGATGGTGTACCTGGCCTTGAGCCACTTTGGCCGTCGCCCCCAGTTTAAGCACCTCACCCCGACGGTGCAGCACGACGTCAAAGCTCTGTTTGGCAGCTACCGGCAGGCCTGCACCGCCGCCGACCTGATGCTGATGAGCCTGGGCAATACTGAAATCTTGGCCCAGCGCTGCCGCCAGAGCGCAGTGGGTCAGCAGCGCCCCAACTCCCTTTGGGTGCACGTGTCGGCTTTAGAAAAGCTGGACCCGCTGCTGCGCCTCTATGAGGGCTGCGCCTCCCGCACCATTGGGCGGCTAGAGGAGGCGACGGTGGTCAAGTTCCACATCGGCACGCCGAGGATTACCTACCTGGTGGTTCCGGAGTTTGACGCCGACCCCCACCCGGCGCTGCACACCAGCATGCAGATCGATCTGCAGGATTTGCGGGTGCGCTACCGCGACTATGACCCCGACAACCCGCCGCTGCTGCACCAGAAGGCGCAGGTGGTCGCCCCAGATTACCCAAGCTACGAGAAGTTTGCGAAGCTGAGCGGCCAAGAGCAGCGCTGGGGGCTGCTGGACGACATAAAGGGGATTGGCGATCGCCGGGGCTGGCAGCTGCGGCTAGCGGAGTACTGTGCGGAGCTGCGGGGGCATCGGGTGGTGTGGCGCAAGGATGCGGACCCGTATCGGGTGAGGGTGCTGAAGGCGGCGATACGGCGGCGATGATGGCGAAAGAGGCAAGCATGTTTAGCGGAGGGGCGTAGCGTGCTATGCCCGTATGAGGGCTATCCTGGGCGTTGATGGATTCTGGTATGAGTTCGCGGCGTTGGATGGGCCCGAAGTCAGGCGGTACGGACATGGCAGTGTTTAGCGTTCTGGAAGCCCCCATCCCTAGCCCTTCCCCCAATGCTGAGGGAAGGGAACCAGACCCCCCTCTCCCAACGTTGGGAGAGGGGCCGGGGGGGAGGGCTAGGAGCACGCTAAACAGATACGTGCCATGTCTGTACGAAATGCATATCCCAAGTCAGAAATGCCTAATTCAGTACGCCATTTCTCAGAGCAGTCGGGCGATGTCGGCTACGGTTCTACCTAAAAGTTCGGCGGCTTGATCGACTTCGGCCTCGGTGGTGAACTTGCCCAAGCCGATGCGGAGCGCGCCTTCGATGTGCGGCTCGGGCAGGTTCATGGCGCTGAGCACGTGGGAAGGCGCGCCGCCGGAGGCGCAGGCGGCGCCGGTGGAAATGGCGAGCTGGTGGCGAACTCTGGCTACGACGGCCCCGTTGGGGATGCCGGGAATAGAGACGTGGAGGTTGCCGGCCAGGCAATGGCTGCGATCGCCGTTGACGACGAGCTGGGGAATGCGATCGCTCAAAAGCTGCTGGAGGCGATCGCGCTTTTGGGCAATTTCGGCTTCGTCTTGGGCCATCTCTAGCGATCGCAGGCGACAGGCTTCGCCAAGGCCGACGATGCCGGGGAGGTTGAGGGTGCCGGGCCGGAGGCCCTGTTGCTGACCGCCGCCATAGACGAGCGGCGCGAGGGGGTGGCCGCGCCGCACTGCCAGGGCCCCAACGCCTTGTGGGCCGTAGAGCTTGTGGGCGGAGAGGGCCAGCATTGTAATGCCCCAGTCGCTGAAGTGGAGGGGGACTTTGCCGACGGCTTGGGAGGCGTCGCAGAGGAAGGGCACCCGGTGGGCTTGGGCGATCGCGGCAATTTTTTCTATAGGGTAAATTGTGCCCACCTCGTTGCTGGCGGCCATGACGCAGAGGAGGTCGAGACCGCGATCGCAGGCTTGCTCTAGGGCGATGCGGTCGAGGCGGGCCTGCGGGTCTACGGGCAAGGTTTCGAGGTGGAGGCGGCCCTGGGCCTGCAGGGCGCGGCAGGTGTCGAGGACGGCGCTGTGCTCAATGGCGGAGACGGCGACGCGGGGGGTGTCGTCGTGGCGCTGCTGCTCTCGGTGGAGAATGGTGCCCTGGATGGCGAGGTTGAGGCTTTCGGTGGCCCCGGAGGTGAAGGTGATGTCGCGGGGGGCGGCTCCGATGAGGTGGGCGACGTGGCGGGTGGCTGCTTTGATGGCGGCTTCGGCGCGATCGCCGGCGGCATGGTCGGTGCTGCTGGCGTTGCCGAAGCTCTCAGTCATGTAAGAGAGAACTTTTTCGGCGACGCGGGGGTCGGTGGGGGTGGTGGCGTGGTAGTCGAGATAGATCACGTGGGGGAAAAGACGTTTTCGGTTTTGTTCTATGAAGCGCTGAGGTCAATGCTCTCGTAGAGGTCGGCGATGGAAATCTCTAGACCCAAAGCTTTTAGAGAAAGCGTAATAGTTGGATCGTCATATTCTGAAAGGAGCCACTGGTGGGCTGCAGTTTTAACGTAGTGCTCAATATGGATGCGGTATTGGTCAATGAGGAGATATTCTTGGAAGCTAGGAATGGTGCGGTAGGCCGTGAATTTCTCGCCGCGGTCGTAGTTTTGGGTCGATTTGGATAAGACTTCGGCAATGAAGTGAGGGCTGATGACGGTATCTCTGCGGCCAGCCTGAAGCTCTAGTGGCTTGGGTACCACCATAACGTCGGGATAGGTGTAGAGGTTAGCTGTTGGAATCCAGAGGCGCTGGTCTACGTGAAAGGTTTCGTACGATTTGCCTCTTAGAGCGAGGCTAAGCGCGATATATAGATTGCCGCTAATTCTATTGTGCTCAGGTGTACCGCCGGTCATCGAAATAATTTCTCCCTGGCGATACTCACTGCGCGTTTCTGCTGAAGTTTCAAGCTCTAGATACTCTTCGGCGGTGTAGCTTTTCTTTGGGGTTTGGATAACCATTTTTCTAAACGCTATGACTCCAATTCAACATCTTTACACAGGTCAGCTAGAGCAATATTGAGTTTTAGACTGCCATTGGGTGGGGAGGGGTTGAGTCCACTCGAAGCGTATTTCCTGTAGAGGAGATACTTTATTCCCAATCTTCGTACGCCAAGGTATCTATACGAGCAAATTCACGAGTATTGTGAGTGATGAGCGTCAGCTCATTGGCTAGAGCGATCGCGGCAATTAACAAATCGTTAGGTCCGATAGGACATCCTTGCGCATCAAGTTGTGTGCGAATTTGTCCAGCAATCGAGGCTGATAAATCATCAAATGGAAGACTCTTGAATTGCTGAAAGAACTGAGTAAGCTTCTTTAGATTCTGCTGCTGCTTTGAGCTTTTATACGCTCCGTAGTAAAGCTCTGACTTTACAATAGAACAAAGAAGAAAATTGCTTGGAGGTCGCTCGGAAAGCTTTTGAACCAGTTGGGGACTAGGCTTGTTCAGCAACTGTATACAAACGTTGGTATCGAGCATATACACGGGTAGTCTACTCCCCTGTGCAATCTAGCTCGCTGCGAACCTCGTAAGGAAGTTGAGGAGGACGCTGCAGCGGCTCGCCTTGCCAGCCACCGATAACTTCTTCAAAGAAGCCTGGGTTCCAGCCTCTGGCCTCAGAGGTGGCCGCATG
>JBHJHD010000044.1:0-3707 GCA_050331115.1 Elainellaceae cyanobacterium
ATGATCGATGTTCTTTAGAATTACCTGGCTGGTGTACATTTATAAGAGGTCATGGATGTTCTTGGCTAGAAGCTCTCTGGCCGCCACGAAGAAGAGTTCAAGGAAGGTCTGGGCAACAAGTAAGCCTTGCGGCCCAGCATCACACTCGAGCATCTACTTGCGCTTCAATGCCAGCGCCTGCTGAGTCAATTGGCAGGCGCTAGGCCGAATCCTCTAGTCTAGGCTGCTTCCGGGTGCCTAGACTTTTTGCTATGCTGACCACTTATCACGGCTACTTATCACGGCCAACCTTGTGACGACCGATGGCCACCACATCTGCCCCTTGTAACGACCCCAGCTCAGGCGATCGCCGCCTGGACGAGCCTCGCCAAATTTCGGGCCATGACCCCCTCCTGCTCACGGACGCTGACTATGTCTGGATTGTGCGCTCAGGCAGCGCTTCGGTGTTTGCGGTGGAAGTGCTGCAGAATGTACCCCAAGGGCCACGGCAGTATCTATTTTCCGTCGGCGTTGGAGAAACGCTGTTTGGTCATGCAATAGACCCCCACGAGCCGCAGCTGGCTCTGCTTGCGGTACCGTCAGAGCCGACGGTCGTGCAGCGGGTGCGGCTTTCATCTGCCCCCAATGCTGCTAGCGGCACATCTGGCGGCGACAGCGTCCTATCCTTCGCCGAGCTGAAGGCCTGCATTGACCCCTGGATTTTGAAGCTCAACCGGCTCACTAGCCTCCCCAAGCCACCTGAGGGGAGCGGCGTTCCCCAAAACTACCTGTCTCTCTCGGAAGGCGACCCGCTGCGGCCCGCGTCCGACCAAGTGCTGTGGCTAAAAGTCCAGCAGGGACGGGTAGACTGGCTGGGGCGATCGCCCTTTCCGGTGATTTCTGAAACCGGCTGCTTCCCCGTCGGAGCGGCCACCTGGGTCACCGCCCGCGAGAGCGTAGACCTGTTCGCCCGTCCGACGGACCAGGTGCGCCACCCCATCATTCTCATCAAGGGCCTAGCGCAGCTGCACCGCTACGTGATGGACCACCTGCAGCAGACCACGGCCCGTAAGCATCTGCAGGAGCGCCGCCAGTTTCAGCAGCGGCAGTCGCTGGACCAGCGGGCCACCGAAGCTACGCTGCGCAACCTATCGGCGGTGCTCACCCCGGAGGACGACCGCTGGCTGCAGACCGACTCGGCCCTGCTGGTGGCGGCGGGGGCCGTCGGACGGGCCATGGGGGTGACCGTGGAGCCGCCCTCTAGTGGTGAGGATCTTTCGAAGCTGAAGGAGCCCCTAGAGGCGATCGCCCGAGCCTCGCAGCTGCGGCTGCGGCGGGTGCTGCTGCGGGCAGGCTGGTGGCGGCGGGACGGTGATCCTATCTTGGCCTATCGAGCCGGGCACCGGCCGGTAGCCCTGCTGCCCACCCGGCAGGGTAGAGCCCGCTACGAGATGTTAGACCCGGTGGAACAGGGGCTAGCAGAGGGAGACGCGACAGGCGCGACAGGCGCTTTCAGCAAGCAGACCACCGGGGGTGAACCTGTCGACTCCCAGCCCAGCTTTTCCACCACGCGTCAGCCCGTCACCGCGGCGATCGCCCAGTCCCTAGAGCCAGCCGCCTACATCTTCTACCGGCCGCTGCTGGATAAGAACCTCAACGCCCTCAGCCTGGTGCAGTTCGCCCTGCGCAACCGGCAGCGCGACGTGGTAGCCGTGGTGATTACCGGCGGCGTGGCGACGCTGATTGGCATGCTGGTGCCCCAGGCGACGGCGCTGCTGATCGACAATGCGATTCCCTACGGCAACCGAGCCCTGATTGGCCAAATTGGCATTGGTCTGATCGCCGCCGCCTTTGGGGTCGCCAGCTTCAACTTTGCCCAGGCAGTGACCTCCATGCGGTTGGAGACCGCCTCCGATGCCTCCCTGCAGGCAGCGGTGTGGGATCGGCTGCTGCGGCTGCGCACCACCTTCTTCCGCGACTACTCTACGGGGGATTTGAGCGGTCGGGTGTCGGCGGTGGGGGCCATTCGGCGGCAGCTCAGCGATACGGCGCTGCAGACTATTTTCTCGGGGGTATTTTCCCTGATGAATCTGGGGCTGCTGCTCTACTACAGCCCGCGGCTGGCCCTGCTGGCCCTAGGAGTGGCGCTGGTGGTGGTGGTATTTACCACGGTGACGGGGGCGATTTTGATTCGCAAGCACCGGCCGATGATGGAGCTGGCCGGGGAGCTGAACGGCTTAGTGGTGCAGCTGATCAACGGCGTGCCGAAACTGCGGCTGGCGGGAGCAGAGTCGCGGGCCTTTGCCCACTGGGGGGAAAAATACCGGCAGCAGCTGCGCCTTTTGCTCAGCACCCAGCAGCTTGAGGACGTGGTCGATGTGGTGAACACTATGCTGCCGGTGGTAACTACAGTGCTGCTGTTTTGGCTGGCCAGCGGCCTAATGGCTGACGGCGGACTCTCGACGGGGATATTTCTGGCCTTCAGCGTGGCCTATGGCACCTTCATTAGCGGTACGGTTAGCCTCAGCAACAGCATCATCGACATTTTGGATATCATCCCGCTGTGGCAGCGATCGCAGCCTATTCTCAGCGCCGAGCCCGAGGTCAACCCCTACATGGCCGACCCCGGTAAGCTGTGCGGCCGGGTGGCCCTAGACCACGTCACCTTCCGCTACCGGGAAGACGGCCCGCTGATTTTGGATGACGTGTCGGTGGAGGCAGAGCCTGGGGAGTTTATCGCCTTGGTCGGCCCGTCGGGCTCCGGCAAATCCACGGCGTTTCGGCTGCTGCTGGGCTTCGAAGAGCCTCAGTCCGGCACGGTGTACTACGACGGGCAGGATTTATGCGGCCTAGACGTGACCGCCGTGCGGCGGCAGCTGGGGGTGGTGCTGCAAAATGGCCGCATCAGCGCCGGGACGATTTTTGAAAATGTCTCCACCGGAGCGCTGATCACCATGGACGACGCCTGGCGGGCGGCGGAGATGAGCGGCCTGGCGGAGGATTTAAGAGGGATGCCCATGGGGCTGCACACGGTAATCAGCGAGGGGGGCGGCAACCTGTCCGGGGGACAGCGCCAGCGGCTGATGATCGCCCGGGCTCTGGCCCTAGAGCCGCGCATTTTGCTGATGGATGAGGCGACGAGCGCATTAGATAACCGGACGCAGGCGATCGTGAGTCAGAGTTTGGATGAGCTGCTGGTGACGCGGATTGTGATTGCCCACCGGCTGAGCACGATTCGTAATGCGGACCGCATCTATGTGCTGGCGGCGGGGCGGGTGGTGCAGCATGGGAGCTTTGAGGCGCTGGCGGCAGAGGAGGGACTGTTTGCGCAGTTAATTAAGCGACAGATGGCTTAGACTACACAACATTTTTCGGCGGACAGTTTTCCAGTTACCCGCCCGTATTCGCCCTCTAGCAGTCAGTCTTCGCTTGGTAGCTAGGGCGAGGACAATCGGCCGGTTGTACGCCGTGACTCTAACGCAGATGGAGCCAGTTGCGGTGCTCAAACACGTAGACCTTGCCCTTAGAGGCTCTCTTTGCGATAGATTTTGGCTCCGTGGGGAACCAGTTTGGAGTCAAACATGCTCAAGACTGCTCGTCTTTGCGTAAGCAATTTTAAGTACACCTGTATTTCAGAGCAAATTCAGATCAGCAAGAGGCCGCTGATAGAGCGAGTTTCAAGGGGATGGACGTAACTGGACTCGAACCAGTGACCCCCACGATGTCAA
>JBHJHD010000045.1:0-8801 GCA_050331115.1 Elainellaceae cyanobacterium
GCTTGCCAAAAGTGATGCTCGTCCCAGAGAAGCGGTCGTTGGAGAAAGTCGTGCCAAGCGATCAACGATAAGTAGGCAATCGAAATGAGGAGTAAAAATAGAAACTTCTGATTAGAGCGATCGGTGGTTTGATACATAAGAGTACTCCATCTAAAAAATTATCCCTTCATGATTAAGGAGGAGACCATATATAAATGACGCTACTTGTGGCCAGCTACTTAGCACGTGGAGAAATCTCGACTAACTACTTTCCTAGCTCTGACAGGTGCTTGACGCCCTCAGTTAGAACTCCATTTTATATAACCTATAACCTCTACCTCAATCAGGAATGTTACAATAAACACATAAGAAAAGATGGTCAAGAACCGATTAGGCATCCTTAATCTTACTCATACTCTACGCAATGGCTATAGAGCCTGTCAGTGACGGGTGTTTCCTGCGATACCTTTTATCATGCTGAGGAGATATGCGAGGCTGACGGATAAGCCGCTCTTCAAGAGATAGATCGTAGAGAGCTTTGTCTAAAGAATCGAGTTGATCCACGCTTTGAAGAGGGGGAGTTGTATTCGCTGTGGAGCAGCTTGCTTACGGTTAAGCTAGAGTATTCGGTGAGCTGAAGAAGCGAGGCATCATCTCACTAAGTGGCGTTCGCTCTATCTGGCTGCGGCACAATTTGCAAACCTTCAAGCTGAGGCTCAAAGTAAAGGCTAGAGCAGCCCAAGAGTATTCAATATTGACGAAGGCGTAAGTTAAGCCATTGGAGAAATCGAAAGAGCAAGAGGCTTATAGAGCGTACGCTTACCGTGCATTAGTCGAAAAAGCTTTAGCAGTATCGATATGCTCTCAGCGGCCCTTTGAGCAATGATAGTTCGGATGTTGAGATCAAATCTTCCTCATTTCTATGAGATTATGTCCATTAGATGTACGCCGATACAGCGTTTCTCCTTTTAGATTGATCTCCGACTACCGCTAAAACCTATCCACCCCTGCAAAATTCATGTCCTCAGAACTCACCGAGTTCGTCAAAGCCTATATCGCCGCCGTCCATAAGCGCTTTGACGAAGCCGTCCTCCTCAACAAAGCCGCCGTCACTGAAGGCGATCGCGCCTTCTTCGACGGGGCCTTTTTCTGCTATCAAGACACCATGAAAATCCTCAAGGCCGAGCTTGAGGCCAAAGGCTTCTCCACGAGCGAGCTAGAGCCCATCATTCCCGAAGCCCCAAGCGCCGTCTCTGTTGTTGTGTCCTCCCAGCCCGACGAGATTCTCTAGCTTTTTGCCTAATTGGCGCTTACAGAGGTGGCGCTTACAAAATCAGCGCTTACAGAATTAGCGCTCACAGTTCCGCTACCCAGCAGATGCGCAGGCGCGGCGTTTGCGATAGCTTTAGGATAGAGCCATAAGCTATAAAATTTGGAGGGTGACGTGCTAGAAACCATTCAACGATGGCTAGGTCGGAGTACAGGAGACAATAAAGCGACCGTCGAGATCTACACCTGGCAAACCTGCCCTTACTGCATTCGCGCTAAGCTGCTGCTGTGGTGGAAGGGGCAGTCGTTTACTGAACATAAGATCGATGGAGATGATGTGGCGCGGACCCAGATGGCAGCGCGGGCCAATGGACGGCGCTCCGTCCCGCAGATTTTCATCAACGGTGCGCATAGTGGGGGCTGCGACGCCCTCTACGCCCTCGACGGTCAGGGGCAGCTTGACCGCCTGCTGTCGGTGCCAGCCTAGTCCACATTGGCTTGGGGCTGTATTGGCTTGGGGCCGTGTTGTTTTGGGGCCGTATTTTCCTATGCTAAAGGCAGCGATCGCGCCGTACCAAACTGTGCCGTATCAAACTGCGCTGCATCAGCTCGCGTCGTACCAATAGCTGTGCGCCGCTTCGCCACCGACTCTACCCGCTCTAGCCTCTATTTGTGCCAGTTTCTATTCCACCGCCCCACCTAGACCATCCCGAGTACCGACGCCATCATCGCTGGATGAGCCGCGCTATCGCTTTAGCCGAAGCGGCGGGGGCGGCGGGCGAGATTCCGGTGGGAGCGCTAGTGGTAGATGCGGACGATCGGCTGCTGGCGGAAGGGCAAAATAACCGGGAGCGGGGCCACGACCCGACGGCCCATGCCGAAATTGCGGCCCTTAGGGCGGCGGGTCAGAAGCTTGAAAGCTGGCGGCTGTCGAGCTGCACGCTGTACGTTACCCTAGAGCCTTGCCCTATGTGCGCCGGGGCGATCATTTTGTCTCGAATCGGGACGCTGGTCTACGGTGCGGATGATACTAAAACAGGGGCAGCTCGCACAGTGATGAACCTATTTGATAGCGCCTGCTCTAATCACAGCCCTCGCGTCGTCGGTGGCATTTTGGAGGCACCCTGCCGCCGTCAGCTCCAGGATTGGTTTGCAGCCCGCCGGCGGTGAGGGTGTCACGCCCTAGAGCGCCCCGCTGATTTAGCGTTGGCTTAGCGTTGGCTTAGCTTAGGCAAAGGTGAGTAAAGTCTGAGACGGCCCTTAAACTGTCCTTCACAGTGCTGGAAAGCGCCGACACCTTGCCTAAGCTAAAAAAACAAATTGCCCCGCTTACTCCCATGCTTAGCCCTACTGCGCTGACTCCACCCTTACCTATGCCTACGCCTGACTCCTCCAAATCCGCTGCAGACATTAACTCGCGCGTCTCGCCCTGGCTGGCCTCGATTGTGTATCCCTTAGGGTGCAGGGTAGTGCTGCCGTCCTACTTTGGGCAGATCACGGTGTCTGGGCAGGCGAATATCCCGACGCAGGGTCCGGTAATCTTGGCGCCAACGCACCGGTCTCGCTGGGACGCGCTGATAGTGCCCTACGCCGCCGGTCGCCACGTCACAGGCCGGGATCTTCGCTTTATGGTGACGGCGGACGAGATGACGGGTATTCAGGGCTGGTTCATTCGTCGACTAGGGGGCTTCCCCATCAACACGCGCCAGCCTGCGATCGCCAGCCTGCGCCACGGCGTCGAGGTGCTGCAGCGCCAGGAGATGATGGTAATTTTTCCAGAAGGCGGCATCTTTCGCGATCGCCAGGCGCATCCACTTAAGCCAGGGCTGGCTCGCCTCGCCGTGCAAACTGAGATGGCAGAGCCTGGAATTGGGGTGCAGGTCGTGCCCATGTTCCTCTCTTACAGCCAGCTGATGCCGGGCTGGGGCTGCGATGTCGACGTCCGCATCGGCAAGCCCCTGTCGGTCAAGGAATACTGTGCTGGCGGCGACCCCGCTGACGCCTGCGGGGCGAAGCAGATTGCGCGGCGGCTGACGGCAGATCTGCAGGAGGCTTTGGCCCAGCGCTGTGACGCCAAGTCAGACCCGATGACCTCGCCCAGTCCAGCGTTTGAATAGGCCCTGCCTGTCTGCCAGCGCTTTGGCTTCCGAAAGGCCTATTCTTGCAACCCCTCTGCTTATCCCTTGAAAACCTACCGATTTTCCTACCGCGCCTACCGCCGCCCGTTTCGGCGATCGCTCCAGACTCACCACGGGCGCTGGGACCTGCGTGAGGGATTGCTGGTGCGGCTATCGGACGGCGATCGCCACAGCTATGGCGAAATTGCCCCGCTTCCCTGGTTTGGCAGCGAGACGCAGGCGCAGGCCCGGGCCCTGTGCGACGCCCTGCCGCTGGGGCTGTCGCTAGACCATATCCACCGCATTCCTGTCCAATACTCTGCCTGCCGGTTTGGGCTAGCGTCGGCTTGGGAGCAGATCGACCCGTCAAGCGTGCCGCCCACTGCCGGCTTTGTCGCCCCCCCGGCTGCGAGTGCCTACCTCCTGCCTACCGGGGCAGCGGCTCTAGCCGCTTGGGCCGCACCGTGGCATCAGGGCTACCGCACGTTTAAGTGGAAAATTGGCGCGATGCCCCAGGAGCTGGGCCTGTTTGAGCGGCTGATGGGTGAGCTGCCGGCCGGGGCCAAGCTGCGGCTAGACGCCAACGGCGGCCTGACTTTTGACGCGGCGCGGATTTGGCTAGCGCGCTGCGATCGCCTCAGCGATCGGTCCCGGGCGGCGGCGACGGTGGACTGCCTAGAGCAGCCCCTCCCCCCTGCTCAGCTGCCTCAAATGCTGGCGCTGCAGCCGGACTACCAGACGCCCCTGGCCCTAGATGAGTCTGTGGCGACGGTGGAGCAGCTGGAGCGCTGTCTAGAAGCGGGGTGGCGGGGCGTCGTGGTGGTGAAAGCCGCCATCGCCGGGCTGCCGTCTCGGCTGCGGCAGGTGTGCCAGCGGCACCGGGCGGATGTAATATGGTCGTCGGTGTTTGAAACGGCCGTTGCGCGGGCCTATATTTTCGACTACCTGATTGCCGCCCATCCCTCGCGGCGCGCCTTGGGGTTTGGGGTCGATCACTGGTTTGCAGACGGCTTTGAGCAGGGCCGCGCCGCTCAATTGTGGTCCCAATTATGGTCTCCCCCCTAGAGAGCTATCTAGAGAGCTATCGACAGCGTCGCGGTACGCCGTGGCTGAATTCTCATCAGACCACAAACCGCTTTGAAGCGGCGTTCGAGCGGCGCTATGGTCAGCTTTCGCAGCTGTCGAACCCACCCGTCGCTATGCTGGCGGAGCGATCGCCAGCTCTATTCCTGGCGTCTTTTTTAGCCGCCTGCGCCGCCAAATGCCCCATATTTCTGGCCAACCCCGGCTGGCCAACCCAAGAATGGGAAGCCGCAGTATCGCTAGCGCAGCCTAACGTGATCTGGCGCGAGGGGGAAGCTATCTTGTCGCCTGAGCGCTGCGCTCCGGAGCAGGGGCACGATGCAGACCTCACGCCCCCGGGCTGGATTATGATTCCCACTGGAGGCACCTCTGGGCGGCTGAAGTTTGCGATTCATACCTGGGAGACGCTTTCCGCCTCGGTCTGGGGATTTTGCCAGTACTTTGCTCCCGATGCTTCCCCTGATGTCATCAACGCCTGCTGCACGCTGCCGCTCTATCACGTCAGCGGGCTGATGCAGTTTATGCGCTGCTGGCTTTCCGGGGGGCAGATGGTGATTCAGCCCTGGCGATCGCTAACCCGTCCCCTAGCTTTTGCCCCCGAGACCTACTTCTTATCGCTGGTGCCCTCCCAGCTCCAGGAATTACTGACCTCCCCGACTGCGATCATTGCGCTGAAGCGCTTTCGTGCCGTGCTGCTGGGGGGAGCCCCAGCCTGGCCTTCTCTATTAGACCAGGGGCGATCGCTGGGTATTCCGCTGGCCCCCACCTACGGCATGACGGAAACGGCGTCCCAAGTGGCAACCCTGAAGCCTGAACAGTTTTTGACGGGGCAGACGGGCTGTGGTCTACCCTTGCCCCACGCCAAAATTACGATCGGTGGTGGGAACAGTGATGCGCTGGGGGAGCCAGGGCTGCAAGTGGGTCCAATTGCGATCGCGGCCCAGTCTCTTTATCTGGGCTACTACCCCCACGCTAGCCGCTCCGCCCGCATCGAAACCGACGATTTAGGCTATCTAGACGCCGAAGGGCTGCATATTGTGGGCCGGCGGAGCGACATGATTATCTCTGGGGGGGAAAACATTTTTCCAGCCGAGGTCGAGGCCGCAATCCGGGCGACCGGCTTGGTAGAAGATGTGGTAGTAACTGGCGCTGCTGACCCTCGCTGGGGAGAAACGCCGGTAGCGCTGTATGTGCCCCGCCGAGCGTTAGACGCGCGCTTACCCGAAGCTATCAGAGCAGCTCTCTCGCCCTACCTAAGCCGCTACAAGTACCCCAGCCGCTGGATAAGCCTATCCCACCTGCCGCGCACCCCTCAGGGCAAGCTAGATCGCGCTGCGCTGCGGAAGATTGCTGGCGTTCGCGGCAGCAATTCTCGTTTGGAAAAACGATAGGAATCAGCCCATTGCTACCTACGCTTTGACTCTACCTGTAGCTAAAGCCTATCTGGGTGCTGGAGTTCAAATCAACGACGAAACTCCTTAAACCTAGCCGCTGTGATCTCCATTTGTATCTCAAACTACAAATTAAGAACTTGTCCGCGCCCCATAACCTTCGCTTAGGCCCTCCTTTACGTCTAAATGGTACCTTTCGCTCGGTGTCAATTTTGCATCACGACGCATCTGTAAATATTCGGACAGCGATCGCGCCAGTTTGACATCACCGCCGACACACAAAACTCAACCCTCACGGTTGGCCATCAGTTCTGGGTAAAGCGCTGGCCTGTAAGACCAGGGTCGCTGCTTCGCAAGGAGCGGGGTTGCCTGCTGTGCTGACGAGGTTCCGACGACGAGCGTGCCGTGTGTGTCTTCTCCTCGCCCTTTAAACCCAAGGTTTCTTCACCTTAAGATCTATGAACACCACCGACCTGCGGTTCGCTTCCTTCAACGCCTCCCTCAATCGACAAGAAGGCGGTGAGCTGCTCACCGACCTCTCCACGCCCGACAACGTTCAGGCCCAGGCGATCGCCGAAACCGTCCAGCGCAACAACCCCGACGTTATCTTAGTCAATGAGTTTGACTTCGATGTTGAGGGTAACGCCGCCCAGCTCTTCCAGGAAAACTACCTCTCGGTATCCCAAAACGGCGCTGACGCGGTTGAGTATCCCTTTGTCTACGTCGCCCCCTCCAACACGGGCGTCCCCTCCGGCTTCGACCTCAACAACGACGGTGAAGTGGGCGGCCCCGACGACGCCTTTGGGTTCGGTTTTTTTCCCGGTCAGTTTGGCTTCGCCATCTTCTCTAAGTTCCCCATCGTGGAAGAGGGCATCCGCACCTTCCAGAATTTCCTGTGGGCCGATATGCCCGGCGCGCTGCTGCCCGCCGACCCTGAAGACACCGACGGCAACGGTGACACCGAAAATTTTTTTACTCCCGAAGAGCTAGAGGTGGTTCGCCTCTCCTCAAAGAACCACGTCGACCTGCCCGTCGAGGTGAACGGCGAAGTGGTCCACGTACTGGCCAGCCACCCCACGCCCCCCGTATTCGACGGCCCCGAAGACCGCAACGGACGCCGCAATTTTGACGAGATTCGCTTTTGGTCCGACTACATCAACGGCGCGGACTATATTTATGATGATGCGGGTGTTTCCGGTGGCCTAGGCGAAGGCGAGACCTTCGTGGTCATGGGCGACCAAAACGCTGACCCCTTCGACGGCGACAGCATCCCTGGCGCAGCCCAGCAGCTGCTCTTCAACCCTCGGGTGAATATTTCCGTCTCTCCCGCGAGCCAGGGCGGCATCGACGCGGCTGAGCGCCAAAACGCCAACAACGATGACCAGCTGGGCGACCCGGCGCTGGACACCGCCGACTTCGGCGAAGACCCCTTCGGCCCTGGCAACCTGCGGGTTGACTATGTGCTGCCCTCCACCGATACCACCATCACCGAGGCGGGCGTCTTCTGGCTCCCCGCCGAAGACCCGCTGTTTGCGCGACTTAACGGCGACTTCCCCTTCCCTACCTCAGACCACCGGCTGGTGTATGCAGACCTGGCTCTTACCGGCACGGCCCCGGCGCAGAATCGCCTCAGCGTAGACGGCATCGACTTCTTGGGCGAGGTGCAGTTTGAAACCGGCTTTACCTTTGAAGACACCGAAGTGGGTGGCCTGTCGGGTCTGGCCTACGACCCTAACCGCGACGTCTACTACGCCCTGTCGGACGATCGCAGCCAGATCAACCCGGCCCGCTTCTACACCACCATCATCGACCTCAGCGACGGCAGCCTGGACGCGGGCGACGTGGCCTTCACCGACGTCACCACCCTGCTAGACGAAACCGGCAACCCCTTCCCTGAAGCTAGCGTGGACCCCGAAGGCATCGCCTTCAGCAGCCTGGGCACCCTCTACATCGCCTCCGAGGGTGACGCCAACGCCCTCATCGACCCGTTTGTGGACCAGTTCTCCCTCACCGGGGAGCAAATCAGCAGCCTGCCCGTTCCTGCGGCCTACCTGCCCACCAATAATCAAACCACTGGGGATCAAACCAGCGGCATCCGCAACAACCTGGCCTTCGAGAGCCTCACCATTACCCCAGACCAGCGGAGCCTCTACACCGCCACCGAGAACGCCCTGTTCCAGGACGGTCCGGCTGCGGGGCTTGAAGACGAGAGTCTGTCCCGCATCCTCAAGTACGACCTGGCCACGGGCGAGGTTGCCGCCGAGTTCGTCTATCCGGTGGACGCGGTGCCTGAAGAGCCCATCCCGGCAGACGGCTTCGCCACCAACGGCCTAGTAGAGCTGCTGGCGGTGGACAACAACGGCACCCTGCTGGCCCTAGAGCGCGCCTTCTCTGTAGGGCAGGGCAACACCGTGAAGCTGTTTGAGGTGAATACCCAGGGAGCCCTAGACGTCAGCGGCCTGGACAACCTGTTCCGCGAAGACGAGCTAGAAGACGAGGGCGAAATCCTCCCCCCTGGCCCCTTCGAGATCGACCCCGCCGTCACCAAGCGCGAGATTCTCGACATTGAGGCGGACCTGGGCATCGCCCCCGACAACCTGGAGGCCCTGGCCCTTGGCCCCGTGCTAGAAGACGGTCGCCAGTCCCTAGTTGTGGTCAGCGACAACAACTTCAACGCAGAGGACCAGTTCACCCAGGTGCTGGCCTTTGCGCTAGACTTTGACACCACCCCGGCGGTGCTGCCCGTCCTCGAAACCCCCTACACCGTGGACGACGACAGCCTGCTGGAAGCAGCCGAGCCGCTAGACATTCTACTGGTGAACGACGACGGCTTTGAGTCGGAGGGCATCGAGGTGATGTTTGACGCCCTAGTGGAGGCGGGCCACAATGTGACGCTGGTGGCCCCCCAGGAGCAGCAGAGCGGCCAGGGCACCCGCATCAGCATTGACGCCCTGTTCCAGCC
>JBHJHD010000046.1:0-40969 GCA_050331115.1 Elainellaceae cyanobacterium
CAGCCTCTACGTCAACCAACTGCTTTCGGGCAGCGGCGGCAGCTCGGGCAACCCTCAGCAGGACACCGTAAATAAGATCACGCCTGTCCTGTTTTCCGGTATGTTCCTGTTTTTCCCGCTGCCGGCTGGCGTACTGATGTATATGGTGATTGCCAACGTCTTTCAGACGGCTCAGACCTTTATTCTCTCGAAGGAGCCGCTGCCGGAGAACCTGCAGAAGATTCTAGATGAGACTACTGCCGCCGACAATCGCGAAGCGCTTCCGTTTGAGCCCGGTCGCGCCAAGAAGGACGAGGAGACTAAGCCCGCCAAGCCCGAAAGCAAATCGAAGCGCAAATCGAAGCAGGCAAAGGCAAAGACAAAGGCCGCTCAGTCTAAAACAGGGCAGCCTAATGCGGGGCAGTCCAAAGCGGCTCAGAAGTAGGCGATCGCCCCCAGGATCGCCCAAACTGACCGGCACGGAAATCTACTCGCTTTAGTTTTTTCTTTTACAGCTGTTGGCTTGATGGCTGCTAGCTGGGATGGTGAAGGGCAACTAGAGGTCAGCTATGGCAAATCAGACAACGAGCCAAACCCATCGGGGGCAGCAGTGGCTAGAGCAGCTGCTGTCTCTCGCCGGTATGCCTGCTCAAGTCGATGCAGACCTGTCGCTGTTGGAGAGCGAAGGCAGCTGCTGGCTCATCATCGACGGTGGGGCCTTGTCCGAGGCCCAAACGCATCAGCTCCTGGGCAACCAAGGTCACGCCCTAGACGCTATGCAGTACTTGGCTAACACGACGCTGAATATGGACAGTGCTCCCGACGAGCAGTGCGCCTACACCATCGAGCTGAATGGCTATCGAGCCCGGCGACAGGTGGAGCTAGAGGCCATTGCTAAAGAAGCGGCGCAGCGCGTGCGCGATACCGGAGAAAACTACGAGATTCCCGCTCTATCGTCAGCAGAGCGGCGGCAGGTCCACACCTTGATGAAAGACTACGAAGATCTAGAGACCGAAAGTCAGGGGCGAGAGCCCGATCGACGCCTCGTGGTCAAGCGGCGAGAGGAGTCCGAATGAAGCCCATCTATATTCCGAGCCTGCTCAAGGCCCCAAGCAAAGCCGCAGAGGTGCACCTCCATGAGCGCTTGCCCAACCTAGAGACGCTGACGCCGGTTCAGGCTGCCATTCAGGTCACCCACGGCGGCAACTTCCTGCAGGTACAGGGCAGCGCCGAGACCATCGTTACCCTCATCTGCGATCGCTGCCTCAACAACTACAACTATCGGCTCACCATAGCGCCTTCTGAAATCATTTGGCTCGAAGCGCCTGCCGCCTCAGAACCTGAGCCCGAGCGGGAGCTATCGATGGATGATCTAGTAGAGACGCTAACGCCCATGGGCCACTTTCACCCAGACGACTGGATTTATGAGCAGCTGTGCCTAGCGATTCCGCAGCGAAAGCTGTGTGACGTTGACTGCGGCGGCATCGACTGGGCTGCCTCGTCCGCCAACCCAGTGGACAGCCGCTGGGCGACTTTAGAGAAATTCAAAGAGAACCTGCTCAATTAGATGTCGTCTCTAGAGGTTGCCTGATTCGCCATGGGCTTTAGCCACGATTTTGAGCTGCTCCTGCGGGCCCGCTATCCCGTACTCTATCTGTCTACCCTCGAGGAAGAGCGTGCCGAATCAGCGATCGCAGCCGTGGCCGAGCGGACCTCCCGCGGCATTCACACCTGGGACTTTGTAGAGGGCTACCAGGGTAACCCTACCGACGAGGGCTTCGGCCGCCGCAACCCGCTGCAGTCCCTAGAGCTGGTGGAGAAGCTGCCTGCTTCGGCTCCGGCTATCTTCATACTGCGGGACTTTCACCGCTTTCTTGAAGACGTATCCGTGGCCCGCAAGCTGCGCAACCTGGCCCGCCGGCTCAAATCACAGCCCAAGAATTTGGTAATTTTAGCGCCGCAGATCCAAATTCCGGCAGAGCTAGCGGATTTGATTACCGTGCTAGAGTTTCCGCTACCTGGCCTGCAGGAAATTCGCCACGCCCTGGTGCAGCTACTCGACGGCACCGCCAGCGGGCTGAAAGACCAAGATATTGACGAGCTGGTGCGATCCTGTCAGGGGTTATCGATGGAGCGCATCCGCCGCACGATTGCCCGCGCCGTCGCTACCCACGGCGAGCTGCGTCCCGAGGACGTGGATCTGGTGCTGGAAGAAAAGCGCCAGACCATTCAGCAGACTCAGATTTTAGACTTTTATCCCGCCCAGGAGAACATCTCCGACATCGGCGGCCTGGATAATCTGAAGGAGTGGCTGCTCAGACGGGGTAGCGCCTTCTCAGAGCGGGCGCGGCAGTACGGGCTTCCCCACCCCCGAGGTCTCTTACTGGTGGGTATCCAGGGTACGGGTAAGTCTTTGACCGCAAAGGCGATCGCCCACCACTGGCATCTTCCCCTGCTGCGGCTCGACGTAGGGCGGCTGTTTGCTGGACTGGTCGGCGAGTCTGAGTCCCGAACGCGGCAGATGGTGCAGCTCTCGGAAGCCATGGCCCCCTGCATCCTTTGGATTGACGAAATCGACAAGGCTTTTGCCGGAGCTGACGGGCGGGGTGACTCGGGCACCACGGGCCGGGTATTTAGCACCTTTATCACCTGGCTGTCTGAGAAGACCTCCCCAGTATTCGTGGTGGCAACGGCCAACAACGTCCAGGCTCTGCCGCCCGAGATGCTGAGGCGCGGGCGCTTCGACGAAATTTTCTTTGTGGGTCTGCCCAACCAGGACGAGCGTCAGGCCATCTTCAAGGTGCACCTGGCGCGGCTGCGTCCCCACAATATTAAAAGCTACGACATTGCCCGGCTGGCCTATGAAACCCCTGACTTCTCTGGGGCTGAAATTGAGCAAATTATCATCGAGGCTATGCATACGGCCTTCAGCCAAGAGCGAGATTTCATCACCGAAGACGTCCTGGAGGCGGCTAGCCAAATCGTACCCCTAGCGCGCACGGCCCAGGAGCAAATTCAGGCGCTTCAGGCCTGGGCCGCCTCGGGCCGGGCGCGTCTGGCCTCGCGCGTGTCATTCAACCCGCGCCTGTAGTACCCTAAAGGGCATTGCCCATCGTAAATACCGGAGGATGCCGGAGTAATGCTGAGATTACTTCAGGGACTGCTGGGCGCTTGCCTGGCCGTTGGGCTGCTGGCAGGCGCAGGGGCGATCGCCGCCCGCTACTTTATGACGCGGCTAACGGCGCTGCCGCCCCGACCCACGTTTTCTGAGGAAGCGCCGCCTGAGGAAACGCCGGTCGCTCCCCCCCCCGAACAGATCGACGCTGCGGCCCAGCCAGACGCTGGTCAGCCAGACCAGCCAGCGCCGGAAGCCCCACCCGCTGACCAACCAGAGGTAGACCTAGAGGAGAATCCCAACGCCTATCGGGCCCGCGTCGTGCAGCCCATCGGCCTCATTTTGCGGCAGGGCCCCAGCGTCTCTACCACTCAGCTGGGCGGCATCGACTACAACGAAGAGGTCACCATACTCAGCGAGAGCCAAGACGGCGAATGGGTGGAGGTGCAGCTCTTGGGCAGTGAGGTGGTGGGCTGGGTCAAGGCGGGCAACACCGAGCGCGTTGAGTGATGCGGGCTGAAAATAGGCCTACCGGATGATATAGGGTTGGGTCCTTAACAAGCAGCGCCCTTACTGCTCAAGGGGCGCGCTAGTGGGCGCGCGACAGCGCGTGCATCGATGGCCGAGACTATTAACTTATCTAACTAAATTGAGAATTTTAGTTGCGGAGCGCCCGCTATCTTCGGGATGATTTCGGCGATTGTGATAGCGTGAGCAATACTAAAACTTCATGTTTGCGTTTGCACAGGCGCGATATCAAACCCATGTACAACAAAAATACTCAAAAAGACTGGTGGACAGCGGCAATTACGGCGGCGCTAGGGGCAGGCGTGATCACGACCCTAGCGGTTAGTCAAGGTCAAAGTCCGCTGACGGGTCTGGCCATTACCGGTGTGGCAACGGCAGCCGCTCTGGCAATTGACCACTATCTCTAGGCCCGTTTTAAGCTTCGCGTCGCTAGACGAAAGCAGTCCCACAGGGGACTGTTTTTTTATTGCCCTATCGGTTACGCAATACCGCCGTCTAGGGATAGTACAGTACTGAGTGAACGCAGCAGTTTAGCCTGGCGAAATTCTTCTAAAGCGATTAAGTAGGCGAAGATCGCTCAAATCCTTTCCCATGCTCAAACTTTTCCCGATGCTTTGGGGCTGCCTACGAATATTATTTCAAGCTCGCTCCTCGTGCCCATTTCACACCTTGGTGCTGATCCATGACGATTTCTCAACCTCAACCCAACCGCATCCTGAAGCAGGCCATAGCAGGGCTGCTGATTAGCAGCGTATTTGGCGGTGTCTTTGCCGCTGGCGCGGGCAAGTCAGTCGCCGCCCCAGCCTCAGCCACTTCCGAGCCTGGGGCCTCGAGGGAGCTTATCCTGGCGCAGGAAGCAGCCGTCGTTGAGCGGGGCAGTACAGGCGAGCTTGTGTCCGAACTGCAGCGACGCTTGGGTGAGCTGGGGTACTACGACGGCCCCGTCAGCGGTTTTTTTGGGGAGCTGACCGAAGCGGCGGTCATCCGCTTTCAGCAAGATCAGGGCTTAGCCAGCGATGGCATCGTTGGGGCCTCGACGGCGGATGCCCTGCGGGATAGCGGTAGCACCACAGATGGCCTGCTGCAGCGGGACGCACAAGGGCCGCAGGTCACTGAGCTTCAAGAGCGACTGACGACATTGGGGTTCTATGACGGACCCGTCACTGGTTTCTTTGGCGCGCTAACCGAGGCCGCCGTGATTCGCTTTCAAAGCGATCGCGGTCTAACCGCCGACGGTATTGTTGGAGCCACCACAGAAGCCGCCCTCGGCGAGTCCAGCCAGTCCAGCGTCCCTGAGGACAGTCAGGAGCGTGCCACCGACCCTACCGACGGCTTGCTCGAGCGCAGCGAGGTCGGAGAAGCCGTCACCGAGCTGCAGCGGCGCTTGACGGCCCTAGGGTTCTACGACGGACCGATTGACGGCAGCTATGGGCCGCGCACTGAGACAGCAGTTTCCCAATTTCAAGCCGAAAATAACCTAGCCGCCGACGGCGTCGCAGGCCCCAACACCATTGCGGCGATTGACCGCGCTACTGATACGCCTGCCGCCCCCGCCGCAGACCGGACGCCTGCCGCCCCCGCCGCGACGCCCGCCGCCCAGAGGGTTACGGCCCCTTCTGCCCCCCGCAGTTCAGGTCAGATTCAGCCTGCTAGCCCCATTGTGCCCACCCAAACCGCCATCGTGCTGCCGGTAAGGGTGGAGCTCTCCCCCGAAGATATTCGCGCCATTCAGGCCCGGCTACAGGACCGAGGATTTTATGATGGCCCCGTGGACGGCGTTTTAAACGACGCCACTCGGCAGGCGATCGCCCGGGCTCAGCAGGCCTACGAGGTCAGCCCCGGAGACCTGGTGTTCAGCGAATAGACCGGTGCGAATAGACCGGCGTGATATGGACCGGCGTGAATAGGCCAGCGGTCAGTCAATCCGATCTTTGAGGTAAAGCTCGTCCAGTATCTGCTTGGTTAGCACCGCGCAGCAGTGGCGATCGCGGTGCACAAACCAGCCCATTCGCTCAATTTCGCGGCTAGGCGTCGGCGTGCCCTCATAGCTGGCCGTGTAGCAGATGATCTCGACCTTACGACCGGTCGAGTAGCCGTGGGCAGGGCCGTGGTAGATGCCAAAAAACTCAAAATCGTCGCGCTGTAGGCTAACTTTCACCTCCTCGCAAACTTCTCGCGACAGGGCTTCCCAATCGCTCTCTCCGGGCTCTCGCTTCCCCCCAGGCAGGTAGAAGGCGTCCTTGCCGCGGGAGCGAACGCACAGCAAGCGGCGATCGCAGACGCAGACCCAGCCGACGGCATCAATTAGTGGCATTGGTGTACTGACAGATGTACTAAAATAGCGGCTATCCTATATGCTGTAGGGCGATCGCACCCCCTATCGACGACGCAACGCTTGGGCTTTGAGCCGTTCAGGCTGCGTGACGTAGCCAAAAGCTTTGATCTTAAGCAATAGGCTCTTAAACAATAGGCTCTTAAGCAATAGGGCCAAGGCTATATTAGTCTATCGGTCTTAGCTTATTGCGTTGGCCCTATCGCCTGGGCCAAAACGATGGACCCAAAACGATGGACCTAGAGCCTTGACGTTTCGTAGGCAGCTGGGCGCGCAAATGTCCTAACAAGTCAGTATATTTGCTGTACCGACATTGGCCGGGGCTTCCTAGTCTAGTCCGGCAGCTTCTCTGTCCGCTGGTTTGACAGCTTCCTTGGCAAGCCCCCCCGGGCAGACTGTCATCTTTGTAACAAATCTGTGACAGCCTCTCAGCGTAGCCTCACATATCCGTACAATTGACGTTACAGCTCAATCGGGGCCGCTGGTGACAATGATTATTCCAACTCAAACAACGGTTCGTGAGGTAATGACCGCGGACCCTATTACGGTCAAGCCTGATACGCCCTTGAGTAGCGCCATCGAGACGATGGCGAAGCGCAGCATTAGCGGCATTCCCGTGGTTGACGAATCAAGCCACCTGCTGGGCGTCATCTCAGAAGCGGAGCTGATGTGGCAGGAGAGCGGCGTCGACATGCCGCCCTACATCATGCTCCTCGACAGCGTCATCTATCTCGAAAATCCCGCTAACTATGAGCGAGACCTCCACAAAGCCCTAGGGCAGCAGGTTAAGGATGCCATGACGGACAAAATGACCACGGTTTCCCCAGAGGAGTCGCTGCGGGATGCGGCCCGGCTTATGCACCGCAAGGAGGTCTCTAGGCTGATTGTGGTGGATTCGTCTGGCGGTGGTTCGAAGGTGGTCGGTGTGATCACCCGGGGAGATGTGATTCGATACATGGCCTCCCATCAAGACGAGGCGTGACGAACTTAGCGCAGCAGGCAGCGCGGTAAGTAAGGCAGCAAGTCCAGTGCAGCAAATCCAGTGCAGCAAGTCCAGTGCAGCAAGTCCAGTAATGACGATACGGTAGGTGGGGTTTAACAACGCGATGGACGTAACATTTAAATCGGTGGAAGAGCGGCTAGCGTCAGAGGACTACGGCGATCGCCTCAGCGCGGTCAACCAGATCCGCTACCTCGACGCGCCCCAGGCTTTCGAGCTCCTGCAGCGGGCGATTGATGACGTCAACCCTCGCGTGCGCTACGCGGCCGTCAGCCAGCTCTCTTCCGTCGGTCAACACAACCGCGACAAATCCCGAGAAATTCTCGAGCAGGCGCTCCTGCGGGATAGCGATATGGACGTACGCGCCGCCGCCGCCGATTCGGTCGGCGCGCTAAAGCTCACCGAGGCGTTCGAGGCGATGGAAGCCCTATACCAGCAGAGTGAAGAATGGCTGGTCAAATTTAGCATCGTGGCGGCGCTCGGGGAGCTCGGGGACCCTCGGGGCTACGATATTCTAGTAGCGGCGCTTGAAGGGCAAAACGAGCTGATCCGCACCGTCGCCATTGGCGCGCTAGGGGAGCTTAAGGACCCCCGGGCTGTGCCCTGCCTCAAGGCCTACGTTGATAGCACCGACTGGCAGATTCGCCACCGCGTGGCTCAGGCCCTAGGGCAAATCGGCGGTGAGGAGGCCCAAGCCTCGCTACAAACCCTCTCTCAGGACGACATTGAGCAGGTGGCCCAGGAGGCTAAGCGGGGCCTGTAGCCCGCCGGCCTATCCGCTCTGGCCGCTCCCTAAGGGGGAATATGAGATAGGATGGTTGTGCGTGGCCGATCCAATAGACGCCCATTCTTCACGCTGTTTAAACATCAAATAACTCATGGTTATGCTGAAAACAATCGCATCCCAAATTAAAGCTTGGTTCCCCGCCGAAGCCGTTCACGCGCACTGCGATGGCCCCTGCGGCGTTTATGACCCGGCAGGTGCCCGAATCGCCGCTGAGGCTGTGGTCAACATGACCAAGAAGATCCTGGACCTGACGCCTCCCGCCTCTGGCGACGCCAAAGCGATGGCGGCTTACGAAAATACCGTGTCTCGCTACGTTGCAGTCAAAGAAGAGCAGGCCCAAATCACTAAGGATGAGATTCTCATTCTGTGGACCGACTACTTTAAGCCGGTTCACCTAGAAAAGTACCCCGACCTGCACGACACCTTTTGGAAGGCAGCCAAGCTCTGCTCCGCCTGCAAGGTTGAGGTCAGCCCCGAGCACTGCAGCGAGCTGATGGACGCCCTCGAAAAGATTCACAACGTCTTCTGGGCCACTAAAGATCGCAGCGTCACCTTCTACAAGGCGAGCTAAGCGCGTCGGCTAAAGCATCGACGACACACTCATTTATTGGGGCATGCGGCATCGCGTGCCCTTTTTGATCCCTTCAACTGCATTCTTTGTTACCCCTTCGTCAATGTCAGATTCACGCGCCACGTCGTCCCCAACGCCATCTCAATACGCCCCAGCGCGGCCAGCGAATCGCTTTCGTCACGCCATAGCGCGCGGAGAATTCTTGATTACGGCTGAGGTCATGCCCCCCAAAGGCAGCGACCCAACCCACATGCTCCACATGGCCCAAAAGCTCCAGAACCGGGTCCACGCGGTCAATATTACCGATGGGAGCCGGGCCGTGCTGCGTATGTCGTCTCTAGTGGCCTCCGCCCTCCTGCAGCAGCAGGGGGTTGAGCCGATTTACCAGGTGGCCTGCCGCGATCGCAATCGCATTGCTCTCCAGGCCGATCTGATGGGCGCTCAGGCCTTGGGCATCCGCAATGTGCTGGCCCTGACGGGCGACCCGGTTAAGGCGGGCGATCACCCCAAAGCAAAGAGCGTTTTTGACCTTGAGTCAGTGCGGCTGCTGACCTTGATCGAGCGCCTCAACAGCGGCGTAGACGACAACGACAAGCCCCTCACCGACGGCGCGACCAGCCTGCTTGCCGGAGCCGCCGTAGACCCACAGTGCCGCAGCTGGTCAGGGCTACAGCGCCGCTTTGAGCGCAAGCTAGAGGCGGGGGCGCAGTTTTTTCAGAGCCAGCTTATTTCCGACTTCGATCGCCTAGAGGCCTTCATGACCCAGATCGCGGCGGGCGGCGGTAGGCCGGTGCTCGCCGGTATCTTTCTGCTTAAGTCGGCCAAAAACGCCCGCTTCATCAACCGCTGCGTCCCCGGCGTGCAGATTCCCGAGGCCACTATTGATCGCTTAGAGCAGGCCAAAACCCCGCTTGACGAAGGCCTACGCATTGCCGCCGAGCAGGTACAGGCCGCGCGGCAGATTTGTCAGGGCGTACACCTGATGGCGGTGCGACGCGAGGATTTAATTCCTCAGATCCTAGACCTGGCGGGCGTCTCACCCCTATCATCAGATGAAGTGGCGGCAGAGGCTACACCTCGGCCAGCCTTGTCCCTTCCGGTAGGCTAAGTGCCTGCTGCCCTGCCTAAACTGGAGCTACCCTATGTCGATCACCTCTCCTTCGGCTCAGCACGCCGCGAGCGACCAAGAGCGATTTAGGCAGCTTCAAGATCAGCTTCAGGCGTGCTGGCAGCCGATTGACGCCTTCGACCGCGAGGCCTACGACATTTTGGTGGTGCCCTCCCTCAGCTTGGACCAGCGGGAGCTCAAGAAAATCGAGGGTTTTCATCATTACGAAGAGCGGCTGCTATTCTCTTTCATCCGCCTGCGAAATCCCCAGACGCGCCTCATCTATGTCACTTCCCAGCCGGTCCACCCCAACGTAATTGACTATTATCTACAGCTCTTACCCGGCGTACCGATCTCCCAGGCCCGCAGTCGCCTGCTGATGCTGAGCACCTACGACGCCTCCCTCAAGTGCCTGACCGAGAAAATCCTAGAGCGTCCCCGACTGGTAGAGCGCATCCGGCAGTTCTTACGCCCCGGCAGGTCCTACATGACCTGCTATAACGCCACCCATTTTGAGCAAAACCTAGCTCTGCAGCTAGACGTGCCGCTGCTAGGGCTGGCCCCAGACCTGCTGTACTGGGGTACTAAAGCCGGCAGCCGCGAAATTTTTGCTGACTGCGACATCACTCACCCTGACGGCAGCGCGCTGGTGCACACCCCTGAAGACCTAGCGGCCACCACCGCCCGGCTTTGGGAGCGTCAGCCTCACCTGAAGCGGATTGTCATCAAGCTCAATGAGGGCTTTTCCGGGGAGGGCAATGCCCTATTGGACCTAGGGCCCCTAGCTGAAGTGGCACCTGACCAAGCGGCCCACAGCGCGCGCGCAGCAGCTATCGGTGACCGGTTCCATCACCTCAGCTTTCAGGCCCCTTCTGAAACCTGGAGTAACTTTAGCCGCCGGATTGCCGAATTGGGCGCGATCGCCGAAGCCTTCGTTGAGGGGAAGGAAAAGCGATCGCCCAGCGTCCAGGGCCGCATTACCCCGTCAGGCAAAGTCGAAATTCTCTCTACCCACGACCAAATTTTGGGTGGCCCCGACGGTCAGATTTTCCTCGGCTGCCGCTTCCCCGCCGACGCCGCCTACCGCCAGCCGCTTCAAGAGTGGGGCTATCGGGTGGGGCAGTGCTTGGCGGCCAAAGGGGCCGTGGAGCGCTACAGCGTCGATGTGATCGCCGTGCGGCGGCCCGGTCCCGCTAGCGCCGTCGCCAGCTGGGACCTGCAGGCCATCGAAATCAACCTGCGCAAGGGCGGCACAACCCACCCCTTCATGACCATGAAGCTGCTCACTAACGGGCATTACGACCCGGGCACCGGCATGTTCTTCGATCAGGAGGGTAACCCAAAGTACTACATCGCCTCGGACAACCTGCAAAAGCCCTCTTACCGGGGCCTCTTGCCCAGCGACCTGATGGAGATCATCGCCCACCATCGGCTGCACTTTAACAGCGCCACGGAGACGGGGACGGCGTTTCATCTAATGGGCTGCCTGAGCGAGTTTGGTAAGCTAGGGCTTACCAGCATCGGCAACTCCCCCGAGCAGGCAGAGGCAATTCACAATCAGGTGGTGAGGGTGCTGGATGAGGAGACCCAAATTGGCCCAGCCAACTTGCCCTACTCGCCGGTCGTCCCCAGGCCACGGGTCATTTGGAACGGCGTCATCCGCTAACATTTAGGGAACTCAGGGTGAATGCAATAATTGGATCACGCGAACGATCCAAATCGTTATCGATTTCGTAGCCCAGCGACCCGCGATCGCGAAAGGAGACATAACCGATGTCTGCTATCAAGCTCCAGCCCGTATCATCCAATCTCAGCGCCCTGATTCCCCAGGCGTTCAAGGAGCGGTTTCAGAACCACCGCAGTCTCTTGAGAGCCCTGCTAACCTGGACCGGCGGCCAGCCGCTGCTGACCCGGCGGCTGTGTGAGCTGCTGCTCAAAGCGCCAGATGTGCCGCCCCCCGGCTCGGAGGCGGATTGGGTTGAGGAGTTTGTCCGCTATCGCGTCGTACTGGTTTGGGACACCAGCTCCGAGCTTGAATTTATTCGCGACATCCGCGACTACTTAGTCCGCCCCCGCCCTAGCCATATTAAGCTGCTAAAGCTCTACCGGACGCTCATCCATCGCGGTGAGCTGACCTATACGGCCTCCCACGAGCAGCAAGAGCTCCAGCGGCTCGAACTGGCCCAGCAGCAGGGGGAGATGCTGGAGGTACACAACCGCATCTACGCCACCATCTTTAACGCCGACTGGGTCGATGGCGTACTCAAAAAGCTGCACTCAGGGCTAGCGTCGAATGAAGCGGAGTTTCGTAAACTGCTGCTGCAGCTAGAGCGCAAGCTGCTGCTTTCCCAAGTGCGCATCCTGTCGAGCATCGATGACGATGCGGACGACCAGGCCTCGGCCCGCATTCTCTACGAAACCCTGAGGGACGTGGCCGCCAAGGTTGGGGCGCTGCTGAGCGCTGACCGGGTGAGCATCTTCTTGGTCAATCAAGAGCGTACTGAGCTGTGCTCACTGGTGGCCGAAAACGACCGGGGGGAATTTCTCGACATCCAGCTGCAGATGGGTGAGGGCATTGCCGGTCGGGTCGCTGAGACCAAAGCCCCCATCCACATTCCCAACAATATTTATGACGACCCCCGCGCCGACCGGGTCAAGGTATATGACCAAACCTACGGCTACCGCACCCACAATATCTTGGCCCTGCCTATCCTCAATCGAGAGAAGCAGGTGGTGGCGGTGATCCAGCTGCTCAACAAGCTGCAGACCGCCTACAGCAGCACCGCCACCGCCGCCCCTAAGGGCTTCACGCGGCTGGATCTAGAGCGCTTATCTAAATGCCTAGTGCCCATTCGACGTATCTTAGAGAGCTGCCAATCTTGCTACGCGGTGATCAAAAAGCTGCGGGCCACGGCGGCCCTCGTGGAGGCCACCAGCTCCATCGACCAGATCAGCCTCGACACTAAAGCGATCTTGCAGCGGGTGATGGACTCAGCGAAAAAGCTCATGAACGCCGACCGCAGCACCCTGTGGCTGGTCGATCGCGATCGCGGCGACCTGTGGACCGAAATTCCGGGGAAAGGAGAAGTCCGCTGCGCCATGGGTATAGGCTTTGCGGGAACCGTGGCCCAAACCCGAGAGCCCATCAACATCCCCTACGACCTCTACAACCACCCCAGCGCCGGTAACGCCAAGCATACCGACAAGCAAACCCGCTACCGCACCTGTAGCCTGCTGTGCATGCCTATCATCAGCCCCGACAACGATCTCATCGGCGTCACCCAGCTGGTCAATAAGTGTAAGCCCGGCGACCACCCCCCTTACCGGAAAACCGACTGGCCTAGGGTACCTGACCACTTCAAAACCAGCTTTGACAAGAACGACCAGCAGGCCATGCAGGTATTTAATCAGCGTGTGGGGGTGATCCTGCAGTTTGTTAAAAGCCACGAAACCCTGAAGTATATTTCCCAGGCGAAGCCCAAGGAGGCCATTTACAACGCGCTGGCGGTGCTCAGCAATGCCGTTACCGATCAGAGTGAAGAGGCACTCTACAACGCTCTTTACAACATGCTGAACTTCATCAGCCAGTCCATCAGCAAGCTGCTGCGGGCCGCCCATACGACGGTATTTTTGCTCGACCTTGAGGGCGACGATCTTTGGTCCTTGAACCTGGAAGAGGGAGACCTCAACGCCAGCGAGTTTCGCATCTCCTCTACATTAGGGATAGCGCGAAAAGTCTCAGAGTCTAAAGCGGTACAGGTGGCCCAGCAGCCCTATCGCTTTCGCGACCCGCTGATCTGCAAAGGCGTCAGCATAAAGCAGCTCCATCGCTTCCAGAGCCTGGCGCTGTTTCCCATCGTCGACCACCAGGGCCAGATTATCGGGGTGGTGCGCAGCTTCGATAAGCTTGACCCCAACTTCGACCTGCAGGTGACCCGCACCGCCAACGCCGCCGGATTCAGCCAGTCCGACGCGGCCCTCCTGCAGCAGTCCACCGAAAATCTGCTGCCGGTGCTGCAGGCGTTCCGCTCTTTCCACCGAGAGATTCTCACCATTCAAGAGCAGCGGCGGGAGCTTGACCCGCTCTACCGCGCCATCAGCTTTGTTAGCCAGAGCAGCGGCAATGCGGAAGAGCTAATTCAAAACGTTATGAAGGCCCTCAAGACCCTGACCAACGCCGATCGCACGTCCCTATGGCTGCTCAATCCGCAGACCCAAGAGCTGTGGACTAAAATTCAGCAGTCGGACCAAAGCTGGCTAGAGACTAAAATTCCGATTGGCGAAGGCTTTGTGGGGCTGGTGGCCCAAACGCGGCAGGGCGTCAACATTCCTTTCGATCTCTACGACCACCCGCAGTCAGCGATGGCCCGCGAAACCGACGCCAAAACCCACTACCGCACCTGCAGTCTGCTGTGTTTGCCTATCTTGAGCACCGATGATGAGCTGCTGGGGGTGACGCAGTTGCTCAACAAGCGCCAGCCCAATGCCTCGGCGGTCTACCGGGCCGAAAATTGGCCCCAGGCCCCGGAGATGTTTAGGGCCAGCTTTGATAATAAGGATCGCAACAATATGGAGATTTTCAACAACCAGGTGGGGGTGATTCTGCCGGAAATTATTGAGCGATCGCGAGCCAGCTAGCCCGGCCCAAGCGCTATGCCCCCCCGATCTGACCTTTAGTGGACCCTTAGCCTAGTGGACCCTAGCCGCAGCCGTCTGCTCTCGCCTCAATCAGGCTTTATCGGTTTTGCTTAGCTCCGCATGTCGCTTCGCCTGCCGATCCTTAGCGCTGCCCGTCCCGCCCATCAGGTTCAGCCGCTCCGTCTGCCGCTGGTTGATTGTGCGCTGCACCTGCTTTTGCCAGGCCTTTAGCCCCAGCTTACGCGCGAGGAAGTCAGACACAAATA
This sequence comes from Elainellaceae cyanobacterium, assembly GCA_050331115.1. Lineage (GTDB taxonomy): Bacteria > Cyanobacteriota > Cyanobacteriia > CAKZMO01 > CAKZMO01 > JBCCAG01. The sequence goes on from JBHJHD010000046.1 coordinate 14,325, forward strand.
GGTTTAGTCCGTAGCCCTGCAGCCTGTACATGGCGCGATATCCCCAGCTCTGCAGCCGTAAATATTGCTGTAGACGCGGCGTCACTTTTAGGGGCGGCAGCCCGCTCAGCTCGTAGCCGCGGCGGACCAAGATATCCGCAGTACGCGACTCTACCATCTGAATTTGTCGCTTTGAGAGCTTCTTCCGCCACTGCTGAATCCGCTTGGGATCGGGATAGCTGTAGCTCGTCCGTTCGGTGTAGCTCATCATATCGGGGTCGTAGGGCAAGCCAACAAATTCACACAGTCGGCTCAGCTCCTGCTCAGGATGCTCAATTAAATCTTCGTAGCGCAGCTCAACCCACTGCTCAGCGGGCAGGGTAGACTTAATGCGCTGCCAATCGCGCTCGACCTCAATCCATCGCCGCGCGCTCGACCAAACGTTTCCAGCCCAGCCCATGCCGATAACCGAGCGGGCGACATCGCGACCGTCTCGTAGAATGTAGATCAGCTTGGCGTTGGGCCAAAGGGTTAGCAGGCGGTCGAAATGTCGATGAACCGTGGCGCCGATAACAGACTTGCCGTGGCGATCGCGCTTCTGCTGCAGAAAGCTCGTCATCAATTCGCGGTAGCTCAAGGCTTTATCCACGGTGAACTTATTGGCCAGAAAGATGCGGTGCGTTTCTAGCCAGTCGTAATATCTCTCTAAATCAGGCAAGTCCCCGGCGTCTGAAATCTGGTCGACGGCGTACTCAAATTCGTGGGACCAGGCGATTTCACAGTGCCCATCTAGCATTAGGCGGAGCAGCGTTGTTCCCGAACGCTCTGCGCCGATTAGGAAAACGGGGCTGTCTATGGGTTGAGCTGTGGCCGAGGCTTGAGCTGTGGCCGAGGCCTGAGCCGTGGCTGAACCGTTGAGCGCATCTGTAGAAGTCATAATCTTTTTTGCTAAGTGCAGTAAAAATGGGTTCCCTGATATGGCGGTGAAGTTTGTGGCTTGCGGTAGATGCCAAGGCGATTTGGACGCCTCTACGCTTAGCCTACAGCCGTAATAATTTCAAAAGCCCGACTGAATTCTAGAGGATTTCTCGAGTTCTTGTGGTAAAGATTAGATGAAGGAACAGTCTACTTAAGCAGCCTGCTGAAAGGGTCTACTTAAAAAGCATATGTCTTCTTCAACAAGAGTAATCTATGGCGGGAAACGCTTAAAAACTACTGCATACGCCTAGCCTCCTAAACGAAAATCGTAGTGCGCTTCTTAAAGCTACTGCCGGCAAGAAGTTCATGCATAATCTGACTCAGCCGTAGCAGCCAACATCACTGGTCCTCTCCCCTAGCGCTGTCGCCGGCCCATGCGGTTAACGACTCGACATAGGGCAAAGTTGGGGGTTTCAGTAGGCGGGTTAATCAACCATGGGCGCTATTAACTTCATGCAATTCAAGCAAAATACACATTTAAGAAAAACTAGCTGCTTTTAAGGGAGCGAATTGCCAGGCTTTTAGTATAGCTACGCTGCTATTATTCGATGTAAACGCCTCACCAAAGTGTCTCAATTGGATAAAAAAGAGCTGCGTCAGCGCCTACTCGCCCAGCGCTGCAGCTTGTCTAGAACCCAGTGGCGGCAGAAGAGCGATCGCCTCTGTCATCAGCTTAGGTCGTCAGGGCTGCTTGCCGCGCCGCCCAAGACCGTGCTCGCCTACTTTAGCATCCGCCAAGAGCCGGACCTCAGCCCTCTGTTTGACCCGGCGAGCGGCCTCGACTGCCGCTGGGGATTTCCCCGATGTGCAGGGAAGGCCCTACACTGGTACGCCTGGTCTTCTGGGGACGCTCTAGAGACTAATCGCTACGGTATTGCCGAACCTTGCTCCAATATGCCCAAAATCGAGGCGGCTGAGGTAGATTTGATTTTGGTGCCCGCGATCGCCTGCGATATTCGGGGATGTCGGCTGGGATACGGCGGCGGTTTTTACGACCGGCTGCTCGCGAGGCCCGACTGGGGACGGGTGCCGACGGTAGGCATCGTTTTTGCAGAAGCGCTGCTGCCGCATGTCCCAGTGGACGCTTGGGATAGGCCGCTGCAAAAAGTTTGCACCGATGAGAAACTGCACCGCGTCGGAGAGTAAATTTTAGAAATTAGGAAATTTCAGCAGTTAGACAGTTTCAACAGCGAGCTTGAATTTGGTCAACTGTAGAAACACAGCTGTGCGCTTTGGCATGCATCGTAAATTTTCTAAACGGTAGATTTTTCAGACGACGTAGATTACATGACGTAAATCCCTATGAATTTGATTCAGGAAAATAAGGATACACTGCGGGGCATCCTCGCAATGTGCATAGTGGTGGCCGGGGTGCTGCATTTTGCGGCGACGGAGCCCTTTGTGAAAATTGTGCCGGGCTTTTTGCCTTACCCAGCGGCGCTGGTCTATATCAGCGGCATCATTGAAATCGCGCTAGGGGTGCTGCTGCTGTCCCCACTGCGGCAGCTTGCCGCCTGGGGTCTAGTGCTGCTGTTCATCGCGGTATATCCGGCCAACATCAATATGGCGGTGAATCACATCCACCTAAACGGCATCCCAGATTCACCCTGGTTTCAGGCGGTGCGGCTGCCGTTTCAATTTGTGCTGATCGCCTGGGCCTACTGGTATACCAAACCTGACGACGCCCAAAATCCCAGCGCTTCCGCTAATTAGCGGAAGCGGGACCAACGCCGGAGTTTTCTAGCGCTGAATAGATGCTTTTCAGCGCGCTGTCCTCGCCTACGGTAATTTTTCTATCTATAAGCGCTATTACAATGGCCCTCGAAAGCACGAAGGTCGCCACATCGGGCTCTAGGCCCTCAAGCAGAGACTCAAGAATTTGGGGCACTTTGAGCGCGGACTGAATGTTTTTCAGCAGTTCGGCGTCCATCGGCAGACTGGAGAGCTGCGCTTGCAAAACATCCCACTCCTGAAGGGCGTCGGGATTTCCCACCTGAATGATGTGGGCCAAAAGCCGGGATGCCTTACGCTGCTGCGATGCATCCATCGTCTGATACGTCAGCTCGACCCCAGTAGAGTAATCCGACTCTAGGGTATTGAGGTTCTCTAAAATCCGCTTCCATTCGTCTTCGCTGCACTGCTCCGGCTTTTTAACGGAAAGCGAAACCTGAATGCGGTTCCCCTCGGCCTGCAGCTGCCTAACCTCAGCCTGAACGCCTAAGTATCCCAGCCAGCGTGATATTGTGGTGCCCAGCTTGTTTCCAGCCGCCTTTGAGTTGGCGAGAGTCTGAATCTGGGTGCGAACCAGGGGACGAACGATTTGAGTCAGCATTGTGCAAAGTAGGGGTTGCTGAAATTCAGCTTCATTGTGCCATAGTAGCTAGGATTTGGCGTCATTCTTGTATCGCAGATGTCCTTACGAAGCGCGATGCAGCTAGCGCCGCGTGTCACCTAATCCTCAAAATGTCGAACGATCGCCGCCGCAAACTCCGAGCACTTTAGCGGCTCCACCGGTGGCTCCATCAGCCTGGCCAAATCGTAGGTCACCTCCTGACTGGCGATCGCCCCGCTCACCCCCCTCTTCACCAGATCGGCGGCCTCCTGCCAGCCCATAAACTCCAGCATCATCGCCCCCGACAAAATCAGCGAGCCGGGGTTGATGCGGTCTAGCCCGGCGTGCTTGGGGGCTGTACCGTGGGTGGCCTCAAACACCGCGCAGCGATCGCCAATGTTAGCCCCTGGCCCCATGCCCAGGCCACCCACAATCGCTGCGGCGGCGTCGGACAAGTAGTCCCCGTTGAGGTTCATGGTCGCCAAAATCGAATACTCGTCCGGGCGGGTTTGAATCTGCTGGAAAATGCTGTCGGCAATCCGGTCGTTGATCATCACCTTCGCCTTCCACTGGCCCTTGCCGTGGGTATCGCCGATGGATTCGAGAATGGTCTTCACCTGTTCGCAGGCCTGGGCCTTCTTCTCTGGCGTCAGCGAATCGTAGCCCGGCTCCACGCGGCGGGCGTTCTCCTCGATGGTCAGGTCTGGGTTAGCGTCGGCGTTGCTCAGCACCCAAGACTCCAGCTCCGTCACGCAGTCGTTTCGGAATTCTTCGGTGGCCAGCTCATAGCCCCAGTCGCGAAACGCACCCTCCGTGTACTTCATAATGTTGCCCTTGTGGACCAGGGTCACCATCTGCTTATTTGGGGGGAGCCGCAGCGCGTTCTGAATGGCCCGCCGCACGAGCCGCTGGGACCCAGACTTACTGATGGGCTTGATGCCGATTCCCGAGTCTAGGGGAATTTGCTTCTTGCCGTGCTCCGGCGTCGCGGGAATCAGATCGGTGTTCAGCAGCTGGATGAGGCGATCACCCTGCTCGCTGCCCTGCTTCCACTCGATGCCCAAATAGATATCCTCGGTGTTCTCCCGGTAGACGATCACGTCTAGCTTTTGCGGGTTGCGGTGGGGGGAGGGGGTGCCAGAATAATACTTGCAGGGGCGTACGCAAGCGTAGAGGTCGTTGATCTGCCGCAGGGCCACGTTTAAGGAGCGAATGCCGCCGCCCACTGGCGTGGTCAGTGGGCCTTTAATGGCAATGCCGTACTCCCGAATCGCCGTCAGCGTATCCTCGGGGAGGTACTGATACTGACCGTAGACCTCGCAGGCCTCGTCTCCGGCATAAATCTTAAACCACACAATATGGCGATCGCCGCCGTAGGCTGCCTTCACCGCCGCATCGAGCACGTGCTGGGTAGCCGGCCAGATGTCTACGCCCGTACCATCGCCGCGAATAAAGGGCACGATAGGCGTGTCGGGCACCTGGGGCTTGCCGTCTACAAACTGGATAGGCTTTCCCTCAGACGGCGGCGTGATGTGGTCATACATGGGCATCGTGGGTCTATATCTGCCCCATACTAATATGGATTCTTGTTTTTATCGCTGCTCCATAGCGCAGGATATTTTTAGGGCGGACACCGCTAAGGGCGAGCCATCCTGGCTCTGGGAACAAATAACCCGCACCCGCACTAAAATTGCACCATGGCCCTATCCAATGCTTCCGTAGACCCCAATGCCCTTGGCGAAGCCGCCGCTCGCCTGCGATCGCAGCTTAGAGCCGGCCAAAAGCCGATGGCGGACTGGCGGGGCGGCACTCTGGCCGTCTCTGCCGTGCCGGGGTCCGGCAAGTCTACCGGCATGGCGATCGCCGCCGCCCTAGCCATCGCCCGCAATGCCCAAGCGAACCCAGAGAGCGGGACGCCGAGGCAGCTTTTGCTCGTCACCTTCACCCGCTCGGCGGTGGCGAGCCTCAAGGCCAAGGTGCGTCACTACCTACAAATTTTGTCGGTGCCGCCGGTGGGCTTTGCGGTCTACACGCTGCACGGCTTAGCCTACGCGATCGCCACCCGCCACCCTGAGCTGTCGGGAATTGACCCCGCCCACACCCGCCTTAGCGCCCCCAATCAAAACCACTACCTCATCCGTAACGCGGTGGAGCGCTGGATTGCAGCCAGCCCCGCCAGCTACCGCCAGCTGATCGAGGGTCAGAACTTTGACGGGGAGGAGACCGAGGGGCTGCGGCGGCAGTCGGTGCTGCGCACCGATGTGCTGCCCCGGCTGGCCCAGGTGGTAATTCACGAGGCGAAAAGCTCAGGGCTCTTGCCAGATGATTTGCGGCGCATGGTGGCGGCGCAAAGGTGCGACCCAAAAATCGAGGCCCAAGCGCCCTATCAATTTGTCGAGGTGGCCGCGGGGCTTTACGATCAGTACCAGCGGCTGCGGCGCGACCGGCAGCTGTTCGACTACGACGACATTATTCTAGCGGCGCTTAAAGTTCTGCAGGACGCCTCAGCCCGCCAGCTGTGGCAATCCCAAATCTACGGCATCTTCGAAGACGAAGCCCAAGATTCCTCTCCGCTACAGGCCGCTCTATTGGACGTGCTCTCTAGAGGATCATCTGGAGAGTCATCTGAATCAAACTACCGCGGGCCCGACCTGGTGCGCGTGGGCGATCCCAACCAGGCCATAAACTCCACCTTTACCCCCGCCGACCCAATCTTCTTTCGCCGGTTTTGTGAGCAGTGCGCCAGCGAAGGCAGCCTGACAGAAATGACCCAGGCGGGGCGCAGTACCCCGATTATTTTGCAGGCGGCCAACTTCCTGGTGGATTGGGCTAATCGCACCTACCCCAGCGAGCTGCCGTTTCGTCCCCAGCGCATTCAACCCGTGCCCAAGGGCGATCCTCAGCCCGAAGCCAACCCGCCCCCAGTGCTCGGCGGCCTTGAAATCTACCGCCCCGAAACCATCTATGACGCCCTAGAGCGCATGGCTGCGATCGCCTCAGAACAGCTGACCCAGCAGGGCAGCTGGCGGGCCGCGGTGCTGGTGCGGCAAAACCGTCAGGCGGCCTTTGTGGCCCAGGTGCTGCGCAATCCCCAGACCTACGGCCTCTCTACCGACCTCATTGGTCAAGGCATCGCCATCTACGATGCGGGCGATCGCCAGCGACGCTCAGCGGTACCTCAAGAAATGCTGGCCCTGCTGCGGTTTCTTGAGCGCCCCCACTCCTCCGACCACTTAACGGCGGCGCTGAGCCTACTGGCTCAGCGCCGCTTGATTCCTACCCTAGCGGTCGACCAGCTGGCCGCCTTGCCAGAGCAATTTCTCTACCCCAGTCCACTCAAGGCTGCGCCGCCTGCCGCCGTCGCCCGAGCGCAGCGCTACTGCGCTAGCCTCTTGAGGGCGCAGCTGGAGCTACCCACCTACCAGCTCATTCCCTTCTTAGCCCTGGCTCTGCACTATTCGCCCGCCGACCTCGCCACCGCCGACAAGCTAGCCGCTCGACTAGCCCAGATCGAAGCGCCTAGTCTAGTCGAGCGCTTAGAGGGTCTAATCGATGCGGAAGATTTCGAGCCCGTTGAGGTGGATGACCTCGATGCAATGTATCGCCGGCCCCGCCAAATTACCATCATGACCATGCACCGAGCCAAAGGGCTGGACTGGGACCTGGTATTTTTACCGCTCTTACATGAAAAAACGCTGCCGGGTCAGTCTTGGGTGCCCGCACAGCTGCGCTTTTTGGGTCAGCTCAATCCGGCAGAAGCTGCCCGCGCCCAGCTCAGGGCGATCGCCCATCAGCAGAGCAAGATTCCTGACCTCGGCCAGGCCTGGCGCGAGGCTGCAGCCCAGAAGGTATCAGAGGAGTATCGTCTACTTTACGTCGCCATGACTCGGGCGCGACGGCTGCTGTGGCTTTCTGCAGCCCAGAGCGCCCCCTTCAACTGGAAGCGCCCGGAGCACCTAGAGCAGCAGCGGCCCTGCCCAGCGATCGCGGCCCTGGAGCAGCGATTTTTCAACCCATCTCAGTCGCCGATCGAGCCTGGATCGAGGTCAAGTTAAGAGTTTGTTGTCTGGGCCGCGAGCAGCTCTTTTAGCCTTTCAAGCTCCTGAGCCCAACGTGGATCGGGCTGGCTCGCCTCGGTAGTCGAGGTAGTGGCACTGCCGCCCTTACGGCCCTTATTACTAGCGCTTTTGTTGCGCTTCGAGGTGTTAGGCGCTCCAGCAGCACTCTCTTCCTTGCCCTTGGCGCGGGGTTGAGCGACTTCAATTTTGAGCTCGCTTCCCTGGAGGTCATGGCCGTTGAACTTCTCGATGATTTGGTTGGCCTGCTCGTCGTCCTGCACCGTTACAAAGGCAAAGCCGCGGCACTTACCCGTCTTGCGATCGGTGATTAGCTTCGTAGACGCCGCGTCTCCATACTCTGAGAAAACGGCTTCTAGGTCTTGACGCTCGAGATCTTTGGGCAAGTTGCCCACATATAGGCGTACGGACATGATCGAAATACCTCCAGGATTTAAGCTAGGCAAGAAAATAGGCTAGCGCTAGGCAAGCCAGCGGCCAGGGCGAAACTGAAAAGATACCAATGCCGATAGGGGCTATGGCGCAGCGGTTCGACAGCAGGTTGATAAAGGCGGCCAACGTCAATGGATCTTGGGGTGCAAAATTTAGGGAATACCAAATCTTTAGTCTGTAGCTTCTTTCAACTAAAAACGTCCGTCCCACTTTAGTCTGCCCGCGCAGCCGCTGCTTTCAAGAGGCATAGACCCAAAATGGAAAACCTGCGTGCTGAAACCCACGTACTGCATAGGCACAGAGCCTACACGAGAACTGAAAAAAGTTCCAGATGAACCATTGCTTAATCTACCACGAATTTTCAAGCGGTATTTTAGATTGGGCCATTTCAAGCAAGATAGCGGGAAATCCGGAAATTCTCTATCAGAAAGCTTATGCAGTCAGGCGCACACGCGGCTCAGAACGCTAAAGCATTGCCCTAAGTCCAAAGCAGTGTGGCACAGCCAGAATAGGCCTTGAATTGTCAATATTTATATTAAAAATGTAACACTCTTGACTGCGCCATGGCAACGTAATGCATCTAAAAATCCCCAAATCTCAGACTAAAGTTGAGTCGAGCCTCATCAAGCCTCAGTGCTCAACGCCGCCGGCTGCTGGGTTAGGGGCGGGGCGGCTTGGCCGCAATGGATGGCATCACGTCCTTAATGCCGTGGACGACCCGCAGCTGCTGCTCTGGCGACAGCTCCGGAAACAGGGGCAAAGACAGCACCTCTTGAGCCAGCCGCTGGGCAGTGGGCATAGAGGCTGGGGCGGACTGGGCGTAGACGGGCTGCTGGTTGAGCGGAACGGGATAGTACACCATCGTTTTGATACCCTGCTGCTCTAGGGCTAGCTTGAGGCGATCGCGCGGCGGTTTTGTGTCCGGCACCGACGGGTCCACCCCAAGCACGCGCAGCGTGTACTGGTGCCAAACGCTGTATCCCCCGGGTATGGGAAGAGGCACCACAATATCAGGCACCACCTGAAGCTGCTGAGAATAGCGCTCAGCCACGGCGCGACGCTGGACATTCCACTGGTCTAGGTGCTGCAGCTTCACCAGCAAAATAGCGGCCTGAATGCTGTCTAGGCGGCTGTTGACGCCTACGGCCTCGTGGTAATAGGTGCCCGTGCGACCGTGATCGCTAAGGACCCTAATCTTAGCGGCAATATCGCTACTGTTTGTCGTGATAGCGCCGCCATCGCCGCAAGCCCCCAAATTCTTCGTCGGGTAGAAGCTAAAGCAGCCTACGTCACCAATGCTGCCCACCGTTTCCCCCTTCCACTGTGCCCCTACCGCCTGGGCACAGTCCTCGATTACCGCTAGGTTGCGCCGTCTGGCGATCGCCATCAGCCTAGACATATCGGTAGGCTGACCAAACAGGTGTACGGGAATGATGGCCCGGGTACGGTCAGTGATCGCAGTCTCGAGCTGGCCTAGGTCGAGGTTAAAAGTGTGGTCATCGACATCGACAAAGACCGGCGTCGCCCCCACGGCGCTGATCATCTCCGCCGTAGCGATGAAGGTAAAAGGCGAGGTGATCACTTCATCGCCCGGGCCAACGTCAAAGACCCGCAGCGCTAGATAGAGCGCGTCGGTTCCAGAATTACAGGCGACACAGTCTGACGTGCCAATATAGTGGGCGAACTGGGTCTCAAACTGCTTGACCACCGGACCTTTAATGTACTGACCGGAAGCGAGTACATCTAGAACAGCCTGATTAACCTGATCGCCGATTTGCTGATACTGCTGGGTTAGATCGAGGGGAGGAATTGTTTGCACGTCTCACAAGCGAAGTTTACTACTGTCGTACCATGGACCGCTGTTCACTGTATAGATCAGCGGAGATTTGACCATGCTGACGCATTGTTCTTAGGGCATCTGCAGGGTTCTTAGGGCAGACGCCCTAAGGCTATTGGGCGAGCCAGGCCAGCGCCGATTCGGGCTGCTCTGGAACGCTGTAGCTAGCGGCGTCGGGACGGTAGGTACCAATCAGCAGACCCGCCCCGTCGTAAAACTCCACCGGAACCTGAAGCGATGTCCCTAGGGTAGCCATCGACTGGACGAGATACTGCGTAGATTTATCAATTCCGCGGCCTGCGCCGACGGTATCGCGGGCCTGCATAGCTTGAACTACTGCCGAGCCTTGACTGTCTGAAACCCAGACTTGCACTGAATCGCGGGCCGCCGAATATTGACACAGCGCCGACTGCTGACAGGCCCGATCGAGATCTGTCTGAGCCTGCTGTAGGGCGGTCGAGATCTGTAGGCCTTGCTGCGATCGCTGTAGAGATTTGGCGTAGGCCCGCGTCAGCGGCTGGGCCTGATCGTGATAGACCGTCTCAGTGGGTACTTGTTTCACTTGCTGGAGGGCTTCTGTCCAGCGTGCCACGGCCAGGGACCACTGGCCCTGCTGCTCAAAATCCTGAGCCTGCTGCGCCAGCGCCCTGGCCTGTTGATAGACCGCAATAGACTGCTGCTCTTGGCGCCGGTGCTCGTCAGCTAGCTGGCGACGAGGCCGATAAAGTACGTCGAGCTGCTGCGCCTCGGCGTAGGCCATGGTGTGGGAATCGACCTGTGCCAGCCGATTGAGCACGACCTGCCAAGTCACACCGACGTGCCGCCAATCTTCAGGGGACCGGGCGCGGACGGCGCGAGACTCTGCCAGTTTCGCCGCCTGCCGCGCTTCGGCAACTTTGCGCTGAGCCTCTCGCTCTAGGGCAATGCGCTGGCCGATTGCAGCATGATTCTGCTGGTATTCCTGGAGCTTGCGCTGCGCTACCCCATATCCAGCCGCCCCTGCAGGTACCCGCTCAAGGTCAGCGATCGCAGCTTGCCAACCTTGGTCAATTTTCTGCCAAGTGCTGAGGGGATGGGGCGCGTTTTGGCTCGCCAGAGCAGCCGCTTGACCGTGGCGCAGCGCTGACACCAAATTAGCTAAAGCGTCGGCCTGACTGGCGTAAGTCTGTAGTCGGGACTGGGCGTCGTCGTGGTGAGCAGACCAAAACGGAATATGGCTGAGATCTACAATCGCCGCCAGCAGAAGGTCATAGGCATTGGTCACCTCCTCGAACGTTGCCGTAGGATGCAGCAGCTCATAGGCGCGGTCCGCGGCCCGCTCTTGAGTGATGATGTCGCAGCTGCCAACGACGCAGGGGCGGCTGACCGCGTAGATGCTGGCCGCGGCCAGGCTAGCTGCACCAATAAGGCTAAGCGCTCGCCAGCGTTGGGTAACCTTAGGTAAGCGATGAAGCATTCGCGGTAAGGCAAGACGCTGGCGGATAGACAGCGCGATTGAAAACCAGTTGTTATCGTGAACAGCCATGGTAGGTGGGGCACTAGATTGCGATCGCTTATGCAGAAGGACGCTCTTGTCGGGGCGTTCTACCCTATGCTGCTGGGCAAGAGCGCTAAAAGCTTTGTAGGATAGTAGGCCCAAAGGTGCGACTATAGCGCTGTGGCCATACGCTGAGATGCCAGAGCCGGGCAGAGCGTGAGCGGGCAGCGAGAGCTAGCCTGTATATACTAGTCAGTATATTTACGGATTTACCGGCCACTCCGTCAAAAAAGACACGCAGCTCATTGGGGTCCACTTCTACCAGCATATCAACAAAAAAGTGGACCTGTCAGAGTGATGCACCCACCCGTGGCGCGTGAGCAGCGTTTGCGCCATTATTTCGCGCCAGCCCTCCCCCTATGGCCTTTGAGCAGACCGTATCAGCTGTTAAGGAATCAAACACCATGCCCGAGGCAAAGCGCCCCAAAATCTCACCCGTTCCCCTGACCGCTGACACATCCTTCGAAGACTTGGTCGACCACTACTTCACAGCCTACAATTCAGCGCGGCTGCGAGAGATCTGTCACCTCCTCCATCAGCGGGTGCTGCAGCCCAATGTCACTGTGGGTCTGAGTCTCTCTGGAGCGCTGACGCCGGCTGGCTTCGGCACCTCGGTGCTCGCTCCCCTGATGCAAGCCGGCCTCATCGACTACATCATCAGTACGGGGGCCAACCTCTACCACGATTTGCACTACGGCCTAGGGCACGCGCTGCGCCAGGGGCGGCCCCACATGGACGACGTCAAGCTGCGGACTGAGGGCAGCATTCGCATCTACGACATCGTGTTTGACTACACGGTGCTGTTGGAGACCGATGCCTTTATTCGCACCATCCTCAGAGCCCCGTGCTTTCAGACCCAGATGGGCACCGCCGAGCTTCATTACCGGCTAGGAGAGGCGATCGCCCAAGTTGAGAAGCAGCGCGAAGCCGAGCACGCCTGCCTGCTGTCTATGGCCTACCATTGCGGCGTTCCCATCTACACCTCTTCCCCTGGCGATAGCTCCATCGGCATGAACGTCGCGGCGCTTGCCCTCTCAGGGAGTCAGCTGGTGCTCAATCCTTCCATAGACGTCAACGAAACGGCTGCGATCGCCTATGGAGCAAGGGGGGGGGAAAGAGGCCCCCAGAATCAAGGCAAAAGTGCCGCCCTGATTCTGGGCGGCGGCAGCCCTAAGAACTTTCTCCTCCAGACCCAGCCCCACCTCCACGAGGTGCTGGGCCTAGAGGAGCGAGGCCACGACTACTTTATTCAAATCACCGACGCCCGGCCTGACACCGGCGGGCTATCCGGGGCGACGCCGAGCGAGGCGGTGAGCTGGGGCAAGCTTGACCCCGAGGAGCTGCCCAACAGCGTCGTCTGCTATACCGACAGCACCATTGCTCTGCCTGTTTTGGCGGCCTATGCGCTAAAGCGGTGCCCGCCTCGCCCTCTAAAGCGGCTATATGACCAGCGCCCTGCTTTGCTAGAGCAGCTTCGCGCTGCAGCCCAGGCCGCTAGCACCCAGTACGCCCAGCCCAGCGGTTCTAAATTAGCTTGAGGCGGAGCAGCGACCTTGGCATAGCGTCGCCATTGAGAGCTACGAATGAGTCAGCTAAACTGAGATATTGAAAACAGTGTGCGTGGGGGCAGCACCATGGCAAAGCAGACTAAATCTGAAGCTGTTCCGAAGGCGATGCAGGAGAAGTTCGACAGCATCACCACGATTACCAATACCTTTGCTCAGCAGTATCTCAACGAAGACTACGCTGCGCTCATTCGGCAGGCGACGGCTGCGCTGTGCCGCAAGCGGCCTTCACCGCTGGCGAAAGGTAAAGCCAAGAGCTGGGCCTGCGGCATTACCCACGCTCTTGGCATGGTGAATTTTTTGTATGACCCATCCCAAAATCCCCACATGAGTGCGGGAGATCTCTATGCGGCATTTGGCGTCAGCGCTAGCACCGGCCAGTCTAAATCAAAGCAGGTGCGGGATGCGTTAAATATGCATCAGATGGACCCCGACTGGTGTCTGCCCAGCTTGATGGACCAAAATCCCTTGGCCTGGCTGATTTCTTCACCCACCGGCATGATTATCGACGCCCGCTCTGCCCCGCCCGAGGTGCAAGAGCGGCTGGCTGAAGCAGGGCTCATTCCCCAAGTATCAAGCCGAGCACAAGCTTCGCAACAGGGGGAAAGCCACCGCACCGAGACATCTGGAAAAGGCGCGGAAGCCTCTGATCAGCGGGCTTCTGGGACAGCACGCTCTGCCGATACCCTCTACGTCCTCGACGTTAGGATCATAGACGGGCTCCTCACGGAAGACTTCATAGAGGAGAATCCCGAAGTTAGCCGCACCATTCAGATTAAAGGAAGCCAGACCCTAAAAGCCCTTCACGACATCCTCTTTAAAGCGTTTGACCGCGAGGAAGAGCATCTGCATGAGTTCCAGGTAGGCGGGCGCGGCCCCCACGACCCTGCCGCGAGACGGTACGGCCTGCGATCGCCATTTGGAGGTCTTGATGACGATGAGCTCGCGGGATATGTAGAAACAACCACACTCAACAGCTTGAATCTCTCGGTGGGGGAAGCGTTTGGCTACTGGTTTGACTTTGGCGATGACTGGTGGCACGCGATTAGGGTCAAAGATACTCAGCCCAAGGCCGGCAAGGGCAGGTTTCCGAAGGTGACCCATCGCGTCGGGGCGAGCCCGCCCCAATATCCGGAGTTTTGAGCCTAGCGCTCAACTAAGACATCAGCCTACAGCGTCAGCGACTGGACATCACGCTCAATCAGCTTCGCCAAATCCTGCAGGAACGCCGCCGCGTTTGCCCCATAGATAATCCGATGGTCGCAGGTGATATTCACCTGCATCTGCCGCCGCACGCCCATCAGGCCATTGTCCATCGCCACCAGCTGCGGGCGGGACGCCCCCACCGCCAAAATCGCCCCTTGGCCCGGCGGCAAAATCGCGTCAAAGCGATCCACGCCAAACATGCCTAAGTTCGAAATCGTAAAGCTGCCCGTGCTGTACTCGTCCGGCTGCAGCTGTTTAGAGCGCGATCGCGCCACGAGGTCTTTCCAGGTGCGCGACAGGCTGTAGATATCCATCTGGTCAGCCTGCTGCAGCACTGGCGTGATTAGCCCACCGTCGGGCATAGCCACCGCCACCGAGACGTTGATGTCGGGGTGATACTGGACCCCCGCGTCGCTGTAGGCGGCGTTGAGTACCGGGTGCTTTTGCAGGGTGACGGCGATCGCCTTAGCGAGCAGGGCCGTCATGGTGACGCCCTTGGGCTTGATCTGCTTGTAGAGGGCGTCGAGGGCGTCGGTGGTAATTGTGTAGCCTACCCGGAATACCGGCACCTGGAGGCTAGCGATCATGTTGCGGTTTACCGCCTGCTGCAGCGTATTGAACGCGGTTACCTGACCAGGCAGCGGGGCAGCAGCGGCGGCGGGCGCAGGAGCCGGAGCAGCCGAGGTCTTACTGGGTACCGGAGCCGGCAGGGTCGCGGGCGCAGCGGGTCGAGCCGACTGAGCTGGCTGAGAAGCCGTGCCGGCGGCAGACTCTACATCAGCGGCCACGATTCGCCCGTGGGGCCCGCTGCCGGTTAGATTGCTCAGATCGACCTTAAACTCTTTTGCCAGCTTTTTAGCCCGGGGAGAGGCAATGACGCGACCGTTGGAGGCGGCATTCGGGGCAGCCGTCTCAGCCGGGGCGCTGGAATTCGATGCGGGAGCGGCTGTCGCAGTACTAGCAGCCTGGCTAGAAGCAGCAGGCGCTTCGCTCGCGGCAGCAGGCGCGCTCGCTGCCGACTGCTTCGCGGTCTCAATTTCAGCTTCAGTTTCTGCAATCAGACCAATGACCGACCCCACCGGAGCCACCTGATCAGCCTCTACAAGGACAGTGGCCAAATATCCTTCGTAAAAGGCCTCGACGTCCATGTCGGCTTTGTCTGACTCCACGACGAGAACGGTCTCCCCTTTTTCAACCTTGTCCCCAGCCGACTTTTGCCAAGACACAATTTTGCCCTCCGTCATGGTAGAGCTCAGGGCAGGCATAAATACTTCGTGGATCATTTGGCTATGTTCAATAGTAAATCAGTGAAAGTGAGCCCAGAACAGCGCGCCTAAAGCAGCGCGCCCAGGTTATCGCGCCCAGAGTAGCGCCCCCAGAGTGACGTCCCCAGAGTAGCGCGCCCAGAGTAGCGCGCCCAGAGTAGCGCCCCTAAAGTTCGCCGCGAATGTCTTCGACAACGCCGTCGCGCAGAAGAATTTCCACCTGCATCTTTTGAACCAGGTTGTCGCCCTTCTCCACAGAAAAGAAGCTGTCGATCTGGCCCTGGCCGACCTCTTGATCCATCTCTAGCATCTGAATCTGCTGAAGCTGCTGAAGCATTTGGTTCTTCTTCTGCAGAATTTCGCCCTTCTTGGCGTTGAGCTGATTTTGGACGTTGTCAATCTGTGGGGCGGCGGCGTCACCCTGCTTCTGCAGCTCGGCGATCGCCCGCTGAGCCTGAGTTTCAAGCTGCTGAAGCTGGCCATCGAGCCGGTTTACCTGGGTCTGAAGCTGCTTTTGCACCTCTTCTTTCCAGCGGGGCGTCACGACAACTTTAATGTTGACCGGGCGCTTAAGCATTAACTGTGACGATAAATCCATAGCGTTTTGCCGTATATCTTTAAGTCTATGAGGAACCTGACGAAATTTGACCCACAATCCGTTTTAGTTTAACCCGCGATAGATGTCATCTCAGACCGCGATCGCTGGCTAAATCTTTATATCTATCGCACAGAGCCCGTTGGCAGGAGCTACCGCACAAGGCGCTGTTGCATAGAGCGCTACGGGGAAGCCGGTGGCTCAACCGTAATTTCAGGGGAGTTCGACCGTAAAGCCTCTGCGGCGATACGTCTTAGACGCCGTAGCCAGCTGAACGCCGCCGCCAGCGCTCTAGCTTAAAACAGTGG
This sequence comes from Elainellaceae cyanobacterium, assembly GCA_050331115.1. Classification (GTDB taxonomy): domain Bacteria; phylum Cyanobacteriota; class Cyanobacteriia; order CAKZMO01; family CAKZMO01; genus JBCCAG01. The sequence continues at coordinate 30,435 of JBHJHD010000046.1, forward strand.
GTCAATTAAACATCTTGTCGATCATACCGCTATATCGATCCATTACGGCAGGGCGGCGAACCTTGAGGGTTTGGGTTAGCATATGGTTCTCGACGGTGAAGGGCTCCATCAAAATTTCAAAAGGGCCAATGCGGTCGTCCGGGCGGTAGCCAGGGCGGTTTTTGACCTCGCGGTTGAGCTCCTGGCGCAGCAGTGACTGTACCGCTTCGTCCGTCAGTTCCAGCTCGGCGCTTTCCCCGTCGTCTCCCCACGGCGCATCGTGACCCGGCAAGCGGCAGTCTTCTGGCACAGTGAGGCGTTTCTGCTGCCCTTTAGCCCACTTTTGCAGCGCATCTAAATTAGGCACAATCAGCGCCCCCAAGGCTTTTTGGTCCTGCCCAACGACCATCATTTGGTCGATGTATGGGCTGCGGATGCAGGCGTCTTCGATAGGCTGGGGCTCGACGTTCTCGCCGCTGGTAAGCACGATGGTGTCCTTAGCCCGTCCGGTAATAGTCAGATCTCCCGCCTCAGTCATCCAGCCCAGATCGCCGCTGTCAAACCAGCCGTCGGTATCAATCGCCTTGGCCGTCGCCTCAGGGTTTTGATAATAGCCCTGCATCACCTGCGGTCCACGAATCAGAATTAGGCCCTGCTGACCTGAGGGGACGGGCTGCCGCGTCTCGGGGTCTACGATGCGAATCTCCGTGCGCGCCAGGGGCGGGCCAGACGTGCCGCGAAAGTTTCGCCCCGGACGGCGGACGTTGGTAATCGGTGAGGTCTCGGTGAGGCCATAGCCCTGCAGCAGCTCTACGCCAATGATTTCGTAGAATAGGTCCAGGTGCTTAGCTAGGGAGCCGCCGCCGCTGACCAGGTAGCCAACTTGGCCCCCCACCGCCTCCCGTACCTTGCCGTACACCAGGCGATCGCCCAGCCGATGCAGGGGATAGAGGGCAGCGGCGGCAAGAGCGGCCTGGGCTTTTTGACCAGGGGACGGTAGGGCATTGTCCAGGTCCAGGCCGCCAGCGGTACGCTTTGCTTTGACGTAGCGCTCGCTCGCATCCATGAAAAACTGCACCAGCCGCTGCTTGCTGGCGGGCTGCTCGCGGAACTGCTTTTGCACCCCCTCATAGATTGACTCCCAAATGCGAGGCACCCCCACCATGTACTGCGGACTGTAGCGCTTGAAGTCCTGCTTAATGTGGCGGATGCTGGTGTAGATCTGGGTGCAGCCCTGGGAGAGCACAAAATATTCGAAGGTGCGCTCGTAGGAGTGCCAGCTGGGCAAAATGCTGAGCACCCGCTCACCCACTTGAGGCGTCACCACGTAGGGCACCGTATTCACCTGATAGAGCAGATTACTGTGGCTGAGCATTACCCCCTTGGGGCGGCCGCTGGTCCCAGACGTATAGATTAAGGTGGCCATGTCGTCGCCGGAGCGGTTGGCGGGCGTGAGCTGAGCCGCTTTGCCCAGCGCTAGCATCTGCCCATAGTTGAGAGTTCTGACCGGGCCTTCCGGAGGCTCCTCATCCGACAGCAGGACAACAAAGGGCAGCGATCGCTCCCCCCAAGCTTCCTGCAGGCGCTTGAGCGCCGCCGCCGACTCTACAATCAGCCCGCTGCTGCCGCTGTGGTCGTAGATATACAGCAGCTCCTCGCGATCGGCCTGGGAGCTGCGCACGGCGTTGACGCCCCCCGCCAGCATCACCCCCTGGTCCGCCACAAACCACTGGGGTGAGTTATCGGAGAACAGCGCTACCCGGTCCCCCGGCTGCACGCCCAACGACTGCAGCCCCGCTGCAAATGCGCGAATAGATTGATATACCTCAGCAAAGGTTAGCCGCACTTCTGGCTTTTGGTGGGGCGCATGCAGCGCCACGGCGGAGCCAAATTTTTCTGCCGCCAGTTTCCAGAGACTAGGTAGCGCCTGGACGTGACTGTAGTCGACTGGGCTGCGAGCTCGGGTGACGGTAGACGGTTGGTTCATGGCTCAAGGTGGGGTTAACGCCGCTTTCGTCTATGCTACGGGACCAGGCGCTAGAATAAACTACTGAGCAGACAGTAATATTGCGCGTCTACTGCTTTTTCGCCAGCTATATTATAGGCTGCGTGGCCCATCGCGTTCACCGCAATCGCGGCTGAGCTGCCCTCTTGAAGCGCCTGAAGCTTGAGCACCTAAGGCCGGATCACCTAGAACCTCTGGCGCGTGCTTCAGCCCTAAAAAAGTTCACCCGAGAAAACGTTTACCCGAGACTTTAGACATGCCAAAAGCCATTTGGAACGGCGCCGTTGTTGCCGAGAGCGATCGCATCGAGACGGTCGAGGGCAACGCCTACTTCCCACCCGACTCCATTGAGCAGACGTATTTTCGCGACAGCGACACCCGCACCAGCTGCCCCTGGAAAGGCACTGCAAGCTACTACACCCTTGTGGTAGACGGGCAGACTAACCAAGACGCCGCCTGGACCTATCCTGACCCCAAAGATGCAGCCCAGAACATTAAAGGGTATATTGCCTTTTGGCGCGGGGTCAAAGTCGAATCCTAGGCATGCGGCAACGCTAGATCCTGATATCCGGCCTGCCTCCCCAGACGATCTAAAGGTCTGTTCATACCAGTACGTCTTACAATTTGCATGCAACTTTCTAGCGCGTCGGTTCAATCCATACCGGTAATGCTCACGGCTCTATCTGATCCTATCCGTAGCGAGCAGGGCTGCCCAAAGCGAGCCCGGCAGCAGCTCGACCTGCTGCTGCTGGCTGTTGAGGCCCTCGATCTACGGGGGGCAGAGCAGCTTTTGCAAGTTGCAGCAGATTTAGACCTGCAGCCGGTCGTAGGCGATCGCGTCAACCTGTGGCGGCTGCGCAGCACCAATCCCCTACGGCGCAGCAGTCAGCGCCAGCCGATGACCCTGCAGGAGGCCAAGGCGCTGACGCTGATCACCTGTCACCTCTCCCGGCGGCTGACGGCCATCATTCGTCAACTGCTGCTGGCCCATCAGCAGCTCCAAGAAAAGCAGCTCTCCCTGGAGCATAACTTCGGGCTGGCTTACTATCTAGAGCGGTTTAGGGCGCACTTCCACGCCCGCATGAATCCAAAGCGAGCTACCGTCGTCGCCTATCGAGACACCGATAAGCTCAACCATCTAGCTTTGGATCTGCTAAATCAGCTACTCTTCTGTACGGGTACTGCTGGACCGCAGCGCCTGTGGGCAAGTCTATTCGATGGAGAGATTACATGACGATTCAGCGTCACTACGACCTACCCAACTGTCGCCTCGTGGTCGAGGGCTGGACTAGCGATACAGCGGGCGGCGATGGACGCCCCGTGCTGTCGATGGTGACCAACGCTGAGTGCCACGTGGCGGGGCATTCCCAGCCTTTGCGGGGCGGACGAGACTTCTTGCAGGCGCTAGCGCTGGTCGTCAGCACCTACGCCCAGGGCATTTTGAGCAACATTCCTCGGGACAGCGTCAGCGCTGGCGTCCGCCTCGATCGGCTGGGGCTCGACCGTCACCGGCTGATTGTGCAGCCCTTCAAGGACGTACTGGAGAGCGATCAGCCTGATGCCACCATGTCTGACGCGACCAAGGTGCAGCAGCTCGATCTGACCACGGTGCAGCTTTTTGACCTCGTGGAGGCCGTAGATCAGCTGGTCGCTGACGCCCAAACGCTGCCGGATCTAGTGCTGCCACTCTCGCCCGTATCGCGGCGATCCGTGGCTCCCCAGGAGCCTGTATCGCGGCGCATTGTGCCAATGGTTTTGGGGACTTCCGGTTTTGCGGCGGCGGCGATCGCCCTGTTTTTCGTGCCTACCCCCGAGTTTCGCCCCGGTGAGCTAGAGCGCGACCCCGTGATTGAAGAGCTAGATGGGTCAGCGAGTAGCCCTGACGCGGTAGAAGGTGGTAGCCCAGGCAGCACCGACTTAGATGAGGATGATTTAGACGAACTTGAGCCAGAGAGTGTTGAGCCAAGTTCGCTGAACTCGGAGGACTCAGCTGAGAACGAGACGACTCTAGGTGAACGAGAACGAGACGAAGCAGACCGAGGCGGCTCCGCCTTGACCCTCGACGGTGAGACTAGCGGGGAAACCGACGGCACAGCTAATGGTGATCCTGATTCCAGCGAAATTAGGCCCAACCGGCTAGCGGCTGGGATAGAGCGCACCAGCCCAGACGATCTAGACGAAGAGGCCATCGACGAGCTGTTCACCAACGCAGTGCCGCTGTCAGATGTCGACCAGATCGACGCTATCGTGCCCAAGCTGCGGGAAAACATCTCCCAGGACTGGGACGGCAGTGAGGGCATCAATGAGGATCTCATCTACCGCATCGGCACCAATGGCGACGGCACGATTATTGGCTTTAAGTACGTCAACGACGCGGCTCTAGAGTACGTGGCCCAAACGCCGCTGCTCGACCTCACCCAGCTGCCCCAAGGCGATCGCCTCCCGCTGCAGCCTATTGGCCAGTTCCGCGTCGTGCTGCGCCCTAGCGGCGTTGTGGAGGTGAGTCCTTGGTACGGCCGACCCGTAGGCCCGAATGCAGACGCAGAGTAGCAGAACGTAGAGTAGCACGCCCATGAAACCGCTAGACGCTGAGACCATCAACCGCGTCATTGAGATGGCCTGGGAAGACCGGACGCCCTTTGAGGCCATTGAGTTCCAGTTTGGTCTCCGTGAGCCTGAAGTAATTGAAATTATGCGGCGGCAGATGAAGGCCTCTAGCTTTCGCATGTGGCGCAAGCGCGTGTCGGGGCGGACTACAAAACACCTGAGAAAGCGCGGCTTTGTCGAAGGGCGCTTCAGGTCTGACAACCAAAAGAACCGCTACTGAACCAGCCGCGGCGAGATAGCCTCAAGTTAACTGCCTTCAAATAGGTAGCAGCTCGCTTCAGTGAGCCGCCAGCGCCGCCACTCTAGGGTCAGCACGTTGTCGTGGTAGTCCACTAGGCTCGGGCGATGGCCCACGCTGAGGTAGCTGATCTTCAGATGGGTCAGCAGCCGATAGAGATGGCGCTCGTTTTTGACGTCTAGCGCGCTGGTGGCCTCGTCTAAGATGGCGTATTTAGGCCGAGTGAGCAAAATGCGGGCAAAGGCCAGCCGCTGCTGCTCACCCAGCGAGAGAATGGTGGGCCAGTCTCGCTCTAGGTTCAGGCCCCCTACGCGCCCTGGCAAAGCTTCTAGGTTTACCTGCTCCAAGGTACGGTGAATCTCGTCATCGGCAATCGTGGCGGGGCTGTTGGGATAGACGAGCTGATCCCGTAGGGTACCCAGCAGTAGGTAGGGCTGCTGAGGGAGAAACAGCATACCAGTAACCTCAGGGCGAAAGATAATACCGTCGCCATTGGTCCACAGCCCTGCGATCGCGCGCAGCAGAGAGCTTTTGCCACAGCCGCTGGCCCCCACCACCAGCAGGCGATCGCTGACGTCGGTACCCAGGGTAAGCTGCTCAATTAGGGTCTGCTCTGCATTGGGCGTGCGCAGCGTCAGGTTCTCGATAGAGAGGGCCGGGGCAAGGCGAGTCTGAATGCTGCTTTTGGGCCGTACATCGGGCGACAGCGCATTAGGCGATAGCGCATCAGGCGGCAGCGCATCGGGCCGAGGCCTCGCCTGCCGCGGCGTTCCCGAGGCTGAAGGATAAGAGGATACTCTCACCTGGGAATCCAGACATTCATAAAATGCCCCTAGGCGCGTAATGCTGGCCGCAAACTTGGCGATCTCTTCAATGCGGTTTGTAATCACGGAGAGGGCGTCTAGGATAAGGCGGAAGGCAAGGCTGGCCTGACCAATGGTGCCAAAATCTGTCTCCCCCATCAGATACAGCGGCGCAACGATGGTGTAAGGAACGATGCGCGTAAAGTAGTTGTATCCCCGCTGCAGCAGCACAATGATGGAGTTCCAGAGGATTAGCAGGTTTGAGTTATGCAGCACCGATCGCAGCCGATCGTCCACCTGCTGCTGCTCCAGGCGCTCCCCTTGGTAAAACGCGATGGACTCGGCGTTATCGCGCACGTGCACCATACCGTAGCGAAAGTTAGCCTCCAGCCGCAGCTGGTCGTAGTTGATGCGAATCAGCCGCTGCCCCACCAGAATAGCGATCGCCGCGCCGAGCCCCGCGTAGACCAGAAGCCCTAGGGTAAGCACCTTGGAAATGCTGTAGAGCACCGCCGTGAAGGAGATCAGCGCCAGCACCGAGTCGAGAATATCTAGCAGGAAAGATAGCGTCACTTCAGTAAAGGCTTTGATATCCTCAGTGATCCGCTGATCAGGATTATCGATTCTGGTGTTGACGGCATTGGAGTCGAGGTCGTAGTAAGCGCGGTCGTGAAAGTAGCGCTGTAGAAAAAGCCGCGTCAGCCAGGCGCGCCAGTGCAGGGCGAGCTTTAGCCGAGCGTATTGATAGAGGGCAATGACGGGCACGGCTAGCAGAATAATACCCGCGTAGATAAACAGAAATTGCCAGAACAGCGGGGCTTCGCGCTGGTTGAGCGCGTTGTCGATAATGCGAAACGTGTAGCTGAGGGTCACATTTATGCCGTTGACCATAAATGCTAAAAACAGCAGCAAAGTCAGCATGAACCACTGTCGCCAACGCTGCCGAATTACCCGATGCTGGACAAAAAATAGCCCTAAGCTTGCAACCATAGCCGCGATCGCCAAAGGTAGGGTAGCGGAACGGAGCAAGACATCGACGCGTTCAACCAGCTGAGCCGCAATTTGAGTGAAAAACTCGCTGGCCACAAGCTGTCCGAGCCTCGTAAGCCCCACCACGATAAAAAACATTGCGGCGACGACCAGCACCAGCATGGCGGTCAGTAGGCCGAGAAAGGTGCCGGTTCCTCGACCATCGGTGGGGTAGAAGTAGGGCTGTGCAATTTCAATAAATCGATGGAGTAGCTGCTTATCGAAACGAAAGCGGCCTTGCGGTCTCTCTAGTAATGTCATGCAGGCGTCAGAGGTTGATGGCTGTTCCGTTGTGGAGTTGTACGGTGTCTGCGCCCTGTCGGTCGTGCTAGTAAACGTCTCTAGCTCACGTGATGCGTCGGCAAATGAGGTGGTAGAGCCTTGCCAGCTGAATCGGGGTGTACTTTCACCCAAATTAGCCTGGCCCGAGCGAGCCTGGTCTTTGCTGAATGCGGCCTTGCTATGGCCGAAGTAGCCCGTGCGGCTTGCGAAGCTGGACTAGATCCAAACCGCCGCACCGAGGCCAATCTAGGTCAGCATGCCGGCATCCCATCATACTAAAGCTTTACAATTTATTTTCCATTCGCCCAGGATAACCAGCTATTAAACTCGAAATCTGTTGGTTTGGAGGCCTCCTATAGCGCCCCGAGTAGGGGCTATCTCCCTCTAATCCGCTTAACATAGAGGGGGGCCATAGAGCGATCTAGGCCCAACCTTGCAGCGCAGCGTTATGGACGTGTTCCGTGGGTCATCAAACTCAAATTCCATTGCCCTTCACGCTTGATTCTGGTGATACCAGCCCCACAGCAGGGAAAAATCTGGCGGGCGATCGCGCGCCCAGCAGTCCACCCCCGAGTCATGACAGCCCCAGCGCCGCTAAAGTGCCGCCGCCGGCCACGGATGAGCCAGCTCTCTCCGCGATAGGGCCAGCTGAAATGCCGCCGGCCCTGCGCGATCGCCTCATGCTGCACGGCCACACTTTCTCCAGCCCGGGAGGTCATTTCACCTACCGCGTCGTTGGCCCCTGCTGCCGCCTTTTCGACCGCGAGGAGCTGCCCTGGCCCTGCTGCCGGCTCCAGTGGCGCAGCAAGGAGCCCAGCTGGCGGCGGGTGGGCCGCCGATTTGTGCCTGATATTGCTGCGAAGCGATCGCCGTCTTACCAAGTGGAGATTCTCAGCCCGGAGTATCCGACCGAGGCTGTAATCCTAACGATGTACTGGATCAAGCTGACGTCCGATGAGCAGCAGTGGTGGTATACCAAGGTCCGGGCTGCGTCGCCGTCTTAGCCACGCCGCTGGGTCAAATCGTAGGTGGTGAGGTCGATATCCAAACCTGGCAGCTGAAGGCGTGGGGCAGCGTCACCCCCAAAGCCTTCAGCTGGGACGAGATCGCGATATTGAGCCCATGAAGCACCTGTTGCAATCATACTTGCAGGAAAGTCGATGGGCTGAGACGGTCGAGAGGCGACGTCAGGTATCGCAGAAATGGCGTCAGCAACCCGAGTAATTTATCTACTATTGCGCTGGCACGGACGGTACAGAGATTGTCGGTGAATATTTGAGATTATCTGCCGCTGCACAGCTCCACTGTTGGGCGACGTGCAGATGGCATTCACGAACTAAGGTCTAAAAGAACATCTAGCACTCCCAAGGCGGAACAGGCTGGAACCGTTCAATTAGAAAGTCAATCATGGCGCGAACTTTCGGGGCAACGATCCGGCGACTGGGATAGAGCGCCCAAATAGACGCTTCTGTAATCAGCGGAAATTCTGGCAGTACCTCGACGAGAAGCCCCGATTTCAAGCTTTTGCTGGCATTCCAGACTGATTTGATGCCGATACCCATCCCCTGCTCGATCATGATGCGCATCGCCTCACCATCATTGACCACGAATGAGCCCGAAACGTTAACGGTCTGTCCGTTTTCGAACTTCCACCGGCTACCTTCGGCAAGGAGTACGCAGTGATGCTCTGTGAGATCGCCGGGCGTTGAGGGAACGCCGTACCGTTTGAGGTAGGCGGGAGAGACCACAAGCAGACGCCGGTCAGAAGCCAGCTTTCGCACAATAAGGCTGCTGTCGACCAAGCTGGCATTGCGGATAATCAGGTCATAAGCGCCTTCGACGACATCGAGGACTTCATCCGAGAGCCGCAGGTCAAGGCTGACGAGCGGGTAGAGCGCCTGAAAGTCGGCCAGGGCCGGAATGATGTACATGCGGCCAAAGGAGCCGGGCATGGCCATTCTCAATAGACCCTGCACCTTTGCCCGCTGCCCTCGGACTGCGCTGAGTCCGGTTTCTAAGGTCTCTATCGTTTCTTGGGCGTAGGGCAGAAACGCTTCGCCATCGGTGGTCAGCGATACGGCTCGGGTGGTTCGGTTGAATAGGCGGAAGCCAACGATTTCTTCGAGCTTGACCAGGCGAGCGCTGGCGCTGGCGGGCGACAGTGACAGGTCGTATGCCGCCGCCGAGACGCCACCGAGTTCTGAAATCCTCAGGAACAAGCGGAGCGATAAGATATCCATTTATCAAAAATATCCGAATTATCATTTCGCGATCAGCCTGATTATCATTTTTGCACGAACGATTATCATGCTGGTAGCGTTCCTCACCAATTTATAAGGAGGCATCACAATGAAAGCGATCGCTTATACGAATGCGGGGCCAATTTCCGCAGAAAACGCCCTGATTGAGTTTGAAACAGACAGACCTCAGCCCGGCCCAAATGATTTGCTGGTGGAAGTGCACGGTGTCTCAGTCAACCCGGTTGACGTCAAGCTGCGGACCAGCGCTCAGCCAGACGATGGGCCTCGCATCCTTGGCTTTGACGCGGCTGGAATTGTGAAAGAAGTCGGCTCAGCGGTGACGCGGTTTAAGCCCGGCGACGAGGTGTTTTACGCAGGCGACGTCACCCGGCTAGGGACCAATGCCGCGTTTCACGCGGTTGATGAGCGCATCGTGGGCCAAAAACCATCGTCGCTTAATTTCGCCGAAGCGGCGGGGATGCCCCTGACCAGCATTACGGCTTGGGAAATCCTGTTCGACAGCTTCGGGCTCAAAGAGGCAGAAGGAGCAGGTGAATCGCTGCTGGTGATCGGCGGCGCCGGGGGGGTTGGCTCTATTCTGACCCAGTTAGCAAAGCAGCTGACGAGGCTGACCGTGATTGCGACGGCGTCCCGTGACGATACCCGGGAGTGGTCGGAGAAGATGGGGGCTGACCACATCGTCAATCACCACAATCCGCTGAACGAAGAGATGAAGGCCCTGGGGATTTCGCCCCGCTATGTGGCCTCACTCACCCACACCGCCAGCCATTACAAGGCAATTCAAGCGCTGATTAAACCACGCGGCCATATTGCCTTGATCGACGACCCAGAGTCACTCGACATTACGCCGCTCAAAAGCAAAGCACTCTCTTTAAGCTGGGAGTTCATGTTTGCCCGGTCGATGTTCCAAACAGAGGATATGGACGAGCAGCATAGGCTGTTGAACCGGGTCGCGGGCCTCTTGGATGATGGAACGCTAATCTCGACGGCTAATCACCATGGCGGCGCTTTGAGCGTGGAAAATCTGCGGGCCGCGCACGAGCTGCAAGAAAGCGGAAAGGCGATTGGTAAGACCGTGTTAGACGGCTTTGCTGTGGGATGAAATTAAACGTAGCGGAATATAGCGATTCTCAATCGCGTGAGGTACAGATTTGAGTAGTGGGGGGGGGGGGGGGGGGGGGGGCCGCCGCGGGGGGGCGCGGGGGGGGTGTGGGGGGGGGGGGGGGGGCGGGGGGGGGTACGGGGCCGGCATTTGGGGGGCCCGGGGGGCCGGAGGCCCCGGGGGGGGGCGAGGGCGGGGGGGGGGGGCCACACAGGGGCGGGGCCGGGGG
>JBHJHD010000047.1:0-45389 GCA_050331115.1 Elainellaceae cyanobacterium
GTGGAGCTGAAGCTGAACGCCGAGCGAAACCTGCCCCTGGTGTGGGCCGACCCGGCGAGAGTGGAGCAGGTGCTGGTGAACCTGGTGGGTAACGCTATTCGCTACACGCCTGCGGGTCACGTCGAGATCCGGGCCTGGGCCGAGGCTCCCCTGCTGTGGGTGGCGATCGCGGATACAGGCATCGGCATTGCTGCGGAAGATTTGCCCTTGGTGTTTGAGCGGTTCTGGCGGGCGGATCGATCCCGCGATCGCCAGTCGGGGGGGACGGGCATCGGGCTAGCCATATCGCGGCGGCTGGTGGAGCTGCAGGGCGGCACCATTGAGGTGGAGAGTGAGCTGGGGGTAGGCAGTACATTTTGCTTTTCGCTGCCGGTCAGAGCGTAGAAAATGAGGCCCATGACACTTATGCTGCCGTAGCCTTTGAATATTATTGGGTAAGTGGCGAAACAATTGTGGCAATCATTCAACCTGTTCGCCATTTTGCTAAGAGACCTCTTAAAGCACGAAACCGTATCTATGACTGTCTCGGCAAGACCTGTTGCTTCAGAACTCCCTTTCCTAGAGACCAAGCTCTACCTCCCCCAATGGTCTGCTGGCCTGGTCTCGCGTCCAAGGCTGATCGATCGCATCCACCCAAAGCGCAAATTAACTTTGGTCTCGGCCCCAGCAGGGTTTGGCAAAACGACGCTGCTAGCAGAATGGGTCGCAGCCGTACCCACGAGATCCGTGGCCTGGGTTTCCTTAGATCAGAGCGACAATGATCCTGCTGTTTTCTGGACCTATCTGATCACCGCGCTGCGGAACATTCAGCCTGGACTCGGTGAGCGATCGCTCTCGCTACTGCGATCGCCCCAGCCCCCTCCCATTGAGTCGGTCTTGATGACCTTGCTCAATGACGTTACTGCGGTCGAAGCGGAGTTTGCCTTGGTCCTCGATGATTACCATGCGATCGAGACCCAGGCAATCCACCATGGCATCGGCTTTTTGCTCAGCCATCTGCCGCCCCAAATGCATTTGGTTATTGCCAGCCGCGCCGACCCGCCCTTTTCTCTGGCGCGTTTAAGGTCCCACGGAAACTTGACCGAGCTCAAGGCGCGCGATCTGCGGTTCACGCCGGATGAAGCTGCGGCCTTCCTTAACCAGAGGATGGGATTAGCGATTTCGGCAGCGGAGGTGTCTGCCCTGGAGCAGCGGACCGAAGGCTGGATAGCCGGGCTGCAGCTCGCGGCCCTATCTCTGCAGGGGCGTGAGGATATTGCTGATTTCGTGGCGGCGTTTTCGGGGGATGACCGCTACATTGTGGACTATCTACTAGAAGAAGTCCTGCAGCGGCAGCCCGATCGCGTCCGCCGCTTTTTGCTGCAAACCGCCATTTTGGAACGGTTGAGCGGTGCTCTTTGTGATGCCGTCACCGACCAAACCGATGGACAGGGCATGCTGTAAACGCTGGAGCGTGTCAATCTGTTTATCATTCCATTGGACAACAAGCGCCAGTGGTACCGGTACCATCACTTGTTTGCCGATGTTCTCCTGGCCCATGCCCGCATAGAGGGGCCAGAACGCCTGCCCAGCCTGCACGGACGGGCAAGTGACTGGTACGAGCAGCATGATCTGTTCGCTGATGCGATTCGTCATGCCCTGGCCGCCGAGGATTTTGAACGAGCGGCAGGTCTAATAGAGCAGGTGTGGCCTACCATGCGTCGGCGTCAGCGAGAAACCACTGTATTGGGCTGGATCACGTCACTCCCTGACGCCCTAATTCGCCACCGGCCCGTCCTCAGCGTGGCCTATGCCCTAGTGCTGTTGAACGATGGTCAGCTAGACGCGGTTGAATCCCGCCTGCAAGACGCAGAACGGTGCCTGGGAGCAGCCGCAGATTCACAGCCGCCGCTAGCGGTCGAGAGCGTTGTAGCGGACGATGCACAGCTGCAGTCTTTACCCGCCTCCATCGCCAATGCCCGTGCCTATCGGGCTCAAGCGCTATGGGATGTGTCTGGCACGGTGACTTACGCTCAGCAGGCCCTCGAACTGTTGCCAGAAGATGAGGAGTACGAGCGAGGCACAACAGTCGCCCTGCTGGGTCTGGCCTACTGGACCAGCGGCAGGCCAGAAGCCGGCTACCGCTCCTTTGCTGAGGGTCTGGCAGTTTTTAAGCAAATGGGCCTCCCTCAGATAGCCATTGGTGGCACTTTGGTCCTGGCACAGATGAGCATGGCCCAGGGGCGTCTCCACCGGGTAATTAATCGTTGTGAGCGGTCCTTACAGTTGGCGGCAGAGCAGGGCGGCCCGGTGCTGCCGGGCACGCCAGAGCTGTATTTGGCCTTGAGCGAAGTGCGCTACGAACAAGGTGATCTGGCGGCTGCTAGCCAGCTGTTGCTGAGTGGTGAAACGCTATGTCAGCAGGCTGCGCTATCGGGGGTTAAATTTCTTTGGTGGGTGGTGCAGGCACGATTAAAAGCCGCCGAGGGTGATCTAGAGACTGCCCTCGACCAGCTTCGCGAGGCGGAGCGGCTCTACTCCCGAACTTCTATTCCAATTCCAAATATGCGTCCGATCGCAGCGTTGAGAACACAGCTGTGGGTGAGGCAAGGCAGGCTGACTGAAGCCCTGAGCTGGGTACGGGAGTGTGGTTTGTCAGCAGACGATGAGCCGAGCTACCTGCACGAATACGAACATCTCACAGTGGCTAGAGTTGCGATCGCTCAGTACAGACGCGACGGTCAAAGACCGGCCCGAAAGAGCCATCGCATAGACAACGCTCTTGATCAGGCTATCGGACTCCTTGACAGACTTCTGGAAACTGCAGAAGCCAAAGAGAGAACCGGCAGCATCATCGAAATTCTAGTGGTCCAGGCATTAGCGTATGAGGCGAAAGGGAATTTGGCGGGTGCGATCCCATCACTAGAACGTGCCTTGATCCTGGCCGAGCCCGAAGGCTATGTTCGCATCTTTGCAGAATCAGGAACACCCATGGTGTCACTGCTGCGTGAGGCAATGACGCGCAGCATCACGCCCACCTACACCGAGCGGCTGTTGACCGCATTGGAAACCTGGGGGAAACCACAGGATGATACTCCCACTGCCCCTGCTGCCCCTGCTGCCCCTGCTGCCCCTGTTCCGCCTTTTGCCCCTGCTCCGCAACCGCTAATCGAGCCCCTCAGCCAGCGGGAGCTGGAGGTTCTCCGATTGCTCAACACCGAACTCTCTGGCCCCGAAATCGCTCGTGAACTTGTCGTGGCCTTGAGTACCGTGCGTACCCACACCAAGCGAATCTACAGCAAACTCAATGTTACCAATCGTCGGGCCGCTGTGAAACGAGCATCAGAGCTGAACCTGATTTAGGCGATCGCCCAAACACCACCCCAATAATTCTCAGCATTTGGGAGGGTGATTATATAGTTAGGCAGCGAGTCTGCCGCAGTCTCTTGTTCAACCTCCTCCGCCATGGAAGCCACCGACTACGATAGAATCGCGTTCACGCGGCTGACTAAGATTCCCCCGGCCGCAATCATCGACTTGATGAACGATCCCGCAGTCCGTCGGCACCTGCCACTGGCTCGGGATGAGTTCGGAGATGTCGAGTGCGATCGCTTTGTCGCTACCAAAGAACGAATGTGGGAGGAGAGAGGCTTTGGACCTTGGGCCTTCGTGCTGGATGACGAGTTCATCGGCTGGGGTGGCCTTCAGCCGGAGGGCGACGATGTAGACGTGGGGCTCGTTCTCAGTCGAAAGTACTGGGGAGCGGGCCATGCTCTCTACCGGAGGATTCTGACACACGCATTCGAAGAGCTCTGCGTTGACTCCGTTACTGCCCTGCTTCCCCCAAGTAGGACAAGGATTTCAGCGCTGCGGCGGCTTGGTTTCCGCGAAGATGGCGAGATTGCGATCCAAGACCAGCGCTTCATCCGCTACCGGCTCACCCGAAGCGGCCGACGGACCTGAGGTGATGCCCAGTCCGTTAGAAAGTGGAATTTGCTACTGGGTACGATAGGCTTTCGGTGCTATCCCCGTCAGTTGCCGAAATTTTCGGCCAAAATGGCTGTGGCTATTGAAACCGCAGTTAAGAGCGATCGCCACAATGGACTGATTACTCTGTCTCAGTAATACCTTTGCCCGCTCTACCCGCTGCTGCAGCAGATATTGGTAAGGCGACAGGCCCAGCGATTGCTTAAAGAGACGCCCAAAATGAAACTGGCTCATTCCAATAAGTTCTGCCAGATCAGCCAAGGCAATCTCACGACCTAGATGGGCATCAATATAGTCCAAAACCTGTAGAAGTTGGCGTTGAGGGAGTCCACCATCGTAAGTCGGCAACTCAGGTCGGGTAGTGGCGTGATGCCGCAGCAAATGCACCGCTAAAACATTGGTCAGCGAATCGGCATACAGCCGGTTATCAAAGGATTCCTGGTGGAGTTCTGCCACCAGCAGCGTCGCGATCGCTTCAATTTGAGAATCACGGGTTTGAAAGGCTGGGACGAGCTTGATGCGATCGCTATCTTGCCCCAGGGTCTCCCCCGCCACCTGGCGCAAAAACGCATCTTGAATCCGCATTTGCACCATATGGACATCCCCCTCAGCCCGGGTCGCCAGCGTCGCATCTGCGGGAGTAACCAGCAAATCGCCCTTTCTATACAGTCCAGCCTGAGTGCGGCCATCTTGCCAATGGGAAAATTTGAACGGACGCGGCGACAGGAATAGGCCTAGGGTATGTTCATGGGGATAACGCCATGCACCTGCGCCCGTCTCCTCGCAGCGGCAGACATGGCGAACATGCCGAATTGCCAACGGTCCCCACTGCTGGGTCACATGCCATTCAGGCTGAGCAGACTTTTCCGGTGATGAAAGCGGAGCGTGAGACATGGGGCTCTAGCGCGGTATAGCACCGATCTGACAGTGCTTTTTAGCAGAAGCATCTCACCCAAGTCTAGCGCCTTGGAAAAACCCGATAGCAAGAATGTGCCAAGTCAGCGGGAATTAGATAGCGGCGCAGCCGTACTTTCCCTAAATTGAGGCTAAACAGCAGATTTCACCATGAAAGCAATCGTTTTGACCCAATACGGATCGCCGGATGACCTGGAGCTAAAAGATATTGAAAAACCTACACCCAAGGATGGTGAGGTCCTAGTCAAAGTTCATGCCACCACGGTTAACGACTGGGATTGGTGTCTTGTCAGGGGTAATCCCTTTTATATTCGGTTGCTCTATGGCTGGCGCAAACCCAACGTCCAAGTCCCCGGCGCAGAAGTGGCCGGACGGGTCGAGACCGTGGGCCAAAACGTCACCCAGTTTCGACCGGGTGATGCGGTCTATGGCGACATTTCTGAGTGCGGGTTTGGCGGCTTTGCGGAGTACGTATGTGTGCCGGAAACCGCCCTGGCTATGATGCCTGAGCGTATGACCTTTACTGAGGCGGCGGCAATTCCCCATGCCGCGATGTTAGCAGTACAGGGGTTAATTGATGTCGGGCAACTGCAGCCGGGTCAAAAACTCCTGATCAATGGGGCTGGTGGTGGTGTGGGTACTCTGGGAGCGCAAATCGCCAACGCAATCGGGGTTAAAGATATAACTGGCGTCGATCGCGCCAGCAAATTCTCCCTGATGCGCTCAGTCGGGGTTACCCGCACCATCGATTACACCCAAACTGATTTCACGGAAGGTCAAGAGCGGTATGACGTGATTCTGGATACCAAGACGAATCGTTCCCCTTTCAAATATTTACCAGTGCTCACCCCTGGCGGCACTTACGTAACCGTTGGCGGCCTAACGCCGCGACTGTTCCAGGTGCTATTATTCGGACCAATCATTCGCTGGTTGACCCATAAGACCGTGCGTTTGGTTAATTTACAATCGAATAAAGATCTGGCCTATGTAAATGAACTGTTGGCAGCGGGGCAGTTGAAGCCAGCGATTGACGGTCCCTATCATCTGAGTGATGTTCCCAGGCTAATTCAGTATTTTGGTGCAGGTCAGCATCAAGGAAAAGTCGTTATTACCCATGAACCTTGAAGCAGAGCTGAATCTAATTTGGCGACTCCTCACAGTAATCCCCACAGGACTCATCCCTAAATCCCCACATCTGGGGACAACGGCTCCCCACATCCGTTTGTATTTTTGAGGTGTCAAGGGAGGTGCGTGCCTTGGGGCTGCCGTTGGTCTCAGTCATGCCGGCCCAAACCAAAAATTTGGATAAAGGAGAACAACCATGAATTTGCAGAAACAAATACTGGCCATGGAGATGAAAGCCAAGCTATCACACCTGTGGGCATTTTATCTCTTCAATACGATATTTCGAGATATCCATGAATTTATTGAGCCTGGGTTCATTGAACAGGTGATGACCGGGACATTCAATGGGATTCAAATCACAGAACCTCTGTTGCTCTTCGGTGGGTTCGTCGCTGAAGTGCCGATTTCTATGGTTCTCCTCTCCAGGCTATTGCCCTATGGCGCAAACCGTTGGGCGAACATCATCGCCGCTGTGATTACCCTCTCGTTTGAAATCAAGAACGGTACTACCGATTTAGACGATACCTTTCATATGCTTATAGAAATTGCGGCTTTGCTATTTGTAATTTGGTCGGCTTGGCGGTGGCGGAATCCAGCTCCCAAGCAGTACTCAATCAGCCAGGAGGCATAACGCGCCATATGAATAAAGTCGCTGTATTTGGCAACGCGGGCGGGGGAAAATCCACCCTCAGCAGACGTCTGGCGGATATGACGGGATTACCTTGGGTACCGCTTGATTCGCTGCAGTACCGGCCCGGCGGCGGTGAAGTCCCCCACGCCGAGTTCAAAGCTGCCCATGATGCGCTATTGAAACAAGACCGGTGGGTTGTAGATGGTTTTGGTTCCCTAGATACCGTATGGGAACGACTGGCAGTGGCCGATACCCTGGTGTATCTCGATATGCCCGTGCTGCGGCACTACTGGTGGGTCACGAAGCGATTCCTTCAAGGGGCCTGGGTGCCGCCCGCAGGTTGGCCGGAGAATAGTCCTCTTTTGCAAGGCACGCTAAATAGCTACACCACCGTCTGGCTGTGCCATACAAAGCTGACGCCCAGGTACCGGGCTTATGTAGAAACGGCTAGAGCCACGAAGCAGGTTTACCACTTGCGATCGCCCCAAGATATCGAGCAGTTTTGGCAAACGGTTGCAGCAGAATTCGAGACCTAGATTCTTGAGCAGCACCTCAGAAATATCGGGGTTGGCTCCGTTTACGATTACGCGGCCCTGCATAGCCCAATGACTCCCCTCCGCACTCTTAGCGGGCCATAGCTTTTTAGCAATCGAATCCACAAACCTTATCGCCTTCTGTAACCAGAGGGTCGACTTGATCATGCAATTAAACACAACAATTCCAGCATCAGACCGCTGGAGAACAGCCCCAAGCATCGACACGCTTCGCTCGATCTACGATTCATCTGCCCATCACTGGCAGGACAATTTGGCCCGCCTGGGTCAGCTCCAGGGTTATCAGCTTCTGTTCGAAAGTGAGGCCGTGTCCGCCTGCCTGAATCATCTTAACCAGACGTCTCACATTCTCGACTGTGGGGTGGGGACAGGAGCCTTCAGTGCTGCGCTTTTAGAAAGCGTCGATCAGCCGGCTCATGTCTCCGGCGTCGATATTTCCTACCCTATGTTGACCCACGCTCAGCAGAATCTGAAAAATCGCTGCACGACGCTCGATTTAAGATGGGGGGATATCAGGCGCTTGCCCTTTGCCGATGACTCCTTCGACGCGGTCATATTTGCCCATGTTTTGGAGCACATGGCCGAACCCGTAGAAACGCTGCGCGAGATGGTCCGAGTCCTGAAACCGGGTGCCCCTCTGGTTGGCTCCGTGACGCGCAAAGGGCCGGGTCAAGTCCTCATGTCCCTGCGCTGGCACAATCGAGGATATACCTCCAACCAGCTGGACGCTTTCCTGCAAGCTGCAGGACTGGAGACCGTGAGGTCGTTTGACTATGGCATTGGCTGGTCAAAATGGATGTGTGTAGCCGCAATCGGTGTTAAACCCAAATTATGCTCACGACCCCTCGCCTCCTGCTGCGTCGCTGGCAGTCTTCAGACCTAGCGCCTTTCGCCCGCCTCAACGCCGACCCCGAGGTGCGGCGCTACTTCCCGAACCTGCTCACGCGCCAGGAATCGGACGCTTCGGTGGAGCGTTTTGAGCGACACATCGAGCACCATGGGTTTGGCTTCTGGGCGGCGGAGCTGCGGGAAACTGGGGCGTTTATTGGCTTTATCGGACTGGATACGACCGATTTTGAGCCCCTCTTCCCAGCGGTGGAGGTGGGCTGGCGGCTGACGCAGGAGTTTTGGGGGAACGGCTACGCCACGGAAGGGGGACGGGAAGCGCTGCGCTACGGCTTTGAGACGCTGGCGCTAGAGGAAATCGTGTCGCTGACGGCGGTAGAAAATCGGCGATCGCGGGCGGTGATGGAGCGCCTAGGCATGACCCATGACCCCCAAGACGACTTCGACCATCCGGCGCTGCCGGCGGGCCACGCGCTGCAGCGCCATGTGCTATACCGAATCAGTAAGGCCCATTGGCGATCGCGCGCTGCAGCATCAGAAATTGCATGACCTCAGAACTACTCGGCTTAGGATGGCAATCGTTACTGCTGGCGCTGGGCGGCTCGGTGGCAATTACCGCGATCGCCTTTGTGGCTCTGGTGATTTGGGAGCAGCGGCAAAGGTAGGGGCAGATCGATGCCGTGTCTTGCACAAAATTCTTATATAACCTGCCGAACCGCCATCGCCAGCAGCGCCTCTAGGGAAATGCCCGCCGCCCTGGCCATGGTCGGAATTACGCTCTGGGGAGAGAACGAGCAGTAGAGCCCCGCCTCTAAAAACCAGGGCTGGCCCTGGGGGTCGATGCGGAAGTCAAACAGGCCGTAGTGGCGACAGCCCAGGGCCAGATGGCACCGCCGAGCCGCCGCCTGAACCACCGGCGTTACCCGGTCGCTGGGGTCAACAATCCAGGCCTTAGTTTTTCCCTTGGCCATCAGCGCCAGCTCCCCTGCCGCGGTGGGCTTGAGCTTGTCGGCATAGCTGCGAATCGGGTGGCGGGTGGCGTCTACGGGATATTCCTCTAAAGGCAGCCCAATCAGGCGATCGCCATCGGCCAGAGTGCCGCACCTCACCTCGCGGCCCGGCTCGATGTATTGCTCCACCAGCACCTCGGCCGAATAGGCAAACGCTGCCTCTAGGGCGGCTTCGTAGCGGGCCCCGTCGCAGACTAGCGCCACCCCGCAAGAATTATCAGCGGTGGTGGGCTTGATGATGACGGGCGGTGAGAGGGCGGGCCGCTCACCGCGCCGCAGCAGCTCCCCATAGGGCACCTTGACCCCCGCCGCCGCCACGATCGCTTTAGCCCTGTGCTTGTGGGCCGTCAGCGCCATAACCGCCGCCGAATTACCGACGTAGGGAATACCCAGCAGATCGAGCAGGCTGCGATACTGGGTCACGCCCGGCAGACAGAACATCTGGGGCAGCGCCAGGTCAATTTTTCGAGCCAGCAGCGCCGCGATCGCCTCCGGCAGCGGCAGGGGCTTGGCGGCAGCGATATCCTCAACGCTGAGGGAGCGGGGAAACCGCCACTGGCGATCGGGGGTGACGTAGGCGGTGTGAAAGTTGTAGCGGGCCGGGTCGGCGATCGCGCCCAGGCCGCCCTGGACGTAAGTCCGCGAGAGCTGACAGTGAAACTCATCCTGCGGCGAACCGGCCAGCTGAAGAATGCGGAGTGGGGCCATGGCGACTAGCGGCGGCGAATTAAGGTGAGGCCATCCCGCAGCGGCAGCAGAACCTGCTCGACTCGGGGGTCGGCAGCGACGGCGCGGTTGAAGGTGGCGATCGCCGCCCCGCTGGGGGTCTGCTGCGCGGACGGCAGGTAGGGCTGACCCTGCAGCAGGGTATTGTCGACGCAGATGAACCCACCGGGGGCAATTAGGTTACCGTCCAGCAGCAGCTTAAAGTAGGCGACATACTCCTGCTTGTCGGCGTCGATAAATGCAAAGTCGAAGCGCTGCTGCGCGATGGCTAGGGCTTCTAGCGTCTGCAGCGCTGGGGCCACCTCGACCTGAATTTTGTGGCCGTGGGGTGAGGCGTCAAAGCAGGCGCGGGCAAAGGCGGCGGCGTAGGCGTCCACTTCGCAGGCCAGCAGGTGGCCGTCGTCTGGCAGGGCTTCGGCCATGGCGAGGGCGGAGTAGCCGGTGAATAGACCCACTTCTAAGATGCGCTTGGCCCCGCTCATGTGGACAAACAGCTTCAGGGCCTGCCCCTCCACATGGCCGGAGAGCATCTCTTGCTCGAGCGGGGCGACCGTTTTTCGGTCTGAGAACTGCCTGCCCCAGTCTTCGGTCGCCGTTTTCTGAGCGAGGTTGCTCAAGGCTGGCGATTCAGGGGTGGTGCATTCCTTTAGGTAGGGGTCGAGGCCTGCCGCTAGCGCCTGTATCTGCCGCAGAGACGCGAGCAAATCGTCTGAAACGTTGGCCTTCTCCGCAGCAGCTAAGGCTGCTTTAGCCTGCTGCGCCAAAATGCCCAGGGGCGTGACGGGACGAGGTGCCGCAGGGGCGTCTGATAGAATCGGAGGCTCGGTGTAGACCATGGTTGTGCTGTTGCGAAATAACCCAAAGATGCCCAAATAAGGCTAATGTCCGCCCAAATCGATGCCATTAGCTAGAGAATTTGGAAGCATTACAGCGATTAGTGTAACAGAAGATTAAGAAGGCTTGAGTTTTTCTAATGTTGGCTTTTCTGAGCTGGCTTCTCAGGCATCAAATCGAGATCATTACCGCAAGCCGTTTCGTGGGTGACAGCCGCGCTCAGGCCTAGCGGCGCTTCGCCAGACACCAGGCCGCGATGCAGAACGCGATCGCCCACTACATTGGAATGATCGGCGCGGTGCAGGGTACAGCGGTTATCCCAAACCACGATGTCTCCCGGCTGCCAGCGATGGCGGTAGAGTCGGCTGGGGCGAATCGAATGCCTGTAGAGCAGCCGAATCGCCCGCTGGCCCTCAGCAGAGTCTAGGCCAGATAGTGCCTGACAGCGCTCTGGCGTCGATAGATAGAGGGCCACGCGCCCGGAAATTGGGTGCCGCCGGAATAGGGGGTGCCAGCACTGCGTTTCGTGGTGGTCGGTTAGCGTCAGACCCGTAACCACGTGGTGCACTTTGGCGTCTGAGAGCGCCGTCTTCACCGCATCCGGCAGGGCGTCGAAGGCGTGGTACTGGTTGGAGAACAGCGTCTCACCGCCCTGCCGAGGAAGCGTCACGGCCCGCAGCGCCGTGTAGGCCGGGGGCTCGGCCACATAGCTGGTGTCGGTATGGAAAACGCTTCTTGGCGGGCGATCGCGCCCCACGTTGGTGACCAGATTGAGCTGGGGTTGATGGGCGACGGGCATCTCGCCGGTTGTGAAGGTCAAAGGCCCAAGTCGCCTCAGGAAGGCGACAAAGTCGTCGTCGGAGACCTGTCGGTTGCGAAGCACGACGACGCCCTGCGCAGCCAGAGTATAGCGAAGCGTCTGAGCAACGTCGGTACTGATGTCGGTGAGGGTGAGTCCGGTGACCTCAGCACCGAATGGAGAAAGGGGGCGAATCGTTTGGGGCATTGGTTGGCTTTCAGTGGGGGCCTGCAGTGGGGCGGGCGGTCGAGGGCGAGCTGATTTACTGCAGGCTAGCCTGCGACCAACCCTGAGAGCTGAGCAAAACCTAGGCGATCGGTGCGCAGCGCAGCGCCCTCAAATTTATGATGAGCCGTATTTTGCCCTGGAAACGCAACGCAGGGCAGCCCCGCCGCCCGTGCCGCAGCCAATCCCCCCAGATTGTCTTCAACGGCAACGCAGCCGTCCGGCGTTTCGCCCAGCTGCCTTAGGGCAAACACGTAAACATCTTTCGCGGGCTTGGCGTTCTTCACGTGCGAGGTATCGACCACCAGCTGAAAATCTTGAGGCGCAATGCGTTTACCCAAGGCGCTGAAGAGTGACGATACGTTTTCCTCAGAGGTTGTGGTAACCAGCGCCAGCTGCAGGCCATTCTGCTTGGCCTGCTGAATGACTTCGGCAACGCCCGCCCGCGGCTCTAGCTGACCCTCCTGCAGCAGGCGTTGAAAAATTTCTGACTTTGAAGCGTGAATTGCTGCTGCATTTACTGACTGCCCCACGGACTGCCCGTAGTCTTCAATTCTCTTTTGGCCGCCGCTTTTTTCAAGTAGGGCAATGTAGTCTTCTCTGGGCCAGTGCCAGTCGAGCCCGTGACGGGCAAAGGCTTGATTGAAGGCGGTTCTCTGCAGTTCAGAGGTTTCAGCAATCGTGCCAATAGAGCCAAAGAGGATAGCTGACATCAGTCTTAATTCCTACGTCTGAGTTTGCACAAATCAACCTTTCAATCATCCCATATAGTGATTCCCAATCGCGTGAGGTACAGATTTAAGTAGTGTGGCGCGGCGCGTCACCACTACCCGTACTCCATCAGCATGGGAAATGCTGTATCTCGTCCCATAGCTCTGTACGCCCTAGGCCAGGGTCGCTTTGCCGACTCTGGCCCGTATTGCGTGCCATACAACATTCTAATCCAAATCGAAATGAGATGGCAATACTTTGCTGACAATGCCGAGCTGCGGGGCCCCCTGCTGCCGCCTATTCGCTAGCGCTTCCCAAAATTCCGGACAAATAACTCAGCAGTCATCCCGATTTAACTGGCGATAAATAATTTATAAACATCCGGCTTGAACGGCCTTGAGCTAGAGGTTCTTAGCATATTGTTTTTACTTGAGACTTCTGTCAAAAGTGACTTGACTAGGGTGGCAAGCACTCTCGATAGCTGTTTTAGTTACGCAGCCTTCTTAACCTCTTTAAAATGACACCCAGCTCTATAAATCCAGCGCGGCTAGGCGTAAAACAAACTCCAAATCTAGCGTTTCTATTATTATTCGCTGCCCTAGTTTCTCTAGCATTTACGGCTATTTTTATTAGAATCTCGCTTCAAGACATCAGCACCAACACGACGCTATTCAATCGCCTTTGGATAGCCACGGTCATCTTCGGGGCCTGGAACGGGGTGAGCGAGCTTTGCGCTACCGACAGGGAATCGGCGGCAGATCCAAAAGGCGCTACTTTGACCGTAATTTTGCTGCTCGTCGCTGTCGCCGTGGTGCACGTCACGGGGCGATTCTTTATGACCTGGTCCCTGACGCAAACCACCGTGGCTAAGGCGACGCTGCTGGCCAACCTGCCGCCCGTGTTTACGATGATCGGGGCCTGGCTGTTTTTTAAGCAGCAGTTTGACCGGAGATTTATTGCCGGGATGGCGATCGCTTTAGCAGGTGCTTTGGTACTCAGCCTCAGCGATCTGTCTTTAGGCCATAGCCCCACTGGCGCGGCCCCAATTTTAGGGGATGGCGCTGCCCTGCTCTCCTCGGTGTTTTATGCCGCGAGCTGCCTGATGATTGAGAAGCTGCGGACCCGACTTGGGGCGCAAAATATTCTCTTTTGGCGGTGCCTGATTGGGGCCGGGGTGATGCTGCCTATTGTCCTAGCGACCGACAGCCCGATTCTGCCCACGTCGTGGTCGAGCTGGGGGGCGGTGCTCTGTCTGGCTGCCGTTTGCGAAGCCCTGGGGCACGGGCTGGTGGTCTACAGCCTTAAGTACTTTTCTTCTACGTTTGTAAACGTTTTTCTACTGCTGGAGTCGATACTGACCGCCGTTTTTGCCTACCTCATTTTCTCGGAGAGCCTCAGCCCCCTCAACCTACTGACCTTTGTGATGGTTTTGGGCGGGGTGTTTCTGGCCAAGGCGAGTGAAGACTCGGCCCAGGCGCTGGCGGCGAAGCAGTCGGGCTAAGGTATTAAATTCGCCGTCTGGTATGGCAAACGTAGAACGGCGATGCCTGAGTACTGGGATGGTTTGTAGCGCAGCGGATTGCTGAGATCCAGGTCTAGCGTCACAAGGCAACGTTTTTCTTCTCGGCAAACTTGAATAACCGTAGTCTCGGGAGCACTGGTCATGTTTTGCTCAATAATCGTTGCTACACTGCGGCCTGCCTCGACTAGAATCTTCTTCCCTCGCTGACCAATATTTTCGTCTAGCTTTAGCTTCATGCAGCAGAGCTGATAGGAATTTCGACAAACCGCTCTCGGGACATCTCTGCGCCGTAGGCAATGCAGGCAAGAATATCTTCCAGTTCTAGCTGGGGATAGTCTTCTAATAGTTCGGTCGTGGTCATACCGCTGGCTAGGAAGTCGAGGATAAGAGAGACCCAGATTCGGTGGTTGCGGATGCAGGGTTTACCGAAGCAGATGTCGGGGTTGATGGTGATTCGATTCAGAAGCTCTTGACGTTCCATGGTCAGTAATCCTGGGCTGAGTAATCTACTTGAGAAGCTATGCTGCGTCGGTATTGGCAAGAAGTTCAGCGATGAGGAGTTTTGACTGGGCGAGCTGGCTGACGGCTAGGCTGGAAAAGCCCAGAAGGTTACCCTCAAGCTCAACTCGTTCCATGATGCGGGTATTTCGAGTAGTTCAACCGTTAAGGAAGTCACTCTGTGGCAAGCAGGAAGCAGGGCTTTTTATTATTACACTGGGCGATCGCCCTACTCCCACAGTTCAACGGCCTCCGTGCCCTTCTTAGGTTTGGCTTGACGAGCACGCCAGAGAGATTATCGGAGCGCATGTTGGCGACCGCAGCCGGGAGGCCGGGAAACTATGGGCTTTGTGGCCAAAGGTCTACCGACAGTGTGCCGTCATCTACACGGATGAGTGGGAGACTTACAAAGGAGCGCTGCCCCGAAAGCACCATCGAGCAGTGCGTAAAGATAGCGGCAGAAACAGTTACATCGTTCCTCCCAGATTTTCTACGCGGCCCCGCGCGCTTTGGTATAGTCCTGGTGGAACTTCTGGGAAAACCACCCTGCAGGCAAATACCCCATGACCCTCTCCACCGCCCCTCTCCATCAGCAAACCTTCTCCCTAGATCACGACGCCCTAGCCCACCTGCTAGCCACCACCGAAAATCTGCTGATTATCCAAGACCTCGACGGCGTCTGCATGGGGCTGGTCAAAGACCCCCTCACCCGCGTCATCGATATGGGCTACGTGCGGGCTACCCAAGCCTTTGATGGTCACTTCTACGTCCTCACCAACGGTGAGCACATCGGTCAGCGGGGGGTGAACGGTATCATTGAGCGGGCAAGTTCCGGTAATGGCCGGACCGGCTATTTGCCCGGCCTCGCGGCAGGCGGGGTGCAGTGGCAAACCCCGTTGGGAGAAGTCTCCCATCCAGGTGTGAGTGATGCGGAGCTGGCCTTTTTAACCGCCGTGCCGGAGCGCATCAAGGCCCGCTTAGAGGCGTTTTTTAAGCGACACAATAGCGGCCTATCGGATGAGGCGATCGCCCAAGGCATTGCCGCCTCAGCCCTAGACAATGTGGCCTCCCCCACCGCCAACCTCAATACCCTACAGGGGCTGCTGGGCGATCGCCCCAAGCTCTACCTGGCGCTGCAGCAGGAGATGGCGGCGCTAATGCAGGATTTGTTGACGGAAGCCGCAGACCAGGGGTTAGTGGGCTCATTTTTCGTGCATTTTGCCCCCAACCTGGGGCGAGACGAACAGGGCAACGAGGTGGTCTGGTACGCGGAAGAAGGCGGCAGTCTGGGCACCACAGACTTTCAGTTCATGCTGCGGGGAGCGATCAAAGAGGCGGGGGTGCTGGCGCTGCTCAACCGCTACTACCATCAGCGTACGGGGGAGCATCCCTTAGGCAAGGACTTTAGCGCCCGCAGCGCCCCCCAGAATCACGGCGAGCTGCTGGCCCTGGTGAAAAAGTTTGATCCGGCGCAAATGCCGCTAATAGTGGGCGTGGGGGATACGGTCACTAGTCAGGTCATCGACGGCGAGGTGCGGCGCGGGGGGAGCGATCGCAACTTTCTGCAGCTTATTCAAGACATTGGCCGCGAGCTGAGGACGGGGAACTTAGTGGTTTATGTGGACAGCAGCGGCGGGGAGGTGAGGCGGCGACCGTTGATGGTGGACACCGTAAGCGGGGCCGCGCGGGTAGTGGCGGGGCCAGGTGACCCCCGCGATACCAATGAGCCGCTAACCCTCAACGTGGTTTTCCCCGGCGGGCACAAGCAGTACACTCAAACGTTTTGCGCGGCGGCTCAGAATCGCTAGCAGCAGCTGAGCTTATCGCCTTAGCAGACCGACCAGGGCGACAAAGACGCATCACGCAGCCTTCGCCCGTGCGTCAACCTTACATAAGTAATAGAGCCACCTATCCTCCCTAAACGCTGAGTCGCTCGCCTCTAAAATAAGCCCGCGCCTCCAGGAATAAATCTCAATTTGATGGAAGCAAAACTTAAGCTGCTGAACCTGAGCGCTGGGGCAGATATAGTAGGTCCGAAGACGAAAGTTGTGGGACTCGTCTCGAATAATCAGATGGTCGGCGGTATTTGCCTTTTCAAAGGAGGCATCAGGGTTCATGAGCCTAAGCAGGCCGAACATCACCAAATCGACATAGGCACTGAAAATATTGACGCTCAGGTGAGTTTTGACGTGAAATGACGGCGCGATCGCCCTTAAATTATGACTTGAGAAGAATAGGCTACAGCCAGGCCTGCCCACACGGTAGATTTCCTGCAGGATTTTGAGGCGATCGGTGTGGGAGACATAGTCCATGCCGTTGAAGCTGAACAAAATAAAGTCGAATGCATTGTCGGCATACCGCAGCTGCCGCGCATCCCCGACCTCTAGCCGTCCCACATCTGGGCAGCGCTGCCGGCAGGCCGCTACCATCTCCGCCGAATAGTCGATGCCCACATACTCTCCTGCTAGGGGGGCAAAGTGCTGTGTCGTTCGCCCCGCCCCCACGCCAATGTCCAGCATGCTCATGCTGGACAGCTGAGGTCGAAATCGCTCTAGAACATTCTGCTCTGCAGGCTGGAGACGGTTGAGCTGAGCATAGTGGCGCACGACGCCAGTGGTTTTGTAGGCATTGCGATTGAGGTCGCGATTCATGGAGAGTCGAGAGCGTTGATCTGCATCGAAATCGTCAGCTGGTCATTGGCAACCGGGACGCCTGCTCGCTGGGCCGGCTGAAACGCCCAGTCTGTGAGTATGCAGGCCGCAAGCTGCGCATAGGGAGACCCCTCGGCGATCGCCACCGAGCTCGGCGCGCCGGCAGCATCTGGGCGAGATGGGTCCATCAGCGCCACAGGAATTACCCTACCATCCGGTTCAACCCTTACCCGCAGGCTTACCGTATCTCCAAGCTGTCGGTCACTCTCCGGGTCCGGAGCACAGGCTGATAATCTCGGATCGGCCTCAAACGTACGTTGGATCTCGAGGGGCTCGGGAAGCTGTTCAGGGGCAAGGCCTGCCTCCGCTGGAGAAACTTGATCTATGGTGAGGCTCGCTCGATAGGTCGTCAGAGAGGGCTGCTCCGTAAGCGCGACCTCAGACAGCGCGCTTGCGGGATCATCGGTATCGGCGATCGCCTCCTCAGAGCCTTGATCTGGCGATTCCGAGTTTGAGCGCTCAGACGATTCGCTCGGCAAGGACGCATTTTCGGAAAGCGGGTCGGGCGGCGTCAAAATTAGATCGGAGACTAGGGGCAGCAGCTCCGACTCTGGATCTGGCGCGCTGGGGTTTAGAGGCGCATCGGGCGCTGCGGAAGAGTCAGGTAAGACAGCATCTCTTCTGGGTTGATCGGTCCTAGGTTGATCGGTCCTAGGCGGAACCGACGTCGTCTGCTCAGGTATAGCTGGCTCAGCGCTGACCACGTCAGGAGACGGCGCGGAAGGAAGCGCCGCTGAGGGAGCCGAGCCGGCAGTGCCGGGGGGGCGCGCCGGTAGCGCTGTGATATCTGCAATATCGTCCGCAGGCGATCGCGGCTGTGGGGGTATCACACTAGCGTCTCCGGACCCCACCTCATCGGACAGCGGCGCTGGGTCAGCCTGCGACGCGTTTGTAGGTAAAGGATCGAGCAGCTGAATTGAGACCGGTTTATCGGCCGCGGCAGTAGACTCAGGCGCGGCGCGGCGTAGGCTAACGCCCAATCCAAAAAGGCCAGCGTGAACAATAAGGGAGCCCACAGCATATGGCCATAGGTTAGAGCCGTTTTGGTAGCGAGGCGCGTCAACCATGCTATGGCGATTGAGGTAAAAGGTTGTATACCGATCAATCTACAACCTATGACCCAAACAGTTCAATTCATATCCCAAAGTGCGATCGGTCTTGCTGATCAAAACCAGCCAAACATTTAAGCGATTAAATCTACGATAGAAATTTAAGCGCTTCTCTAGGGCAAACCTAAAAGTCAATTTCAAGTTGCGACCTTTCTCATCGGTATACAATTAGCCCTTGGCCTATTTGATAGCGTAGACAATACGCGGAATCAGCTCTGGGCACAGGTCAAGCCGTCAGTATCGACACGAAACCTGCTGCTGAATTCAGCTCGGCAGCACGACGGTTTTTCAAATTCAATAGCATGGTGTCAGCATAGTTTGGGATCTATTGTCGCCACAGTACAATTCGTAATATACTCTGTAAGTATCCAGCTCGCTCACTTCACCTCCGCTATTATAATCAATCATTTTGAGGATTGAGGCATAGCTATAGTGTTCTAGAACACGGAAACTTCTGAAGTCAGCGTTCCGTCTCCATACTGAGTTAATGCAATTAGTATGTCGAGCCGGCCTACGGTATCAGGGTTGCAAAACGCGTCGACATACCGCTGTATCCTGTCTGTCGACGCCGCACTGCGAAAACGCAGTCTCTTTCAGTATTTTCACGGACATAAGCAGCTCCATCTGCGGTGCTTGGAGCGAAACGCTTCGAATGCCATGGATGTATTCTACGGGTTAGCAGCTTTCATAGGATTCAAACTTGATTCTAGCTCTGGCGGCAATAGGATATGTGAGTATAATATTTATCAACTGATTTGCTTACCGGAGAATGGAAAGCATTTTTTGTTTGGCAGAATACTATCTTGGTTCGTGAGTCATCTTTCGAACAGTGAACACGGCGGTTGAGCTATCGACGACTGCCGTTTGCTGATTGAAAATATCATAGGAATAGGAGCTCAAAGTATATGCCCATAATCGAAAAACTCGATGGCTTTGTATTTGAAAGATCTACGGCCAGCGAAGTAAAAGAAAAGCTTGAGCGCGACGAAGTGGTTTTAATCGACGTGCGCACGCCTCAGGAATACGCGCTTGAATATATTGTGGGAGCCATGTTGTTTCCCATGTTCTCATTTGATCCTAGAAAGCTGCCTCTGCAGGGCCATAAGCCCATTGTTTTCTACTGCCGTTCAGGAAAGCGATCGCGAACTGTAGCAGAAAAGTGTGGTCAAATAGGCGTGAGCAAGATTGCTCATATGGACGGCGGCTTTAACGCTTGGAAAGAGGCCTGCTATCCCTACATTGCTATGGATGCAGCAACCGGTAGATATATCAAAAAGCATGAATCTGCGAGCCAGTGGTACTCCGTTCATCCACCGATAGAACAAGGCAAAAGTAACTTTAATGCCCACGTCAATGCCCACGGATCTATATCGGCGGGGCCTGGCCGAGACGTACCGCAATCGCCAGGCGAAATTGCTAGCTTCAACTCCAGTTCGCTGTAGTAGCGGCAGGTCCTAAAGCTTGAGCTCTTGCTTAGGCCAACATGCGGGACGCCGCTGCTAGATAGCGGCCCGTATCGCCTGAATTTATTGTTCTGTTTCGAGGAGAACTTCGAAGTAATGTCTATTTTAATGATTGGCACTCGGCGCTCAGGGTCAAACCTGACTCGACTGATGCTGGACCAGCTGCCGGGCGTCGAGGCCCCTCAGCCGGCGCATATCCTACAAAAGTTTATGCCGCTCCTACCCAATTACGGAGACCTTTCTAAACCGTCTACCTTCAGGCTTTTGGTCGACGACGTCTGCCAGCTCGTCGAGCTCAATCCGGTTCCCTGGGAAGGCGTAACTCTAAACGCAGACGATATTATTTCCCGCTGCACGCAGCGATCGCTAGTTGCCATATTCTCGTCTATCTACGACGTTCTAGCCGAAACCCGTGGCGCTAAGATGTGGTGCTGTAAGAGCGTAGAGAACGTCTACTACCTCCCCGAGATTCACGCCTATCTCCCCAACGCGAGATATCTTCATCTCTATCGAGACGGACGGGATGTAGCGGTATCCTTTCGGAAAGCGATCATCGGCGAAAAACACTTCTATCATATTGCTCAAGAGTGGGCGCAGGCGCAGCGGGCGGCGTTGAAGATGAGCCGCCGGCTTGGTGAAAGCCAGTTTTTTGGCCTCAGCTATGAAAAACTCACGGGACAGCCAGAAGATACGCTGCAGACGCTGTGCGCTTTTCTCGGCGTGGACTACGATCCTTCTATGCTGGACTTCCACAAGTCTGATGCGGCCAAAAGTACCGCGTCGTCAAGCTCTCTGTGGTGTAACTTAGCGCAGCCAGTTATGAATCAAAATTCTCAAAAATTCCTAACTCAGGCGTCGGCAGAAGACGTGAAGATTTTTGAGCTGGTTGCAGGAGACGCCTTAGATATGCTGGGTTACGAGCGCACTCAAACTAGTCCAGGAGATTCGGCTAACTTTACTGCTGAGGAAGTAGCCCGGTTCAACGCTCAAAATCAGCAGCTTAAAGCGCAAGCGCAGGAGACAAAGACATCCAATGATCAAGGCTCACGCGTACAGCAGGATGCACTCCTTAAAATGATTCAGGAGCGCAGCAGCTCCTCAACCAGTACGCTTCTTGCCTAATCTAAATAGATGTTGAAGCTCGGAGCGATCGCCGTAGGCGCTATGGGTTTTGTTTGGTCGCCCTCTTCCTTTAAATTTTCCTCATCAAGACTTCAATATTAAAGATGACTCGCCATGTCTACACAGAGCGTTAACTCTACCACCCAGCTCAACTTGGAGAGGCTAGCCGTAGAATATGCGGCTAAATCGCCTCAAGAGATCTTGAAGGCGGCCCTAGGTTTATTTGATAATGCTGCGATTTCGTTCAGCGGCGCTGAAGACGTAATCCTAATCGATATGGCCTGCCGCATTCAGGACCACGTTAAGGTGTTTACCTTAGACACCGGGCGACTTCACAGCGAAACCTACCGTCTGATTGAGCGGGTGAGCAAGCACTACCCCATCAGCCTAGACATTGTCTTTCCCGATACCCTACAGGTCCAGGCTCTCGTAAACGAGAAGGGGCTTTTCAGCTTTTATGAAGATGGTCATAAGGAGTGCTGCGGCATTCGCAAAGTCGACCCACTGCGGCGCAAGCTCGCGACCCTAGAGGCCTGGATTACCGGCCAGCGTAAAGACCAAAGTCCAGATACGCGCTCAGCGCTGCCCGTAGTCCAGAGCGATAAAGCCTTTTCGATCCCAGATCATCCCCTAGTCAAGTTCAACCCCCTAGCAAACTGGACATCAGCTCAGGTTTGGCAGTACATCCGAGACTACGACGTTCCCTATAATGCGCTACACGAGCGGGGATTTATCAGCATTGGGTGCGAGCCCTGCACGCGCTCGGTGCTGCCTCACCAATCTGAGCGGCAAGGACGCTGGTGGTGGGAGAGCGCCGATAAAAAGGAGTGCGGGCTCCATACTGACGGCACGCGTTTATTCAACAAGTAGCCTGTCCGCGGCATCTCTACCTAACTCAAATGGCTAAATATTCAAAAGTAACCCCGAACTCCTCGATTCGCAATGGCTGGCCTCATCGAGGGAGCGTCGATAGCGCTGTCCCGCTAAGCTTTTTATTCTGGACTTTTTTAAAGATCGGCAGCACGGCCTTTGGCGGCTTCATGGCCCTAATTTCGGTGGTTGAAAACTTAGTCGTGCAGCAACGCGGGCTTTTGACCCACGAGGACATGCTGGACGGAATCTCTCTAGCGACGGTTCTCCCCGGTCCTATTGCGGCCAATGTCGTTGCCTACGTAGGCTATCGAATTCGCGGCGGCTGGGGTGCAGTCGCAACAGCGACCAGCGTACTGCTGCCATCGTTTCTGCTGGTGGTTGGCCTGACCGCCGTCTATTATAAAGCGGGTGAAATTGACGCCGTGTCTCGCGTATTTGCGGGGTTTATCCCAGCGGTTGTGGCCATCATTATTTCTGCCGCGTGGCGCATGGCCAAGAAGAGCATTAAGACTTGGCAGGCGATCGCCATTGCGACGGCGGCAGGGCTGCTTATTCAGTTCATAGGAGGCTTCTATATCACCTTGACGGTGATTATCGGCGCTGGCGCTCTAGGCTACTTCCTGTTCCGCAGCTCTACAGCGGTGGACCCAGCGCTGCAGGCCAAAGCGCCTGAAATTGATAAAGGGCGGATGCTGATTTCTTTTGCGATTCTAGCCTGCTTTCTTCTGCTATATCTTATTCCTCTACCCTTCTTAGGAGAGGATAGCTTAGCGCGACTATTCACCACTTTCTCTGGCATGAGCCTGATGCTGTTTGGCGGCGGCTACGTGTTTATCCCGCTGATTCAGGAAGTCGTGGTCGATGGCTACGGCTGGGTCACCCCGATAGAGTTCGCCAACGCGATCGCCCTAGGTCAGGTCACGCCAGGCCCAATTTTGATCAGCGCCGCCTTCATTGGCTACGCGGTCAAAGGCATTATCGGGGCCATTGTGGCGACGGTAGGCATCTTCTTCCCACCGGCGCTGCTGATGGTCACCTGCTCTCACCTGCTCGACCGCATTAAAACCTCGTCCGCTATTCAGGCCGCCCTCAAGGGCATCCGCCCAGCCATCGTCGGCATGATTTTCACGGCGGCGATCGTAGTGGTACAAACGGCTCAGCCCCATTGGGCAACCCCGCTAATTTTTGTCGGATCCCTGGTCGCTATCTGGCGCTTCCACCTGGATGTGGTTTTGGTGATTCCCATCGCCGGTTTACTGGGGCTGCTGCTCTATCCCTAGCAAGACCGCTATTTTGGCTTGCAGCTCGGGCTATGGGCCGGGGGCCAGCGCAATAGACCTGAGACCAAATGAATATGAAGATGCACATTATGGCTCACCCCTGGCTGTCGCCATCCCCTACGCCCGTCGGGCAGGCTTCGCCAAAAGCAAGGGGGATTATAGGGGGATCTCAATATATGCAGCCACATACGGAATTGGTATTAGACATTACTTAAGCACTGCCATACCCGGTAATCTATGACGCCGTTGGCCTCCAGTCCCCAATCTTGCTGGAACCTTTTCACAGCAGCCTGCGTCTTTTCACCATAGTCACCATCAGTCTCTCCTCGATAGTAGAGGTCAATCGATAAAATCTCTTGGATTTGCTCAACTTCAAAGCCATTGCTCCCGAGCCGTAGCGTGGGCTGACCAGCAGGTCCATCTAAGTAGAGAGCCTGCCAGGTTCTAGAGTCCACCACCCCGTCTGGCTTTAGGAACACCTTTGATTGAAAGGACTTGACGGCAAGTTCTGTATCGTAATCGAACTGACCGGTCATCGCGACAGGGCATACCTGTCTACTGAGCTGCTGCTGCAAATCCAAGACAGGCGATTGATAATCGCCCCTTGACAATATAGGCCGCTGGCCCAAAATTGAATGCATTGACATCGGATCGCCATCCCAAAACGCGCTCTTTTAAAGTTCAGGTTAAGGAAGATGCATCCACCGTGAATTTGCAAGTAAGACCTTGACTGCTAGGGTGTGCTGTAGTGTGAGGTCGTATACTCACTTATAGCGGGCAGCGCATTAGCTTACAGTGAAGCTGGGCTACAGACTTGTAGTCTTTAAAGCACGTTAAACCTTGCGTAAACTCGAGCGGCTTTCGTAGGCTGGCACTAGGCTATCCGACAATATTGAGATATGTACTGTAGTGCAGCGCACAGACTCAGCGCTAAAGGCGATAGCTGACAGTGTCAAAACTTGCCAGTTATTTCCCGAAGAAATTAGGGAAGCATCTATTTAATATGGGCAGATTAATATGATGGACTGCTGCCGCTACTTAACTGAAATAATCTACGAATGCTAGCTCAGAAGCGGCATCCTCAAATTCACTTCGGGCTTTAGCTTCATCTTCGACAGGGGATTGACATCTACATGCTGCTTTCAGCCTTCTAACAATAAGGTCCCATGTCTCCCAAAGTTGCTACATCTCCGCTAACGCTAGAGTTGCATTCTATTAGCGGGAAATTACAGCTGTTACGCACGCTCAAGCGAGTAAGCTTTAGCGGTAAACTCATTTGGAAAAGTCGCTCAGGCCTTGCATGGGTAATTTTCTTTAATTCAGGTGAGATTGTCTACGCTACAGGTGGATATCAATCTATTCGGCGCTGGTACCGATATCTCTATCAGCAATGTCCACCGCTTGCCGCCAATTTTCGGGCCCTGCAGCAACAGCTCATCGCTATAGAAGAGCCCCTGCTGCCAAAGTGCCCCGACTATAGCCTTCTGCACAATTGGCTTACCCAAGGAAAGCTGAGTCCAAATCAATTTCGTCAGATTGTAGAGGCGATCGCCAGCGAGATCCTGTTTGACATCAGTCAGCAGCCCGAGACTACCCACGAGCTCAGGCAGACCAAGCCTGTTCCAGTAGATATAGCCCTCCAGGCTAGTAGCGAGGCCGTAGCCGCAAACGTCGCTCAGCTCTGGCAGCGGTGGCAGATGTCTGAACTACCCAACTATCCCTTGAGCTATATCCCTACAGTCCTACAGCCTGAGCAACTTAAAGCCGCTACCTCACCTAAGGTATACCAAATGCTAACCACCGTAATTGACGGTAAGCGAACGCTTTGGGACATCATCATCAAAACTCGAAAAGACGCTATTCAGATTGTTAAGGCGCTACATCCTTACCTCAAGGTAGGCTGGATAGAACTCATGGAGCGCCAGCACAACACCGGCAAGCCGGCTCACGCGCCACCGTCCAGGCGAAGTACTGCGCCCGCCGTCGCCTGCGTCGACGACAGCCCGATGGTGTGTCAGTCTCTAGAGCAAATTGTGCGGTCTTCAGGGTATGAGTTTGTCGGTATTCTCGACGCCTCGCGGGCGATCGCTGCGTTGCTCAACCGCAAGCCCCAAGTCATTTTCCTAGATCTTATTATGCCCGAGACCAATGGCTATGAAATTTGTAGCCAGCTGCGTAAAACGTCTCAATTTAAAGAAACGCCAATTATTATATTAACGGGAAACGACGGCGTCGTCGACCAGGTTCGAGCTCGGCTTATGGGAGCGACTGACTTTATCAGTAAGCCAGTCGAGGCCACCATAATTTCGAACATTATTCGTAAATATTTACCGGTTAGTGAGGCTGAAGCCTGAACAAAGGACTAGACCATTGGTGCATCTCTACAGTATTCATTATTCGTTTCTTCATTAATTTAAAGGGTAGACAAGCGTGAGCACAGTATTAGTCGTCGAAGACAATAAAACTGAAAAAGCCATCATCACTAGCTGCCTGCAGACCCACGGCGTCAGCGTACTGACGGCGCAAAACGCTGAGGAGGCCTTCGAGCAGATCAAAAACCATCAGTTTGACGCCGTAATTCTAGATATCGTTCTTCCGGATCGTAGCGGATTTGAAATTTGCCGCGAGCTGAGGACGGAAGCTGAAACCAGCAAAATTCCCATCGTCATGTGCTCCACAAAAAACGGTGAGATGGATAAGTTTTGGGGTTTAAAGCAGGGGGCAGATGCCTACTTATCCAAGCCGATTGACCAGG
Source organism: Elainellaceae cyanobacterium (assembly GCA_050331115.1). Lineage (GTDB taxonomy): Bacteria > Cyanobacteriota > Cyanobacteriia > CAKZMO01 > CAKZMO01 > JBCCAG01. The sequence goes on from JBHJHD010000047.1 coordinate 25,676, forward strand.
ACGAACTTGTTCGCACCGTCAAGCAGTTTTTGTCCTAGAGGTCGCCACTACCGTGTCCAATTCAGCACCGGACTCAGCCGCTTCGGCGGCCTCTTCCACGCCATCGAGCACCTCTACCACAGCCCCAGCAGAGCAGCCACCAAATCAGCAGCCACCAAATCAGATGCTGAAAATCTCTGTAAACGGCGTCAAGATGCTGCTGCCAGTAGAGCATCTAGTCGAGATCCTCAGCGTTCCCGTCGGCCAAGTCGTGCCTATGTTTAATCTGCCAATGTGGATTTCTGGCGTCTACAACTGGCGCGGCGAAATCCTCTGGATAGTCGATTTAGGTCATCTGCTGGGGCTCACGCCCTGGTATCAGCAGACGGGCTACGGCGCTAAACATACGGTGGTTGTTTTAGATCGCCCCCACTCCCAAAAGCTTCGTCGGGAGGAGCGATCGCCCCTAGGCCTAGTCGTCAATCTAGCTGATGGCATGACCGCCGGCGACCTTGAAAGCCTGCGGTCTAATCCTACAGCAGCTCACCAGCAAGTCCTCACTAAAGCAGCCTCATTTATTCGAGGTTATCTGCCGACCGACGACGTTCCTGTTTTGAATGGGGAAGCTGTCCTAGCCGCTATGCCGTAGTAGCCTCCTGAACTATCGACGCTCAATTTCTCTACTTCCCGTCTTGTGTTTCACTGTTGATTCATCTCATAAATTTCATGTTTTTCTCACTGATTTACAAAGCTAAACCCACTCTGCTAGCGCTGGGAATCCTGTTGCTCATACCATCCCTATCCGCCTGCAGCAGAGTAAACCAGACAGGTGCATCTTCTCAAGCTACACCCACCGATGCCGTTCAAGTCGGTGTCTTAGTGGCACTAGAGAGCACAGAGGAAATCCGTAATCGTTACCAGCCTCTGCTCGACGAAGTTGGGAAGATGATCGACAGACCGGTAGTTCTTGTGCCAGTGACGCAGGAGTCCCAGTTCCTTATGGCAAAAACGGGTAAGGCTGACTTTATCTTGACCAATTCTTTGGCCTCTGCGCAGCTGCGCCAGCTTCATAATGCCGAGATTTTAGCCACCGTATCGCGACCTAACACCAACACAGAATTTGGTGGCGTGATCATAGTTGGCTCCAACAGTCCAATTCAAACAATTGAAGATCTCAGGAACAGAAAAGGCGCATGCGTCTCACTGCAGACAGCGGCGGCAGGCTGCCTGTTTCAAATTTATCACCTGCAGCAAAACGGGCTGAACCCCTATAGAGATCTAATTATTGAAGAAATTACCTCCCAAACCGAAATCGTTGCAAAAGTAGCTAGCGGCGAGGTCGATTTCGGCTTTGTACGAACTGGACAAATGGAAAAGATGATCCAGCAGGAGGCAATTTCCGCCGATGCGGTGCGCATATTAGAACCCATACAAGATGGCTATCCTTTCCCCCGCACCACTGAGCTTTACCCAGAGTGGGCGCTCTCCGCGGTCCAAGATACGCCCGGAGACCTGGTGAGTAAGGTTCAGCAGGCCATCCTAAATCTTCCTGAGGGGAGCGCTGCCTTGACTTCAGCTGAAATCGAGAAGTTTGTACCCGCAGAAGACTACACCAAGATCAATGCGCTAGTGGAAGCACTCGAACTATAGAAACGCAGTCAGGGATCATGGCAGATTGCACAACCTGTATATTCATTATCAGGGGTCTCCCCCTCACCCAGAACGCCTTTAAAGCGCAGCCTCCCCCAGGTCAAAGGCAATGCTACGCCACGCTTATTGCGTTTGCCCTACCGCTTAAAACAACATCCTCAGCTCAAAGCTTGATATTGGATAGGCGATAGGGCGCGCCAATGTCCTGACAGGTCAGGACATTGGCCACAGCACACTTCTTCTCAACTTAATTCGCAACTTCAGTTACAACTTCACAGAGGTTCAGCCATGACCCAGATTCCCCTCCAATCCACCTCCTCGGCCAAACGAGCCACGGACACAACTGGACAGACGGTACTGCCTGTGGTGGACAATCCAACTGACAGCATCATTATGGACAAACCAGTGCTGGACCAGGCGGGCAACAAGGTCAAAGGCAATACCCTAAGGCAGCAGCTGTTTAAAACGGTACTGCCCCTAACCCTGGCGCCGCTGACTATTACCAGCGTCGTCGGCTATACCATTGTCCAGCGAGACACCACCAACGATATTAATCAGCGGCTTGTCGGTCAAGCGCTGCTAGCGAAAGAGCTGGTGGGCCTCAACATCGCCGGAAACCAGCGCACCCTCGAAAACATTGCGATCAATCCTTTGATTCAAAATCTGGCCCGTGCCTCGAGCGAGATCGCGGTGGAGCAAAACCTGTTGAATGTGCCTCCTGAAGCCATAGAAGAGCGCTTTTCCCAGTCTAAGATTATTCAGCTCGATCAACAGGCCAATGACTATCTCGCGCAGATAGTCGGGGTGGAGGGCATCGAAGAGGTGATTGTAACCGAGGAGAATGGCTTTAACGTAGCATACAGCCAGATGCCCTTCAGCTTCAGTCAGATTGGAGACCAGTGGTGGCAGCAGGGACGTGCCCAGGGCAGATGGGTGAGTGACCCGGAGTATGACGAGTCTGCTGCAGGGTTTGGATTTACCGTAAGTCAGGCGATCGAAACTAGAGATGGGACCTTTTTAGGCGTAGCTAAAGCGTTCTTTAGTTCGCAGGAGCTAGACGAGCTAACCCACTATCTACAGGATGCTGGCATCAATGGATCTCAGCAGGTCGAAATTCTCGACGTTAGCTCTGGCCGCCGGATTGCGGGCTTTAGTGAAGCGGGTCAGAACCTGCCGACCGATGCGAATGAGTCCCTGGAGTTCATTGGGGGGCAGACCGTGGCCGAAGTTGCAGCCGCGCTGACGGAAATCCAGACCCAAGGCGCGGAAAGCCTCGGCGCTGCCGTCGCTCGCTTTGATGAGTCTTTCCCGATTCGTAATGTAGAGCTTATTCGCATAGAAGTTGAGGAGGCCATAGCTAGGGAAGCCGTAGCTGGGGAGACTGTCTCCGAGGAGACCGGCGGTGAGCTGCTGCTCACGTTCGATTTTGAGGACAAGCGGTACGCGATGTCGGCCGCTGATACGGTGGACTGGGTAGCGATCGCCTCTATGGACATCTCTGAGATTCAGTCCCGGGGCCGGGGCTTTTTGCTGCTATTTTTGGTCATCGGTCTAGCGCTAGCGGTCATCGGCGGCGTATTCACCGTAGCCCTATCGCGACGGCTTTCGGCCCCGTTAGATAACCTGTCCGAGAGCGCCCGAAAAGTGGCCGCAGGTAACCTAGATGTTACTGCACAGCTGGCGGGCACCTCTGAGACCCAAACTCTGGCCCAGACCTTCAACGAGCTGGTGCGCCGGGTAAGGGGGTCCCTGCTAGAGCAGACCCGCAACGCCGAGGAAGCTAACCTGCTCGCCCTGATTACTGGTGCGAAAGTCGATTCGAGCGAAGACATCGCATCTATATTCGAGCAAGCGGTTCAGCAGGCCCGCGGCATTCTCGCAGCCGATCGCATGGTAGTCTACCGCTTTGATCTTGAGAATTGGGGCGGCCGCATTGCGGCTGAGTCAGTAGACAACGGTCTACCCAGCGCCCTTATCCAAGGTCTAGACGATCCCTGTATCCCAGAGGAAACCCGCGAGAAGTACCTCGACAACGGGATTTATCTGCACAACAATGTGGCGACAGCCCAGTTCCATCCCGATCACCTAGCGCTGCTTGAGAACCTGCAGGTGCGCTCGGTATTGGGCACGCCCATTGCCAGCCAAGGGCAGCTCTACGGCTTGCTGATTGTCCACCACTGCAGCGCCACACACACCTGGCAACCCACCGAAATCAACTTCATGAAGCGGCTTAGCCAGCAGCTCGGCCTGGCCATTGAGCGAGTTACCCTAAGGGAGCAGACGGCACAGCTCGCAGAAGAGCAGCGGCAGATCAAAGAAAATCTGCAGCGGAACGCGCTGCAGCTGCTGATGGACGTTGATCCGGTGAGTCAAGGCGACCTGACGGTCCGCGCCCGAGTGACTGAGGATGAGATTGGGACGGTGGCTGACTCCTACAACGCGACCGTTGCCAACCTGAGAAAAATTGTGACCCAGGTGCAAGAGGCGGCCCGCCAGGTGGCCGAGACAACAGTTGAAAGTGAGGCATCAGCCCAGTCCCTATCAAAATCCGCCATGCAGCAGGCTCAGGACATCTCCGAAGCCCTCGACCGAGCCGAAGAGATGGCCAACTCCGCCCAGCTGGTGGCCGCCAACGCGGCTAAGGCAGGAGAGGCCGTGCAGGCTGCAGCCCTGACGGTGGAAGAGGGTGACGACGCCATGAATCGTACGGTCGACGGTATTCTCGGAATTCGAGAAACGGTGGCCGAGACCGCGAAGAAGGTAAAGCGACTGGGTGAATCATCCCAAAAGATTTCCAACGTCGTTAACCTCATTAGCGGATTTGCGGCTCAGACGAACATGCTCGCCCTGAATGCCTCCATCGAGGCCTCCCGCGCCGGGGAAGACAGTAAGGGGTTTGCGGTCGTCGCAGAAGAGGTGCGAGAGCTAGCCCGCCAGTCGGCTGAAGCAACGACGGAAATCGAAAAGCTGGTGTCAGACATTCAGGCTGAGACAAACGAAGTGGTCGTGGCGATGGAAACAGGTACCGAGCAGGTGGTTTCCGGCACGAGGCTCGTGGATGAGACCCGCGAAAGTCTGAACAAGATTACCGCCACCAGTCGGCAAATTAGCGAGCTGGTGGAATCGATCACCCAAGCCACGGTGGTTCAGACCCAGGCCTCTGAAGCGGTGACCGAAGTGATGACCGGCGTCGCGGCGATCGCCACCCGAAATACCGAAGAGGCCAACAAGGTGTATGGGTCATTCGAAGATCTGAACAGCGTGGCAAAAGCCCTGCAGTCTGAGGTAGATCGATTCAAGGTGCGCTAGCTTGCCCTTCCTGCGCTTTGGGCACGCGGATGTACGCCCCTTTAGTCCGCATTGACGGACTGTTGACGCTATTGCGTCCGCCCTGTCGCTTAGGACAATGAAATCGGCTCAAAGCTTTTAGTTTCCTAGGCGGCAGGGCGCGCAAATGGCCTAATGCATCAGGACATTTATTACAACGGCTGATGTTCTCGCTCATCTATTTTCCCACGTGCTATGGCGATCAACTCTAATATCCGCGATCAAGCCTATGAGTTCTTTGTTGAAGAGGCTCCTGAACTCCTGCAGACCATTGAATCTGGATTGTTGAGTCTGCGCCAGGAGCGCGACAACAACACCATTCACAGCATCATGCGCGCGGCCCATTCCCTCAAAGGCGGGTCCGCCAGCGTTGGTTTAGACGCCATTAAAGCCATTTCCCATCGCCTCGAAGCGATATTCAAGTCCCTCTATAGCGATAGTCTCACCATCGACTCGGCGCTTGAAGCCCAGCTACTCGCGGCCTATGACTGCCTGCGCCTGCCTTTAGGCGAGCTGTTTGAAACCGGAGCATTTGACGCAGAGGCCGCTTTGGAAGCCGCCGAGGTGATCCTCTCACCCCTAGAAGAACTGTGCCACGACGCCATCGAGCAGACCAAGGATTTTGTGCCTAGCTCATCAGATCTGGGCGTGAATATGGCGGTTTCCATTTTTGAAGTCGATGTGGCAGCGGGCATTCACCGCCTAGAGACCGTCGCAGCAAGTGCCCCTAATGACATCAGCGCTGAACTGCGGGCCCAGGCCGACGTGTTCTTCGGATTTGCTGAACTGCTGAGCATGCCGGGATTTGCCAAGATTGCACAGACGATTATTGCGGCTCTAGAGGCTTACCCTGACCGATCGATTGAGATTGCCGAGATTGCAATCAAAGACCTAAAGACCGGCCGCAATGCGGTCCTGAAAGGTGACACCGTCGGCGGTCAGCCCTCGGCCGCGCTAGAGGCGCTAGCCGCTACCGACGCTGCTGATGCTGGGCCAGTCGAAGACGTGCTAAATGACGACGCCTTGGATATGGCGATGCTGGGTGATGATGCCCTAGGCAGCGGTATCTTAGACGACGATATTCTAGACGGCGACATTCTAGATTTAGACGCTTTAAAGGCTGCTTTAAGCGATCCACTGGCCGAGGACGAGCTAGACGGGATCGGACTCAGTAAGGATGAGCTAGCTAGAAGCGGGGCAGCGCTGGACGCTGGCGCGCTGAATCTAGATTTGCTGAGCGGTGAATTGAGCGGTGATAGAGTAGATGGCCCGCTAGACGTCCGTAGCCGCGAGGCAAAAGATTGGGACGCTCAAGATTGGGATGCTCAAAAGCTGGGCGCTCAAGATTGGCATGCTCAAAACTTAGACGCTCAAGATTGGCATGCTCAAGATTCAGTAGCTCGACCGCCTGGAGCCGAAGCTGAGCCTCTAGCCGACATCGATCGAGATGCGTTTAGTCGCCTCATTCTAGAGGCGGCACCGACCCCAGCCGATATCGCAGCCGATGGGGAAGCCCTCGAAGCGTCAGATCAGCCGATGGCGACCATCACGCCATCAGAGGCGATCGCCCTATCGGACAACAGCAGTGCTGAAGCCCGGGGTACGCTCGGCCCGATGGGCCAAGGGCTGGACCATCGGGGCGCCGATGAGAGTGCCCTAGCCGAGAATTTGGCAGAAGACGAGGGAATCGATATCTTTGAAGCCGGCGATCGCGGTCGTAACGACTTTAAAGCCAGCCCCAAGCCCAGTCAGTCTAGCAAACCTGCCGCGACTGCTTTGGAGCCAGTCGCGCCTGAAGGGGTCAATTCTGATCGGGCCAATTCTAAAAATCAGCTTGAAGACCAGAACGGTGCAGCGCAGTCAGCCGAGCCATCAATATCCGACGCCTCGATAGCCCGCCCAGCAACCACAGCGCCGCCAAAACCAGCTCGTGCCCCCGGCGCTAAAGCCCTCGGCTCGAACCTAACCGTTCGCGTCGATGCCGATCGACTGTCCCGCATGAACAACCTCCTGGGCGAACTCACCATCAACCGTAACGGACTAGACCTGCAAAACACTCAGGCTCAGAAGGCTACCCGCGAGCTGCAAAAGCGCTTTGAGCGCTTCCAAGACGCCGTGGAAGCAATTCGATCCTTTTCCGATCAGCTTTTGATTATGGATCAGCACAGCGCTAAGCTTCAACGCTCCGCTCCAAAGAAGCCCGCCGCTGCGCCGAGTAGAGGTCTGCAGAGCGACTTCGACGCCCTAGAAATGGATCGCTACAGCACGCTCTACTCGCAGACTCAGCTGCTGCTTGAAGAGATTGTGCAGCTCGAGGAAGCCGTGGAAGACATGTCGCTGTTTACGCGACAGTCAGGCCAAATGCTGGGTCGCCACCGCAAGATGCTCTCCCAAATGCAGGATGAGCTGATGTGGGCCCGCATGCTGCCGATTGGCACCCTGCTCAATCGCTTTTCTCGCATGCTGCGCGACCTCTCCAACGAGTACGAAAAGCCGGTAAAGCTAATGCTGTCGGGAACCGAGCTGCTGGTGGACAAAGCAGTCCTCGAAAAGCTCTACGAGCCGTTGCTGCACCTGCTGCGTAACGGGTTTGACCACGGCATCGAGCCCGCCGCGGAGCGCCAGGCGAAAAATAAGCCAGCGGCAGGGCAGATTTCGGTAACCGCCACCTATCGCGGCCGGCAAGTGATTATTGAAGTCCGCGACGACGGACGCGGACTCAACAGCGATCGCATCCGGCAGCGGGCCGTGCAAATCGATCTGCTGTCCTCGGCGGAGGCAGAGCGCGCGAACGCTCAAGCGCTCCACGAGCTGATCTTCCAGCCTGGGTTTTCCACAGCGTCGCAGGTCAGCGACCTGTCCGGGCGCGGCGTCGGACTAGACGTGGTGCGCGAGCAGGTGCGCGAGCTGAATGGGCGCGTCACCGTTACCTCTGTCCCGGGTGAGGGCACAGCGTTTACCCTGACGCTTCCGCTGACGCTCACAGTGCTCAACCTGCTGATTTGTCTGGTTGGGTCAACGCCGCTGGCCTTCCGCAGCAACGGCATTACCGAAGTTGTAATTCCCAAGCCAGGACAGACGTCTCGCTCCGGGGGGGATTTATTCCTGCATTGGCAAGGCAAGACCCTGCGGGTCCACCAGATGGCGGACCTGCTCACCTACAGCTGCCTCGTGCCGGAAATGCCGCCCAGTCGAGTGCTATCGGCGGTGCCCTCGCCAGCAGATTGGGACTCTCCGATGCTAATTCTGACGCGGGAGAAAGAGACTGTGGCCCTTCAAGTGGATCGCCTCGTAACGGAGCAAGAGCTAGTAGTAAAGGCTTTCGGACAGGCGATTTCGCCGCCGAGCTACGCCTACGGCTGCACCGTCTTGAGTGACGGTAGCTTAGTCCCGGTGATCGATAGTGCGGTCTTTTTAGACTCGATTTGGACGCGCTATCAAGACAGCGTTACGACCGTCAATGCGGCGCTGCGGCGCGCGGTTCAAGGCACAGCGCAGCAGGATATGGTGCAAATGACCGAGGCGGTGACCCTACTGGTTATCGACGATGCGGTCACCTCCCGACGAACGCTGGCGCTATCGCTAGAGCGGGCGGGCTATCGGGTGCTGCAGGCGCGGGACGGCCAAGAAGGGGTAGAGCAGCTTGAGCAAAACCCTGACGTTCAGCTGATTGTCTGCGATGTCGAGATGCCGGTCATGAACGGGTTTGAGTTTTTGACTCACCGCCGACAGGCCCCCGCCATTGCGGCAATTCCCACCGTGATGCTGACCTCTAGAAGCAACGATAAGCATCGCTGGCTGGCCGAACAGCTCGGCGCTACGGACTACTTCACGAAGCCCTATCTTGAGCAGGAGTTCTTAAAGGCGATCAAAGACTATATTGAGGCATCTGAAACCCAGGTGGTGGCGCCTGTTCGCTAAGTGGTTTGGTCTAGGTCATATGCCGATATCCCCAGCGCCAGCCGTAGCGACGGACCCGGTAAAGTAGAGATGTCGCTACGAATATCTGCGTGAGTAATCCGATTCTTGACCTGCCTTACGAACCCGCCTTTGCATCGCTTGGAGATGACTATTCAGACGTCGTCGCCGCCGCCGAGTTTCCACAACATCTCCTGCGCTTTCGCAACGACGCCCTGCTGCCCATACTGGGCCTTGCCCCCGAGCAGGTCAGCGACCACCACTTCGTTGAAGCGCTGGGGCAGTTCCAGCGGCGGTCCGAGACCAGCCAACAGACCAGGCCGTTTTTGGCCATGCGCTACCACGGCCACCAGTTTGGAGAGTACAACCCCTACATCGGGGACGGACGCGGCTTCCTCTACGGCCAGGTGCGGGGCACGGACGGCAAACTTTATGACCTAGGCACCAAAGGCTCTGGGCCGACGCCCTACTCGCGGGGTGGCGATGGACGGCTTACCCTCAAAGGCGGCCTGCGGGAGATTATTGCCTCAGAGGCGCTGCATCGCCAGGGCGTGGGCACCTCTCGCATTCTTAGCTTGGTCGAGACCGGGGACAAGCTCTGGCGCGGTGACGAACCCTCGCCGACGCGGGCCTCGGTGATGGTACGGCTCAGCCACAGCCATATTCGCTTCGGCACGTTTGAGCGGCTGCACTACCTAGGTCGCCCTGACCTGTCGCGTCAGCTTCTAGACCACGTTGTAGCGACCTACTACAGCCATTTAAAAGGCAAAGACGACGCTTACGCCCGCTTCTACGACGAGCTAGTGCAGCGCACCGCTCAGATGGCGGCGGGCTGGATGGCGGCCGGCTTCTGCCATGCGGTAATCAACAGCGACAATATGTCCATCACCGGGGAAAGCTTTGACTATGGCCCCTATGCTTTCATCCCCACCTACGACCCCAAGTTCATCGCCGCTTACTTCGACTACCAGGGCCGCTACCGTTACGAAAACCAGCCCCTCGCCTGTCGCTGGAATTTGCACATGCTGCAGCTGGTGCTCAAGGGGGTGATTCCGGTAGAGGCAATGGAGACCAGCCTAGCGGGCTACGAGGGCCATTACCAGCAGGCCTACGAGCGGCGCATGCTAAGACGGCTGGGGCTGGGGGCAGCAGCGGACGCAGCACTGGTAAGCGCCACGACCGAGATGCTGCAGCAAACCCAGGTCGACTACCACGGCTTTTTTGCCGGTCTGCGTCCGCACCTCTCGCCCGACTGGCAGGCCTCTGAGGCGGCGATCGCCGCTAGCCTGTCGCTGCCGGATCAGCCCAGCACTCATCAATGGGCGCCGCGCTATAGCGCGGCGCTGGCCCAGGAGCCGGACTTTGAGGCGGTGTCGGCGCGACTGGCTCAGCACAATCCTAAGGTTGTGCCGGTGCGGCCTGAAATTGAGGCGGTGTGGGAGCCGATTGTGGCCCAAGATGACTGGCAGCCGTTCCACGCGCTGCTAGAGCGCATTCGTGAGGTGGGCTAAAGCAGCGATTGCTTTAGGACCATCGCCGATCGAACGATAGAGACGCCAAGGCGACAATCAAGCCGGCGAGCGTCATCAGAGCCCCGACCCAGCCGGTCGCCATAAGCCTAAATGAGCTTGCGACTACAATACCACCTAGGAATGCGCCAAGAGCGTTGCCGAGGCTGAAGGCGGCGAGCATTAGAACCCAGAGCGCAAATCTCTTCATCAGATGTTCGCCCAGCCGCCGTCGACATTGATCTCCTCAGCCATCAGGTAGCGCGAGGCGTCGGAGGCGAGGAAGGCGGCAACGCCGGCGATCTCCTCTGCGGTGCCGAAGCGGCCTGCCGGTACAATCTTGCGCATGCCGTCCGCCATCTCTTTCAAGGCTTCGGGACTCATACCCAGCTTTTCGTAGATTGGTGTTTCAACGGGTCCGGGCGCGATTGAGTTGACGCGCACGCCGCGCTCCTTGAGCTCAACCGACAGTGTCCGGGCGAGCGATCGCAGCGCTGCCTTCGAGGCGGAATAAACCGCCATACCCGGCATGCCGAGCACGTCAAGACAGGACGTGGTCAGAATAAGCGACCCGCCTGAACGCATCAGCGGCGCTAGGGTCTGCAGAAGGATAAGCGGACCTGTGACATTGACCATGAACTGCCGTTGGGCCTCAATCGCATCAATCTGGCCGAAGGTCGCCGGCCAGGTGACCCCGGCGTTGGCAAACACGACGTCGAGATGGCCGTGTGTACCGCTGACCGCGTCGAACAGGGCCTTAGAATCCTCTGTATCCTCAGCGCGCCAGCGAATCGCGGTGACCTTCCCAAGGCCACGAGCAGCTAGCGCTCGTTCGGCGTCTATGAGGCGACCTTCGTCCTGGCCGGTGATGATAACGGCAGTCGCACCCTCCTCGAGAAAATGCTGCGCGGCCGCAAAGCCAATGCCGGTTGTTGCACCAGTAACGAGCAAAGTCTTGTCTTTAAGACGCATGACGGGCCTCTTATATATTGTACCTTTCAGTACAATATACGCCAATCAAAAATCCGTCTAGCATTTTGTATCGATTGGTATAGAATAGCTGTCTACGCCGTGGTGCGAGGAGAAGCGATGCTCGCCGCCCGTTCGATTCGTGGCCGCCGGAAAGCAATGAGAAGGGCGCGCAGCCAAGTTAGAAGGTTTCAACCCAGGGACGCAAAGTTAGCTCGTCTGCCCAGGCGCTCGGGTGCTGCCTAATAAGGCTGAGGTAGGCATCCGCGATAGCTTCGGGGTCGAGCATAGAGGCCGGCGACGCTTTGGCTTCAATACGCCCGCCCATACGCACCTGACCGTCGATATTAATCCAGGCGACGTGGATTCCCTGCGGATGGAGCTCACGCGCCATGGACTGCGCCAGCCCGCGCTGCGCAAACTTGCCCATAGCGAAAGGCGCTGAGTTGGCAAAGCCTTTCACTCCCGCCGAGGCTCCAGTGAAGAGGATTGTTCCGCGCGGGACATCGGTTTTGGGCTGCGAGAGCATCCTCTTTGCGGCAGCGCGTCCTACAAGAAACGCACCGTAGGCGGTCGAGGCCAGGGCTTCCTGCACCGGCCCGGGCGCAAGTTCGGCAATCGGCCCGCGGATCGCCCCCTGCGGCCGCGCCGAGGCATTATAGACGCAGACGTCGAGGTGACCTTCCAGTTCTTGGAAGAGGCGCTCGACCTGTTCTGGTACACCGGCGTCGCAAGCATGTGTGCTAGCGCTGGTCTCCGCCGCAAGTGCCGAAAGCTTATCGACATTTCGAGAGGCGAGTGCCGGGACATAGCCTGCAGTCGTCAGCTTGCGGCTGATCGCGGCGGAGAGGCCATCACCGACACCAACGATGAGTGCGCGTTTTACCCTATTCATATCCGTCATTTTTTACCCTCGCGTAGGACCGCCGCGACGCGGTCTTCAAGTGCAGCCATTAGATTCGCGCGCGACGCACCTGCCCGCGCGCGGATTGCCTGGGCGTTCATCAAGTCAATGATATGTGCCGCGCGGACCTCGGGTGACGGCTCGGCGGGCAGCCGGCCGGCTGCCGCCTCAGCCCGGAAGCGAGTTCTTAGCCGCGCCTCCGTCGCCTCATAGGCAGCAGAAAGGCGCTTTCGCACCTCAGGACTGCTTCCTGCCGAAGTCGACGCGCAGCAGGCGAAGAGGCAGCCGCGCGCACCGTTCCGTCGCGTGTTGCCCTTCAGGGAAATCTCCAGAAACGCGCGCACCGCAGCGGTAATATTGTCCTCAGCATCGAAGGCGGCAATTGGCTTCCGCCCTGCCCCCGCACCATAATGATCGAGCACGGCGATGAACAAGTCGTGCTTGTTGCCGAACGCGGCATAAAGGCTGGGGCGATTTAGGCCCATGGCTGCCGTCAGCTCTTCGAGCGACGCACCATCATACCCATGACGCCAAAAGACTTCGGTTGCCGCGTCAAGCACTGTATCGGCATTGAAGGTGCGGGGTCGCCCGACGGGTCGCTTGCTCCCACCCGAGATGTCGCTGCAGTTCGATGGCATTTTTACATTCCGATATAAAAAGCGCTGGCCTTACGGTCTAATCCTAATACTTACAGTACCGTTCGATACAAAAATAAGGGTGTATTTAAGTTCTTTGCGCGCTTAGTCGTTGTCCGCTTCCGCAAGTTTAAGACTGAAAGATGCAGCCAATTTATAAAACCTTGCCCCAGAAGTAGCGGTCCATGAACTATAGTTCGGACATTGAGCTTTTGAGATTGAAAAAAGTGTCCAAAATCTTTACCGATGACGATTCAAACCCTTATGGTGTGGTAGAGGCAGACGTTAGTTCTTTAAAGCTGACCACTAGTTCATGAATGCATACCGGTTGAGCCCGTGAACTTAGGCCCATATCGGCCCTCCGTATCGGCCTTAAGGTCTAATACCTTATAACCTTATACAATCTAATAAATTAAATGCTCAAGAGTTAGATGCTCAAAATAGCCATCTGGAACATGAAAGGGGGGACAGGCAAAAGCACCACAACCTTAAACCTTGGGGCTGCCCTCGCAAAGCTTAAGCACCGGACCCTGACCATCGACCTCGACGGCCAGCGGACCCTCAGCTACGGGCTAGGGCTAGACGGGAGCGAACCCACGGCCCTCGGCTGGCTCACGGAAGGGCCTACAGAACCGCTGGACACCGGCATCAAGGGACTGGGGCTCATTCCGGGAGACATCGGCATGTTTCGCCTCACCGCTGACCACGACCTGTTTGGCCCGTCCCTCAAAGGCGTCAAGGGTTATGAGGTCTGCCTGATGGACTGCCCCCCCAGCTTGGGGTACCCCTCAGTTCAGGCAATCCTGAGCAGCGATCGCGTCCTGCTGCCGACCCTCTGTGAGCCTGCCGCCCTCAAAGGGCTGACGGAGGCCGTAGCGCTGATTCAGGGGGAAAAGCGCATGCCCATTGACGTCCTGAGGGTGCGCTATAAGCCGCGTTTAGTGCTCACCAGAGAAGCGGATGAGCGCTTGACGGCAGGCGAGGCGCTCGGGTATCGTCTGCTGGCGTCGAGCATTCCCGAGAATATTACCGTCGCGGAGTCGATTGCCCATCAGGTGCCGGTATCAAAGTACGACAGCAAATCGTCAGGGTCGCAGGCGTATCAGGCCCTCGCCGAGGAGTGCTGCCAGATTTGGGGACTGGGCCGATGACGCGGAGAAGGAAGCCCCTAGAGGGCCTGAGCCTCAGCAGCTTTGCCCAGCCTAAAGCGCTTGAGCGTGAACAGGCCCAAAAATCTGTCGCCCCTGAGGTGCAGCAGATGCAGCAGGCGCAGCAGGCTGCAGGTAAAACCGGGGTGCTTGACCTGCAGCCGAAGGTGACCGTGAACGTCAAGATTTTGAAGCAGCAGCAGGACTGGCTGCGGGACACGGCCCAGGGAATTCGGGACAACAATTGCGCGGCAGTGCCCGCCAGCGATCGCGTCTATCCCCAGCATTTGATTCAGGTGGCCATCGATATGCTCAAGGCCGCCGATGTGAACTGGGCCGAGGTGCACAACGCCGAGGAGCTGCGTCAGCGGCTAAATCTCTAAATGTCTTTGGCCGGCTGCTGAGACAAGATTACCGGCGACCTAACCGAATGCTCGTTCTCAGGCGCGATCGCAGCTCATGCTTGATGCGGCTGAGGATAGACGCCTCATCCAAAGACTGAATGATCTCCTGGGCCGCCGCCTTCGGGCCGCAGGGGCCCCAGGACGCCCCGTTAGACAGGTAAGTCTTGGCCGCCTGACCAATGGCGTAGGTCATCGTCCCCGCAATGCCCGCTTGGGCAATCGCGACAGAAATATAAGGGGCAGCGGCCCAGCCGCCCGTCATCGGAATTGAGAGCCCCAGGGCACTTTTCAGCGAGCCCAGCCCTACCGTCACTGCCACATCCCCCGCCATCAGCCCCCCCAGGCTTACCGCAATCTGCCGCAGCAGCCGCGCCGCACCGCGCTCCGTCATCGCAATCCCGTACAGCCGCGATAGGGTAAAAATCATCACGCCATCTACCACCGTGCCGCTAATCAGATCCGCTACGGTAATTGGGTTCGCCGCCACCGCCACCGCCTTAGTCATCACCGCTCGCCAGATCAGCCGGTCTGCGGCGCGATCGCGAATCACAAGCTTGCGCTGCACCAGCTTCTCGTTCACCTCGTCAGCGTAGAGCATGGTGTTGAGGGCCACCAGCGCCTTGCCGTCATGCTGCAGCACGTCCAGAATCTTTAGCTTCAGGGCCTCGATGCGCGGTGCTCCCCGGAAGCGCTGCACGTCAATTGTGCCGTCGGCGCTGCGGGTCGCCTCGCTCATCAAAGGCGCCGCCGCCACCATGACAATCTCGTGGGGGGAAATCAGCTCCCGCAGCCGCCGGTCCCGCAGCGTTTGGTAAAGGGTATAGCGATCGACAGCAGGGTATTGGTCCACCTTGTTGAACACCACCAGCATGGGTTTGCTGGCCTCTCGCAGCCTGCACAGCGCCTCGTACTCGAGCTGGCTGATATCCCCAGCTACCACAAACAGAATCAGGTCGACCTGCTGGGCCAGCCGGTAAGCGATCGCATCCCGCTCCTCTCCAGAAATTTCATCGAGACCTGGAGTATCGATCAGCTCTAGCCGCGATTGGCCCTGTCCACCCACGGACAGCCGTACAGGGGCAGGCAGCGCGTCTGGCCCGCCTTGGACCCCATCTCGCGCAGCGGCCATATCTTGCGCGACGGTCCAGGGGGTGCGCTCAATGGTTTGGGTCACCCCATGCAGCGGCCCAGTCTGAAACAGATCTCGGCCCAGCAGCGCGTTGAGCACCGACGACTTGCCTCGCCCCACCAGGCCAAATACGGCAATTTGCACCACCCCCTGATCTAGTCGGTGCAGCATGTGGTGAAGATGGTCGATGTCGGCCTGCAGACCGTCCGCCTCTTCTGGTGTTAGGTCTAGGTGGTCAAGCAGGTGATTTAGGGTGGCTTGAGCGCTGCGGTAGCTGATCTCCCCCTGCATTTGGTCGAGGCTAGCGATCGCCGCGTCGAGATCGTCGGCCAGGGTCGAGTCCGGGTCGTGATCAAAGTTTTGCTGGGGTTGGGGCGAGGGTGACATGTGGAAGATCGGCATGAGGGCATGCAGGCCTATACGGCCAAGACCCCCTTACTCCCAATCTTACAAACTTCCCCGCTTCATCTGCTCCCGCTCCATCGCCTCGAATAGAGCCTGAAAGTTACCCTCGCCAAAGCCCTCCGCCTGCTGCAGCACGCCTTGAAGGTCGTGGGTTTGCCGCTGAATCAGCTCAAAGAAAAAAGTCGGCTCGTTGAAAATCGGCTGGGTAAACGTCTGCAGCAGCAGCGTCTGGGCGCGATCGCGCTGCCAGTCAACTAAAATCTGCTGCTGCGCGATCGCCTGCTGCTGGGCCAAAGTGAGGGAAAAGCCCGCCCGCTGCGGCAGGGTCTCGTAGTAGGCACTGGGCACCGTCAAAAACAAAAGTCCGCGCTGGCGGAGCTGCTCGACCGCCGCCACGATATCGGCGGTCTGCAGCGCAATGTGCTGGATGCCCGCGCCTCGGTTGATGTCAAGAAACTCCTGAATTTGGGAGGTAGGAGAGGTGGGCTCGTTAATGGGAAGCTGCAGGTTGCCCGCCGGATGCTTCAAAACTTGGCTATAGAGGGCAGAGCGCTCAGTTTGGATGGTGAACGACTGGTGGCGACGAAACCCAAACGCAGCTTCATACCAGTCCACGGCGGCGGCCATCTCGCCATAGGGCACGTTCAGCAC
The DNA here is from genome assembly GCA_050331115.1 of Elainellaceae cyanobacterium. Lineage (GTDB taxonomy): Bacteria > Cyanobacteriota > Cyanobacteriia > CAKZMO01 > CAKZMO01 > JBCCAG01. Next base: position 42,303 of record JBHJHD010000047.1, read on the forward strand.
CGCGTGATCGATGGCGACAATGCTGGCGGGAGAAGCGATCGCGCTAGGCAGCTCCAGCAGCGGCTCAGACTCAATTAGGGTATGCTGCAGCGCGCCCCAGCCCGACAGGCTTACCCACCGGCACAGCCCCCGGTCAGTGATGGTGGCGTTAACGGGGGTCAGCGCCCTAGCGCCATGCCCCTCGGCCGCTGCCATAGCCTTGTCTAAGTCATCGACGTAAAACGCCAAATCGGCGACGCCGGGGGGGTGCTGACGCAGGTAGCGCGCTGCAGGGCTGCGGCTGCCGCGCGGCGACGAGAGAACGATGCACACCGGGCCGGCGTAAACCGCTAACGTCTGGGTTTGGGGCTGGGCGGCAAATGGGGTGAACTGACTCTCGCGGGCCGCCTCAAATCCCAAAAAGCGAATAAACCAGTCCTGCCACGCTGTAGCGTCGTCAACGTAGAGGTGAACGTGACTAAAGTTCATGCAAAATCGGCAATGGGGCAACCGTCAGATTTTGACATACCCGCCTAGAATTGCCCAATCAGAACCTGCAGGAATTTCGCAGCCTAGGGAACAGCGCCCAGAAATCAGCACCCAGAAATCAGCGCCCAGAAATCGCTACGTGGGGAACAGTGCATGAGGGGCAAGCATACGAGGTCCAAAAGCTAGCGCCCAGAACCAGGTCTGACCGATTCACCGCGCTCTGGCTCGACGAAATGAACGGGGCGCTGCCCCGGCAGGGCCTGAATGCCCAAATCGCGCTGGTTGGTCAGCGATCGCTGCGGGTCAAAATAGCCGCTGAAATCTTGCCGCAGCGCATTGACGCGGTGCTCTAACATATTCACCTCCGACTGAAGCACCTTAAATTTCGCGCGCTCCGCGAGATGATGCGGTACAAGTTTGACGATGGCGGCGCTAGCGGCAGCAACAATAACTAGATTGACTCCCAATAAGATACTCATCTCTACCGCGACGCCCCGTCGTCTGGCCTGGGATAGTGACAAGCGGCGGCGGCGACGATGAGAGGACGGTGCTGGACGGCGGCGCTGGACGGCGGGCTGGCGGCGCTGAAGGTTGGACTGGCGTCGAGGAGCTGCAGACTTAGGCGCTTGGGCGAGGATAGACAGTTGGGCGAGGAAAGGCAGTTGGGCGAGGGAAGACAGTTGGGCGAGGAAAGACAGCGGGCAAGACTAGTTCAAGAGTACACTAATGTTTCTAGAAGGGATACTGCTCTTAGAGCAAACGGATTCTTATGGCGCATAGGGCAAGAATGTGAGAGCGGTAAGCGTTGTCTTAGCTAGCTTCGAGTCGCCTTGCCGTGACGCCGCATTTTGCAGGGGACCCCTGGCCCAAGAGAGGGGATAGCCGTGACGCTGCCATGAACGGCATGTAAAGCCCCATCCCCAAGGGCCAAACTGTCGCCAATGATACTTCGCCGCTCCGAACTCATGCCATGCATGCAGTCTAAGCATTTTCGCGTATCTTGCCCTGCTGGGCGTAAGGGCGAGACGGCCTATTAAAGATACCGTAAAAACAATGTCACATCTATTACAGACATAGTTCTAGATGATAAAAAATGCAGTGGGGGACATGTATCACGGGTGATCTCCCCTGAATCTTTGTAATCGGCATGCCATCTACACGGCCTTATACATGCCATAGCCAAAACGGCTCAGAACTCTACCAACCCGCCTAGGCGCTTGCTCGGGTGCTCCCTTCTACACTGTCACTGCCGCAACAACCCCAAGCGTCTCACGTTGCGATGTGGCCTTCTGGTGGCCGGTTTGGCGCGCTTCGACTCGCTGTGCTGCTTCAAAGACTATAACTACACCAACGGTTGAACTCCCATGGCAACAATAACTGTAAACAACCTCAACGACAGTGGCGCTGGTTCTCTACGGCAGGCGATCGCCGCTGCTGCCACTGGCGACACCATCACCTTTGACCCCGGTTTAGCGGGGCAGACCATCACCCTCTCTAGCGGGGAGCTGGAGATTACGACAGGTCTTACCATTGATGGCGACCTTGATGACGATGGAAATGCCGACATCACGGTGGATGCCGATGGTGGCTCCCGCGTCTTCAACATTGATGATGGCGACGACAACGTAGGCCAAAGCGTCGCCTTAGATGGTCTGGTGGTGACCGGGGGCGACGTTACTAGTCAGGACGGCGGCGGCATCCGTAGCCGCGAGAACCTGACGGTAACTAGCTCCACTATCAGTGGTAACTCCGCTACTGGAGACAACAGCGACGGCGGCGGTATCTACAGTCGCCTTGGCGAACTAACGGTGAACGGCTCCATCATCAGTGGTAACTTCGCCAGTGAAGACGGCGGCGGTATCTCTAGCCGCCGTGGCAATATAACGGTGACTGGCTCGACCATCAGCGATAACACTACCAGTGGGTACTACAACAGCGATGGCGGTGGTATCTACATTCGCTTTGGCGACCTAACTGTGAGCAGCTCTACCATCAGCGGTAACTCCGCCGATAGCGACGGCGGCGGTATCTCTAGCCGCTTTGGCGAACTAACGGTGACTGACTCCACCGTTAGTGATAACTCCACCATTGGATATTACGGCGGCTTTGGCGGCGGCATCTTTAGCGTTGGTGACGTGACTGTGAGCAGCTCCACTGTAAGTGGTAACGTCACCAGTGGACTCAACAGCGATGGCGGCGGCATCTATATCGATGGCGGCGACCTAACGGTAATTGACTCTACCATCAGTGATAACACCACTAGTGGAGACTACAGCGATGGCGGCGGCATCTCTAATCGTGGCAACCTAACGGTAACTGACTCTACCATCAGTGGTAACGCCGCCAGTGGATTCAAAAGTGCTGGCGGCGGCATCTTTAGCCGTGGCACCTCAATGGTGACCGGCTCCACCATCAGTAATAATTCCGCCACTGGATACTTCGACGGCGGTGGCGGTATCTTTAGCTTTGGCGACCTAGCGGTGAGTAGCTCCACTATCAGTGGTAACTCCACCAGTGGATACGGCAGCTATGGCGGCGGAATCTCTAGAGTTGGCAACATAACGGTAAGCAGATCCAGTATTAGAGGAAACTCCACAACTAAAGAGAGAAAAGAATTAT
>JBHJHD010000048.1:0-97084 GCA_050331115.1 Elainellaceae cyanobacterium
CAGCCAGCCCCCTACCGCCATGTAGGCGCAGGGGAACAAAAGCAGACCAGACCAGCCAATAAAGACGAATCGGTCGCGCTTTAGCCAGTCGTCGAGGACGTCGAACCATCCTCGACTGGCTTGCGCCCGTCCCATTGCTACGGTCATATCAAATCCTCATTAATCAGTATTTAGTCCAAAGCGACTCTGGGTGAGGCTACGTTGCATAGAGCCTGCTCTGCATGGTTACAAGAGGTTAACTCTAAGCATACCTCGATGCGGAAATGAGCGGAATATAGCTCCGCCGCGATTTCCAGCCCCCGGCTAGCCCAAAGGCATCGCATAAGTCGCCAGAATCATACAAGTCCCTTACATGATAGAGATATACTCAAAATTTTACAATCTGATACGTTAGCTCTCATGAAAATTCGTTTGGTGGCGGCTAGGCATTACGTCGGCAGGATTTGCCTCTTGGTACCAGATCCATAAGCAGGTGACGTACACCGTTCAGCGCGCCAGACGAGTCGCTATGATGAATAAGGCGCGATTGCGGATGAGGCACAGCGCAGCTTTCCGTTGAAAGCTGCTGCCCCCTAGCCCCTCGTTCTGCTCAGATAGCTACCCACCGATTTCGTGAGGACAGACCTATGTCGACATCAGCTGCATCCATAGATTCCCAAAATCAAAATCCTCAGAACGAAGCTGTACTGCGTCAAAACGTTCTCGGGTCCCGCCGGTTGAGCAACTACTGGTGGGCCACCGTGATCTCAATTGGCGGTATCGGATTTTTCCTGTCGGGGCTGTCAAGCTACCTGGGCGTCAACCTGCTGCCCCTCTCAAACCCAAATCAGCTCGTCTTCATTCCTCAAGGCATTGCGATGGGATTCTACGGCGTCGCAGCGCTGCTGTTGGCAACCTACCTGTGGCTCGTCATTGCGTGGAACGTGGGCGGTGGGTACAACGAATTTAGCAAGGAGACGGGAGAGGCCCGCGTCTTCCGCTGGGGGTTCCCAGGCAAAAACCGGCGGATTGAAGTCGTTCATCCGCTTAAAGAGGTTCAGTCTATCTTTGTAGATCTGAGGGAAGGCCTTAACCCGAAGCGGGCGCTCTACCTCAAGGTCAAGGGCAAGCGCGATATTCCGCTGACGCGAGTAGGGCAACCGCTCGGCCTATCTGAACTAGAAGACCGCGGGGCAGAGCTAGCTCGCTTTCTATCGGTGCCGCTAGAGGGTCTGTAGTTTCCCTTTAGTTTGGCCTGTCGCCAATCCAAATATTTACAGTTAAATATTTACAGTTAATTCAATCGGTAACCCAGCATGAATAGACTCAAACTAGGGGCTAAGCTGCCTCGAAGATCGCTCCGCCAAATCTTTGCGCTAGTCGCGATCGCAGCACTGACCTTAGGCGGCTGCTCTCCCGCTAGCGATGTTGATACGGCCAACAGCGCACCTAGCAGTTCAGCAATACCTACGCTAGACGGCAGCGCAGCTGTGGAGCTCATAATCGGTGGAGAGCCGGTCACCATCGAGGTCAACGGTGAATATGCGCCGGTTACTGCCGGAAATTTCGTGGACTTAGTTGAGCGAGGGTTCTATGATGGCGTCTCCTTTCATAGGGTCGTTCGGCAGCCCGAACCTTTTGTCGTCCAGGCGGGCGATCCCCAAAGTAAAGATCCCGACTTTCCGGCGGAGCGCCTCGGCACCGGCGGCTTTGATGATCCAGAAACGGGCGATCCGCGCTACATTCCCCTCGAGATTACCCCTCGGGGAGGCGACGAACCTCTCTACAGCAAGCCCTTCTCCACCGCAGGCATTACCGATCCGCCTCAGCTTCGCCACACCCGAGGGGCCGTCGCTATGGCGCGATCGCAGTTTGCCGATTCTGCGTCGTCCCAGTTCTACATCACCCTGTCAGATCTGAGCTTCCTGGACGGAGAGTACGCCGTATTTGGCTACGTAGAAGAGGGCGATATGGTCACCGTCGACAGCATTGAGCAGGGCGATCGCATTGAGTCGGCGCGGGTGATCTCTGGACTAGAGAATTTAGAGCGGGGCGCTGAGTAAGCAGCCCAAGCAAAAGCGGGTCAATGTCATCTCCCAAACTGTCATCTACCGAACAAATTCTAAGCGCGCTGCCGGGACAGGTCTTTCGAGGGCTGCAGCAGGCTGACGGGCGCTGGCGATCGCTTCGAGACGGCGAGATCCCAGTTCCCCATGCCTATGGCATCGATGCAGCCCCGCTGGGCCAGACTGACTGGGACGCGGTGATTTCCGGGGGCACTCTAGGCATTTTCCTAGGCGCCGCCTTGGCGTCGCGAGGCTGGCGGGTGGCGGTATTAGAGCGGGGTGAACTGCAGGGCCGAGATCAAGAGTGGAACACCTCGCGCTCAGAGCTGCAGGCCTTTCAGCGCTTAGGGCTACTGAGTACGGCGGAGATAGACCAGGCGATCGCCACCGAGTATAACCCAGCCCGCGTTGCCTTCCACGAGGGGGTGGAGCTGTGGGTGAAGGACGTGCTCAACGTCGGGGTAGATCCGGTGTATCTGCTGGAGTGCCTGAAAGCCAAATTTCTAGCGGCAGGCGGCCAGCTATTCGAGCATACGCCTTTCAAGTCGGCCACGGTGCACCCCGACGGCGTATGGGTAGAAACGCCGGGGCAGCCCTTGACGACCCGGCTGCTCATAGACGCCATGGGCCACTCCTCGCCGCTGGCGCTGCAGGCCCGAGGTGGACAAAAACCCGACGCCGTCTGTCTGGTGGTGGGCACCTGCGCTACGGGCTACCCTAAAAACGACACGGGGGACCTGCTGGCCTCGTTTACCCCCATCCGCAACCAGTGTCAGTACTTTTGGGAGGCCTTTCCGGCTCGCGATGGGCGCACCACTTATCTGTTCACCTACCTCGACGCCCACCCCAATCGCCCCGACCTTGAGGCGCTATTTGACGACTACTTTGCGCTACTGCCCGAGTACCAAGGCGTCAGCGTAGATCAGCTCGACGTGAAGCGGGCGCTGTTTGGTCTCTTCCCTTGCTACCGCAACAGCCCGCTGCAGTTCCCCATCGATCGCCTGCTGGCCATCGGCGACAGCAGCGGCAGCCAATCTCCCCTCAGCTTTGGCGGCTTCGGGGCCATGCTGCGTCACCTAGAGCGGCTCACCAGTGGGGTATCAGAGGCGCTAGAAGCAGACGCCTTAGGCCAAAAAGCTCTAGCCCTCCTGCAGCCCTATCAGCCCAGCCTCTCGGTGACCTGGCTGTTTCAGCAGACCATGAGCGTTGGCATGGAGGAGAAGGCATCCCCCAATCAAATCAACCAGCTCCTGTCGGACGTGTTTGCAGAGATGGGCCGGCTGGGGGACCCGGTGCTGAAGCCCTTCCTGCAGGACGTGGTACAGTTCCCGGCCCTGACGCGTACCCTGGCTCAAACCTCGCTGCGCCACCCCGACATGCCGCTGAGAGTCCTGCCACAGGTGGGTCTATTATCCCTACTGCGCTGGCTCGGACACTACGGCAGCTTGGGAACCTATGCAGGGCTAAATCTTCTCAATAACGCAGCCCCGCCGCTGCTCAAAAACCTTTCGCCACGACAAAAATATTACGTCCACCGATGGCTAGACGCTTGGCGCTATGGCGCGGGAGCAGACTACGAAGGCTAATCTAACGTGTCTGAATTCACTTTAGGTAGAGCGGGCAAACTGCTTACCGTGATGGCAAGCTGATTCTTCAAGTCCGCTATCGCATCTTCTAACGTTTTTTTCTCTGCGTTGAGAAAGCTGTTTTCCTCAAGCGCTTGTCTTTCCGTAGCTCTTGAATTCGATATGCTTTGCTCTAGCTGCTTGAGTATTGATTTGGTAGCTCCTAAATCTTGCTCTAGCTGATTAACAGACTGTAAATTCGCGCGCGCATTCTGAAGCTCTTGCTCTAGAGCTTGATTTTTTCTAATCGCGCTATCTCGCTCCTGACGCATCGCTTCTACACCGCCTTGAAGCTGCTGTATGGTTTGACGAGACGTCGCAATTCGCTGGTTGGATACTTCTAGCTCTGACTTCAGCTGTATTTCTAGCGCACTACTTTTTCTTCCAAATTTCTGCAGCAGCTCAACCTGCCTTTGCAAATGCTCAACCTGACTGCTATGGTCACTCGCTTTTTCCGTTTTAGCCGCGGTATGGCGCTGAGCAGTCTGCGAAAATTCTAGCTGCCTTAGTTCTTCTACACCGCTGACCAGCTGCCGCTGTCGCAGCAGCTGAAGCTGTTTTTGAAGCGACTGTTTTACCTCCCTCGACTGCTCAAGGTTTTGCAGGGAAACGAGCAGGCGTTCCTCAACCGATTGCCGCTTTTGCTGCTGCGATCGCGCTTTGGCTAGCAAAACCTCAAAAGCGGCCCAAGTGCTCAAACTACCGATGCCAAAAGTCGCTAAAGCTATGCTGTAGTGCTGCTGGCGCCGCTCATTGACCAAGTCCATGACGAACACCATATCTTGATTTGAGCACTCTGACGCCGCAGCTTGGCACGTTGCGTCTGCCACCTCAGAAACGCTCTTCTGGTAGTCCATATTAATGTAGGACGCTAGCCCAACGGCAGCAGAAAGCGTCAGAAAAAAGCGTCCCAAAGCTGCGATGGCAGGATTCATCTCTTAAGATTCTTTAAATTTGATTTGGCCTATTGATTTAGCCTATTGCATAAGAAAAGATATGGCTTGCATTAAAACGTAACCCATCCAATGCTTTTTGGCATGGTAGATATCTTGATGCATTAGGACATTTGTGCGCTCAGTTGCCTATGAAACATCAAGGCTTTGAGCCATTTGCATTATCCTAGGCAACTGGGCCAGCGCGATAGGTTCTGCATCGTGGACCCAGCGTGCCTTAAGTCTACGGCTTACCACTTACGGCTCACCACTTACGGCTCATGTTACTCACGACAGCGCAAAGAGCTGCGATAGTGTCACCACCCGATACTCCATTTTATGGAGACGAGGCAGAAGGGCTTTAAGAACCGCTGCCGTATTTCTATCCCGCTCCTCACTCCCCCCATGCAGCACCAAAATTGCCCCCGGAAACACAAACTGCAGAGCATACTGAAGCGTCAGCGCAGGGTTCTTAAAGCTGTTGTAGGTGTCGAGGGGCACCATAGAAGCCAGCGCCATCTGAGGGCGATAGCCCTGGGTTTTCAATTTGCCCAGCGTGGCGACCATCGCCGGGCTATAGAACGCGCGCCCCGGACGGAACCACTGCACTTGGGCAGCAGTGCCTTCGGTCAGCAAATAATGCGATCGCCAAATTTCATCTTCGAACGCGGCAGGCGGCAGGCTGACGTGAAAGCGATCGCCCATGCCGTGGTTGCCTAGCTCGTGGCCCTGGGCCAGCATTTGGTGCAAAATGTCGGTGCCGTAGATCAGCTGGTCGCCAATCACGAAGAAGGTGGCGTGGGCGTGGTCGCGCTCGTCAAGCCCCTGATTGTGGCGGGCGATCGCCGCCAAGATGCGCTGAGTCGAGGGGTAGCCCGCTTCCGCTGTAGGCACATCATCGATGGTGAGGGCGACGACTTTTTCCCACGTAGGCCGATAGAAGACGGCATTGGGGGAAACTGCAGCAATGGAGGAAACCAGCGTTTTTGGAAGATACATAACCCTGTTGGCCGCGCCTATGGCGACTCAATCGCTCTCGTTTCGACCACCAGCACGTAGTCTCCAGAGTTTCCGTGATCGCCTTCAAAGCTAAAGTCGTCGTACCCAGTCACCACCAAATGCACTTCGCCGCTGGCCGGCACCAGCCCGCTGACCTGCTCACGATTGCTCGACTCGGCGTAGACGCTGCGGCTGATCAGGCTGCCGTCGTCGGCTAGCCAGCCGATGGAGGCTCCATACTCGGTGAGGCTGACGGCTACCGAGAACACATCCCCCGGCGTTAGGCCGCTGAGGCTGAAAAAGTCGAGGTCGCCAGTAATGTTCTCTTCACCCGTAAGTACCGATAGGGTATAGTCTCCCATCTCATAATGGGGGTCGCGCTGGGCCTGAGTGAACCCGGGCTCGGCAAACCCAGGCTCGTAGTAGTCCAGAAATCCATCAAAATCGTCGTCGCCGATGCCCGAAACCTTGAGGATTAGAGTTCCGCTGCTGGGCACAACGCCTCGAATGGCTGGTGCGTAGAGGCCAAACGGGCTGCTGTCGTCATCGAAGGCGAGCAGATTTTCAGCCCCGTCAAACTGCGCCATGATGGTATCCATCGACTCGTCGGAGTCCACCCAGGCGAAGAAGGGTTCCTCAGCAGGTAGGCCGGTAATCGTAAAGGTGTTGACTTCGCTTTGGTTTAAGGTCTCCTCGCTGCTGTAGTCTGTCTCTGGGATTTCAGGCGGCTCAAGCTGACCGAAGATGCGGCTCGCTCCCGGTGCAACCGTGACGCGATCGCCAAAGGTGTCGTTAGGGGCGTCGTCGATGCTTTGAATGGTTTGGGCGGCGGCGGGCAGCGGCAGGGCCAGCAGAAGTACTAGGGCTAGAGCAGATTTTATACGCATAGCAGATTGTGAGCAGGTTCAATAGAATTACACATAGATATCTTGTACGCAATTCCCATTACAGCGTCATTCCAGACCGCTCCGCAAAAAATTTTTATAGGGGCTAATTTATCAGCTGCCGCAGCACTGCTAGGACGTCGTATAAATCGTTATCAGGGTTGACTAGACTGTACAGCCGCGACAGCCCGTATTGAGGAGAGCCCTCACGCACGAGCTTGATGAACAGAAAGTTTCGTCCGTTTGTCAGCAAACCGAATGTGGGTCCGTCAGAAACGGGATTTGCCAACATGTACGACAGCAGTTGCGCTCTCCCTTCATCCACATCTACTGCTGCCCGCTTTGCTTCAATCGCCATGACCCAAAGGCGGTTGCGCAGCACCAGTACGTCTACGTTGCCCTTAATCACGGCCCCGTCATCCTCAACAACGATTTGAAATGAGGGTTCAGCGGCGATGCGCAGGGGCTTCAGGTAGGCATCGACTAAATCAAGCAGTGGTGAGAGGACGACCATCTTTACGGTGTTCTCTAGCATCGGCGGATGCTCTAGCAGGTTTAAGAATCCCGCTTTGATGCGATCGAGGCGCTGTCGATCTTCATCGGTCAATGTGGGGAGGCCGCTTTGCCACTCCTGAAAGAAGTCTCTGTCATCGGCTTGATGTAGCCCGACTCGCTCTCCTAGCTCGCTCAGCGTGACGTCTTTAGCAAAGAGGGTCTGTACCACTGCGGTTTCTCCTAGGGTGCCATAGAAACTTTGATCTTCTAGTTCCCATAATCGCCCAAATGTCATCAGACGGTGCGGAGTGGCTCGACTGAGCGTGAATACGCTACGGCGTATTCGTCGGCGGAGTCTGCATCTGCTCGATGGGAATGCCCAGGATTTGGGTTAGCTCGGTGACGTTATCGGCGAAGCTGTTGAGGCCGCCGGAGAAGGTGACGACTCCGCTGGTGACGGTGCCGACTGCAGCGGCGATCGCCCCTAATCTTTTAAGCCGTCTTGCGATGCGATTGGGGTCGGGGTCGGGCTTTTGGATATCGGCTTCGAGGTCTTGAATTACATCAAGGGCGTCGTCTTTGTGCCCGGCGGGGAAGGTTTGGGCTTGCGCCTTTAGCGCAGTGAGCAGGCGGGTGATGTCGTCGAGGCTTGCACCGAGGTTGCCAACGGTGCCGCCGGTTGGGTCGCCCTAGACGGTTTCAGCCCAAAGCTGATACCACCGCCACAGCGCCTCTGGTAGCGGCTGTCGCTGTCGGGTGGCGGGATGAATGCTGTAATGCTGAGTCAGGGCGGTGGCGGCGGGCTTAGACTGAGCGCTGTTAGCGGCGCTTCCGTCCGCGTGCTCAGCAGCGATATAGAGCTGATAGGCGATCGCAAAGCGGTGGGCTTGCCAATGCTGGGGAACCAGCTGAACCTCGCAAATATCGCCACAGCAGAGCGGCTGCAGAAAGCGAGCGCTGGCTTCGATCACGGGAATGGCGACGTCGCCCTGAAGGAGCAGATCCGCCAGCGGCGCCGCGGCGGCAGTCAGCGATGCTTCATAGGCCTCATGACAGATACTCAGGATGCTGGCAAAGTAGGCTATTCCGGCGGCGTCGGTGTCGCGCAGGTAGAGGGTGCGGGTGTAGCGAAACATGTTGCTTTAAGATTGCGCCGGAGTTTGTCAGAATTCAAGGGTAGTGTGTTGAGGACTGTGCCGTGGCGCGACGGGCTAAGTGGATCTGGGCAACAGGGGCGATGCTGCTGGCGCTGGCGGCAGGGGGGTTGACGGCCTATTGGCTAGTCGGGCGGCGGGGTCTAGCTCCCGCTCTGCCAGTGGGCAGCAGCGCCATTCCGGACGATGCTTTGATGACGCTGACGTTTTCCACCGACGAAGAGCAGTGGCGTCAGCTGCGTCAGCTGGGTACCCGCGATACCCAGGCGCAGCTGAATCAATATATCGCAACCTGGCGCGATCGCCTACTGACCGATATGGACCTGAGCTACGGGCGGGATATCGCGCCCTGGGTAGGCGATGCGATCACCGTTGCCTTTCTAGACTCGGACTCTGGCCAGCCGCTGCCTGAGATCGAGCGGGACCCCGATGCCCCGGACGCAAACCCGTTCGACCCGGCCCAGATGGCGCTAGGCGATCGCGCCGTGGCCTGGATCTTGCCCATCGATCAGTCGGTGGCCGCCCAGTCTGCCCTATCGCAGCTGGAGGTAGCCGGCACGCCCGCCCAGCGGAATTACCAAGGATTTGACCTCTATGAACTACAGGGCGGTGAGTCGCAAGCGTCCTACTGGGCAACGGTGCTAGACCGGAGGCTGCTGGCGATTGCTACGGGTGCGGCCGATCTTGAAGCGATTGTTGACGCCTACGAGGACGGCACCTCGGTCGCCGACGCGCCGGGATACCGGCAGGCGGCCCAGCAGGTCTCCAAAGCGCAGCCGCTGCTGCAGGTCTACATCAACAGCAACGCGGCAGCTTCAGTGTCGGCTGCAAATTCGGTCGATGGGGCTCCCCAGTCTATTGTGCCCCTCCGTCAGGAAAGCCAGGGGCTTGCAGCGACGGCGAGCCTGGTGGAAACTGGCGTTGAGATTGACGGCGTGACCTGGCTGAAAGCTGGGGCACCGACCTTTACGGGTAGCCCTGTGGAAGATGTGGCGTCTTTCCTCTCGCCCGATACGGTGCTGGTTATGGCGGGGGGAAATCTACAGCGACTCTGGCAAGACCTACAGGAGGGCGCGCAGGAAACTGGCTTTCTAAGTCCAGGCAATATCCGCAGCTTGGTTGACGGGTTGACTGGACTGAGCGTCGATGAAGACCTGGTTCCCTGGATGGCTGATGAGTATGCCCTGTCGCTAGTGGCAACTAATAGCCCAGCGGACGAGGCTGCAGATTCAGCAGCGGAGTCTGCGGCAGAATCAGCGGCGGGGAACATGGCGCTGACGCTGCAGCTAAAGACGGGCGATCGCCCGGCGGCGGAGAAGGCGCTAGACCGCTTGGATGAGGCAGTGCGCCGTCGCTATGATTTTCAGATCGCGCAAGACGTGGTGGACGGCGTGCCCGCGGTACAGTGGTCGTCGCCCTTTGCGGCCCTGCAGGTCACCCGCACCTGGGTCGATGACGACCGCGTTTCGATAGTGGTTGGGTCGGCCGCTCCGCTGCCAGCGTCATCCCTAGACCAGAGCGAGATATTTCAGCAGGCGCTCGCTAGCGACCCCCTACCGACGGGCTACTTTTACGTCAGTCCCCAGCGGCTGATTGCCCTCGACCGGGGGCTACCGCTGCCCAGCATGCCGCCTACCCTGCAGTCCTTGGCCGAGGCTATCCAGGCCATCGGATTCAAAACCACGATTCCCAGCGATCGCACCCTGCGGTTCGATATTTCGGTGCTGGTCGATCAGCTGGGGGATGCGGGCGCGCTGCCGGCGCCAGGCGCGGCGACGGAGCAGCCTGGCCTCGATCCTGAGGAGTCAGCGGCCGGACAGGACAGCGAAGCCGCTGATGAATTCACGGCTCCCCCGCAGTAGCGGGCCTCTGCGCCATACCCCCATGATCTAAGCTAAAGAAGGTACACCGGGTTTAGAACAGGCGAATTGAACTATGACCAACGCGGCAACCTTTGGTGCGGGATGCTTTTGGGGGATAGAAGCCTCCTTTCGCCGCATTACAGGCGTAACCTTGACTTCCGTCGGCTACATGGGGGGCCATTTCCCCAACCCCTGCTATTTGGACGTGTGCGCCCGCATTACGGGGCACGCCGAGGTGGTGCAGGTTGAGTATGACCCTGAGCAGGTGTCCTATGACCAGCTGCTGCAGGCGTTCTGGGCTATGCACGACCCCACCAGCCTCAACCGCCAGGGGGCCGATCGCGGCGACCAGTATCGCTCGGTGATCTTCTATCACACGCCGGAGCAGGCTGCCGCCGCTCGCCAGTCTAAGTTTCAGCTGCAGCAGAAGAAAAGCAACCGCGAGATTGTCACCCAGATTGAGCCAGCTTCGGAGTACTACCGGGCTGAGGAATACCACCAGCAGTATTTTGAGAAAGCCCGGTCAAAGAGCCGCGCTTAATCTTGTCTTGATGACGGTTGCTTCAGCTCGCCATCAGTCGACAATCCACAGGCTCAGCAAGTAATGCATGAACGCTAGCCAGATGCCGCTGAATAGGACAAAGCCCAGCGCCAGCCAAAACATAAAAGAGGCGGCCTGGGCCAGCTTACGCTGCCAGCCCTGACGGAGCCGGGCCTGCAGCTGCGAGAGCTTAGACCGGCTCCCCCCCCACAGCAGCACGACGAGGTTTGACGCCAGCAAAATCGCTAGCGCCGACGCGCCGATTAGCCAAGGGGCTTCTCCGACGCCCTTGAGCCAGGGGACCAAAGGGCCAGCCCCGAATACTGGATCAAAAGACGGGTGATCCACTGGCGAAACAATGTAAAAGAAGGCGGCACTAGCGATCGCCACCATCGCCAAGAGGCCAAAGCTCATCCCGAAAAGTCGCTGCATCTTTTGAGAGAAAATTGCTATGGGGCTATCTCTCTAGACTAGCGGTTAACCCCCACGCCAGGCCGCCCGAATCTCCTCCGGCGTCACCCCCTGCTGCCGCAGCGATCGCAAACTCCTTGCTCCGTCTCGCTTGGCCAGCCGTCTGCCCGTCTCATCCCGCACTAAAGGGCAGTGGCAGAACGCAGGCGCTTTCCAGTCCAGCATTCGGTAGAGCAAAAGCTGCTTCGCCGTAGACAGCAGCAGATCCTCACCGCGCACCACCTCAGAAATATGCATCGCTCCATCGTCGGCCACCACCGCCAGCTCGTAGCTGGGAAACCCGTCTCGCCGCCAGACCAAAAAATCGCCAAAGTCTTTGCCTGCGGTAAACGACCGGGAACCGAGGTTTCGATCCACAAAGGCGATCGCTTCCCCATCGGGGACCCGAAAGCGCCAGTTCATCCTGCCTGGCTCGTCGACACTCCCCCAGTTTGAAGGACGCAGCTTTGCTGGAAAGATGATTTCGCGATCGCCCTCGTGGGGCGCGCTCAGGGCCTCAGCCACGTCCTTGCGGGAGTGGGGGCTAGGGTAGATAGCGCCCGCTCGATTGAGCTGCTGCCAGACCTGACGGTAGTAGGGTTGGCGATCGCTTTGGGTATAGGGTCCGCAGCCACCGCCGACGTCCGGCCCTTCCTGCCAGCGAAAGCCAAACCAGGTCAGGTCCGCCAGCAGATCGCTAGCGTATTGGGGCTTGCAGCGATCGCGGTCTAGGTCCTCAATTCGCAGAATTAGCGCGCCGCCAAACGCGTAGACCCGCTGCTGCGCGGTCCAGAAGGTTTTGGCGTGGCCCAGGTGCAGGTGTCCCGTCGGCGTCGGGGCAAGCCGCCCGCGGTAGGGTTTGTCGGGGTTGGTAGGGGGTATGGCAGCCACGGGCTACTCCGGCTTCGCGCTATCGATACACCGGCAGCGTGAAGTGGAAGCAGCTCCCCTGATTGATCTCAGAATCGACCCAAATCTGACCGTAGTGGGCGCGGACAATGCGCTGGCAGAGAGACAGCCCAATGCCGTAGCCGTCTTTCGCCTCGTCCCGCTTCAGGCGGAATCGGTCCTCAAAAATGCGCTGCTGATTTTCCTCTGGGATACCTGGCCCGGTGTCGCAGATGCTCACCTGAATTTTCTGTGTCGTTCGATGCAGGGCGCTGACGCTGATGGTTCCGCCAACGGGGGTGTATTTGATTGCGTTGTCGAGCAGGTTGATTACTAGCTGACGCGACAGCTCAGGGTCAGTGTGCACCTGGGGGAGGTCAGTGGGGAGGTCGATCTCGACCTGCTGGGACTTGCCGTGGAACTGCCGCTTGAGGCGATCGAGAATGTTGGTGAGTAGCGCCGTGAAGTCTAGCGGTATGGGATGAATTTGAAAGCGGGCGTGGCTGCCTCTGGCCGCCTGCAGAATGTCGGTAATCATTCGGTCGATAGCCTTAGTTTGGGTCCGACCGTGGTGCAGCAGCTGCGCCTGAAGATCCGGCTTGAGCGTTGAAGTCTCACTGCCGTCCTCAAACCCCATCTCTAAGGTCTCCAGCGCGATCGAGAGCGCCGTGAGCGGATTGCGCAGGTCGTGAGCCAGCATGGCAATCAGCCGATCCTTAAAATGAAGCTGAGCTTCTAGGTTGGCTTTCTCCTGCGTAACTCGAAACAGCTCATCCGAAAGGCGAATCAGCTCGGCTTCGTGAACTATGGAGGGCTGAGCTGCACCCGGCTGGTCTGGGCCAGGTGGAGTTGAATTGGATTGTGCTGAACCAGATTGCGCTGAACCAGATTGTGCTGAACCGGATTGTGCTGGACTGGAAGGCTGGGCTTCAGGTTGGACTGGGCCAGACTGAGCTGCAGCAGATTGATTTGAGCTAGCCGCCATCGGTTGACCGGCGGGCTTCGACTCGTCTATTGCGTGGAGCCACCGAGGCCACCAGGCTTCCAGCTGCTCAATGAGATTTGTGCCGGTGAGGGTCTGACGCGGCTCTGGAGAAGATTTTATGAGCGCAGGCGTTGCGACTAGCTTAAAGTGTTCCGCGAGGTAGGGCTGCTCCCCGATGTCAATCACCTGAAGCTCGCAGCGGTGGCTGTTAGATTGGTGCCTGAGATAATGTCTCACCTGCCGAATGCGCTCGCTAGATTGAGGGCGCTTATCTACAAAAAGGAGAAGCTGTAAATCCGCTGCGGCTTCTGCAGAGACTAATTCACGATGTTGAGGTGGCAGGGGTGCCTCCATGGGCGTTTCTCCTCTATCCATACAGCCTATGGCAAGGTAAATGAGATACAGACAGCATCGCCCTGCGAATTGACCGCTATCAATCCCTAGATACTCGACTTAATACCTCAAGCTGGGCCATACCAAGTGGGCTTTGCGACCGCTTTTACCAGCACATTAAGCATTATTTTACATTTTACCGGCCTGGAGACGCTTTACAGGCGGAACCTTTGGATGGGTTAGCAGAGTATGCTGGGGGTATATCAAAGGAGTAGACCGTGACGACTTCTCAATCGCTGGTGTACGAGGGGCAGTTCGGCGAATTTATCATCACCGATCGCGATCGCTTTGAGGTCAAGGTATATCGGGCTGGCCTCTGCATCATGGCCCTCTGCGTTGTTCTGGTCACAGGCCTGGTGCTGTGGCAGGGCGCCGCGGCGGCGATCGCGATCACAGCCCTTTACGGCTGCTTCTGCGCAGCCATGGCCGTCAGCCTGCTGACGATCCACATCTATCTTAAGCCGCTCCACCGGGCGCTGCAGCTCTTTTGGCTGGTGGGCGTGCTCACCTCCATTGGGCTGGGCGTCTTCCGCCCCGAACCGCTGGCGCTGACGCTTTATAGCCATCCGGCGGCGCTCTGGGGCGTGGGGTTCACCTTTGCGGCCCTAGTGGGGCTATTTTTCAAAGAGGCTTTCTGCTTCAATCGCCTAGAGACGAAGTTTCTCACGCCCCTGGTTCCGGCGCTGATTTTAGGACATATGGCGGGGCTGTGGCCCTCCGCCGTTGAGGGCTACCTGCTGCTCGCCGCCGCTGTGCTGATGTCAATATTTGCCCTTCGCAAGGCGACTCAGCCGATCCCCGACGATATCGGCGACAAAAGCGTGTTTGAATACCTAGCGCAGCAGCGGCAATAGCGATGTCTACCCACAGCGTTGTAGGGGTTATCCGCGCTGGCCACGGCGTCGCGTCGGGCAAATCGAATAGCAGCCCCTACCCCAGGGGAACGATTTCGATGCAGCGTCCTATCTTTAAGGCTCTCGGCCTGGACTTGGCAGGGCTTTTCGAGGGCACCCTCAACGTCTCTATCGAGCCGCATTCCTACCGCGTTGTCGCTCCAGAATGGACCTTTCGCCGGGTCACCTGGACAGACCGCCATCCGCCGGAAGACTTTTCGTTTTCCCGCTGTCGGGTGGCTGTAGGCGGCGGCATTCACGAGGGCCTGATTTACTACCCTCACCCTGAGACAAAGCAGCGCAACTTCCAAGATGCCTCAACCCTAGAAGTCATTGCGCCGCTAATTCCCGGCCTCCATCCGGGGGCTGCGGTTCGCATCGACTACAATTCGCTGGAAATCGAGGTCTATAGCAAGCCTATTTCTCAGCTAGAACCTCAGTGAACGAGAAGTCGTCGGCTGCTAGCACAAATATTGTGGTCGGTAACCCCACGGCGCGCGCCTGGAGACGCTCGTAGTATTCGCTATATCGTTCTGATGGTGTCGCCATGCCCAGAAAGATTAGATCCGCCTGGGCCGAAGACTCGTGCAAAATTTTGTCAAAGGGGCGATCGCCCGACACAATAACCTGGGTGGTAGCGTCGACCCGCAGCGCCTGTACCAGCCCCTTAAGGTTAGAATCAGCAGACTCCGCTGCGGCCTTATTGGGAACCACCAGCTTCAAAAAGATATCAGCGTTCCGCCAGGTGATGTTGCTGCGCAGCAGGTCGGCCAGCAGCAGCATGAGCCCCCCGTTGGCCTGACGGCCTCCCCACCACACGTCAATGCGGCGGCGAGCCCCGAAGCCCCGCTCGTGCTCCCGCAGAATGACGATATTGCGCTTAGCCCGGTGAGCCTGGGTAATTAAATTGCAATAGCTCTGCCGGCGGCTGGCTTCCTCGCTATCTCCCAGCACCAGGGTATTGGGCACCAGCGGCCCGATGCCGTAGGTCTCCACCAGCTGCAGCGCCCCTTCAAAGGGGTCGGAGGCCGTGACAATGCGGACCAGAGCCCGGACGCCCCGGCGCTCTAAATACTCAACAATGGTTTTTTCCATGGTGGCCTGCTGGCCCACGTCCCGCGAGCCGCTGGGCAGCACGCTAGAGATGGTGATCAACCCCCGATTGTGGGTGAAAGCATCGGCCAGTTCAACCAGCGACCAGCGGCGGCTAGGGGAGCCAGAAAGGGCCAGGATATGGGGCCGCCAGTTCTTGGGGTCTTCCTGGGTCTCTTGAAGCTGCAGAATGCCCGTGCGCATCAGCGCCATCCAGATGCCGCGGCGGGCGTCTCCCCAAGTGGCCTGCAGCTCGCGCCGCTGAATCCAGATAAAGATGCCGAAGACGATCGCAGCTGCGACAACTGTAGCGATCGCGTTGATCAAGAACATGACCGCCAGACAGCCCACCGCCCCCAGCAGCGATAGTGCCCAGGGAACTTTGAACGTAGGTCGGTAGGACGGGCTCTGCAAGAATCCTTCTATGCCAGCGGCGATGTTGAGGACCGCGTAGGTGGTGAGGAAAAACATCGTCAACACCGGGGCAATTAGGTTGAGGTCCCCGATGCAGACGGCGGCCACCGCGACCACTAAAGTAACGGCGGTGCCGATTCTGGGCTCATCGGCTTTGCCGCTCCCCTGACCCAAAAAGCGCATCCAGCGCGGCAGCACCCCATCGCGGGCCAAAGCCTGCAGCACCCGAGGCGCACCCAGGATACTACCAATGGCGCTAGAGAGGGTTGCCCCCCAGACGCCCACTAGGATTGCCGGTCCCCACAGCGCCATCTCTTGCATAATCAGCGGCTCTGCAATCAGCGTCTCGGCATCGGCCCGGCCCGCCAGCAGGACGGGCAAAACCATGTAGATTGCGTAGCCGGTGCCGACAGCGGCCAGAGTGCCAGTGGGAATTGATTTAACTGGGTCTTTGAGATCGCCCGATAGACTCACCCCAGCCATGATGCCGGTCACGGCGGGAAAGAATACGGCAAACACGGTCCAAAAGGGCGCAGAGAGTCGCTCTGCAGCCCCCCATAGCTCAATCTCCGTACTTTCTAGCGGCTTGCCAAACGCGAACGAGATTAGGGATAGGACAATGCCGGCCATGATGAAGTACTGGGCCTTAATGGCAACGCTGGCGGAGGTGATCGCCAGCACCGCCACCAGAATCGTCACGACCAGGGCCACGTACACCTGGTTGAGCTGACTGAACACCTGAACCACGCTTTCGGCGAAACCGATAGTGTAAAGGGCGACCGAAAGGGCCTGGGCAAAGTAGAGGGGAATACCGACGGCTCCACCGGTTTCAATGCCCAAGGAGCGGCTGATCATATAGTAGGCTCCCCCGGCGCGGACCACCCGATCGGTGGCGATCGCGCAGACCGAGAGCGAGGTCAAAAACGTAATAGATGTCGATAGCGTGACGATCAGCAGGGTGCCGATGAGCCCGACGTTGCCCACGACCCAGCCAAACCGCAGGTACATGATTACGCCGAGAATCGTCAGGATCGACGGCGTATAGACTCCCCCAAAGGTTCCTAATCCTGGGCTTGGGTCTACCTCAGCCGAGGAGGAGTCGCGCATAAATGGAAGTTTCATCGCTGTCTTTGTACTGCAGTTTGGATACTAAGAACGCGACTCAGCTCAGCTCAGTCACTTCAATGTAACGTTGTCTCCCCAGCGAATCTTACCTGAATTTGAGATTTGCCAACGCCGATACTGAGCCGTAGCGGCAAGCTGCCCGTCGGTTCCCAAATCAACGGCACCGCTGGCACCCTGGTAATTAATCATAACTCCCTTACGAAGATGGGCCAGTCCCTCGCAAATCTGCGTGACTCTCACCCCCGGCGGATTAGCGACCGGCTTCAGCTTGGCTTGAAGACCTGCTCTCCAGTTACGGCCCGCCGCTTCAGCCGCCAGCACCAGCAGGGCGGCCGCGTCCCAGGCCTGGGGTGCGTATTCGCCCCACTGTAGCGTCTCGGCGCTCTGCCAGCGAGCCCTCAGGGCCTGCAGAATATCCGTATTGACAGCGGGCATGAGGCCCTGAGCGCCGCTGAAAACATAGGGATTGTCGGCGTTAATCCGCTGCCAACGGCCTTCACCGAATGCGGGGAGAGCAGCGGAATGGGTGAGAAGAATGGGGCGATCGCCTGAATTTTGCTCAATCACAGATCTCAAAAGGCGATATCCCCGCCGTCCATCTAAGGAAGCGACAAGTACATCCACGTCGCGCGTCAGGTCCCGCGTTAATGCTTCGATTGCTGGGGCGTCTAGAACGGTTCGCTGCGCCTTGGTCGGCGCTGGAGTCGCCAGAAATGGCCCGCTGCGGCCGCTGCCGGCTGGCTGGTCTGAGGGGTAGCGCGCTAACCGGTTGCGGTTGACGACCGTACCGCCCAGAGCCTCAAAGGCTCGGATGAACGTTTGAGCAAACCGCAGTCCCGGCTCGGTGTCGCTGGTGAGCAGGTTGGCCCGCTGCCAGCCCTGGGCGATCGCTAGCCTGGCGAGGGCGCGCCCCTGCTGCGCCTCGCTGAGGCTGAGCTGCCCCCAACCCCGCAGCGCCGATCGCCGCTTGGCCTGTACGGTGGTGGTGGCGTTGGGCGAAACGACGCCCACGTTTTGGTCTAGGGCGATCGCTAGCGTATTTAGGGAAACCGGATCGCTGAGCATGGCGACAACGCCGTGCACGCCGACGTCGTTGACTAAGTGCTTGAGGCCCATCGCCTCAGTCCGGCGATCGGCGTCGTAATCATAAAAGGCGAGGGACACAGGGGCCTGATTGACGCCGCCGCAGGCGTTGACCGTGTCCCGCATGAGCAGCATTGCATCAATGATGGGCAGGCTGATGGTCGAGTAGTCGCCGTCAGGCACCAGAACGCCAATCTTGAGGGGCTCTCCCGTCTGAAGCGGCTGATCGACAAAGAGCTGGCTGGGGGCTTGGCAGGCCCCAGCCAGAACTGCGGATAGGGCGATCGCCGCGGGCGCAAGTCGCTTGTGAAGCCGCCTGCCGAACGCGCAATCGGTTACGGCTCTGAAAATATTGACCATCGGAGCAGTCGGGGAAGCTGGGATAGGGCCAAAAGATAGCTCGTCACCCATACCGCAAGTTCAGCCACCAGGAGCCAGCCTAGCCAGCTAGAGGTTGTCTTATCGAGCCAGAGCCACCCCTCCCAGAGCTGCCACAGCCGGTAGGGCACATAGAGGTAGGGTACCATCACCCAAATCACTGATCTCGCCTGTCGCAGGGCCACAATTTCCACAAGAATCTGTAGCCCTAGCAAAAGAAAGTACGGCGTAAAGAGAAAGAGCACCGTGAAATTTTGCCGCCAGAGCCCCCAAATCAGAACCAAAATGGGAACTAAGCCCCCCAGCACCTGAACCCCGCCAAACCAGAGGGAGAACCAGTTGGGGAGGGGCTCAGGCAGCGTGAACGGCTTTAAATCCCGCCACGCGTAGCCCGCCGCCACCAGAAAACCGGTGCTCACCCCTAGAAAGATGAGATTCTCCAGCAGTAGATACTGAACGACGTTGGGAGGCATCGAGGGCATCAGATCCGACTAGCTTTCCACTTGGGCGCGAGCCGCCGCCGCCTCGTCCGGGTGAATGTTGAGCCGCGTCAGATTGACCCGGCCCTTGTTGTCGATTTCCCGCACCTTGACGATTACCTCATCGCCAACGGCCACCTCATCCTCGACCTTGCCAACCCGGTAGTCGGCGAGCTGCGAGATGTGGATCATGCCCTCTTTCCCCGGCAGCACCTCAACAAAGGCGCCAATGGGGATGATGCGGGTCACTCGGCCGATGTAGACATCGCCCGCCGATAGCTTGCGGGTCATGCCCTCGATAATCTTCCGGGCCTTCTTGGCGTTGTCGCCGTTGACGGAGGAGAGGGTAATCAAACCGCTGTCTTCGATATCGACTTTGGCGCCAGTCTGCTCCGTAATGCCCTTGATCGTCTTGCCGCCAGGTCCAATCACCATACCGATCAGGTCGGGGTCGATGGTCATGGTCAGCAGGCGCGGCGCGTAGGGCGACATCTCCTCGCGGGGTTCGGGCAGCACCGCCAGCATTTTCTCTAGAATATGCTGGCGAGCCGGCTTGGCCTGGTTGATGGCGTCAGCAATCACCGACATCGGCAACCCGTGAATTTTCATGTCCATCTGCAGAGCGGTGATACCGGCTTCGGTACCGGCCACCTTGAAGTCCATGTCCCCTAGGAAGTCTTCAATGCCCTGGATATCGGTGAGGATGCGCACCTCGTCGCCCTCTTTAATCAGGCCCATAGCGGTGCCGCTCACCGGCTTCGCCAGCGGTACCCCTGCATCCATAAGCGACAGCGTAGATCCGCACACCGAACCCATGGAAGTGGAGCCATTGGAGGAGAGCACCTCAGAGACGACCCGCACCACGTAGGGAAATTCCTGCTGCTGCGGCAGTACGGGGATGATGGCTCGCTCTGCCAGAGCGCCATGACCAACTTCCCGCCGTCCGGGCGATCGCATCGGCTTAGTTTCGCCTACGGAGTAAGGGGGAAAGTTGTAGTGGTGCAGGTAGCGCTTAGATTCGTCGGGGTGCAGATCGTCCATGTCCTGGGCATCGCCGGGGGTGCCCAGAGTAACAATCGACATCACCTGAGTCAGGCCGCGCTGAAACACCGCTGAGCCATGCACCCGATCGGGCAATACGTGGGTGTGACAGCGGATGGGGCGCACTTCGTCGAGCTTGCGGCCGTCTACCCGGACGCCGTCATCGACGATCTGCTTGCGCATCAAGGACTTGGTGACGCTCTTGAACACCTTACCCATCGCTTTCGAGTCCCCCGCCACCGCCGTATGGACGGGGTCGGTTTCCGGCAGCTCGGCGATCGCGTCGCCGACCTTGGCTTTAATCTCGTCCAGCGCTTCGTCCCGCTCGCCCTTGCTCTGCTCAAAGCGGGAGAGCACCTGCTTGACGTCCTTGGCAGCGCGATCGCGCACGAACGCCTCTAGCTCAGAGTTGACCGCCGGCGCTTCTGCCTGCACGGGCTTAATTCCCAGCTCTTCGATCACATCGCGCTGGGCCTGGATCAGGTCGCGCACCACCTCGTAGCCAAAATCGATGGCCTCGATGACGTCCTGCTCTGGGAGCTGGTTGGCCCCGGCTTCTACCATGATCACGCCATCGGGCGATCCGGCAACCACGAGATCGAGATCGCCTTTCTCCACCTCCTCGTAGGTGGGATTAATAATAAAGTCGTCACCCAGAAGGCCGACCCGTACAGCAGCCATCGGACCGCTGAAGGGAATCTGCGCCAGCAGCGTCGCCAGGGAGGCTCCCGTGACCGCCAGCACGTCGGGGGGAACCCGCTCGTCCATAGAGACCGTAGTCGCCACAATTTGAATGTCGTCTCGGAGCCACTGGGGAAATAGGGGCCGCATAGGTCGGTCGATGAGGCGGCTGGTGAGCGTTGCCTTTTCGGGGGGACGCCCCTCCCGACGCAGGAATCCTCCTGGAATGCGGCCTGCGGCGTACAGTCGCTCTTCGTAATCCACCAGCAGCGGTAAAAAATCGATGCCTTCGCGGCCTGATGAGCGCGTGGCCGTCACTAAAACGGCGGTTCCTTCGGACTGGACTAAAACGGAACCACCGGCCTGTGGTGCGAGAAAATTGAGCCGAAGTTGAATATCTCGTCCGTCGATTGATATCGACTTTTCTATGTCTTCGAACATGACGTCTGACGTCCTTAGTTGTCTTTCTTCTTGGTATGTGGCAATCCTAGCACTGTTGAGACCGGCTTGTTGGCGTCCCCTGCCGGGGGCGAACCTCCAAGTAGCCTCGTTTATTTATAGCCTCCTACTTTCTATGCGGAGGTCTACATAGAAGCCGTGAAAACCGGACTCAAAAGTGAGGGCGCTCAGCATGAATTAGGACAAAAAAACGGGGCGAAAGCCGCCCCGAAGAAATCTTGCTTTTGTCTATGCGTCGATGACGCTAAAACAAAGCTTAATAGTAGGCCTTACCGCCCGCCCAGCGCGCAGCGTTGACCTTGGGCTGAAGCAGGATATGACCTGCGATCGCCTCTAGGTCTTCCTCTGAGAGGTTTCTCATTTTCGGAAAGATATCGGCGGACTTGACGGCCGGATGGACCTCAGAAATATCGTAGAGACCGTCGTAGGACGTCGGCTCTTTCATGTAGGCGACCAAGGCGTCTAGATTATCCAGCGAAGGCGTCGCCAGCTCTAGGGCCTCAGGGCTTAAGTCGATATTGGGGTTGGTGCGCGTCACCCCAGACAGGTGGCAGCTCGCGCAGGCCGCGTTGAACTGCCGTCTGCCCAGCGTAATTTGCTCAAGGCTGAGCACCATGGACTCCCCGTCATCATTCAGCGGTATCGTCCGCGTCTCGGCATCCAGCTCAACGGCAGTGGCTGCCCCAATCAGCTGGAACGCGAACAGAACAGCGATCGCGATTAATAAGATAGACCGTTTTAACATAGCTCTCCCTAACAACATGGCTTTAGACAGCAGCTCACCGGAGCTGTGCTTGGCGCTCCCGCCCCCATGCAGCTCAATCCTGCACAAGTCAATTTCTGCAATAGCGCATTGCATTTATACGCCTGAGAGACTGCGCCCAAAAGACTGCGTTTCAAAAACTACGTCCAAGAAACTGCGCCTAAAAGGTTGGCAACGCCGAGTGAGGCTGCCCAGTCTGTACTCCCTTATCTTAAATTACTAAAAAACGTTACGACTTCTCATCTTTTAATAATTCGTCATACGCTGCGGGATCTGGCGCTGTGCTGTAGAACCTGGCGCTGCCTGCAATAAGGGCAGCTACCTATGGCACTCGGTATTGACGAGCTGGCCCCGGGCGTCGAGCTGCCCGACCAAGTCGGTGTGATACATCAACTATCAGATTTTCATTGACTATCAGATTTTAAGGGACAGCGGGTTGTCCTGTACTTTTATCCGCGAGATAATACGCCTGGCTGCACTAAAGAGGCCTGCGGCTTTCGCGACGCCTACACCGACTAAAGCGCCAGCGGTATTGCTGTCTCGGACGTTAGTAAAATCCAAGCCCGAGCCTCACAATGCGGCGGTTTTAGCTAATCTGGGAGTAGGCGGCACCTCGCGGGATTAGCCCCAGCTGCAGTCGCAGTGGCTAGCGCTACCGCCCGCCCAGCAGCGACCTGCTTCTGCCGCCTTGCCAACGCCACACCTTTGTTCTCTTACCCCAAGATCCTTATGCTCGGTCAGCTTTGGCACTTCTTTCAGTCTGCAGTTGGCGTAGTTTTGCGGCACCCGGTTGTGGGCGCTACTGTAATCCCGGTTTTAGCGGACGGGCGCATTGTTCTGGTGAAGCGCCGGGATAGCGGCAGATGGTCCCTTCCGGGCGGCATGATTGACTGGGGCGAGAACATTACCAAAACGGTGCACCGGGAGATCGAGGAGGAGACGGGGTTGGGGGTGACGGCGATCCGGCGATTGGTGGGGGTTTATTCTTCTCCTGAGCGAGATCCCCGCTTTCACGCCATCAGCATTTTGATCGAGGCGGAGGTCACCGGCGAGTTTAAGGTTCAAGATCAAATTGAGATCAAGAACGCCAAGGCCTTTAAGCGTGAGGATATTGTTCTAGAGGATCTGGCCCACGACCACGCCCGGCATCTGGCCGACTACTTTGACGGCAAAACCGTATTGGCTTAGCGGCCTGGCCGTCTCCAAATTTGGCCATCCCCAAATTTAGCCGTCCCCAAATTTAGCCGTCCCCAATCAGAGTGCGGCGCACCTGCTGCAGGCCCCAGAACCCGAGATGTGGGTCATAGTGGGTCCGCCCCTGTCGGTGACGAGGCAGACAGGCCTGCAGCAGCTCACCGTCGCCGCCAGTGAAAACCACTGCGCTGTTGGGGAACCGCTGCCACCAGTCGGCTAGAAACGACTCAACGCCGGCGATCGCGCTGTGCAGAATGCCGCTGGCGATCGCGCCTGTTGTCGTAGTGGCCCAGCGGTCCATGGGGTGAGTCAGGCCTAACTCGACGTAGGGCAGCAGCCCCGTCCCCTGGTATAGCGATCGCATTTGCAGCCGCAGACCAGGTAAAATTGCGCCACCGACTAAGACTTGGGCGGCGTCTGCGCCGGTGTAGGTGAGCGCTGTGCCGCCGTCAATCACCAGGGCCGGAAAGCCCCAGCGCTGCCCCGCGCCCCACAGCGCCAACGCTCGGTCGACGCCAAGGGTCGAATAGGTGCTTTGCAGCGGCACTTGATCTAGGGTGATGGGGGGTTGGCAGTAGGGACGCCAGGGCCGGGTCTGCTGCGGGGCAACGGAGGCCAGCCAAAGTCGGCCCGCGGTGGCTAAAGGTCGATGCGCTGGGGGCACGGTGGCGATCGCATCGGCGCTGTTGGCCTGCGTCAAATGGGGCTGCTCCCACTGCTCCACCAGGGTATCCTGCTCAAATCTAGCCCAGTGCAGTCGGGTGTTGCCGATCAAAAGCCCCAGCCAAGCGTCAGCCATTTTTTGGGGGGGCGACTTTGGCATTTGCTCACGCTGGCGTCCATGTCGGGACGCGGGGCCATGCGACATCACCATAATTCTACAAAACAGGCGACAACTCCCTACAATAGGGCCACCCACGGTCTATTTCACTGCAAGTTAAGGAAGCGGCGATGAAACTACTCGTGATGAATGCGGGGTCTAGCAGCCAGAAAAGCAGCTTGTATAATCTGGCGGAGCTGTCAGCGACTCCCTCAGAGCCCCTCTGGAAAGCAAACATCGACTGGACCCATTCCGAGGGTGCGAAGCTGACCGTTGAAGCAGCCGATCAGACCCACAGCGCCGTTCTCAACGCTGCTGACAAGCCTGGGGGCATCGCGCAAATGCTCGATACGCTGTGGCATGGGAAAACCGCCGTTGTCGGCGGCGCTAACGAAATTGAGGGGGTGGGCCATCGCGTGGTACACGGCGGCAGCGACTATCAGCATAGCGTCTGCATCACGGAGGCGGTTAAGGCGGCGATCGCCGATCTAATTCCCCTGGCACCCAGCCACAATAGCGCTAACCTGGAGGGCATTGAGGCGGTGGAGCAATGCCTGGGGGCCAGCGTGTCCCAGGTGGCGGTGTTCGACACCGCGTTTCATTCCCAGATGCCGCTTGCGGCTCAGATGTACCCCGTGCCCTACCGCTGGTACAAAGCCGGAATTCGCCGCTATGGGTTCCACGGCATCAGTCATCAGTACTGCGCCCGCCGGGCCGCGCAGCTTTTGGACCGCGATATTTCCAACCTGAAGCTAATCACCTGCCATCTGGGTAACGGCTGTTCCCTAGCAGCGGTGGACGGGGGGCGCAGCGTCAACACCACCATGGGCTTCACGCCGCTGGAGGGGCTGATGATGGGCACCCGGTCAGGCTCGGTTGACCCCGGCGTGCTGATTCACATGGTGCGATCGCAGAACTACACCATTGCCCACCTCGACCACTTGCTCAACAAGGAGTCGGGGCTGAAGGGGGTCTCAGGCCTCTCTAACGATATGCGGCAGATCCAGGAAGCGATCGCCCAGGGCAACGCTCAGGCTAAGCTAGCGCTTGATTTATTTATCCATCGACTGCAGTCTGAGCTAGGCGCGATGCTGATGGCGTTGGGAGGCCTAGACGGGGTTGTGTTCACGGGGGGCATCGGTGAGCACAGCGCTGAGGTCCGGCAGCGGGCCTGCGATGGGCTGGCGTTTCTGGGCCTAGAGCTCGACCCCGAGCAAAATAGCCCCGTGGAGCAAGATAAGGACGTGACGACCCCAGCGTCTAAAGTTCGGGCGCTGGTGGTGGCAGCGCAGGAAGAGTGGGCGATCGCTAAGGAAACTTGGTCGCTGCTGCACTAGCGTCCCTAGAGGCTTTTGGCCCAAAGGCGATAAGTCTTCAGGCGATAGTCTTCAGGCGATAGTCTTCAGGCGACAAGCCGCCGCATTAGGTAGCCTGCCGGTCTGCCTCTTGGTCTGCGTGAATTTCACCAATCAGGTTCTCCAGGTCTTTAACGCTGGCGTGATATACCGTGCCGCAGAAGTGGCAGGTGGCTTCGGCCCCGCCGTCCTTGGCAATCATGTCCTCTAGGTCATCGACCCCCAGCAGCTTGATGGCGCCCAGCATGCGCTCAAACGAGCAGCCGCAGTGGAACCGCAGCATCTGGGTTTCAGAAAAGATGTGCAGCCCCATATCGCCCAGGAGCTGCTGAAAAATCTGCGGCAGGGACTTACCGGCCCGCAGCAGCGGCGTAAATCCGGTCAGCTCCCCAACACGGGACTCTAAAATTTCCACCAGCTCGTCGTTTTGGGCTGCCTTGGGCATCACCTGAATCAAGATGCCCCCCGCCGCAGTGACCCCAGTGGCGTCCAAAAAGACCCCGCAGATGAGCGCCGAAGGGGTTTGTTCTGAGGTGGAGAGGTAGTGGGTAACGTCCTCGCTGATTTCCCCCGACACCAGCTCTACGGTGCTGGAGTACGGATAGCCGTAGCCCACGTCTCGCACGACGTACAGATAGCCCTCAGACCCCACCGCGCCGCCCACGTCGAGCTTTCCCTTATCATTAGGCGGCAGCTCGACGCCGGGATTGTCTACATAGCCCCGCACTGTACCGTCGAGCCCGCCGTCCACAAAAATGCCCCCCAGTGGCCCGCTGCCGCGCACTCGAATGTTGACGCGGGATTCAGGGCGTTTCATGCTAGAAGCGAGAATCAAGGCTGACGTCATGGTGCGGCCCAGGGCGGCTGTGGCGACGTAGGAGGTCTGGTGGCGCTGCCTGGCATCGTTGACGAGCTGTGTAGTGATTGCGCCAACAATGCGAATGCCTCCGTCTGCGGCAGCTCCCCGAATGAGTTGATCGACCATAGCATTGTGATTATGACTGTGTAGCCTCTATTGTAAAGGCTTCTTAACGTATCAATTGACGATTGGAGACCTGCGATGACTCATCCCACCGATATTTTGCAATACCGTGAGCTGGTGGGTCAGCTCGTCCTCAACGCCGAAACGATGGAAGAGTTGGGCCGGGTCGATACCCTGTGGATGTATCCCCAGCGCAACCGGGTACTGGGGGTGGTCTGTCGCCCAGAGGGCTTTCCAGGGCGATTTGGGGCAAAGCGACTGGTGTCCAAGCTCACCCAGATTAGCGCGGTCGGGGAAGGCCGCCTATTGATGCGGGGGGAGCCAGAGCCTACGGTGGCGGCTAAGGTGCAGCAGCTTGAGTCGCTGATTGGTCAGGAGGTGTGGAGCGATCGCGGCGAGCGAGTGGGTAAGCTAATCGACTGTCTGTTTAACCCCGAAAACGGCGTCATTTTGCGCTACCTGATGACCCCCGGGGCCTGGGCTGCGGTCACCGACGGCACCTACCTGCTGTCCCCTAAGCAGATTATTAGCTTCAGCGCCAAGCGCACGCTGATTGCGGCGGCTGACTTAGAGGCGCTGGAGATCTATCAGCCCGGACTGCGGCAGCGCCTCGCCCAGATTCGCGACATGCTTAAAGAAGAGTACGTCGATAGCGTCACCCGAGAGCTGCGATCGCTCTCCTCTCAGATGCAGGACCAGGTGCAGGGGCTGGCTCGAAAGGCTCAGGGCCAGATGGAGTCGCTGGTGCTGCGCACGCGGGAGCGCGCGCAGACCTTGTCTGAGGAGCTATCTCGCGACGCGCAGGAGGTGATGACGACGATTCAGACCGAGGCCCGGGCGGTTGCCGAACGGGTTGAGCAAGCGATACCGGGTGAGGACGAGCGACCAAGTGGGCCTCAAACCACCGCTCAAGCCGAAGCTCAGACCGATTGGGCAGACGATACAGATTGGGATGATGAGGAGTGGCCCGATGATATCGAGGACAGGTCCGCCGGTCTCGACCCGTCTGACCCTGACGCATCTGACCCCAATCCATCTGACCCCAGTCCATCTGACCCCAGTCCATTTGAGTCGTCATCTGCATCCGCTGATTGGGACGACGGGGCGAATGAAGCGCCGTCTGGCCCTCAACCTGAGCCTGCTCAGAAACCGGCTGGCTTGCCTCAGAACGCGGCGGGGCAGGGCACAACAGGGCAGGGCAAAGCGGTTCAGGGCGAGACGGCGACGGCGCTAGACCCCTCTGACGCAGAGACCAATAGCGCGGCGATCGCGTCTGACGAAGCCTCTGAGCCGTCTTCGGGCCCCGAGCCGAGTTTGGAGACGGACGAACGGGACGTTTGGGATGATTGGGAAGACGATATGCCTGCAACCTCTGTGCCCGGTGAGTCTGTTTTTGCAGGTGAGCAGGCGACGGAGGAAACCTCGCCAGATAGGCCCTCGGCGACGTCACGGGCTGAAGACGATGGTGACCCCTGGATTTAGCGACGATCGCTAGGCTAGATTGGCTTCGCGGGAGGCGTTCCAGAATATAGGTTGAAGGTGTACTGCCCAGTCGTGCCAGGATTCGTAGAAGAGACAACGAACCAGTAGGTGCCATCCTCAGGGATTTCAACCGTGAGCTGTACAGCGGTAGTACTGCTAGCGCCATCGGCGATCGCTAGGATGTCGTTGTCCGGAGAACCTACAATAATGGTCGGGTCAAAGTCCTGACTGGTTATCTCGACCGTAAGTACGTTGCCTGCGGTCAGCTCCAGGGGGTGCCCTGTGATGTAGCGCCCGTCATCGAGGGTTTGATCTCCCTCATCGAGCTCCCCGGTTACCGTATCTAGAAATATTAGCTGTGCCACAATCTGCTGCTCAGCTGAGGGCACTGCCAGAGCGGTACCGATGCTCTGGGCTAGCAGCACTGACACCAGTGCGCTGCCTGCGATCGCTTGACTCAGCCACATTTGTTTAGCCATATTTATATTTGCCTCCGGTCGAGTTCTACGCCTGGGTAAGCAGCACCACCGCATAGGCCGCAATGCCCTCCAGACGCCCCGTCGGCCCCAGCTTCTCGTTGGTCGTCGCCTTGACGCTCACCTGGGAGCGATCGCACGCTAGCGCCTCGGCGAGTCGCTCGGTCATCGCTTTGATGTAGGGCTTCAGCTTGGGCTGCTCCGCCACGATGGTGCTGTCGATGTTGCCGACTTGCCAGCCGGCATCGCCGATCAGCCGGTTCACCTGCCGCAGCAGCTCGATGCTGTCCGCTCCGGCCCATTTGGGGTCGCTGGGGGGAAAGTAGTGGCCAATGTCGCCTAGGCTGAGCGCCCCCAGCATGGCGTCCATGATGGCGTGGGTAAGGGCGTCGGCGTCGCTGTGGCCGTCTAGCCCCGTGGCGTGGGGGATTTCGATGCCGCCCAGGATGAGCGGGCGACCGGCCACGAGGCGGTGAATGTCGTAACCATTGCCGATGCGTAGGGTCATGGGGGATGTCGCGCGTATATTGTGTCCGTATCTTAGCGGGCAGCGCTATGCCCTGCCCCTACGCAAATTATCCCTTTGAATCTGCCGTCTCGGCCATCTCGGCCTGCCAGCGCTGATACAGATCGGGCCGCCGCGCTCGGGTACGCTCAACCTGCTGCTGCTGTCGCCACTGGGCGATCGCCTGGTGGTTTCCCGAGGTAAGCACCTCCGGCACCCCCCACCCCCGGAAGCTGGCGGGCCGGGTGTACTGCGGGTAGTCGAGCAGGGGGGTCTCAAAGCTCTCGAATTTGAGGGAGTCGGTCTTGCCTACGGTGCCGGGCCGCAGCCTTAAGACGCCGTTCAGCAGCGCTAGGGCCGGAATCTCGCCGCAGGTAAGCACAAAGTCCCCCAGGGAGACCTCGCGGGTGACGAGGTGATCGCGCACCCGCTCGTCTACACCTTCGTAGTGGCCGCACAGGAGTAAGAGCTGATCGTAGGTGGCGAGCGCTTGAAACATCGCCTGATGCATGGGCTCTCCCTGGGGCGTGAGTAGAATAATCTCTCGCCGCGTCAGAATTGGCAGCGACTCGACTGCGGCAAATAGAGGCTCGGGCTTCATCAGCATGCCAACGCCGCCACCGTAGGGTTCGTCGTCCACGCGGTGGTGCTTGTCGGTCGTAAAGTCGCGGGGGGTAGTGAGCTGAACTGATGCGACACCGCGCGCTAGGGCCCGGCCTACCAAACCAGACTGAAGCGGGGAAGCAAAAAAATCTGGAAAGAGGGTAATGATGTCAAATCGCACAGTTGACCCTTTGTATGGACCGTTAAGAACTATCGTCGCGTCAGGATTGGCGTCCCATGGACGTCTGATGGGAAATCTTTTGGTACGATAGCTTAGCTGATGTACTCTTGACTGCCGCCAGGCTACACAAGCTGGTGCGGCAACAGTCTGATGTGGTAACAGTGTAGCAGCGTCGCAAGTTAAGGCCACTGCAGCCGCAAACTCCATCTCCGTCTCGTAACGCCATGGTCCAACTTAATCACCAATCTGCTCAGCCGAGGATGTCCCAAACTAAACAGCCCACCGTTATGATTATTGGCGGCGCAGAAGATAAAGTCCACGGCCGACAAATTCTCAGCACTTTTTTTCAGCGGGCTGGCGGAACAGACGCTGCGATCGCCATCATTCCCTGCGCCTCCCGCGAGCCGGCGGCCATTGGCGAACGCTACCGCAAAATCTTTGAGGAGATGGCGGCGCAGGCAATTGAGATTTTTGACATTCGCGATCGCCGGGAAAGCGAGAACCCTCAGTGGCACGAGTTTTTACAGCAGAGGTGCACCGGGGTTTTTATCACCGGCGGTGACCAGCTGCGGCTCTGCGGCTTGATGGCCGACACGCCGCTGATGAACGCCGTTAGAACCCGGGCGCAGCTGGGAGATATTGCTTTAGCCGGCACAAGCGCGGGAGCGGCGATCATGGGAGAGTACATGATCGCAGGCGGCGGCAGCGGTGAATCGCCCAACCGGTCTTTGGTGGACCTGACGGACGGACTCAACATTATTCCTCAGCTCATCGTGGATCAGCATTTCCACAACCGAAACCGCATGGCGCGTCTAATGGCGGCGATCGCCGCCCACCCGGACCGGCTGGGCATCGGCATCGACGAAGACACCTGTACCCTTTTTGGTGAGCGGATGTTTCAGGTAATCGGCAAGGGCAACGTCACGGTTGTGGACCCGTCTGAGTTGAGCTACACCAACCACCCCGACGTGGGCACCACCGACCCCCTCAGCATCCATAATTTGCGGGTGAGCGTGCTCAGCCATGGCGATCGCTACGACTTCTTAAAGCGTCGGCCCCTGCCCCGCGATTAAAGGCATAGCTTACGCCGACGCTGTGCCGGACACGCAATTCTATGCTCGGGGTCGCCGCTAAGGGTCGGCATACTCTATGCTGAAGCCCCGCACTAGTATGGATTTCTTTATAAAATCTACAGAAAATGAAGTATTCTAGCCATCAGGTGTCCCTGCCTGCGGCTACACTTTCCTGCGACATTTTTGGGCAGCGCAAAAATGCGCAAGAATAGTTCACCCTGAACAGTTTGCTGGTCTTCATCTTAACTATGACTGAAAGGTCAGTCTGCTTCCGTTTCACACACAATTGCCTGGTATATCATGAGGATTTTGAGAACCCAAACGCTTCGGGGGCCAAACTACTGGAGTGTCCGCCACCACAAGCTCGTTTTAATGCGCCTCGATTTGGAAGATCTTGCCGAGCGCCCTTCCAGTGAGATTCCAGGATTCTACGACGGGCTGGTAGAAGCGTTGCCGAGCCTGGTCGAGCATTTCTGCTCGCCGGGGGTGCGCGGTGGATTTCTGAAGCGCGTTGCGGACGGCACCATGATGGGCCACATCCTAGAGCACATTGCGCTGGAGCTGCAGACCTTGGCCGGCATGCCCGTTGGTTTTGGCCGCACGCGAGAAACGGCGACCGATGGCACCTATCAAGTGGTATTTCAGTATCAGTACGAGCAGGCCGGTCGGTACGCTGGCCGGGCCGCCTTCCGGCTCTGTCAGAGCTTGGTTGACACGGGCGCTTATCCGGCGGACGAGCTAGAGAAAGACCTGCGCGATCTGCGAGAGATTAGCGAGCAGTGTGCCCTAGGCCCGAGCACCGAGGCCATCGTCAAAGAGGCGGAGGCGCTGGATATTCCCTGGATGGAGCTTGATGTGCGGGCCATGCTTCAGCTGGGCAGCGGACGCTACCAGAGGCGGATTCAGGCAAGCTTGACCGCCAACAGCAGCATTCTTGCAGTGGAGCTGGCCTGCGATAAGGAGAGCACCAAGCGGCTGCTGGGTCAGTCTGGCGTGCCTGTGCCGCGGGGCGCTGTGATTTACTATCTCGATGAGCTAGAGCAGGGCATCGAGGACGTCGGCGGCTACCCCATCGTCATCAAGCCGCTAGACGGCAACCACGGCCGCGGCATCACCATCAATATCGACACGTGGGAGCTAGCCGAAACGGCCTATGACGCCGCCCGCGCCGTGTCGGATGGCGTGATTGTAGAGCGGTTTTATCGCGGGCGAGACCATCGCGTCTTAGTGATCAACCACCAGATGGTGGCTGTGGCTGAGCGTATTCCGGCCCACGTGGTTGGCAATGGACGGCTAACGGTAGATGAACTGATCCAAGAGACGAACCGCGACCCCCGCCGCGGAGAAGGCCACGACAATGTCTTGACTAGAATTACGGTGGACCGCACCAGCTGGGAGCTGCTGGAGCGGCAGGGCATGGGCCTCGACACGGTGCTGGACGACGGCGAAATTTGCTATCTGCGGGCAACGGCAAACCTGAGCACTGGGGGTATTGCGGTGGACCGCACGTCCCAGATTCACCCCGAAAACGTCTGGCTAGCTGAGCGCGTTTCCCGCATTATTGGCCTGGACGTCGCGGGTATTGATATCGTCACGGAGGATATCTCTAAGCCGCTGCGGGAGGTGGACGGCGTTGTCGTAGAGGTCAACGCGGCTCCGGGGCTCAGAATGCACTTTGCGCCCAGCGAGGGAATTCCACGCAACGTGGCCGAGCCCATCGTCAGGATGCTGTTCCCCCCCGGCAGCCCAAGGCGCATCCCGATTATTGCCATCACCGGCACCAACGGCAAGACCACGACGACGCGGCTGACGGCTCACATCTTTAAGCAAACTAAGAAAGTGGTGGGCTACACCACCACTGACGGCATCTACGTCAACGACTGCCTGCTGGAGAAGGGCGATACCACCGGACCGCAGAGCGCTCAGGTGATTTTACAGGACCCCACCGTAGAGGTAGCGGTGCTGGAGACGGCCCGGGGCGGCATCTTGCGCTCGGGGCTGGGCTTTCGGCAGTGTGACGTTGGCGCGGTGCTCAACGTAGCGGCCGACCATCTCGGCATCGGCGATATCGAAACCGTTGACGATTTGGCTCACCTGAAGAGCGTGGTGCCAGAGACCGCCCGACCTAGCGGCTACGCCATCCTCAACGCAGACGATGAGCGGGTGGCGGCGATGGCCAGGCGCGTCAAGGCTCAGATCGCCTACTTCTCGATGCAGGCCGACAGCGAGCTGGTGCGATCGCACACCCAGCAGGGCGGACTAGCCGCCGTGTATGAGAACGGCTATCTCACTATCCTCAAAGGGGATTGGATACTGCGCATTGAGAAGGCTGAAAATGTGCCTATCACCCTGAAGGGACGCGCGCCGTTTATGATTGCCAATGCGCTGGCCGCTAGCCTGATCGCCTTTGCCCAGGGGGTAACCATCGACCATATCCGCGCCGCCCTCAAGACGTTTGTAGCCTCTACGGACCAAACCCCCGGCCGCATGAACCTGTTTGACCTGGGGCGCTACCACGTGCTGATCGACTATGCTCACAACCCCGCTAGCTATGAGGCCTTAGGCAGCTTCGTTCAGAACTGGCCGGGAGACTGCATTGGCGTAGTGGGTGGACCTGGCGATCGCCGCGACGAGGACTTTGAGACCCTGGGACAGCTTGCCGCCAATATCTTCGATCGCGTTTTGGTCAAAGAAGACAACGATACCCGAGGCCGTCCCCGGGGGGACGCAGCTGACCTAATTGTCAAAGGACTTTCCAGCGCCGAAAGCCAAATTGACTACGAGGTGATTTTAGAAGAGTCGGCGGCGATCGCCACGGCCCTCGACACCGCACCCGACGGCGGCCTCGTCGTAATTCTGCCAGAAAAGGTGGATCGCGCCATCGAGACGATACAGGCGCGTCAGCCCGCGGCGTCTGACGCTGCTAGTTTAGAGGCCAACGGCGCTGCCGTTACGGAGTCAGCCTCTGGGCCAAATTCTGGGCCAGAAACCGGTAGCGCAACCCTAGACCCATCTCCAAACGGCGCAGTGCCGGACTCCCAATTTATTGGTCAGACCAGTCTCTAGAGACTGGTCTAGCATGGGTCAGCCGAACAAAGACGTGTCGAGCTCATAAAGCCAATTACGGGAGCGCCAGCAGATGGAGTGGTACATCGTGAAGCAGCCGCAGGGGCCCTGCCGTATTCTGACGGCGGCTGAGCTATCTGAAGACGCATCTGACTCTGCTGAAGACAGCACCGAACAGTGGGGACCGTTTGAGTCTGAGGCCGACGCGATCGCCCGCCGCGTCGGCCTGATTCGCGCGGGTAAGTGTCAGCCAGCGTAACGTTTTGTAGATCTGTCCGGAAACGGGCGCAATCGCTAGAAACAAAGAGGCCAACGCTGAATTCTTAGCTTTTACCGAGTCTTTACACTTAAATCAATCGAGATTCATCTTTTAGAGGTTACAGTGGGCCTGTAAGCAAAGCAAGCTTGCCTCCTTCAACTTCCCACGCTATACGTAACCTCTATAACTGATTCTCGCTTTGAGAATGCCCGTACTATACAGAACCAGGCCTCAGCTCAAACAAGCTGGGGCTTATTTTATTGGGCTCCATGCGCCCTCGCTTCGGTGGCACGCCTTACTTTTGGGTCAGCGACCAAACGCCGTCCCAATCCTCTGGGGGCGGGTTCTCAAGCCAGTGCTGACAGCGTTTGAGCTGCTCCGAGGCGGCCTTGTCATTGCAGTCAATATCCTCTAGGACTTGCCCAAACTGGGTCAAAGCCTTGGTGAATTGACGATTGAGATAGTACCGTCGACCTTGGGTATACAGATCGATGCGCCGCTGCTCTCGGTCTGAAAGCGTCTCGGACCGCAGACCCACTAAGTGATAAATGGCCACCGGCTCGGTCTTACCCTTTACCCGAATGCGGTCTAGCTCCAGTGCCCACACCTGATCGGCGCAGGGGCGGTAGGTATTTTCGCTAATCACGATATCGCAGCCGTACTGCTTTGTCGCGCCCTCTAGCCGCGCCCCTAAGTTAACCCCGTCGCCAATTGCGGTGAACTCCATCCGCTTGCTAGAGCCAATGTTGCCGCTGATGACGCTGCCGGAATTGATGCCGATGCCAATCTTAATGGGTGGCTGCTGCTTGGTCTCCCGAACCCGATTGAAGTCCTCGAGTCGGTGCCTCATCTCAATGCTGGTCTGCACAGCGCGCCAGGCGTGATCTTCTAAGGCCAGGGGTGAGCCAAACACGGCCATAATGGCGTCGCCGATGTATTTATCCAGGGTTCCTTTGTAGGCCATGACAGCGTCTACCATGGTCTCAAAGTAGTCGTTGAGCATGATCACCAGCTCTTCAGCATCCATGCTCTCAGCGATGGTGGTAAAGCTGCGAATATCAGAAAATAGGACTGACACCTCCTTGCGATCGCCCCCCAGCCGTAGCTCTCCAGAACTGAGCAGCTGCTCAGCCACTTCCTGGCTCATGTAGCGATACATGGTGCTCTTGAGCCGCTTTTCGTCGCTGATGTCGTCCATCACCACCAGCGCCCCGTATACATCGCTGGCGTCCTTGGCGTCGGCGATGGAGTTGATGGACAGGTGGACGCTGTGTTGGGCAACAGGGTGCACTTCCCCCCGCTTCGCGTCGAGGGTCTGCTCTGGGTAATACTGGCGACGGTCGCCTTCACCCTCGGGGGAAAGAGCGCGCCGGAAGCAGGCTGAAAAGTCGAGCTCCTCGATGGCGATTAGCGTATCGATCCTGCGGCCTTCGAGCGCGACATCGTCAGCCACGTGGAGCAGGGCGCGGGCGCTGCTGTTGGCCGCAATGATGCGCCCCTCGTGGTCAGTAGACAGTACACCGTTGGAGAGCGATCGCAGAATATCGCGCTGCATCAGCTCCTGCTGCTTAACGGTGTCGAATAGCTTGGCGTTTTGCAGCGCAACGCCCGCCTGGGTATTAAACGCCTGCATAAACTCTAGATCCGTGCGGTTGAAGCTGGCCCGCCAGCGCTCAGGAGCCTCGGGCCAGTGGGCCGGATTGTAGGGGGGAAATTCGCCCTGACGCACTTTATTAATCAGCTGGGTGACGCCGATCAGGTCGCCGTCTGTGTTAAATACCGGCATGCAGAGGATGCTGCAGGTGCGGTAGCCGCTGTGGCGATCGGTCTCCTTCGACTTCTCGGCGTTGGGATCATTGTAGAGGTCGAAGGGCACGATCACCGGCGCTTGGGTAGTGGCGGCCTGCCCCGCAAAGCCAGCGTCTTTCGGAATCCGGTATTCCTGCAGCTCTCCCTGGATAGGAATGCGGGTCCACAGCTCTTGGCGCTCCTCATCCAGCAGCCAGAGGGTGCTGCGGTCGGCCTGCATCAGCTCCTTTGCCTCGTTCATCACCCGCTCTAGGGTTTCGCTCAAATCGAGGCTGCTTTGGCTGAGGGCCTGGGTTGCCTTCATCAAGGCTGACGCGGCCCGCTGCTTTTGGGCCGCCCTATAAAAAGAGCGCGATGACTCTAGGATTAAGCGAATTGAAGGGGCAAACTCGTTAAAGAGGTCCTCATCGACCTCGGAAAAGCCACTTGGGTCGATGCGCTCATCTAGCGGCGCTTGGGAGGCATAATCTGGCTTTAGCTTGTTGATGAGCTGGACGACCGCCACCAAGCTGTCTTGGTTATCTAGCAGCGGCATCACCAGCATGGTGTAGGTCCGATACCCGGTAGCCTGGTCGGTCTGCTTGGCAAAGCCGGCCCGGGGATCGTCGTAAAAGTCAAACGCAATGTTGACGGCTCGCTTAGATGTCGCGACTTCGCCCGCGATGCCCTGGGTCTCCGGAAACCGCAGCTCTAGATTGCTGCCGTTATCGTCCTTAGCAACAATGGACCAAAGCTCTTTCTTATCCTCGTCTCGCAGGTAGATGGTGGTCCGGTCTGCATTGAGCAACTCACCCGTCTTCAGGGTAATTGAGCGCAGCATCTCGTTGAGAATAGCCTCAAAATCCTGGCTGTCCAGCAGGGAGTCGAGCATAGTCAACGTCTGGTTGACGACCCGCAGCTTTTTCTCGACATCCTCCACCACCTTCTTGAAGTTCACCGTGGTCAGCGGGGCCAAAAAAGCCTCGAAGCTGCCCTTGGCGATCGCCAGCGTACTGCTGGTCGGGGCCAGCAGGCTAGAGGTTTCGTTGGTGGGCGTTGAGGGCTGACTCGTGTGGGGAAATGATGCCGCTGATGGTTCAGCGGCGAGGGTTTGAGCTGCGACGCTAATGGTAACGTCAGCGTTGGGAACTGTACCGCTAACCGCATCAAAAGATGACGGCTCCACTGACGGCTCGGACGGGCTAGGATCGGGCACAGGAAGGGCACTCATAGAGGCATATTTAGCAATCGGCAGTTGGGTCGCGATATGTTTTGAAAGGAGTCATGCTTCGCTACTGGTTGGGAAGCACCATCACCGCTGCGATATCAACATGGAGTAGTTCTGCCATTACTTTAGCAGGTCTAATTATTGGGGCAGCGATTTACCGGCCTGCGGCGCGTTCAGAGTTGAAAATTCAGGCTTGAGAAACCGAAACCGTCTAACACAGCGTAGCTATTGGACAGCGTCTAGCCGAGAGGACTGAAGCCTGTCGATCCAGCCTTTTAGGTAGGCTCGGTTCTGCTCCTGCTCGGAAGGGTCTTCTGTACTAAATGGGAAGGGGGCCAATCCCTGAATTGCCGCAGTGGTAACGCAAAACATCGACTTTTGAAATGTTTCGCAGATTTTGACCTTTATGTCGTCTTCCCCGCGGCCGCGATGGCGGTAGAACTCCTGCAGTGCGTCCGGCAGAAAATGGCGCATATCCTGCATCAGCTGCGTGGGCGGAATGCCCGAACCACCGATGGGTAGCGGGTCTGCGTAGAGCGCGCCATAGGTAAAGTCCTGCTTGTAGAGGGGAATCTGGTAGGCCTGGGCGTTGTATGAAATAGTGCCGGGGAATGGCGTGCCCCTAAAAAATATGGCCTCGACGTAGGGGACCGCCAAATCGGGCAAAAACGTGAGCCCAGCAGACTTGGGAATTACGTCGTAGGTGCGATGATCTGCGGCCGGTCCCGAGGAGCCATGGCCCACCGTAACGCTGTAGGTCACCGGGTTACCGGCGGCGGCCACCAAGCCCTCACGGATGTGGTCAACCACGTCAGGGACAGCGGTGATTTTACCCTGCTCGTAGCGCTCGTACAGGGCCAAGAACATATCGCTCATCACCCGCCAAAACTGCCCTAGGCCGTGAAAGTAGGCCATCAGCCGCATCTGCTCGGGCAAGAACTCCGGAAATGTCCGGTGCAGGGCACGCACTAAAGGATTGTGCCTAAATTTACGCTGAATAATGGGCTCGACCCTAGGCTTAAACGTCAGCTCATCGACGAAGCTCGCTAGGCCGCCGCCGCCGTGCCAATACATCGACTTGCCGCAGTATTCAGCGTATTCGTAGTTGAGGCGGTTGTGTCGCCAGTGCTTCAGCAACTTGGACAAAGAGACCTCGCCGTTAAAGTACTTGAAGAACGGAAAAAAGATGAGGAACTGGTTTTCAGCCGTGTAAATTAGGTTGCGGGAGTAGGCGTCTAGCACTACGCCGTAGCTCTTTAGGATGCCCACCACCTCTAACAGGTGAAGCTCGGAGTCGCTGAGCAGCGCCTCACCAGCCTCTAGCCGCTGAACGTAGGGATTCTGAGGGGGATTTGACGAGGGCTTGACGGTAACCATGACCTAACTACACGCTGAGGACGTCTGGTGAAATATTTAAGAGCAGCGAGGCTCCTAATCGATATTGTAAAGGGCTAGAGCAGGCCGGGCGCAACGAATGGTCCCGCCGTCGATTTTTGAGGCGCGGGATGTCTTGGGGCGATCGCCTCCATCTGGCCCGTCAGCAGGTCGCTGACCTCCGGTTCACTCCAGCGCAGCATCCAGTTTGGCTTAAGGCCGAAGGCCAGCACCAGAGCCACTAGGGCGAGAGCCGGCATCCGCTCTCCCCAGGTGACCGGGGCTAGGCGGGACAGCTCCTCGGGAAGTCGGCCAAAGAATACCCGGTTCACCATCAGCAGGAAGTACACCGCCGTCAGGCCGGTGCCCACCATGCAGAGCAGCGTCTCTATTGGAAAGATGGGGAAACTGCCCCGAAAGACCAAGAATTCGGCGATAAAGCCGACTAAGCCCGGAAGCCCGGAGCTCGCCATTACCCCCAAAATCATTAGGCTACCGATGAGGGGCAGACCTCGCTCTGGGTTGAGCAGCCCCTTGAGCTTGTAGACGTCCCGCGTGCCGGTTTTCTTGTAGACCACGCCCACCAGCAGAAACAGCAGCGCCGAGATCAGGCCGTGGCTCACCATTTGAAAGACGGCGGCCACGATGCTCAGTCGGGTAGTAGCGGCGGTGGCCAACAGGATAAAGGCCATATGGGCAATGGAAGAGTAGGCCACCACCTTCTTCATGTCGGTCTGGGCAATGGCGCAGGACGCGCCGTAAAGAGCGCTCACTGCGGCCCAAATTGCCAGCCAGGGGGCGACCACAACCCAGGCATCAAAGAACAGCCCCAGCCCGAAGCGCAGCAGCCCATAGGTCCCTAGCTTTAGCAGCACGCCGGCCAGGAGCACCGAGATCGGCGTAGAGGCCTCGACGTGGGCGTCAGGAAGCCAGGTGTGAAACGGGAAAAACGGAATTTTGATGGCGAACCCGATGAGCAAGCTGCCCAGCAGGAAGAGCTGGGCCTTGAGGCCCACGGAGGGGGCCAGCGATCGCAGCACGCCATAGTTGAAGCTAGTGGTCTCGGTGAGCCAGGCCAGCCCCAAGAAGGCAGCCAGAATAAACACCCCGGAGAGCGCCGTGTAGATCAAAAACTTGGTGGCGGCGTAGCCCCGCTTTGCCCCCCCCCAGATGGCAATCAGAAAATAGAGGGGAATAATCTCCAGCTCGTAAAATAGAAAGAACAGCAGCACGTCCTGCGCCAAAAAAGCGCCCACAACCCCGACGTTGAGCAGCAGAATCATTACGTAGTAGAAGCGGGGCCGGATGATCTTGCGATCGCTGCTGAGGATAGCAATCACCGTCAAGAAGCTGTTCAAGACGACCAGCGGCAGAGAGAGCCCGTCTAGGCCGAGCTGGTAACTCAGCCCAATGGTGCTGATCCAGGCAATGTCCTCTGAGAACTGCAGCCCCGGCGCCAGCTCAAACTGAATTACCAGCACAATCGTCCAGATCAGCGTCACTACGGCGATCGCAAGCGCCGCCGTTCGAAAGCGCTGATCCGCGGCTTTGGGCAGTAGGCATAGAATTGCCACCCCCAGCAGCGGTAACCAAATTAGTGCACTCAGCATCAATGCTCTCCCTACCAAAGCTCCATGTCGTTGCCAGCGCGCTCTGGCGCGCTCTTTGTCGCTAACTCGCTAGCCGACCTATCTCCTTTAGACCTATCTCCTTTAGAAGATCCAGCTGACCCAGCCGGCGGTGACCAGCAGCAAAACGCCGACGCCAATCAAAATTGTGAGAACGTAGGACTGCGATTGCCCAGAAGCGCTGTATTTGAGCGCCTGACCGCCAAACACCGTCACAACGCCGACCAGGTTGACGAATCCATCTACCACATAGCGATCGAACCAGGCGCTGGCGCTAGCGATCGTGCTCACCAGCCAAACTACGGTCCGATCGTAGAGTCGCTCGATGTAGAAGTCATAGGCCAGCAAATCCTGCATAAACCGCAGCGCGACCCCTACTGGACGAGCCCAGGCGCGCCGAAGCTGGATGGTGCCCCCCATAATGCAGCCTATCAGGCCCGACATCAAGATTAGCAGCACCGATAGGCGCGCCTCGGTTGGACTTGCGGCCTGCAGCGGAATTGAATGGTTGAGCAGTAGAGGCCAGCGAATTGGAATCAGCGGCGATAGCGCCACGATGATGGTCAGGCTCACCATGGGCAGCGCCATAGGCCAAGACACCTCTGGAGCCCGTCTTGTCTTGGGCTGTGGCGTCCCGCAAAATACGAGGCGAAATACCCGCGTCAAGTTGAGCGCCGTGAGCAGATTGACAATCAGCAGCAGACCTAGAAGCCAAACGGGCATCACCCAGGTGCCGCTAGCCCAGCGCTGCACAATCCAAAACGCGCCTAGGGGAAATAGGGCGATGAGGTTAGCGCTGCCCACAACGAACGCCGTCGTGGTCGCGGGCATGCGCGACCACAGCCCGCCCATCTCGGTCATATTTTGGTTATGGGTGGTGAAGATCACCGCGCCGATGCTCATGAACATCAGCGCCTTGGCCATGGCGTGCACCAGCAGCAGCAGCAGCGCCACATCGACTTGCCCCACCCCAACGGCCACAAACACGAGCCCCATCCAGGCGCTAGTGGAGTGGGAGAGGGTGCGCTTAATGTCGATTTGGGCCACGCTCACTAGGGAGGCCCCGATGGCTGTAATGCTGCCGATGATAATTAGGGCGTCTTCAGAGACTGGAGATAGGGTAAACACCGGCTGCAGCTTGATGAGCACATAGGCCCCAGCTGAGACCACCACGGAGTTTCGCATAATTCCCGCTGGGTTGGGCCCCTCCATTGCTTCATCCAGCCAGAGATTTAGCGGGAACTGGGCGCACTTACCCGTGGGCCCCGCGATTAGGGCTAGACCCAACAGCGCTGCAACCAGCGGGGGTAAGGGGGTTGCGATCGCCCAGGCCTGGAGGTCAGAGAAGGTCAGGCCTTCACCGAAGCTGGAGAGGGCAACCAGACCCATGAGCAAAATAATGTCTCCGACGCGCTTGGTCAAAAAGGCGTCGCGGGCGGCGGTAATCACGAGGGGCTGAGCGTACCAAAACCCAACGAGCAGGTAGGATGACAGGGTAAGCGCTTCAAGCAGGCCATAGCTCAAAAACAGGGAATCGCTGATGGCGATGCCGCTGAGGGCCGCCTCAAAAAAGCCCATCAGCCCATAGAAGCGGCCTAGGGACCAATCTTTCTCCATGTAGCCCAGCGCATAGAGCTGGGCAAGAAAGCTGATTCCGGCCACCAGCTGCATCGCGCCCAGGTTGGTGGCCGAGATCTCCACCACCAAAGGCAGATTTAGATCCGCTACCGTCAGCCACTGAAACGTAATTTGCTGCGGCGGCTGCCCCCAGGCTGCGGTAAATGCGATCGCCCCGTGCAAAAACGCGATCAGGGTCGTAAGCAAATTGACGTAGGCCGCCGGACGCTGGCCGCCCTGCCGTACAAACCCGACAGACCAGGGCAGCGTCAAGAGCGCCCCTAGCAGCCCGTAGAGAGGAATACACCAGCTTGATTGCAGCAGCGCCTGCATCATCGCGATCGCTTTATCTCAGTAAATTAATTTGCACTTGAGCCAGTAATGTTTCGGCCCTGGCAGCCTTGAGCCCTGACAGCTCTTAGCCCGATAGCCTCTGGCTTAAACATCTAGCTCCAATATCTAGCCCTACCTAGCAGCCATCAGTCATGGTTTTACCGCAGCTCTGGCATGAGTCCTAAATGGTCCGAGCTGGCTGCCGCGAGCTTGGGCATGA
This sequence comes from Elainellaceae cyanobacterium, assembly GCA_050331115.1. GTDB lineage: Bacteria > Cyanobacteriota > Cyanobacteriia > CAKZMO01 > CAKZMO01 > JBCCAG01. Next base: position 41,846 of record JBHJHD010000048.1, read on the forward strand.
GCCTAGCGTTGGCTGTGCTGCGGCAACTCTACTAAATCTGGGCCAACCCCACTAAACCCAGTAGGCTCTAGCGGACAGATTCGACCCTCCGCCCATAAAACTCCCGCCAATGTGATGTAAATAAGCCTTGCCGAGAGAATCATAGATATTTGTCTGAGCTTAGCTTCTAGCTTACCAGCGAACGGGGCGATGAATAAACGCCGCTAAAAACATCTCCGCTAGGCGCTATAGGCGGTTCTACAGACATCCTGTGCACCACATCCTTGCACCGTGCGAACGAGTCATCATAACGCTCCATCGACGGAGCCTATACCGCTGAAACCCGTAACTTCATGAAGCGCAGAGAAGCTCTCACCCCAGGCGCTGCTGCAATTTGCTGCTGTGATTTGCTGTCCCGAGCTACACATCGCGAGCTATATGCATGAAAAAATATCCAAAAAGGAACCTGCGAAAACGTCTACACCAAAACGGTCGGAGCAACTGTTTTAAATCATTAAAAATAGTCAACAAGCAACTCGGCCTGTCACCATTTGTCGCTTGCTCGAAGCAATTGCACCCTTTACCTGTATATGAGGCTGGCTTATTGGAGGAATTTGAAATAATCATTCTAGGTTATATTGCCAAAGGTCAGAGCGGACCTGTATTCTTGAGTTTGGTAATTTTTAATTCACGTTTCTCTGGAGACCCTTGAGCAAGAGCATGAGGCAAAGCTGTGCTAATTGTTTGCCGATCTTCTTCAGAGATTCAGACCAAACTTTGCGTATTAAGCTTTAGGAGACTAAGTAATGCCAATTGCAGTTGGAATGGTAGAAACTCTCGGATTTCCCGCCGTCGTCGAGGCCGCTGACGCCATGGTGAAGGCTGCCCGGGTCACGCTAGTGGGCTATGAGAAGATCGGAAGCGGCCGGGTTACGGTAATTGTTCGAGGAGACGTCTCCGAAGTGCAGGCATCCGTTGCCGCTGGTATTGACAACGCGAAGCGCGTCAATGGCGGCGAGGTTCTATCGACTCACATCATCGCTCGTCCGCACGAAAACCTGGAGTATGTCTTGCCGATCCGGTATACCGAGGCGGTAGAGCAGTTTAGGAGCTAGGCGCTTTTGCTGAGTTCTGCTGCGTCAAATGCAGAGGCGATCGCTTTGGGCTTTGCCCTAAGTACCGCTGTGGTGGGGGCAAGCGGTATTCTGCTGGCTTGTCCTTGCCGCCTTGTTTCAAGTGCGGCGCCGGTAAATTTTATGATGGGGCAAACTGTTCGATGCGAATTGCTAAAGTTCGCGGCACCGTTGTAAGCACTCAAAAAGAGCAAAGCTTAACGGGAGTCAAGTTTCTTTTGGTGCAGTTTGTTGACGAAAGCGGCAATGAGCTAGACGAGTACGAGGTGGCGGCCGACAACGTCGGCGCGGGCGTTAGCGAGTGGGTCTTGGTCTGCCGAGGCAGCGCAGCCCGCCAGTTTGACAGCGGGGAACGCCGTCCATTAGACGCGTTGGTTGTTGGTATTATAGATACGATAAGCGTCGACCGGGAATTCTTGTACAGCAAGCGTGAGCAAGACCAATAGCGCCCGATAGCCTAAATGCTCTTTCCTCAGCAGTTTGGCTGACTCGCGTAAAGTTTGTTTAACGTCCCTAGGGGTGCTAGCGGAGTCTAGATCCGATGTGCGGTATCTTGACTGTAGCTTCTAGGTGTAGGATTCGCAGCCTGGCTGTATTGCCCGCAGCAAGTGGTTATTGACCCGCAGCACGTCTGTTTATGCGCAGTAAAGCTTAGGCAACGGGGTTACCGCAAATAGCCAGCACGCGATCGCCCGCTACACAGGAGAGAGATATGACGGCTCAAGGTTCGACTGCTCCACCGACGTCTTGGTCAAAGGATCTGGCACAGCCCACAATCCACGGGACGGCCTATGTGCACGCCTTCTCTAACGTTGTGGGAGATGTGCACGTGGGCGAGAACGTCTTGATCGCGCCAGGAACCTCTATTCGCGCTGATCAGGGCACGCCGTTTCACATCGGTGAGAGCAGCAACGTCCAGGATGGCGTCGTTATTCACGGGCTTGAGCACGGACGGGTCGTGGGGGACGACGGCAAAAACTATTCCGTGTGGATAGGGAAAAACATCTCTATCACTCACATGTGTCTCATCTATGGTCCGGCCTACATTGGGGAAAACTGCTTCATTGGGTTTCGCTCGACAATTTTCAACGCCCGAGTGGGGCACGGCTGCATCGTCATGATGCATACCCTAATTCAAGATGTGGAGATTCCGGCAGGGAAATATGTGCCCTCGGGCTCCGTCATTACGCGGCAGGAGCAGGCGGAGCGTCTGCCTGATGTTCAGCAAATAGACGCTGAATTTGCCAATCAAATGATCAACGTTAACGACGCTTTGCGACGCGGCTATCGCTGTGCTGAGGATATTGGCTGTATTACAGCCATCCGCAAAGAACTGGAACAGAGCTATCAATCCAACCAACACACTATGACTACCCTACCCAACGCAACTGCTACTCACGCAGGCCAAGCCGCTCACCTTAACTCCAGCGTGGTTTCTCAAGTGCGGCAGCTGATTGCCCAAGGCTACCGCGTCAGTGCGGAAGTTGCCGATCGCCGTCGTTTTCAAACCTCCTCTTGGCACAGCTACTCCCTGGGTCAATCCACCCGTGAAAACGATATGATTGCTGCCCTAGAGCGTTGCTTAGCAGAGCACGAGGGAGACTACGTTCGCCTTTTAGGGGTTGATACGCGCTCGAAGCGACGCGTGCTTGAAGAAATTATCCAGCGCCCCGGAGACAAGCCCGGCACAACGACGTTTTCTACAAAGGAGATCAAGCGAAACGTCCGCTCTAGCGCGAACCAGAATGGAGGCGGCTATGGGCGGGGACGGTCCGGCCCCCTTAAGCCTCAGGTGGTTGACCAAGTTAGGCAGCTGCTCAGCCAGGGCTATCGCATCGGTATGGAGCACGCGGATGCACGGCGGTTCCGCACCTCATCGTGGCATACCTGCCCGCCCATAAACTCTAGCCGCGAGTCTGAGGCGTTCTCTGCCCTAGAGCAGTGCTTGGCTGAGCACCAGGGTGAGTACGTTCGCCTCATCGGAATTGATACTCAAGCCAAGCGCCGAGTGCTAGAGATGATTGTGCAGCGCCCCGGCGACGATACCGGCGGTCAAACGCCGCTGACCCATCCTGCAGGCTATAGCGGAGGCTCCAGCCAGTCGGGCAACGGCTACGCCAAGCCGCGCCAGTCTTCCTCAAATTACCAGTCTTCCTCAAATTATTCGTCATCAAGCTATTCTTCTTCAGGCTCAATTGACGGCGATGTCGTGCAGCAGGTGCGCGGCCTGCTGTCTCAGGGCTATCGCATCGGTATGGAGCACGCGGATGCGCGGCGGTTCCGCACCTCATCGTGGCACACCTGCCCACCCATCGACTCTAGCCGCGAATCTGAGGTGCTCTCTGCCCTAGAGCAGTGCTTGGCTGAGCACCAGGGTGAGTACGTTCGCCTGATTGGCATCGACCCTCAGGCCAAGCGGCGGGTGTTGGAAACCATTGTGCAGCGGCCCAATGGCTCGACGTTGAAGTCTCAGCCCCAGTACAGGCCTGCCGCCGCCGCCACAAGCGGCAAAAAGACTGCATCCAACGGCTACAGCGCGCCCTACAGCAGTTCGGTCAGCAGCCAGCGGCTAGAGTCTGAGACGATCAATCAGATCAAGTCTCTGCTGGCGCAGGGCAACCGCATCGGCACTGAGCATGCTAACGCTCGCCGCTTCCAAACCTCATCTTGGAGAAGCTGTTCTCCTATCGAGTCGACCCAGCTTTCTCAAGTGGTGAAGGAGCTAGAAAGCTGTATGGCAGAACACGCCGGTGAATATGTCCGACTCCTTGGCATTGATCCCAAGGCGAATCGCCGGGTTCTCGAGACGATCATTCAGCGCCCTTAAGTCCCCTCATCAGGCAGGCAATCTAGCTGTGCCTGAAATCAGCCCTCGCCCCGAACTTGATAACCTTATCTATGGATGCGCCTTCCAACTTGAGACGCGACTCCTGCTTTTACGTCAGCGGCGACGTTCAGGTTCATCCCTCAGCGGCGATCGCCCCTGGCGCATTTCTTCAGGCAGATGCAGGCAGTCGCCTCGTGATTGGACCAGGCGTTTCCGTCGGGTCGGGAGTGCTGCTCCATGCTCAAGACGGAGTGCTATCCCTGGCCGCTCGGGTTACACTGGGGACAGGCGTTCTAGTGATGGGTCAAGGGCGAATCGGGGCAGGGGCCTGCGTTGGTGCCAATACGACGCTGCTATTTAAGGTCGCGGTCGAGCCAGATCAGCTGATCCCAGCTGGTTCTATCGTCGGTGGTGAGCAGGTATTCGACGGTCAGGCTTTACTCGGGGATATCTTCGTTGAGGGATCTCGCTTGGAGGCAGCGCCGCCCAAGGACGAGCCTACAGGTGACCCTCCTATAGAGGGCTCTACAGCGCCCTCTGACGGGGTAGCCCAGGCTCAGCGCTCGACCCAGGTCTATGGCCGGGTGGTGGTAGAGCGGCTCATGCGCATGATGTCTTCGCGGCAGCCGCTAGATAGAACTTAGCCGGTGCCTCGCGATCGCGTCGAGGCAGTGATGATAGAGACATGGCGAATATGGCGTCTGAAATAGAGTCCCGATCGATAGCGGCCCAGCGGCACCCCGACTTTGCCAACATGGCGCTTGGCCTTGTGTCCACCTGCAGCTTTCCAGCCATCATCGGCACGGCAGACATGATGCTCAAGTCTGCAGGGGTGACCCTGGTGGGCTACGAAAAGATCGGCAGCGGCTACTGCACCGCCGTAGTGCGGGGGCGCTTTTCCGATGTTCAAATTGCGGTGGAGAGCGGCGCTGAAACCGCGCAGCAGTTTGGTCAATTCGTCTCTAAATCCGTCATTCCCCGGCCGCTACCCAACCTAGACGCGGTGCTGCCCATCGGCAGTAAGCTGGCGCGGCTCATGGAAGATCGGGGCTACAGCCGCCTGAGCAAGCAAGCGGTAGGGCTGCTAGAAACTCGCGGCTTTCCGGCGATGGTGGGCGCTGCCGATGCCATGCTCAAGTCTGCTGAGGTTCACCTTGCCTCCTACGAGCTTATTGGCTCAGGCCTCTGCACCGCCATCATTCGCGGTAACGTGGCCGATGTAACTATCGCCATCGAGCGAGGCATGCAGGAGGCGGAGCGCATTGGCGAGCTGCATTCGGTGATGATAATTCCCAGGCCCTTAGAAGACCTGGAGCACACCCTACCAACCGCGAGCTGCTGGCTCGATCAGCCCCTCTCGCTGCCGCTGACCCTCAAAGAGAAGCTTCAGGAAAAAGTTGAGCTTCCCGATCTGCGAGCGCTACCCACCGAAGAGGCGGTCGAGGTCGAAATTCCTCAGGCGCAGCCTCAGGCGCGGCAGATGAACGCTCAAGATGAGGAGAGCCCGTAGCCTGTAATAGAATTGCCTGAACAAGCTACTGCTGAACAGCGATCGCGGCCCCCAGCGGCAGCACGGCATAGAGGGCCTGCACGTCTGAGTTGCGCATGCGAATGCAGCCGTGGGAGACGGCCTGGCCGATGGCCTCAACTTGATTGGTGCCGTGAAAGCCGATTTGATGGGTCCCGTTGCTCCAAAACCCGATCCAATGGCTGCCCAGCGGGTTATCCGCGCCCGGCGGCACGAGCTCTCGGGTGAAGGGGTGCCGCCATGTCGGGTTTTCCTGCTTTTCAATAATCTTGAACTCACCCACTGGCGTCTCCCAATGCTGTCGACCAACCGCAATCGGGTAGTCCGCTAGCGCCTGGTCGCCCCGGTAGAGATAGACGCGGCGATCGCTCAAATCTACAACCGCTAAATTTGCCGTTTCAGCAGGTCGGCCTTGACCTGCGGGTAGCGTATTGACCATGGATCGAGCCACCGGCAAAACCGTAGGCGTCACGGGCTGCACCCGTGGGGAAGCGGCAGAACTCTCGGGCCGGCGACCGACTAACGGCAGCCAGCGGGATGATTTTAAGGGGGTAAAGGGGGCCAGTAGGTCAGGGGATCGGATAAGGGTTTGGTTTTGCGCCTGGGTAACCCGGGGTGGGGTAACGCTCGCCTGGGCTAGCGGACCAGTGGACGAAACGCTGGAGTAAACGCGCCCAGCAAACAGCAGCCCGGCCGCTAAAAAGCAAAGCGCCGAGAAGGCTTGAGTTATGGACTCAGTTCGTCCCATCAAAGGTTAAACGCCCAACGCAATCGTGCTACACGTCAATCAAAATGTTGCTGTCTCCAGCACTCCCGCGGCCGTGGTGCACTGTCTTCACCCATTTTAAGCGCTTCGGCCGGATTGAGATACGAATTGAGGTGCTAGCGATGACCACCATCCAGTGAAGCATGTAGACAGTGGTGTGCAGGCTGCGCAGCAGGATAACCATGCCAGCGGCTAGCCTTTGGGCCGACAGCTCAGGGGCGGTAGACATTTGCGGCGCGGCCCAGCGCTCTGCCGCAGAGAAGCTGGGCCGCGCGCCGGCGTGGGTAGCCCGGTAGAGCCGCCACTGGCGCAGGGAAGCGCTGACGATTGAGAAGCTCGTGGCCGCGGTGGTCATAGCGCCAAACACCGGTAGCCGGTTCCGCGCGATCGCCATCGCCAAATCGGGTAGCGCAGCGGTAGGAATGAGATATTGAATAATCCAAAATACCAGCAGGTCTACGTTTTTCCGCCTCCCAAGCCGGTTTTGAGCAATCAGCCGCCAGTAGTCTAAATAGCGCTGATAGCCCCCTTCAGCCCAGCGGTTTCGCTGGTGCCAGAGGCCAGTGATGCCTGTAACGCCTTCCTCCTCCACAGCGGGGTCCGACAGATGTAGGATATCCCACTGGTTGAGGTGCAGCCGCAGGGTCAAGTCGAGATCGTCGGTAATCGTCTCTTCATTCCAGCCGTGGCAGTCTTCAATGGCGGCGCGGCGGACAAACTGACCGTTACCCCGCAGTTCTCCTAAGCCCCCCATCGCGATGCGGCGCTCTTGTACAGAGCTGTCGAGCAGCATTTCCCCGTTTTGGGCGCGAGTCCAGAAGTTGACGGGCCAGTTGGCGATCGCTTTGCGGACCTGCACCGCCCCAATGTGAGCCTGATCGAACAGGGGCACCACGCGACGCAGCAGATCGCTGGGAACCCGGGCATCGGCGTCAAATACGGCCATAATGTCGGCCTGGGTCAGCGGCCAGACTTCGTTTAAGGCCCCCGACTTACCGCCTCCGGAATTTTCGGGCCGATGAATGACGTTGAGATTGGGGTAGACCTGGCGCAGCCGGTCTAAAATCTGCGGAGTTTTGTCGGTACTGTAGTCGTCGATCAGCCAGACGTCGTAATGCTCGTCGGGATAGTCTAAGCTGCACAGGTTTTTGATCAGATCGGCAATGACGGTTTCTTCGTCTTTGGCGGCGACCAGTAGAGAGATATAGGGGTAATCAGCGTGCTCCCCTAAGGGCTCTGGCATTGCTAGAGGGCGGGTAAAGACCGCTCTAACAAGGTGTACGCTCACCAGCGCCGTCAGGCCAATCACGATCCAGGAGCCTCCGGGAACGATGTGAAGCGCCACGGTGCTGCTCCAGACCGCCGTTAAGGTTACCGCCGCTTTGCGGCGGCGGCCGAGTAGCCCGGACTTAAATGGATTCTCTGTGGAGGGATCGTCAGTTTGGCGGCTTAGATCAGAGGTCTCAGACAGTCCCGGCATGTGAGTTAACTCGGCGATGACAACAACAACCCTGAGCTGAGGCGGCGACAGAAACTTGATTGCTTATCGCGCCAGCAATGCGATCTAGCGGCTGGCCACAGGTAAACGGTGTTAGGGTTCGCCCCCAAGCCGCGTCGTTTATCTATGGCTTCCTACTTACTGCAGACTAAAGGTTGACAAGGGTATTTTAACGCTGGACCCGCCGACAATTTTGCTCCCCTGCCGTTTCGGCAAGTTTTCCACAGGGAACACCGGCTTTTCCACAGGCATACGGACGTTTTCCACAGATCTATCTGCAGAGGTATACAGGTCAGATGGCGAGTTTACGCTGCTGACAACCTGTTTTGGGGATGCTCGGCTGGTTGATTTGTACAGGCAACTCCGCTTTGTCGGGGTTAGGTTTAGCCCGGCGCGATCGCCGTTATTCCCACTCAATTGTTCCGGGGGGCTTTGAAGTGACATCATAAACCACTCGGTTCACTCCGGCTACCTCATTGACGATACGAGTCGAAAGTCGTTCTAGCAGGTCATAAGGCACCCGAGACCAGTCCGCCGTCATGCCGTCTTCGCTGGAAATTAGCCGCAGCACGATGGGATAGGCGTAAGTGCGCTGATCTCCCATGACGCCAACGCTGCGCACGGGCAGAAGGACGGCGAACGCCTGCCAAAAGTCGTGGTACATCCCAGAATTGCTGATTTCTTCCCGCACGATGTAATCAGCCTCTCGCAGAATCCCTAGCCGCTCCTCGGTGACTTCTCCAATGATGCGAATGGCCAGCCCTGGGCCCGGGAAGGGGTGTCGCCGCACGATCTCCTCGGGTAGGCTAATGGAGCGCCCCACGCGACGCACTTCGTCCTTAAATAGCTTGCGCAGGGGCTCCACCAGCTTAAACCTCAAGTCCTTAGGCAGGCCGCCTACGTTATGGTGGCTCTTGATCTTGACGGCAACGCGCTCGCCCGTCTTCGGATCGACGTTGGTGTCCGCTGACTCGATGACGTCGGGGTAGAGCGTGCCTTGAGCAAGGTAGTCAAACGGTCCTAGATCTCGCGACTGCTCCTCAAACACGCGGATAAATTCATGGCCGATGCGCTTGCGCTTTTCCTCCGGGTCGGTCACGCCCCTCACCTGATCAAGGAAGCGATCGCGGGCCCTAACGTGCACCACCGGGATGTGAAAGCGCTGCTCGAATAGCTCCACCAGCCTTTCGGGCTCGTCCTTGCGCATAAAGCCTTGGTCGATAAACATGCAGGTGAGCTGATCGCCAATAGCGCGATGCATGAGGAACGCCAGCGTAGATGAGTCTACGCCGCCAGAGAGGGCTAGCAGCACCCGCTTATCCCCAACCTTAGCCCGAACCTCGCGAATCGCTTCATCGACGAAGGCTTCCGTGGTCCAGGTGGGCTCGCAGCAGCAGACGTGATAGACAAAATTGCGAATCAGCGCCCCGCCGCCCGTAGAGTGCACCACCTCGGGATGGAACTGAACCCCGTAGAGTCGGTTTTGGGGGTGGGCGATAGCCGCGCAGGGGGTATTGTCGGTGTGGGCAAGCTGTTCGAACCCGTCGGGCAGCCGCGTCACTGAGTCGCCGTGGCTCATCCACATGGTGGAGCCGTCAACTACATTGGTGAGCAGGTCCGTCGGATCGTCAATAAAAAGCGCTGCCTTGCCGTACTCACCCCGGTCCGCTTGACAGACGTCGCCACCGAGCTGCTGCACCATGAGCTGCATGCCGTAGCACACCCCTAAGACGGGAATGCCCAAAGTCCAAATCTCCGGGTCACAGTGCGGTGCTCCGGGGGCGTAAACCGAACTCGGCCCCCCCGAGAGAATAATGCCCTTAGGGCCAAGCTGCCGCAGCTGACTGGCTGACGTGCGGTAAGAGAGCACCTCTGAGTACACTTGAGTTTCTCGAATGCGGCGCGCAATCAGCTCAGAATACTGGGAGCCAAAATCCAGAATGACGATCATCTGGCGGTTGATGGCCTTAGCGATCGCCTCTGAGGGCGACTGTTCGGTGTGTAGAGACACGGGGTTACCTGCTGTGAGTAGATGGACAAAACCTAAGTCCGGTTAGTACAACGTGTGAGGGCTTAGTTAACTGTCGTCCTGTACAAGGGGCAGCCTGTACAAGAGGCGGCTAGACTGCACTGTATAGCCTGCAGGGCTCATACAGGCCCGAGGGGCTACAGGTTAGATCGCTAAACGCACTTTGGCCTGCAGTGAAAATGCTGCAGAACCCCAATTAAGGCCTAGTGTGCTGGGTGAGCCAGATCGAATAAGTTGACTTGAGTACGCTATCTCAAACGCAGTGACAAAGCCTCTATCAAGTCTTTCCGATACAAAATTATGTATTAGATTAGCTTAGCAAACTTGGGGAAGAAGTGCGGCGGCGATTTCTCCGGTCACCACAATGTGGCGCTGTCGATCGAAGAGCAGACAGCCCACCGGAACCCGCCGCTGGCCAAGCTGATAGATATAGTCACAGGAACGCTGCTCGACCCGCTCTGCGATGCGCCGATAGACCACGTCGGCCCAGGTCTGGCCACAATCCGTTTCGCGGCGCTCGAGCCCCCGCAGGTAGCTCAGCGCCGCTTCCGCCGTAGCGCTGGCCAGCACGGCCTGCACCCCAGGCATAGGCAGCCCAACCGCCGCGCTGTAGGCTGCAAGAATTTCTTGCCGTCCGTCCGCCAGATGGTGATGGGTGTGGAAGATTCCCCCCGCTAGCTTCAGCAGCTTGCCGTGGTACCCCAGCAAGAGTATGGACTCGATACCCTGAACCGCCGCCTCGACCAGCATCGGTCCAATCCAGTTGGCCGTTTTGAGCGATCGCTCTGTCGAGATGCCGAGCCGCCGCGCTAGGTCCAGCCCGTTTTCCCCAATGCAAAGCACCACGCAGTCTCGATGGGGCGATTGCTGCAGGGCCTGGCGGTAGCGATCGAGCTGCTGGGGCGCGCTGAGGGGCTGGGCAATGCCGGAGGTGCCCAGCAGCGACAGGCCGTCCACGACGCCAAAAGCACTGTTGGAGGTGCGCTCCGCCAGTCTTCGGCCCTCCGGCAGGACTAGGATGACCTCGATGCGCTGGTCGGGCTGCAGCTGCGTCTTGAGGTTGGCGTTTAGCAGCCGCCGGGCATAGCTATAGATGGCCGGTGCCCCATCTGCCTGCTGCCCTAGACCCTCCCCCCCTAAAATCGCGATGGGTTCCGTTTGGTCGGGATCAGCCCAGCGGACCCGCGCCCAAATAGGGGTATCGCGGGTCAGGTCTAGGTTGTCCCCGGGCTGACTGCGGGTTATAGCCAGGGCAGAGGTGCTGTCCAGCCGCGCCACCTGCTCAATGGCAATGTCTACCGTTTGCGCGGGGTTAATGAGGTCAATGGGGACCGAGTCGATCGGGGCTGGGGCAACGGGGCCAGGGCCAGCGGATGCAGATGCGATCGCCCCCGGGCTGGACTGCTGCAGCGACTTTAAGGCAGCCACCGCCGCCCCACAGGCAAACACGGGTAGGGTATAGCCTGAACCAGGAGATTGAATCATAAGCGGCCTGCGGGTCGGCGAGTGACTGGGGCGACTAACTGGGACGACTAACTGGGGCTACTGACTGGGGACAAGAGCGCTACAATCATCGAAAATCAGCCGCCGTGTTGATGCTCCCCCCTACTCACCCATGACCATCGACTACCTGCGCATCAGCCTCATCGATCGCTGTAACTTCCGCTGCCAGTACTGCATGCCGGAGGGAGAGGCGATCGCCTACGCGGCGCGTCACGAATGGCTTAGCCTAAAGGAGCTGCTGCTCCTGCTTAGAGAAGTATTCATCCCCTGCGGGTTTACCCGATTTCGCCTCACCGGGGGAGAGCCGCTGCTGCGCCCCGACGTCGTTGAGGTGGTGCAGCAAATCGCTGCCCTGCCCCAAACCCAAGACCTGGCGATGACCACCAACGGCTCCCGGCTGGCAGAGCTGGCCCCCGAACTCTACGCCGCAGGGCTGCGTCGCCTCAACATCAGCCTGGACTCCCTCAGGCCAGAGACCTTCGCCCAGATTACCGGCGGCAAGAGCGAGCTGCGCTGGCAGCAGGTTTGGCAAGGCATTCAGGCGGCTCATCGGGTCGGCTTCACGCCGCTGAAGCTGAATGTAGTGGTCATTCCCGGCGTTAACGATAGGGAGGTGTTGGACCTAGCCGCGCTCACCCTAGAGCGGGAGTGGCACGTGCGGTTCATCGAATTTATGCCCATCGGCAACCCCGACCTGTTTGGCGAGCGCCAGTGGGTACCCTCTGAAATCCTGCGCCAGCAGATCCGTCAGCGGTGGGGCCTCACTACGGGCCAGGTGGCCGGCAACGGACCTGCCGACGTGTTTCAGATTCCCGGTGCACGGGGCACCGTCGGGTTCATCAGCCAGATGTCAGAGTGCTTTTGCGATCGCTGCAACCGCATGCGGCTCTCGGCAGACGGCTGGCTACGGCCCTGCCTGCTGAATGAGGCGGACCAGCTCGATCTCAAGTCGGCCCTCAGGGCGGGGGTGCCAACGATCGACCTAAGGGATCAAGTTAGGCACCTGATCCACATCAAGCCTGAAACCAACTTTAAGCAGCGGGAAAGCGGTACGGACGGGACCTATGGGCGCACTATGTCCCAAATAGGCGGCTGAGCAACTGGCTTTTGCAAGCCCTCGACTGGCAATGGGCTACGCCTGCACGCTACCCGCAATTAAAGTGCGGGCGGTAGCGGGGCGCAGCCAATCTAGCCTTAAGCCTGACGTGAGTAGTACTCCACCACCAGCAGCTCGTTGATCTGCAGTGCAATCCACTCGCGGTCGATAATGCCGTTCACCTTGCCCTCTACCTTGGCCTTGTCAAACTCCAGGTGGTTGGGCAGGTTGGCTAGGCCGGGAAACTGTAGATTCGTCTGCACGAGCTCCTTCGAGCGATCGCGATCGCGCACCGTAATTACATCTCCAGGACGACACTGGTAGCTGGGAATATCGACCCGGCGACCGTTGACCAAGATATGGCCATGGTTGACGAGCTGACGCGCCGACGGGATGGTGGGAGCCATACCCAGGCGAAATATGGTGTTGTCTAGCCTCATCTCAAGCAGCTGCAGCAGCACCTGCCCCGTCGAGCCAGTGGCGCGGCGCGCTCGCTTCACGTAGCGCAGCAGCTGCCGCTCAGTCAAACCGTAATTGAAGCGCAGCTTTTGCTTTTCCTCAAGCCGCACTGCATACTCAGACCGCTTGCGGCGGCCCTGGCCGTGCTGACCGGGGGGATACGCCCGGCGTGCAGTCTTGCGGGTCAGCCCCGGAAGCTCTCCCAGCCGGCGCACCACCCTAAGGCGGGGACCTCGATATCGCGACATTAACCTTCCTCTCTAAGAATTCAAGCCCAAAACCCTAATTATACACAAGGTGCAGCAATTAAGGCATAGATTGGACTTTCTAATTTTAAGTGTGTTCTACTATACGAAAGATGAATCGCTGGAGCGATGGCGATCGCTTAAAACATCGTTAGGATGAGAAGCAAGCACAATATGCTATTGTGGCTCAGCAGCTTGAGCACCGCTGTTTCGTTTGCTCTTAGTTTTTAAGGCTGCTTGCGCGTAATGGACGTCAGCCTTGAGCGTCGGACAAGCTCGCCGCATATGCTCAGCGCATCACGTGCTTAACTTATTTCGTAATTTAGAATTCAGGTTATCTCAGGATACTCAAGACATGAACCACCCGGTTATTCACCCGATGGTGAAATTTCAGCGGCAAGTGAAGTCGCTTGTTGACTCTACTGCCGTGAAAGGCTCAGATCAGCTGTGGAAAATTGCCCTGCTGTACGGCGACGATTGGGCACACTGGAAAGCCGAGCTTTTGGAGTTCGGCTTCTCCATGCAGGACCCCATCGCAGACTTACTCTCGGTTGAGACTTGGGAAGACGAGTAGTTTATCTCGTCAGTGCTCACATCGCCGGTGCCCACAGCAGGCTATCCACAGCAGCCTGCCCACAGGAGCGGCCTTAGGAAACCCTAGTTAGGCCAGTCGCTAGGTCAGCAAAAGCTGAGCTAATAAAAGACACCCAAGCCCTACTGCGAGCCAAAGTCCGATGCAGCGCCGCGTGAGCTGCATCGCCTGCCCAATCGTTTTGGGCGTAATAGGGGCCAAGGCATCGCCCAGCGTCGGCTTTGGTTTGGCAACGCCGCGATAGTAGTTCAGCCCGCCCACCTGCACGCCTAGGGCAACCGCATAGGCACACTCGCTCCAGCCTGCGTTGGGGCTTGGGTCATGGACGGCATCTCGGCGGCAGCGCTGGATAACTTTGTTAAGGCGTCCTGACAGCAGCCCGACGGTAATTACCGTCAGTCGGCAGGGCACCCAGGTGAGCAGGTCTTCCAGTTTGGCGCTACACCAGCCGAGGTCGGCATAGGGCGGCCTTTTGTAGCCCACCATAGAGTCTAAGGTGCTGGCGGCTTTATAGCCCACCGCCATGGGCACACCGCCCAGCGGGGTTGCCATGCCAATCAGGCCGTAAAAAAGCGGGGCCATCACCCCATCGGTGGCGTTTTCAGTCACCGTTTCGAGCACCGCGCGCAGGACTTCGGGCTCGCTGAGCTGCGCGGTGTCTCGGCCGACATAGCGACTGAGGCGATCGCGGGCTGCCGGCAAATTGCCCTGGGCCAGGGGTGCAAGCACGTCGTTGGCGGCGGCGCGGAGGCTGCGGGCGGCGAGGCAGCTCGCCAACATAACGCCGTCGGTAATTAGGGCGACGACGGGATGGGCCGCCTCAGCCAGCCGATGAATACCCCAGCCGGCGGCGGCGCTCCCCAAGATGAGCCCTAGGGCCAGGCCTATCCCCGCCATGCGTTCCCCCGCGGGCGACAGCTTCAGCGCGAAAGTCCCTCTCACATATCGCTGAATTACCCAGCCCATCACCTGGACAGGGTGGAGCCAGCGCCAGGGGTCGCCAATGCCGTAGTCCAGCAGCGCCGCCGCTAACCATACGGTGGCAATAGATAGAGAGTCTGACATACCCGGGCCGCAAAAAGGCGATCGCTACCCCCATAGTTTACGCATCCAGGCTGAGTTAGGGTCCCCTATGGGGTTGCAGCGCCATCGACTAACGATGTAAATTGCCTTACTAATGAGGGCTCCATTTCAGGCAGGGAAAATAGAGCCGCAAACGATATAGTTTTGATACGCCTTCAGAATAATTTCGACGCGATCGCCTGACCGAGGCAATTCTACCAGCGAGAAATCTCTATGAGCTACCGCATGAATCGCCGCGCCTACGCTGAAACCTACGGGCCCACCGTAGGCGATCGCGTCCGGCTGGCCGACACTGAGCTAATCATTGAAGTAGAGGCAGACCATACCACCTACGGCGACGAGGTAAAGTTTGGCGGCGGCAAGGTGATTCGCGACGGCATGGGGCAATCGCCGATTTCTAGCGCCGACGGGGCCGTGGATACCGTGATCACCAACGCCCTGATCTTAGACTGGTGGGGCATCGTCAAGGCAGATGTCGGTATAAAAGAGGGCCGCATCGCCAAAATCGGTAAGGCGGGCAACCCCTACATTCAAGACAACGTTGACATTATTATTGGTCCTGGCACGGAGGCGATCGCCGGGGAAGGTATGATCCTCACCGCGGGCGGCATCGACGCCCACATCCACTTCATCTGCCCCCAGCAAATCGAAACGGCGATCGCTTCTGGGGTAACCACGATGATTGGCGGCGGCACCGGACCCGCTACGGGGACAAACGCCACCACCTGCACCCCCGGCCCTTGGAACATCCACCGCATGCTGCAGGCCGCCGATGCCTTTCCCCTCAACTTTGGCTTGTTGGGCAAGGGCAACAGCGCCCAGCCCCAGGGCCTGGTGGAGCAGGTGAGAGGAGGCGCACTAGGGCTAAAGCTGCACGAGGACTGGGGCACGACACCCGCCGCTATCGACACCTGCTTAGGCGTAGCCGATGAGTACGACGTGCAGGTGGCCATCCACACCGACACCCTCAACGAGTCCGGCTTTGTAGAGCATACCGTCGCCGCCTTTAAGAATCGGGCCATCCACACTTACCACACCGAAGGCGCAGGCGGCGGCCACGCCCCCGATATTATCAAGGTCTGCGGCGAGGCCAATGTGCTGCCGTCTTCCACCAACCCCACTCGTCCCTACACCACCAACACCCTAGAAGAGCACCTGGACATGCTCATGGTCTGCCACCACCTGGACCGGGGCATCCCTGAAGATGTAGCCTTCGCCGAATCCCGCATCCGCCGGGAGACCATCGCCGCCGAAGATATCTTGCACGACCTGGGGGCGTTCAGCATGATTGCCTCCGACTCCCAAGCCATGGGCCGCGTGGGGGAGGTGATCATTCGCACCTGGCAGACGGCCCACAAAATGAAGGTGCAGCGCGGTCCGCTGCCCGAGGACTCGGCACGCAACGACAACCACCGGGCCAAGCGCTACGTGGCTAAGTACACCATTAACCCAGCCCTCACCCACGGCATTGCCTCCCAGGTCGGCTCGGTAGAAGAAGGTAAGCTGGCGGACCTGTGCCTGTGGAAACCGGCATTTTTTGGCGTCAAGCCCGAGATTGTCATTAAAGGAGGGGCGATCGCCTGGGCGCAAATGGGTGACCCCAACGCCAGCATCCCCACCCCGCAGCCGGTGCACATGCGGCCCATGTTCGCCAGCTATGGAGGGGCGATCGCGGCGACGTCGATAAGCTTTATCTCCCAGGCGGCGGTGGAAGGCGGCGTAGCGGAGCGTATTGGTCTAGCTAAACCCGTTGTGGCGGTGTCGGGAACGCGCCAGATCAGTAAGGCGGACATGAAGCTGAATGACTATTTACCTGAGATGGAGGTGGACCCGGAGACCTACGAGGTGCGTGCGGATGGGGAACTGCTCACCTGTGAACCAGCGGCGGTACTGCCCATGGCCCAGCGGTACTTTCTGTTTTAAGCTGGCCCGTTGTAAATTTGAAGCAGCCAGCGCCCGATGGCGCTAGTGCTTTCTGTTGCGGAGCGCTGTAGCGCTTCGCTCACCAATGCCATCTTCAGATTTGGTAAGACTTGCGAAGCGTCAATTCGGCCGCTGCGGCCCTCGGCAATTGCAAAAGTGATGACATCCTTACTCTGGCTGTTGACGACCCAGTATTCTTCAACCCCAGACTGCGCAAATCTCGCGCCTCTAAAGCCCTCGTAGGCCGACGCTGCTTCATGCCAGCGACCTCACCCCACCATAAGCCGCGCATCGTCACCCCGACGGCCAGTTCGACATTGCCCGCCTCGGCGTCTCGGCTACCCCTTGGAGCGATCTCTACCACTGGATGACGGTGCAGCCCTCACCGGTGTTCTTCGGCAGTGGCGCTATTTTTCTTGTTGACTAACGCCGTGGCTGCCGCAGCCTAATTGCTTGGCGGCGACCACATCACCAGCGCTCGCCCTGGCTTCTGGTGCGATCGCAGCCTGCAGGCATTTTTTAAAAACAGAGTTCACGCGAGTCGAGCTGATTCTCAGCAGTCTTGAGCGAGAAGAGGGGGTTGAGCGCTCTCTTCTCGCTCAAGCGTTCACGCGTGATGCAGCTACGCGATACCAACCGCCCTACAAAGACTCCAGAAAACGCACCAGCGCCTCGCGATCGCCAGCGGGCATCGCCTTAAAGGCTTGCTTTGAGGCCTCTGCCTCACCGCCGTGCCAAAGAATCGCTTCTTCAAACGTCCGGGCCCGGCCATCGTGGAGATAGCCAGAATAAGGCAGCACCGTCTGGGCCAGCCCAACGCCCCAAAGGGAAGACGTTCGCCATTCAGACCCCGTTGCCCCATAGTCGGGGCGATCGTCCGCTAACCCCTCACCCATGTCATGGAGCAGCAGATCAGTATACGGGTAAATCACCTGGTTTTCTAGCGCCGGATACTTGTGAGCGCCGGTTTTGAAGGTGCTGATGTGGCAAGCGGCGCAGCTCGCTTCCCCAAACAGCTTTTCGCCCCGCTGCACCGTCGGGTCGTCCACCAGCGCTCGAGCGGGGACCGCTAGCGTTTGGGCGTAGGCCGCCGCTGCCACCAGGGTTTCCTCGTCGATCTCCATAGAACCGTCTTCATCCGGAAATAGAGGATTGGTAATGCCCATATCGTTCAGGTAGGCATCAGCGCTTTGCTGCAGCAGATTAGGGCTATTGGCTTTCAGTCCAAACCGCCCCAGGGAAGTGCTTTGTTCCTGCACATCCCACGTCCAATTGGGGCGACCCGAAATCCCGTCGCCGTTGGCATCGTCGGGGTCTGCCAAAGCCACAATATCTTCTTCAGGAATGGCCTCCAACAACCCTAGACCGTAGACGTGGGGCGGAATGCGCGGGGAGATTTTAACGGTATCCGGCAGTGGTTCACCATCGGCCAATGTGACGTTGATTTGGGGCGATCGCAGCCGATACGGGGTGCCGTCAACGTATGCGCCCGCTTTTTCCTTCCACAGAATATCGACCGTCGCTTCTGGGGACTCTCCCGCCACGCTGAAGTCCTGAATCTGGTTGCCCAAATCCAGCACTGGAGGCGCATTCCGAAGCGTTTCTTCCTCGCTCAGCGCCGCTAGATATTCCTCGCTTAGATCTTCTAGCGCGATGCCATCGCTGATCCGCAGCAGCAGCTGTCCCGGTTCAGGCATGCCCCGACCGTTGCGGATATGGCACCCGACGCAGGAGGCATTGTTGAACATTGGACCGAGGCCGGTCTGAGCCGCGTGGGGATCGAGAACGAACGCTTCTTCGAAGGCTTCATCTCCCAGCTCGTGATCAGCGATTCCCTTATCCGTTAGATTGGGTGGCGCTTCTTCATAGGCGCTAGAGGTGCGATTGTAGGCGGTTGCCTCTCCAGCTGACGCCGCAGCGGATAGCTGGGCGCTAACCGCCCCGGCAAACAACGTGCCGATGAAAATAGTCAGTGCGGTGGTCAAGATTGCCACCAGAGCGAGGACCCACGGTCTGAGCCGACTCCTGAACAACGATTTGAATTGCATATTGAGTTAAGTGGTTGGTAGATGTCACGTGAAAAGATGCCGAGTCAGTTACTTTTCAAATATCCTCTAAGGCTGCGGGCTCTGAACTAAGGTAAGCACGTCGGTCTCTAAGTATGCATGGACCACCGTCAACGTCTCGTAAGCCTCGCGCAGTGCGCCCTGATCTTCTGGGTTGGCGATCGCCGCTTCCAGGTTCGTCAACGCCGCATCAAGGGACCGTTGGATGTATTGATCAATCACGCGGTTTTCCATGGCCACTAGGTGGCTCAACCCTGATGCGCTATTCGGCGTGTTGTCTGGCGCAGCTGCTCCATCCAAAATTCCGGTGTAGGCCATCCGAATGCCGGATACGGAGCTGTGAATATGCTCAAGGGCGATCGCATCAGGCAGGATAGAGTCCGATTCCCACGCTCCCAGCATCTCTGTCAGATCTTCATTTACGAGCACATCCAAATGGTTGTACAGGCCACGAATCACTTCCTCCGTGCCGGCTTCGACCGACAGATAAGCCCCATTGCCAGGCTGCCCTGCTGTGGCCAATACCGTTTCATAGGGCGCGTAGCCCTCCCGGCCCTCCTGCCACACCCGTAGAAGCTCCCGGGCGTTCTCATCTGCCATCTCTGCCAAACGAGTCAGATACAGCCGCTCCACTGAAGAAAACTCGTCAAGGGGCTTATCGCCTTCGGTGCCATATAAGACGTATGCGATCGCTTCAAACCCGTGTACTGAGGGAGAAAGCGCTATGGCATCTACGATCGCGTCTATGTTTTCTGCTTCCAAAACAGCTGGATCGCTCAGCAATACCTCAATGCTGGCACCATCGGCTGGAAACTCAAGAGCGGTGCTGTACCCCAGAGAATGAATAGGGCCAAACGCGAACGCCTGCCCCCTTGCCCAAACAGCGGTAGCATCTACCCACACCGCTCGCAGCTCTTCCAAAGTTTCCTCGGTGGGGTCAGCTGCAAAATGACGGCTCACCTCAACTAAGCGAGCCGTCTGCTCGGTTAACGAGACGTAGGTTGGAATCACCACCTCTGTAGGGAACCGCTGATTGAACGCTTGCATGACTGCAGTCTGGGAAGATGCAGTTTGGGAGGGGGGCAGTGCATTTTGAGCGACTGCGTCCTGGCTCGCCCAATCTGGGTTGGTTTGAGCTAAGGCAGCCTGGAATTGGGCGATCGCCCCGCCCACGGTGGTACAGGCGAAGACCGTTCCCAAAACCATGCGATAGACTGCTTTTTCAAATCCACCACGCGTTGACGTAGCAAAGCATTCTTGCCCTATCCAATCATTTGGATAGAGCCTAACTATCAGTTTCAACATAAATTTCTAAGGTAAATGCACCATTTACACAACCGACGCGATCCAGCACCCTTAGAAAAGCAAGACTGCTCTAGTGTATACCGAAGAGTTACTACGCAGTCATGTATCTCATATTACATTTTTATGCGGCGTAGCACTGACGCAGCGCCTTAAGATAGCGCTGCATCACTCTGAAGCCGTTGGAGTCGTAGCAGTTTGAGCCGCCAATGCGCAATGGAACTCGCTAGCGATCGCTCCCCGTGCACAATAGCGCAGTATTTTTAACAAGGGGAACCGGGGGAAACCGGGCCGCTGCGATGGCTGTCCCCAGCTCATCTAAACCCGAGCCATTTCTGAAGTCGTAACATCCTGAATGGCGTGTTGAATGGCCTGCGCAAGCTCCTCAAGCTGCTGACTTGACTCAATCTCCTGTTCACTCATACGGGCGATTTGATTGACGGTAATCCTACTGTGGTCCAACAGACTTTGGGAGATCTCAATAGCTTTAGCCAGCTCTTGCAGGTGAGCAGCAAAGGTCCTAATACTCTGACTGAGCTGCGCTCCAGCGCTGTCAACCTGCTGCTTTCTGTTGCGCTGCTCCGCTTCCACTTGACTCAGCTGATTGAGCAAATCCTGTAATCGATTGGTAAAGCCTCGAAACACAGTAATCGCGTCTTTAATCTCGCTCGAATCTTGCATCTTAGACATTCGAGCGGATAAAGACGGACCACTCGAAATGAATGCTTTAGAGACATTGAGGAGGTCTGTCAGCTTGTCAGTTGTTCGAGTGGAAAGATTAGCCGCTGCGATTAAACTCTGTATCTGATTTAGAATTGGATAAGTGCTCTGACGCAGCGCCTCCAGCTTTGTCATTGCAGACATAATGCTTTCTTGACTGACTTCGAGCGCTTCACGGTTTTCGTTTCCAAGCGTGCTAGCCATCAGGGCCTGCTTCCTCAGGGTTTGAGATAGCTCGTTACCGGTCTCTGCCCACTGCTGCGCCTGGGTAACCCATTGCGACAGCAGCTGACCTTCACCCGCCGTCAAGGCTTTTGCCAACAGCCGTATTCGCTGGGTCGCCTGTTCAACCGTCGATGGATGCTGCTGATGCTTTTCTAACAGATAGAGAAACGAGACGGAGAGCTGATCGATTTCATCTTTATCTTGTAGCTGTTCCATCATCACGTTATCCATATCTGCCAGGCGCTGGCATAACGTCAACGATGGCTTGAGACGTCGATTGAGGTAACGAATGACTAGCGCCACCATCCCTGCCAACAGCAGTCCGACAACCGTAGTCGCCCCCAGCGTGATCAGCATCACTTGACCAAAAACAATCTTGTAGGGCACGTAGGCCACTAGCAGCCAATCTCGCTCAGGAATCTGAGTATACGACCAATATCCCGTTTCACCCTCTAAAAATCCCAGCGCTTCTGGGTCAATCTGTGACCAAATCTCGCTCAATCCCGGAATATCTTCATAGGTTTGACTTCCTAAATTGCTCGATTCAGACGGATTGGCAATCACGTCTCCATCTGCCGAGAGCAGCATTAGTTTTCCGCCGTTTCGCAAAATTGGCTCATCTAGAACCTGACTGAGGTAGGTGCCGTCAACATCTATGACAACTGTCCCCAGCCAATCACCCTCTGGGTCAAAAATTTGCGAATAGTACGTTAGTAAAGCGCCGCGATCGCTTTGGTAGGGCGTTGTCCAAAGGCTTTCCTGGGGCAAGAAGTAGTCGCGATAACGCGCTGTGTCTGGGTAAAAGTACGCTGGATCGGCCTGATCAATATAGAGCGTTTCAGACTCTGACGCGGGCTGTTCTGCGTCAACAGATGGGGAGGGTGAATAATAGTAAGGGAACAACCACTGCTCTCTGGGCAAAATACCGTACTCTGCTTGACCAAAGCCTAGCCCAGTAACAAACTCAGGGCGACCTTGAAAGAGTTGGCGCACTAGCTCCTGATACGTCCCCTGCGTTTCAGCCCGGCGAACGTGTAGTGTTGTAACACTGACATTTAAGCCATACGCCAGAGTTTCGGCTTGATCAATGACATCATCAATCGTGCTGACCTTACTTCTCAAGGTAGATTTAATTTGGTCTTCGGCTTGATATTTGACCGTTTCCCCAAATAGTAAGGCCATGCCGCCCATGCCCGCCAAAACGCCGCCTGTAATGATCAAAAATAAGCGGGTACCTAAAGAGTTGATGCGGAATCGACGCCGGCTGACCTGTGGATTGGCAGAATTTGAGTGCTGATTTTTGTCTGAAGCTATTACCATAGGAGGCTCTGTTGGCTAATGAGAAGAATAGAGGCTTTATGTTTTAGCAGATGCACTAGCGGTTTTCCGGAATTACTAGCGTTTTCCAGAATTGAATCAAGCTATAAAATAATTTTCAGCAGACAAAACAATCTTCTTTTGATTATGCTCAGCATACGTGAAAACACTGGGGTCAAAAAGCTATGCATAAAATACTCACAGAAACTTTTTGTTTTAGCTATATCATCAAGATTTAGTAATTCGCCCTGATCTACCACGCTCTCTTCAGCATCAGAGTGCGCCGCTCCCTACTAAATTCGTGAATCACGCAATTGAAAAGCCTTATAGAGCAACTTGCTTAAATAATGAAATAATCCAGGCTGATAAAAGGCTAACTAAGATAAGAACTTCCAGAGGAGCGAGAGAAGAGACTGAGCGCAGCCAATGTAGCCAGGATTTTGACCGGATATGGGTCCACCAGCCTGCCACGTGCGTTGACCACAGCGCTGGGTGATCTTTTTCGAGAAATTGCCAATCGAGCATAGACAGAAGCAGCGGCGCGCCGCCAACTTTTGCTTTCATCAGTATATGAAGCGCGATCGCCCCCACCATGATTACCCATGAGATTAGATGAGCATAGTACCAATCATGATCTAACTCCCCTTTTGGTAACCAGGTTTCATCCATCATCTTGCCGCTAAAAAGCGCAAGGGTCAACGCTATCAAAGATAGAGTGTTTGCGAAACGATTCAAGGCGCACCACCAAACGGGCTTTCCAATCTGAGTCAGCTGATTCAGCGCATTCGGTTGAACCAGCCGCTTTCGTCCCCTGTGAAACGAGTAGATAACAAATGCAGGAAAGATAAGTAAGGTATACAGGCCAAAGGTTCCATGAATACCTTCAACGACTTGATACGATGGCAGCGATAGTTTGCCCCATCGCCCGTCATAGATATCGTAGGTCCAGAATGCTGTTACAATTGCTGCTATCAGGAAAAATCCATTGAGGCCATGGAGTAGCCGGAGAAGTAGAGGTTGATAAGGCTGAGTCCTTTTCATAAGCTGCTTTGATTATCTTCTGCTGCTAAAGCAGCAGCTATCAAGATGGCAGCAGCACCTGATTCTGAACGGAGGCAGAGGTTTGGTTCGTACTCGCTTTTGACGCTGCTCTGCAAATCACGTCATGATTTCTGTTGGCGCAGTAGACATCAAACTCATCGTCATTTTTTACGGCTACGCTCTACAGTTTAAGTGAGCTAGTCTAAGACTTTCAAGAGGTTGTTCTTGCCCATAGCATCTCCTATGCTAGTGGAATACAGGTGGTGGTGGCGCGGCGCGGCACCACTACTCAAATCTGTACTTCACGCGATTGGGAATCGCTATATACCCTTCTTATCCTAATAACTATTTTAAGTTTTCTATAAAAGCTAACGCTGGGTAGCGGTTAAATTTACTCAATCTTAACCTATATGTAGCAATCTCAAATAATCTATCGCCCGCTTGTGTGGTCAACATTTTCTGCCAAGTTTCGCGTGAGTCGCCAGCTTTATCTGGAGGTTCTAGCAACTGCCAACGAGACGTCATCTGTCCAAGATAGACCACATACCACAGCCGCCATGAGCCAACGCCCCCTACCCGGTCGTATCGACCCAAGACTGCGCAAATCTCGTGCACCCGAAGCGCTCGCAGGCCAACGCTGCTTCATCCCGACGACCTCACCTCGCCACAAGCCGCGCATCGTTACCCCCAGTGGCCGCTTTGACATTGCCCGGCTTGGCGTTTCGGCCAGCCCCTGGAGCGATCTCTACCACTGGATGCTCGTACAGTCACTGCCCGTTTTCTTTGGTATCATCGCGCTGATTTACCTTCTAACAAATGCCGCCTTCGCCGCCGCCTACCTGATTGGCAGCGACCACATCGCCAATGCCCGCCCCGGCTCCTTTGCCGACGCTTTTTTCTTTAGCGTTCAGACCATGGCCTCTATCGGCTACGGGGCTATGTATCCCCAGACGCCCTACGCCAACGTGATTGTCACCATCGAGGCGCTGATGGGGGTGATGGGCCTGGCGATCGCCACTGGCATCATCTTCGCTCGCTTCTCGCGGCCCACGGCCAAGATTATGTTTAGCAACGTGGCGGTAATTGGCCCCTACGATGGGGTGCCCACCTTCATGTTTCGCTGCGCTAATCAGCGCCGCAATCGCATTTTGGAAGCGCAGGTGACGGTTACCCTGGTGCGAAACGAGATTACCCGCGAAGGCCGCTCCATGCGCCGTTTTTATGATTTACCGCTGGTACGCTCCCAAAGCCCAATTTTTGCCCTCTCTTGGACCGTGATGCACCCGCTCGCGCCCGGTAGCTCGCTGTACGACTACGCCATGCTTCGCCATGAAGACGCCGATGCCGAACTGATTGTCACGCTGACGGGGCTAGATGAGACCTCTTCGCAAACCATCCACGCCCGCCATAGCTATATTCCAGCGGAGGTCATTGAGAACGCGCAGTTTTGCGACCTGTTCACCCACACGGCGTCAGGCCAGTTTGCAATCGACTACAGGCATTTTCATGAGGTGATGCCAGTGGTGCCAGAGGATGCGGTGAAATCAAAGTAGGGCAGCCCCCGTCTCTAGCACAGCTTACTAATTGGACCCGTCGTAGGTTTGAAGCAGCCACTGACCGATGGCGCCGGTATCCTCTGCCGTAGCGCGCTGTAGCGCTTCACTGACCAATTCCATTCTCTAGCCGTCAGCCGAAACATTAGCGATCGCGCTCTTGAAGGCATGGTGCTCAGCAATCTAGGACTTGTTTATGCAGAACAGAATCAACCTAAACTGGCAATTCGCTTTCTGCAACGGTCGGTTGACGTTTGTGATGTCCTTCGCCAAGACATGCACAATGCACCTCAGGCGCTACAGCACATGTTTTTGGGACGGCGTCTCAGACACCTATCGCCGTTTAGCTAGGCAAACGCCGTCATTTGCTACTCCATAGAGCAATGCCTGTGGACCGGCCCCATCGCCGTCGGGGCCGATGGCGAGAGCATTAGAAGGGCAGGTGTTGGCCTACCTCAGCGCCAGCGCAGGCTGTAGCGTCAAAGGGGCGATCGCCCGTACGTGTTTAGCGGCTTTGGAGAAAAAGCCATACGCCTTTCTTACCCCCCTCAATCCCCCCTTTGAAAGGTGGGAAGCTCAATTTTCCCCCTTTCCAAGGGGGAGCTAGAGGGAGTAATCCGAGACGCTACACACCTGCGATCGCCCTTTTAGGCCTGGTAGCCATAGGACTCAGCTGCCCGCCGCCAGCGTCATGCCAAACAGGCCAAAGCCCAGCAGCAGCACCGAGCAGGCCCCAGCCAGCTTCAGCCACTGGTGCAGGCGGCGGTAGCGCCATTTCCCCATCCGCTGGTCAACTTGCCTGGCCGCGTAATTCCGGCCCATCAGGGCTAGAATTCCGATATAGCCCAGGGTGATGGCCATCCCCACCGAGATCGCAATCACCATGGCAATGCTGGGCCACAGCAGCTGGTTCGCTGACCCGTAGAGTAAAATCAGCAGGGCACCGCTGCAGGGCACAGAGCCAATTGCGAGCGACAGCCAATCGCTCGCTCGCTTCGGCTCTACGCAGGTTAGGCAAGCGCAGTCGACAGCGGGGGGTGGGCTTGGAGGCTCTATCACCTGTTGAGTCAGGCTTGGATACAGCAGTGGGTCAGCTCTCTTGTCCCTCAAATAGACTGGTACCTGCTCAGGCTGTGAACTATGTCGCCGGGGGATGGCCCGCCAGAGCATCCAGCCCCCCACGATTGAAATTGCGCCATAGCTCACCAGCTTCACCACCCGATAATTGTCTGGTGCGTTCTGGCGGAGTACCAGATTGAGCAGTAGTGCCACGACAATGGCCGACAGGACGTGGAAAACTGCAATCCGAGTTCCCATCGTAAGACCTCGCCGTAGGCTCCCGCCCTGACCGACAAAGTAGGCAATGATGATCGCTTTGCCGTGCCCTGGCCCTAGCGTATGGAGCACCCCGTAGCTAAAGGCAACCAGCAGCCCCAGTAAAAAGGTCTTGGGCGATCGCTGACGCTGGACATTCCCCATGGTCTCGGTGAGTAACGCTGAAGCCCTTGCCTGTAAGCGCTGCCACCAGGGCCCGGAGGGTATTGATTGCTCAAGTGACGACTCCATGCTTGAGCTGTGGGGCGTTTCGGAACGGCTCAGGTGATCGAGGGTAAGGGTATAGCTCACGTCAACTGGACGCGAGCCATCTACCTGAAATAATTCGTAGGTGGCGGGTTGAGACTGCAGTTTCCCTTCTACGACGACCTGAGTAAACAGGCCAGGCCCCGTCAGCGGCTGCTCCGGCTGGATATAGACAATCTGGTTGGGGGGCGGTGGCGGCACATGGATGCAGGCACCGACGTAGGGGACAAGTAAAAATTCTGTGACCCGCTCAGCTCGATTTTGGGTCAGCGGCAATACATAGCCTTCAAGCTGTATGGTTTGCCCTATCCATCGTGGATTGGTAGAGAGAGATTGGCGTTGCCAGTACGCCTTGGCCTGGTCGACTCGGGACAGCAGCGCCACCACATCTAGATCTTGGTCTCGAAGCTTTTTTTCGAGTCGCAATATCTCCTGCGCTTCCAGGCTATCCGAGGCGGCCTGATTTTCTTCCACCCAGTTTTGCAGTCGCGCCAGCGTTGCCAAATCGTAGGTTTGCTCAATAGGCAGATGTGCGTAAGGATCCTGGAGCGTGGTCTCAGGGGGCTGCAAATCTTCCCAGGTGAGGCGTACCTGGGCTAGAGCTGGGGTGGCCAAACTCCAAGCCAGACAAAAGCCGACAGCGAACAAACCCGCATACCTCATGCACTGTTTGAGGACAGCCATCAACGAAGAAAAGACCAGGCCTTTACTGGCCTTAGCCACAGACTTCGCTTTTTGATAAGGCACGGAACTTTGCCTCTAGTAAAACAGCGCACCGAATTCCCGTCTAAGTCTAAAATTTATCTCGTGGTAGAGGCATATCTGGGCTAATCGCTTCAGCCGCATCGACTGCATCAAGAATCTCGTTCGCTTGGTCGCTGTACTGACTGTTAGACAACGACTGCGCGCAGTGTCCTTGGGCCGCGGCGAAGAGAGAGGGGCGTCTCAGCTGCTCCAGCGCGTTGATGCAAGCCGAACAATCACAGCCAAAGAGCAGCACTGCGGCATCACTTGCTGCGGCAGAGAAATCTAGAAACCCTGCGTCTGCATTAGACTTCTCCGTTGTCAGGCGATCTGTCGCCCTTTCATCAAAAGCGCCACAGGTTGCCGTCGGAGATGAAGAGGACGCCTTGTCTGTGCTAACAGTTATGGCTGAAGCAGTCAGAGGAGCCAGACTCAATGCGCCAACTAAAGTGGGTAAACATAGAATCTGAAGAAGTAATTTTTCAGGCATCGTCACACGGTCCTCATTGTTGGTGTTCTATAGCAGCTAACCCTAAAGCCTGCGATTAGTGTACGCGATTTAATAGGTGTTATCAATCTTGAGGCTTTAGCTATGCTAGAGCGCTTCTTAAGGTTCGTATTTTTGGCCTTTCAGCATAAGGCGTTAGACTAAATTTGACAAAAAACATGAGAATAATTATCATTCTCGCACGGTTGCTCCACTGCGCCTCTGTGCGTCCTACACACCCACCAGCAGTAAAATGATGTCGATAGTCCAGAATGCAATATTTCTAGGCAGGCTAAGGCGATCGCATCGTTATGCGGTATGCCTTGCCTTATGCAGTTGGCTTAGGAAGCTGCACCGCCCCATCGATTGAGACCGAGATTGATAACGGTTCTGACGCCGAAAGTCCTGCTGCGTCAGACCGGCCTGTGGTAGTAACGACCTTTCTACCCATGACTCAATTCACCAAGGCCGTTACTGGCGATCGCGCCGAGGTCGTTCAGCTCTTACCCAATAACGTTGGGCCTCACGACTATCAGGCCAAACCCGACGACGTGGAAGCCCTCGCCACTGCTGATGTGTTAGTGAAAAATGGGCTGGGGGCAGAGGAATTTTTAGAGGATTTGATTCAAAATGCCGGTAATGCCACTCTGATTACGGTTGACTCTAGTGAGGGTATTCCCGCCTTTGAGAGCGCTGAAGACGGCCATGGCGAAGATACTCACGAAGAGGATAGCCATGATGAGCATGCAGACGAACATGCCCATGATGGCGACGCCCGCGAAGCGGAGAAAGCCCACGACCACGGCGGCTCTGCCCCCCATATCTGGCTAGATCCGAAACGCGCCGTGGAGCAAGTCGAAAATATTCGAGATGGGTTAATTGAGGCTGACCCTGATGGCGGAGCTGAGTATACCAGTAGTGCCGCTGCCTACATTGCCAAGCTCGACGAAGCCTTAGATCAAGAGATTACCGAGCAGCTCACCCCCTACAGCGGGCAAACCTATATCTCATTCCATGACTTTACGGCGTACTTTGCTGAAAGCTATGGCCTCAAGGCAGAATTTTTAGTGGCTATTCCCGAAGTGAATCCGTCGCCAGGGGACGTACGAACCGTAGTAGAAACGGCTCAGGCGAAGAATGTTGGTGCGCTTCTATGTGAGCCCCAGGCAGGCGAGGATGCTTTTGCAGCGATCGCCAAGAATTTGAATGTCGAGGTGGGTATCTTTGACCCCATGGAGACGGGAGAGTCAGCGGAACCGGATGCCTACTTGACGACGATGCGCCAAAACGTCGATAGCTTAGAAGCGGCGTTGAATCCTTGGTTGGACAGTATGGCTGGTGAGTGTGGGATCTTCAAAAAAGCCTGGCTGTTTGAGTTCCAGAGCTGACGCGCTCAGCGAAACACCTGACACATCAGACTTGTCACCCGTCCCCAAATGCCCTAGATTTTCGTCTTGAGAGCTGCACCGCACAGCTTGGCTCCCAAGATTTGGTCATATAACGGCAGCGTTTGGCTCCGCTGTGCCATAGGCAAACGCCGACAGCGCGGCCTATAGCGTCATCAGCGCCTGGGGTTCTTCAAGCCCTAGGCGCTGGTTTTGTCGTCTAACCCCAAGGGAGCGATCGCCGTGACGGCAGCTCTGCGGCCCTGTCCTGAGGGGCTGAGGACTTGAGGTAGAATTACCAAATCAAACCACCTCGACCGCGGTCAGCTGGTACAAAAGGCGACATCGGCATGCTCTTCAACTCCTTCATCTTTGTCGCCTTTTTCATCGTCATCTACGCCGTCTACGCGGCGCTTAGAAATTACTACAGAGCGCAAAATCTACTTCTTTTAGCCGCAAGCTACCTGTTCTACAGCTATTGGGACGCGCGATTTCTGATGCTGCTCATCGGCTCGACGCTGGTTGACTATTGGGTCGGACGGCAGCTAGAGCGTACGGCAGGCGATCGCTCCCGCAAAGCCCTGCTGGCAATATCTCTAGTCTCAAACCTCTCCATCCTGGGGTTCTTCAAATACTTCAACTTCTTTTCAGCAACGGCAGGGCGATCGCTGGCCATTCTCGGCCTAAGCACCGACCCAGTAATTTTGAGCGTCATTTTGCCCGTCGGTATCTCCTTCTATACCTTTCAAACCCTGAGCTACAGCATCGACGTCTACCGGAAAAAAATACCTGCTGCCCGCAGTCTGCTCGATTTTGCCCTCTTCGTCTCCTTCTTCCCGCAGCTCGTCGCAGGGCCGATTGAGCGAGCGTCGACGTTTTTGCCGCAGATTCAATCGCCCCGCATCCTCCGCGCCGACCAAATCAACGCTGGCCTATTTCTCATTCTATGGGGCTACTTTAAAAAGCTGGTTGTTGCCGATAATCTCGGCAAAATTGTAGTCAAGATATTTGGAGAATATACCGACTATCAAGGCTTGGACATTGTCGTGGGCACCCTGGCCTTTACGCTTCAGATTTATGGCGATTTCTCTGGCTACTCTGACATTGCTAGGGGATTGGCAAAGCTCATGGGCTTCGAGCTTATGGTAAATTTCAGGCTGCCGTATTTCGCGGCAAACCCGAGCGATTTCTGGGCGCGCTGGCATATCTCGTTATCGACCTGGTTTCGAGACTATGTCTATATTTCCCTCGGCGGCGATCGCGCCAGCAGGCCTATCGTATACCGCAATCTAGCCGTCACCATGCTACTGTGCGGGCTCTGGCATGGGGCGGCCTGGAACTTCATTCTTTGGGGTAGTTTTCACGCCGCGCTGCTGATAGGCTACCGCGCCGCTGAAAAGCATTTGTCTTCTGGGCTGGGGTGGCTGAGGCAGCGCGGCGCGCCGGCCCATTGGCTTAGCGTGGCGGCTATGTTTTTTTGGGTCAATATCGGGTGGATTCTATTTAGATCTGGTAGTATCCAGCAAGCTGTATACATGGTGACGCACCTTGGCTTTTCCTCATCACCCGACACGCTTGAGATTGCCTACGATCTGCTGTTTTTCAGCCTTCCACTGCTTATTGTACAGGTGTTTCAATTTAGGTCTCAAGACCTGCTAGTGCTCACCCAGCTCAAATCTTGGATACGAGTGCCGCTATACGGCGCTGTCCTAGCCTCAATTATAGCTTTAAGCAGCCGTGATCTATCCGAATTTATTTACTTTCAGTTCTAAAAAGTGCTGCACTACGCGGCTAAATGAATGAGCCAAACGTTCAAGACTAATCGCCACAAAGAATCAATTCCCAACGAGATTATAAAGCAAATCAAAGCGAAAGAAGCACTGACAAACTTTTTCGGCGCTCTAATTTTGCTCGTTCTGCTCAATAGCCTGGCAAACGCATTCTTCAACCACCTTATTTCAGATCGTGGCTATTTTTTAGCAAGCCGAAAGTGGAGCATGCTGAACAAACTGGAGCAGCCTTTAGACTGGCTTATCCTAGGCGATTCGAGCTGTAATCAGGGCGTTGTGCCTGAGGTGTTGAGTGAAGAACTTGGGGGTACGGCGCTCAACCTGTGCATATTTGGTCCGCTGCTGGTGTTCAACGACGCCTGGATGCTGGAGCAGCACATTCGCCAAGTGGGTCCACCCAAAAACGTCGTCATAATCCACGTCTACGATCTATGGGACCGAGAGGTCAGCAGCGAGACCTTTGCCCACCTCTCCAGAACGCCGCTCTCCCAAAAAGAAATCCGCGCTTTTACGCCGCCGCTCTCTCCCGATTTTGGCCAAAAGCTGCAGTGGTTTTCATACAAGCACCTGCACCTCTACACCTCAAGCAAAACCCTTGCAGACTTCCTGCAAAAGCCCGCAAAGACCTTTAAGAAAGGGCGAGAGTTTACGGTTTCGCCCAGCGGCTTTATGCCAAAATACAGCCCCAATCCTGAAAGCGTTGTAGAAGATGCGGTGGGTCACCGGGGCGATATTAGGGGTGAAACGCCAAAGATTTCTGACATCAATCAGCGATCGCTCGCGGCCATTCGTAGCCTGGCGGACAGGTACGAGTTCGAGGTTTACATTGTGGCTAGCCCCCTGTACGACGAGCTATACGAAGACCCAAAGTTTCGCCGCTATCTGCGCCGGACGGAACAGATGCTAGAACAGGAAACGCGGTCGAGCGATCGCCTGCATGTGCTGATGGATGACCCGGTGACCTTTGGGGCAGACGAGATGGAGAATGCTGACCACGTGATTGAGTCGGCGGCGAAAGTCTACACCGGGCAGATTGCGGCGCAGATTGCAGCACAGGCCCAACGGGCTTACCCCGCTGAGCCTGAATAATTGCGGAAAACTGGGCTGACTCAATGAACCGTTGACCCCGCTCTGAATCGATACTGCGGCGAGGCAGCGTTTGCCCCTCGGCCTAGGTCTACAGCCGAGGACCACGGCTGGCTGCTGGCTGCTGGTACACGACGCGGCGGAGAATCAGTCAGAGCTAGATGCGATCGCCGATGTGCGACTGGTCAAAGCCAACAATTTTTACTCAGCCTCAGCCGCCTGAATCGCCCGGGCGACCTGTTCCCCTACCCGCTTCGAGCCAATTATGGAAGGATGTATTCGGTCTAAGGCGTAAGCCTCAACGTCTTCAGCCGACACGACATCACTTGCAGAGACAAACCACACGCCCTCAAGCGCCCCGGCCATCCGCATCAGCCGCGCATTTTGGGTCGCAATTTCATCATCACATTGGTCAAAGCCAAAGCGGGCATCGTCTGGCATGGCGTAGTAGCCCACGTACATCACCTTGCTGCCGGTCGCCGCTACGGTGCGCAAAAACTCTGGAATCTCGCCCGAGAGGCCATCCTCACTAATCATGGCGTCTATCTGCGTATCGCAGCCTTCGCAGGCGCACCCGCCATTGAGGTCGTTGGCCCCACCGTTGACTACTACCCAGTCCCATCCCTGGTCGTCGTACTGCTGGCGAATGTCGTACCCGGCTTCGGCCGCCGCTACATCCGGGTGGGATAGGTGAGCGCCCGAAACCGCGCTATTGGTCACGGGCCGATGCAGCGTCTGACCAATCACGTCGGGAATAGACTGTTTCTCCCCAGTGTTCCATTGAAAGATCGAGTCCCCGATCGCCAAAATTGGCCCCTGATTATCCTGTTGTTTGGACAGATTCAGACCGCTAGAGACAGAATGTTGGGGGGTGGAAGATTTAGAGACCGAAGCGTCAGTGGCGCCAGTGGCCGAAACATCCGCTGGCTGACCTGCACTGCCCGAGCAGGCTGAGAGCCCAAATAGAGCGGCGCTTGCCAGCACTGCCAGACCAGTTTGGAGTTGCTTCATGGGAGTGGTTCCACGAGTGACGCGCTAGGGCACAGATATCAATTTTAGCCACTAACGCCAGTCGCTAGCGCCGCTCAATGCCGTGAATGCGCATTAAATCTGGCACGGTTTCGCAATAGGGCGGAATGTTGAACGTGCTCGGATTCACCGGATTGTCGTAGGTGAAATGGCGATACTGGAGGCAAAACCAGTCCCACTCCGCCATCTGAATCCGAAACAGCGGCACGATGATTCGGGCAAAGGCCAGCAGCGGCACCTGGGCCGGGGCTGAGAGGCCAAAATAGCGGCACATCTCCCGAATGGCGCCGTTCACCGTAATCTGCGGGTTGCCCAGCACCATCTGTTTCATTGAGCCCGGCGACATGGGATTGCGGACTAGATAGACGATTACCTGGGCGATGTCGCGGGCGTGGATGTAGTGAAAGCTGCCGTCAATACTGAAAAAGCGAATCAGGCCGATCCAGCGAGTGACGTCTTTCAGCCCCGCCGACAGGTGCGACATGGGCTTTTGGGCATCGCCGCCGAACACCAGCGTGGGAAACACCACCGTCGTTTTGGCGGCGATCGCCAGCTTGCGCAGCTCCCGGTGGCACTCGTACTTGGTGCGGATATAGTCGGTGCCGATGGTTCCCGCCTCTTCTAAGAGCCGGTTGTTTTTATCCAGGATGCTAGCCGTCGAGAAGTAGATCACCTGACGGCAGCGCTCTACGTCCAGAAGCTTCAGCAGCGCTAGGGTTTTGGTTACGTTGACGGCTTGGGTCTGCTGCGGGTCGCCCCAGGCCGCAGCCGTAAGGATGGCCACATCGATGGTTTTGAGGAGATCCGCCTGTTCCTCAATGTGCAGCATATCCCCCTGCACCACCTGCACGCTGGGACGGTCCTCTATGCACACCTTTAGCTTGGCTGGGTCGCGCACCAGCAGAAACAAATCGTGCTCCGTCTGTCGCATTAGCGCCGCCACAATGTAGTGGCCAATGCAGCCGCTGGCCCCGGTGATTAGAATGCGCGCCATGGCTAGACGCAGGCGAGCAGCTGGTCCGCCTGCTTGGCCGTCTCGAAGAAGTAGCGCACGTTGTCCTCGGGGGTGTCTTTATGAACGCCGTGGCCTAGGTTGAGGATGTGGCCGGTGGGTCCGGCTTTGCGGATGGTGTCCAAGATGCGATCGCGAATAAAGCCGTGGGAGCCGTAGAGGACACCGGGGTCGAGGTTGCCCTGCACCTTTAGGTCCGGCCCCAGACGCCGCCGCGCGTCTGCCATGTCGACGGTCCAGTCAACGCTGATGATGTCGGCCCCAGACTGCGCCATGCGCTCCAGCAGGCCGCCGCTGCCGCTGATTAAGAGAATTAGGGGCGTGTCGGGGTGGGTTTTCTTGACTTGGCTGAACACCCGCTGCTGGTAGGGCAGCGCAAAGGTGTCGTAGTCCTGTGGGGAGAGCTGGCCGGCCCAGGAGTCGAACATCTGCACGGCCTGCGCGCCGCTGTCGATTTGGTAGCGGACGTAGACGGCGATCGCGTCGGCGAGCTTCTCCAGAAAGCTGTGCAGCACCCCCGGAGTAGAGAAGGCCATGTTTTTGATTATCGAGTAGGTCTTGGAGCCTTTGCCCTCTACGGCGTAGGCCGCCAGCGTCCAGGGCGCGCCCACAAAGCCCAGCACCGCCGCCTCGTTGTTCACCTCGGCCCGCAGGGCCTGCAAAATCTCGCGAACGAAGCCTAGCGACTCCTCAGGCTGGAGCGATCGCAGCGCGTCGACCTGGGCCTGGGTGCGAATCGCCTCCTGCATGATGGGGCCTTTGCCCTCGGCCACGTCCATCTCGATGCCGATGCCCGGCAGCGGCGTCACAATATCTGAGAAGAAGATGACGCCGTCGGGGCGGAAGGCGCGCCAGGGCTGCAGAGAGATTTCGACCGCCACCTCGGGGATTTCGGAGCGATCGCGGAAGGAGGGATACTTCTCACGCAGGTCGCGATAGGCCTTCATGTAGCGCCCCGCCTGCCGCATCATCCACACGGGGGGCCGCTCTAGAATTTCTCCACGGGCGGCGCGCAGCAGTAACGGGGTTTTGGAGGATGCGCTCATGAATTATGGCCTTTTATAAAGTCTTTAGAAAATCCATTTGTTAGCTTAGCACCGGTTGATCGGGCTTTCGATAACCGGGATCAATGTCGTTACAATCTGCTACTGAAAGGGGGCCATTACTGAAAATGGGGCCAGTATAGCTAACAGCTTACATCGTGCCGCGAAACAGACCTTGAGGACGCAGCACCAGCACCACCACCATTACCAGCAGCGCCACCCCAACCTTATATTCGGCTGGGAACCAGTAGGTGCTCAGCTCCTGCGTAATGCCAATCACGTAGGCTCCGGCGATCGCCCCGTAGGGATTGCCAATGCCCCCCAGAATCACCGACGCAAACAGCGGCAAGATCAAGAACCAGCCCATGTTGGGCCGCACCGCTGTAATCAGACCGTACATGCCGCCGCCCAGCGCCGTTAGCCCGGCAGCAATCACCCAGGTCCACACCACAATCGCCTCCTCGTTGATGCCGGTGACCCGCGCTAGGTCTATGTTGTCGGCTACCGCCCGCATCGCCTTGCCCAGCTTCGTGTAGCGCAGCAGCAGGTGCAGCCCGCCGATGGCCAGGAGCGCCAGCCCTAGCACGATGACCCGATAGTAGGCGATGCGGATGCCGCCGATGTCCAAAGCGCTTGCTACCGGGATGCTGTAGGCCTGGTTACCGGCTCCGCTCACCAAGATAATGCCGTTGCGCAGAAACAGCGCTAGGCCGATGGAGATGATAATCAGCGTGGTGGAGGTGGCCCGGCGATCGCGCATGGGCTGCCAGATGAGCTTTTCGGTCGCCAGGGCGATGGCGATGGTTGCAGCCGTGCCCAGCCCCATGGCCACCCACAGGCCCAACCCCAGCGCGTTGAACCCCAGCGTGCAGTAAGCTCCTAGGGTCATGAAGTCGCCGTGGGCAAAGTTGGCCAGCCGCAAAATGCCGTACACCAGGGTCAGCCCGACTGCGGCAAGGGCAATAATGCTGCCCACCGCGATACCATTGACCAGAAGCTGAATCAGTACGGGGTCCATAGGGAAGCGATAGTTGAAAGCACTATATTCAAAGACCTCAGTATTGTACGGGGACCCGGCCAGTCTCAGGTTTTCAGCTTCAGGCTTCTAACCCGGCCACCCACCGCAACCATGAGCTGGCACTACCCCTATCCTGACCTCATCCAAGGCACCTTAGTCAAACGCTACAAGCGCTTTTTGGCCGACATCGTGCTGGACAGCGGCGAGACCGTCACGGCCCACTGCCCCAACACTGGTCCCATGACCGGGGTGTCTCAGGTGGGCAGCGCCGTGCTGCTGTCCCAGAGCGACAACCCCAAGCGCAAGCTGGCCTATACCTGGGAGGCCATCCAGACCGCCGGCGTCTGGGTCGGGGTTAACACGGCGCTGCCCAACCGCGTCGTGAAGTCGGCCCTGACCGCCCGGGTGATTGATGCGCTGGGGGCCTACGACAAGGTTCAGAGTGAGGTGCCTTACGGCGAGGACCGCAAAAGCCGCGTTGACTTTCTGCTGACGGCGGCGGGGCAGCCGCCCGCCTACGTGGAGGTGAAGAATACCACCTGGACCGATAAAGATCGGGGGAAAGGGGCGATCGCTTTATTTCCTGACACGGTAACCACGCGGGGGCAAAAGCACCTAAGGGAGTTAACCCGCCTGCTGCCCGAGACGCGGGCCGTGATGCTTTATTTCATCAACCGAGAAGACTGCACGCAGTTTTCACCCGGAGATACGGCTGACCCAGAGTACGGGAAGCTGCTGCGGGCGGGGGTGGACCAGGGGCTGGAGGTGCTGCCCTGCCGGTTTGAGGTGACGCCGTCGGGGATTCGGTATTTGGGGCTGGCGGAGCTGGCGCTCTAGAGAGTCCATCCTAGAGAGTCCATCTGGGAGAGCGACTTGCTCTTCTACAATGACTAGGCAATGACTAAGAAATCTGCAGGTAAAGCCGCCAGCCATGCCCAAATGGTTCAACGTCGCGGGGCCGTGTCAGGCCGATATTCACTACATGCTCCCGCCCCTCGCGCGGCTGCCCCAGTTGACGCGACTGGTTGAGCAGCGGGGCTACTTTGTCATTCACGCTCCTCGGCAAACCGGAAAGACGACGGCCATGCTGGCACTGGCTGAGCAGCTCACCGAAAGCGGTCAGTATACGGCGGTGATGGTGTCAGCGGAGGTGGGAGCCGCGTTTCCCCATGATCCGAGTACAGCGGAAAAAGCAATGCTCGATTCTTGGAGACAGACCGCTCGTTTTCGGCTGCCCAACGAGCTGCATCCGCCCCCGTGGCCAGAGTCTACATCTGCGCTACACATGGGTGCCGCTTTAGGTGAATGGGCTCAGCAATCACCCCGTCCGCTAGTTATCTTTATCGATGAAATCGATGCCTTGCAGGACGAGACGCTGATATCGGTACTCCGCCAGCTGCGTTCGGGCTATCCCAATCGCCCCAAAGGATTCCCCCAGTCCGTAGCGCTGATTGGCGTTCGTGATGTGCGGGATTACAAAGTGGCGTCAGGAGGCAGCCAGCGGCTGAATACCTCTAGTCCCTTCAATATCAAGATAAAGTCGCTGACGTTGAGGAACTTCACTGCAGATGAGGTAGGGCAGCTCTACGGGCAGCATACGGCTGAAACAGGACAGGTTTTTTCACCGGGG
Source organism: Elainellaceae cyanobacterium (assembly GCA_050331115.1). GTDB lineage: Bacteria > Cyanobacteriota > Cyanobacteriia > CAKZMO01 > CAKZMO01 > JBCCAG01. The sequence continues at coordinate 79,536 of JBHJHD010000048.1, forward strand.
GCAAGCCAGCTGGCCTTTGAGCTCACCCAAGGGCAGCCCTGGCTGGTGAATGCGCTAGCGAAAGAGGTGGTTGAGGAACTTGTGCCGGATGTGGCTGAGACGATCGCCATCGAGCATATTGAAGCGGCGAAAGAAATCCTAATTCAGCGGCAGGACACTCACCTAGACAGCTTAGTGAGTATCCTGCGGGAAGAGCGTGTGCGGGCAGTGCTTGAACCGATGCTAGCAGGTCAGGAGCTAGACGATGTACCTTTTGATGACCGCAGATTTTTGCTGGACTTGGGCTTAGTGGCGCGGCCCTCTTCGGGCGGGTTAGTGCCTGCAAATCCAATTTACCGGGAAGTGTTGCCCCGAATGCTGGCGAGCGGCCCTCAAGATAGTCTGCCGATTATCCATCCCCAGTGGTTGACTGCAGAGGGCAAGCTCAATGCCGAGAGGCTGTTGGAGGCCTTCTTGGGCTTTTGGCGGCAGCACGGCCAGCCCTTGCTTAAGAGTGCGCCGTACCCCGAGATTGCCCCCCACTTGGTGCTCATGGCCTTTTTGCATCGCGTGGTGAACGGCGGCGGAACGCTGGAGCGTGAATACGCCATCGGGAGCGATCGCATGGATCTGTGCCTGCGCTACGGCGAAGTGGTGCTGGCGATGGAGCTGAAGGTATGGCGGCAGGGACGCCCAGACCCTTTGAGCGCTGGGCTGGCGCAGCTCGATCGCTACTTGGCAGGGCTGGGGCTGGGTACGGGCTGGCTGGTGATTTTTGACCAGCGACAAGGGCTACCGCCGATTTCAGATCGGACCACGACGGAGATGGCCACCACCGAGAGCGATCGCAACGTCATCGTAATCAGGGGATAATTCAGCTCGTAGATCCCGCAAGGTAGAGGTTATGACACCAAATCAACCGACCTTAATCAAAAACGCCACCCTCGTTGGCCATGATGGTCTACAGAGCCTATCTATCGACGCAGCGGGCCGGATTTCTGACATGCAGCCTGCTAGTGAGGCAAGCGATCGCGCCCAAATTCTAGACCCCCAAGTCATTGACGCTCAAGGAGACTGGGTTTCGCTGGGCGGCGTGGACCTGCAAATCAATGGAGCCCTGGGGCTTCCGTTTCCTGAGCTTGAGGACAAACACTTAGAAACGCTGGACAAGATCTGCCAGTATCTTGGGGACGAGGGCGTCGACGGATTTTTACCCACCCTGGTAACCACCTCTATCGAGAATATCCATCGCGCTTTGAGAGTTATTCGCGACTACCAGCGGCAGGCCTCTGGCGAAGCCGCTCAAATCCTGGGCGTTCACCTGGAAGGGCCGTTTCTCAACGCCGCTAAGCGGGGCGCTCACCCCGAGGCGTATCTCAGGCCGCTGACCCTTTCCCAGGTGGACGAGGTGCTGGCAAACTACCGCGACCTGGTGAAGGTAATCACCCTCGCCCCTGAGCTGGACTCTACCGGCACCGTGATTCCATATCTGCGATCGCAGGGCATCGTCGTCAGCCTGGGTCACTCCTTGGCGACGGCTGCTCAGGCCCGCAGCGCCTACGCCCAGGGGGCGACTATGGTCACCCACGCCTTCAACGCCATGCCGGGGCTGCACCACCGAGAGCCGGGGCTGCTCGGCGTCGCGCTGACAACGCCGGGCGTGGCCTGCGGCCTGATTGCCGATGGGCAGCACGTCTGCCCCACCATGCTCGATCTGCTGCTGCGGGCAGCGCGGGGTGGACCCAGTCAGAATGACACACTCACCCACAGCCTATTCCTGGTCAGCGACGCCCTCTCGCCGCTTGGGCTGCCCGACGGGCGCTACCCCTGGGACAGCCGCGAAATTGAGGTGACGGACGGGACGGCGCGCCTGCTGAATGGCACGCTGGCGGGGACGGCGCGGGGGCTGCTGGCGGGGGCGGAGAACCTAGTGGCCTGGGGGCTGTGCACTGTGGAAGAGGCGATCGCGCTGGCGACCGATGCGCCCCGCCAGGCCTTAGGATTGCCGACATTAACCCTGGGTCAGCCGGCATCGCTGCTGCGCTGGCGACATGACCCGGCAGCACGATCGCTCAAGGCGCAGCGGCTTTAAAGTTTCGTTACAAAATGGCGGCGCTATCAATACAGTCTTCAACAAACCGTAATAGGATTTGAAGCGTCCAAATTTCTAAGCTTCATTGCTAAGCTTTATGGACCAGCGCGCCAGCGCCTAAACGGCTCCCATACCAGGCTTCCCCTAAAATAATGGCCAACAATCCTCAGACCCTTCAGACCGGCGACGAAAAAGTTATCGTCAAAGACTACTTCAACGCCACCGGGTTCGATCGCTGGCGGCGCATCTATGGCGACGGTGACGTTAACAAAGTCCAGCTCGACATCCGTCAGGGCCACCAGCAGACGGTGGACACGGTGTTGGCCTGGCTCAAAGACGACGGCAATCTAGACCAGCTAACGATTTGCGACGCGGGCTGTGGCGTGGGCAGCCTCAGTATTCCGCTCGCCCAGGCCGGGGCGACGGTGCAGGCCAGCGACATCTCTGAGAAGATGGTGGGGGAGGCGCAGGAGCGATACCAGCAGCTGGCTGACCTGCCGGGTTCGGCTGAGTTTAAGGTGAGCGACCTGGAAACGCTCGCGGGCCGTTACCACACGGTTGTCTGCCTAGACGTCCTGATTCACTATCCGCAGCAGCAGGCCGAGGGCATGCTGAAGCACCTCTCTGATTTAGCAGAAGAGCGCCTGATCGTCAGCTTTGCGCCTAAAACCCTAGCCTATAGCCTCTTGAAAAAGGTCGGGGACTTCTTCCCCGGTCCGAGCAAAGCTACTCGGGCCTATCTACACCGAGAAGCGGAAATCGTCCGGTTTTTGGAGGCCAATGGCTGGAAGATTGAGCGCAATGCCATGACCAAAACGCGCTTCTACTTCTCTCGACTTTTGGAAGCTGTGAAATCCTAGCGACGTAAAATTTTTTAACACAAGCTCTCATTCTTCGGGCACTTGTGACAGTCTAGAGAGTGAATTCATAATTTAGCCCCCCTGCTAATTTGGGCAGGCGAGGCAGGTTCGTAGAACGCATCATAGATACAACAGCTTACATAGGACAGTTAGCATGAGCGGTAATTTAGCAACACAGCTGCGTGAGGGAACCAAAAAATCCCACACGATGGCCGAGAACGTGGGGTTTGTTAAATGTTTTCTCAAGGGGGTGGTCGAGAAAACCTCCTATCGGAAGCTTGTCTCTAACCTCTACTTTGTCTATTCGGCAATGGAAGAGGAGATGGAGAAGCATCGCCAGCACCCTATTCTGTCCAAAATCTATTTTCCTGAGCTACATCGGAAAGATAGCTTAGAGAAAGATCTCCACTACTACTTCGGCAGCAGCTGGCGGGAGGCGATCGCCATTTCCCCCGCAGGTCAGGCCTATGTCGATCGCATTCGCAAGATTTCGGCTGAGCAGCCCGAGCTGTTAGTGGCCCACTCCTACACGCGCTACCTAGGCGATCTGTCCGGTGGTCAAATTCTCAAGAAGATCGCTCAGCGGGGGATGAACCTCAGCGAGGGCCAGGGCACGGCCTTCTATGAGTTTGAGGACATCCAGGACGAGAAAGCGTTTAAGGAAACCTACCGCGCCGCTATGGACGATCTGCCGGTGGACGATGCGACGGCTCAGCAAATTGTGGATGAGGCCAACGCGGCGTTTGGCATGAACATGAAGCTGTTCAACGAGCTAGAGGGTAACTTGATTATGGCCATTGGTCAGATGCTGTTTAATACCCTGACGCGTCGTCGGTCACGAGGCAGCACGGAGCTGGCTACTGCGGAATAGGTTGACGCACCACCCTTCAGGTAATGGTCCATCTTTTGGGGGCACAGCGTACTGTGCCCCCAAAATTGTGGCTAGCCAGCGTCCAAAATCGCTGCAGCAGATGTCCTGACTTATTAGGATATCTCTGCGCGCTGTCGCCTGCGTATCGTAAGGCTTTCAGCCGAAACTATTGGCCCAAGCGACAGCGCCGGTGTAATAGGAGCGATCGCGGGGGGGTATTGGGGTGATACGATCAACTCCTGACTCATCACTGTGAATGGCATCAGCAATTCCGGCCTGACCTAGTGAGTCTGGTCCATTTCCCGTTCCCTTATACTCTTCGTGATTTGGAAGATGCAGTTTTCCAAAGTTTTAATTGCCAACCGGGGTGAGATTGCACTGCGAATTCTTCGCACCTGCGAGGAGATGGGTATCTCAACGGTTGCGGTACATTCCACCATCGATCGCCACGCCCTACATGTTCAGCTTGCCGACGAGACGGTCTGCATCGGCGAGCCCCCCAGCGCCAGAAGCTACCTCAACATTCCCAACATTATTGCTGCGGCCCTGATGCACAACGCGGCAGCTATCCATCCCGGCTACGGCTTTTTGGCCGAAAACGCCCGCTTTGCCGAGATCTGTGCCGACCACCAGATTGCCTTTATCGGCCCTACGCCAGAAGCCATGCAGGCCATGGGGGACAAGTCCACCGCTCGGGCCACCATGAAGCGAATCGGCGTGCCTACGGTTCCGGGCAGTAAGGGGCTGCTCACCAATGAGGATGAGGCGCTCGTGGTGGCCAAAGAAATTGGCTACCCGGTAATGATTAAAGCGACGGCGGGCGGCGGCGGGCGCGGGATGCGCCTGGTGCACGAGGAGAGCGAGCTAGTAAAGCTTTACTTTGCAGCCCGGGGTGAGGCCGAGGCGGCGTTTGGCAACCCCGGCGTCTATCTAGAAAAGTACGTGCAGAAGCCACGCCACATCGAGTTCCAAATTTTGGCTGACAGCCACGGTAACGTGATTCATCTGGGCGAGCGCGACTGCTCCATTCAGCGCCGTCATCAAAAGCTGCTGGAGGAGTCGCCGAGTTCAGCGCTTAGCGATAAGCAGCGCCGCCAGATGGGCAACGCCGCGGTGAAAGTGGCAAAATCGATCAACTACGTGGGTGCGGGCACGGTTGAGTTTCTCCTAGACATGTCGGGAGAATTTTACTTCATGGAGATGAATACACGCATCCAGGTGGAGCACCCCGTCACGGAAATGGTGACTGGGGTAGATCTGATTGCCGAGCAGATCCGCATTGCCCAAGGGGAGAAGCTACGGCTCTCCCAGTCCGACGTACAGCTTCAGGGCCACACGATCGAATGCCGCATCAATGCCGAAGACCCCGACCATAACTTTCGTCCCCACCCTGGGCGCATCAGCGGCTATCTTCCCCCCGGTGGGCCGGGGGTGCGCATGGACTCCCATGTCTACACCGACTATGAAATTCCGCCCTACTATGACTCGCTGATCGGCAAGCTGATTGTATGGGGCCCCGATCGCCCCACCGCAATTCGCCGCATGCAGCGAGCCCTACGGGAGTGCGCTATCACGGGGCTACCTACCACTATTGGTTTTCACCAGCGCATTTTGAAGTCTAGGGCATTTCAGACTGGAGACATATCCACAAACTTCGTCGCCCAGATGATGGCGGAGTAGCTGTAGATAGATTCCTCACTTTACTAAGTGCAGTTAGCCCCCAATGACCACGTCCGTCATCTGCTCTAGCTCGACGAGGTTGCCGTCGGGATCGTGAAAGCAGACGGAGACGAAGCCGCGATCGGGGAAGTTTGCAGGCTGATTAGCCATCTGCACGCCCTTTGAGGTGAGATACTTAACGGCTTCTTGGACGTTTTTGACGATGAAGGTAAGCACAATGCTGTCATCGATAGGCGCGTAGGCTAGGGGTTCGTCTCGGCCCACATACTCTGGCAGCTTCTCACGGTTGATGAGGGAGATTTTGGCCGAGCCGGTGTCAAATTCGACATACTCGTCCATCTTGTCTTCAAAGCTGACGGTCAACCCAAGCACATCTTTATAAAAGGCTTTGCAGACCTCAAAGTTGGCGACGTTGAGACGAGTGTAGGCATACTTAAATTCCATGTGGGGCTAGCCTTAGGTTGGATTTCGGATTTAAGAATACACTGTAATCTGCTAGTTTCACATCCCGCCTGCTGGTTCAACAGGGGGGATGCTGCTTTTTGGGGGACTTTGCCCACCGAGGCCGCTCAGCGCTATGGCGCTGGTCGTCACCCAGGCGGCATCCACGTCGCTTGAATGATGCGGCGTCAGCAAGCTTGATGATAGAGTTAAAGAATAACTTGAAGGTTGTCCTAGCGAAAAGCAAAGAACGCAACGAAATAGCTTGGATTATATCGATTGAGGGTAGTCCTCTTGCAAGCCAATCACGACGCTTAGAGCGCGAGTGGTGAGTCCCCACGGCTAGAGCTCGCCCTTCATAAACCGACTTCCTGTCTATTCCTTTTACCAACTCAAGCCTGTTCTGTACTAGTGGGTCACCCCTCACCCAGAGAGTACTGGCTGGCGGTATAGAGTAGATAACCATCTCGCTGATAGTGTTTCCTGATCATGGCTAACAGAACTGTTTCCTTTCGGCTTCCCGAAACCTTAATTCGCGCTATTGAAACCGAGGCTGAACGCACGGGCCGCAGTAAAACTGAGGTAGTCATCGAGGCCCTGACGCACCAAGACAGCCCTTTAGATGCGCTGCCCACAATTACAAAGCCGAGAAGCCAGCTAGAGCGTCAGATTGATACGATGCGCTCTCAGATAGAGCACGTCAGCGCCCCCAACGTTCAAGTTGAGCAGCAGCTTTCTACGCTAATCTCAGCTGTGGAAGATATCGCCAAGCGGCTTCGAGTCATCGAGTCGCAGCTCGAGCCTCGGAAATGAAGGCCGCCTGGGGCCGCGCCAGCGTAAGTCTGAGGCAGATTTCTTGCACTGCAAGCGGACGCCCTCGCCTTATTGGGCCTCCGCTTCCGCGAGGTAGTGCTGGAAACGCGATCGCAGATCGATAGGGGCGTCGCTCGTCCAGTATTCTACCAAGGCCTGTCCCACCGCCCAGGCGTTAGCCCGAGGCGAGGCGCTGCTGTCGGTCATCAAGGGCCAAAGCGTCAGCAGCTCGAACTGCTGATCGCCCTGGCCAAGCAAAGAAAATAGCTCGTAGGCCATCTGCAGTTTGCCCATCACCAGCGGCAGCTGCTCTACGGGAATCTGCTGCGCCAGCAGGTGGGCCAGGGCGGGTGAGCCGGTGGATAGGGTGGTGAGGTAGCCCAAAATAGGGCTCTTCAGCAGTGCGGCAATCCCCTGGGTTGTGGTCATGCGATCGCTCAGCCGCTGAATGATTTGGGCCGCCGCCGCTGCTTGAGACTGACGACTGCGGAGCGCTCGGGCAAGTCGCAGCCGTTTAGCCGGGCCAACGACGCTCAGCAGGACTTCAGAGAGCGCATCGATATTCCACGCCGGCCGCTGCTCCCCCCGCGTCACCAGCGGCACCACGTAGCGGCACTGGGGAAGCTGCTGGGCGCGGTACGCGATCGCCCCTCGGATCGACTGCTCCTTGGGGCGATCGCCGTGCTCCCAGTCATAGGGGGGGGACCATTCCCGCACGGGGCGCAGCCGGTCTACCTGGGTCAAAATGGCGATCGCGGGCAGCCTGTCCTCGGCATCGTCGCCCTGCCCGCTGGCGAGCAAGTCACCGAGTTGGTCAGCATCCATCTGCAGCGCCGGGTCGGTAGCAGGGGTCACGAGCAGCAGGATGCCCGGGTCCTGCGCCCCCACCTCATAGCTGCGGTTCACCTGCTCGTAGCCGGGCGTGTCCCACAGCTGCAGCCGCTCCCCGGCGTCGGTCTGCCACTGATAGCTGCGAACATCGTCAGTGTTTGGAAGCAGGTCAACCTCTGCCCGATCAACCTGAAACAGGCTGTTGATGACGCTGCTTTTTCCCGCTCCGGTCCGGCCTACAATCCAAATATTGAGGGGGGCGCGTTCCACCTGGTCTATCGGCTGGGCCTGAGCGAGAATCTGACTCAGGGTCGCCGTCTGCTGCGAAGAAGCGGCCGATGGGGTCGCCTCTAAAATAGGCGCTGGGCTGCTCTGGCCGCCGTATAGGCTGGCGGTCTGCTGAGCCAAATTGCGCAGCGCGACCTCCCGCAGCATTTGACTCAAGTTTCCCAACAGCGCCTGATTAGCCCGCTGGCTGTAAGGCTGACTCGCCTGTTTTGCTACCGCGGCAGCCGGATTGGTGATCCACCTCGCCCAGCCCCACAGGCGGCGAATCTGGCGGGCGGAGGGCTCTAGCTTTTGATATAGACGATAGCCCTGGTAAGCCTGCCCAACCGTGACTTGGCCCAGCACGGGCGAGAGCTGCTGCATCCAGCGGTCTACATCATCGACGGTGCCGCGAATTAGCCCGTAGGCCTGGGGAACGTAGATATTCAGCAGGGGATATTTTGCCTCGGGGTAGTAGATCTGGGCGATCGCACTCACTAAATTTTGGCAGCGCCGCCAGAAACGCTCCCAGTCCTCCCACAGGGGCGGGTCAGCTTGGGATTCTGCGATGGCTGCTGCCACCGCCGCCGCCACCGCTGCGGACTCATTACCAGTCTGCGCAGCCGCCCCATTGACCATTCCATTGCTTAAGCCAGATTCGCCAATCTCCACCGGCCGGGTCCACAGCGCCAGCAGCCATCGCCAAGCGACTAGGCCCAAGACGACGACGGCCCATATCCAGCTGATGCCCCAGCGCTGAATCTGCCAGCCCGCGGCGGCCAGCACAAAGCCTGCGGTCAGGGCAACGGGGGCCACAAGCACGGCCCACTGCCAGCGCGCTAGTTTCACCACAGCCCTACTCCTGCTTGGCAATATCTGGGGATAGTCTAGCGCTTTGGCGGGGTCGCGATGCAGATTATTGCGCTAGCTCAGCTGCGCCTACCACTGCGGCGTTACCGAGCACACTGCTGATTCCCAAAAGCCAGGCAGGCCACCCACCAGCCGCAAGTAGGGATCGGTGTAGCCCTCGGCCTCAAAAAGCCGGAATAGCCAGCTTACAGAGATGGCCCGCGGCTGGCGAAGCGCCTGTTCTACAGGCGATGTTGTTTTGAGGCTTTTCTGCAGCAGCTCGATCACGCTGGCGCGGTAGGGGGCAACTACAATTAGGCGGCCCTGGGGTTTCAGCCTTAGCTTGATCTGGCGCAGCCGCATCGGCGTTAGATCAGACTGCTCGTCAATCGACAGCACGATGGCATCCGCAAGACTAGGCCGTGGGTCAGGTAATGCGGTTTTAGGCAATGTCGCTTGATGGCCTTTCCACATAGTCCACCTGTCTTCACAGACAAACCAGCAGTTTAGCTCTCTCAAAAAGCGATTTGTGACGAGCTCTGGAATTAGATGGCTATTGCGGCCGAGGCACAAAATCTTGGGCTGATCGGAATCGGCAAAGCGGCTAACCTGACCGATCAGCGTACGTAGGGCGCTAATCAGCGAGGCGTTAACCAATAGACTACTCTGTCCAGCTTGATCTTGAGCTGGCATTCTGAATTGGATAACCATGGATGGTGTCCTTGATAAAGCTGCAGGAAGAAATTAGCAATGGTAGAACTGCACCCGTACGCCCCATAGCGGATGTCCTGATGCATTGGGACATTTGCGCACCTGGCTGCCTAGGAAACATCAGGGCTGTGAGCCGTTCCCACTGTCCTAAGCAGCTGGGCCAACGCAACATGGGACGTGCGGCAGCAAGCTGAGAACGGGCTGTAGATCGCCCGCCTAATTTGTCGAAAAGCTTTCTATCTCATCTTTAGCTATAGACTTTATACCCAAACCATTGAGGCATATCTCTAATATTGTTCCCAGGCTAAATACTTCTTTAAAAGGCTTAGGATACCGCTAAGATTTTGTGAAGCTTTCAAATTATGTCAGGATTAGCCCTAGCCCAATTCCCGTTGCTGTCAGAGTCAGGTTATCGATATCCGGATACGGCAGCGCTTCCACCAGCGTTGCGACGAAGGCGATCGCCCCGACCTTGAGCAGCGCCGCTGCCGTCAGTGGAAACGAAAAATACCCCAGGGCATCAAACCACCACAGCATCCCCAGGCTGAAGATAAAGCTGCCCGCAAACATCGCCCCCGAGCCCACCCAGCTTTTATGGGGGCTAAACGGCAGCTTATGCTTCCCCCAGCGCCGCCCCACAATGTCCGCCAGCCCATCTCCGCCGCAGAGAATCATCAGCGCCAGCATGCCCACCGGAGACGATCGCCAGAACACTAGGGTGCAAACCACAAAAGACAGGCCGTAGTACAGCGGTCCCCGCAGAATCTCTCGCGGACTGCCGTGGCGGGTCATGGCGGCTACGGCGGCCTTATCCTCTATCCAGCCCAGCCCCACCGCCGCAAACTGCAGGGCGATCGCCAGCGGAATTAGGGCTGCCCACCAGCGGGCCGAAGTGGTCTCACTGAACAGGGGCCAGCACAGGATAAATAGGGGACCAGTGCCCGTGTGAATGACCTTGCGGCTGAGGGTCTGGGGCAGCAGGCCCCGGTGGGCTAGGGTGTCCATCAGACGCAGCCACCCTACCGCCAAAATCAGAACCACCGCGGTTACCAGCGCGTTGCGCAGCTCGCTATTCATCTGCGTCTATTCATCCACGTCTATTCATCTGCGCTGTTAGCCGCATTGTCAGCATTACTGCTAACGTCATCAGCCGAACTCTGCAGTTGCTCTAGCTGCTCCCCCAGCTCCCGCTGATAGCGACCGTAGTCTGTCCAGTTGCCCTGCCGCAGCGCCTCCTGGGCATTTTCGTAAGCCTCTAGGGCGGCCTGAATGTCGCCCACGGGAAGCGATGGGGTCGCTGCTGCTGCGGGGGCTAACGATGCCGAGTCTTGTGTGGGCGCGGACGGGTCTGCTGCGGACGAGGTAGGCCCAGAGGGGGCGATCGCATCTACTTCATCTTCATCCGAGTCCGACAGGATGTCAGCCCCGAAAATAGCCCTCAGTGCCCCCTGTAGAGAGGGCTCCATCACCGTTTGGTTGCCGTAGGAGACAATCACGCGCCGCAGCTCCGGCAGCTCGCCCTGTTCGGCCCGCAGGTAGATCGGCTCGACGTACAGCAGCGATCGCTCGATGGGAATCACCAGCAGGTCGCCGCGAATCACCCGTGAGCCTTCCTGACTCCAGAGGGTGAGCTGCTGAGAAATCTCTGGGTTTTGGTCAATGCGGGCCTCAATCTGGCTGGGGCCGTAGATCAGCTCCTGCTTGGGAAACTCGTACAGCAGCACATTGCCGTACTGCTCGCCGTCCGAGCGAGCCGCCATCCAGGCGATCATGTTGTCCTTATTGACGGGGGTAAACGGCAGGATCAAGATAAACTCGTCCTCCGTAGCCTCCGGCAGCCGCATGTTGACGTAGTAGGGCTGCATCACCTGCTGCCTGTCTTCGTACTGCTCTAGGGGGAATCGCCACAGATCCTCTCGGTTGTAGAACTCCTCCGAGTCGGTCATGTGATAGGACAGGTACATTTGGGCCTGAATCTTAAAGAGATCCACCGGATAGCGGAAGTGGTCTCGGACCGCTGGCGGAATATCCCCCGACTCGAACAGGGTGGGAAAAATGTTGCGGTAGGTGGCCAGCACCGGGTCGGACTCATCAACCACTAAAAACCGCATGGTGCCATCGTAGGCATCGATGACCACCTTCGCCGAGTTGCGCAGGTAGTTCACCCCGCCCCGCAGGATTTGGCGCACGTTGCCCTCGCTGAACACGGCACCCGCGTCCGCGCTCTGGCGCACGGGCTGGGCATAGGGAAAGCGATCGCTCACCGTATAGGCGTCTAAAATCCACTGCAGCCGCCCGTCAATCAGGGTGATGTAGGGATCGTCGTCGAAGCGCAGGAAGGGGGCCACCTGCTTGACCCGCTCTAGAATTGGCCGGTGGTAGTGGATGCGGGAATTGGGGGTGAAGTAGTTAGAGATTAGAATTTTGAGGCTGCCCAGGTCGTAGGCGTAAGCCAGCCGATGAAGCGGTGACGGCATGGGCACGCCCCCCGCCCCGTCGTATTTTACGAGGGCATTTTTGTCGTCGCGGGGATAGTCGAACTCCTGAGTGGTGGTGCCGGTAAACACATAGGTGTCCGTAACCTCACCATAGTAAATTCCGGGCTGCTCAACCTCGCGGTCGATCGTGGAAACGGGGGGAATGTCTTGGATGAAGAACGCCGGCAGTCCGTTGTCGGAGACTCGGTTCACCGGGCTCATAGCCACGCCGTAGCCGTGGGTATACTTAAGCCGCTGGTTTACCCAGGTCTGGGCCTCGGGGGGTACGCCGCTGTAATCCAGCTCTCGCGGGGCAATCATCACCTGCTGGTCGTTGCCGCCCAGGGTGTAGCGATCGACGTCTACGTCCGGAAAGCTATAGTAGGGGCGGATCTCCTGCAGCTGACGGTAGGTGCTTAGCAGGGGCCGGTAGTCCCAAAGACGGATATTTTTGATGGTAGAGGCGTTGCGGTCGATGTCGGCAGCGCTCAGGTTGGTCTCAGCTGGGTAGTCGCGGCTCTCAATTTGGCTAAGGTCGTAGGCGGCGCGAGTAAACTCGATATTGTGTTTGATGTAGGGCGTCTCTTTGACCAGTTCATTGGGCTCGACGAGGAACGACTGCTGGAACCAAGGGTAAACCCCGCCCACAATAATCAACAGAGCAACATAGGCAGCGGTGCCTACGATTGGCAGCGCTGCCGTCTGCCGCCACAGCGACGCCAGCAGCAGCAACGCTAGCACTAGCGTCGCCGCCCCCATAATCCAGTAGGACTGCAGCCGCGCGTGAACGTCCGTGAACCCGGCGCCGAATACTACGCCTTCTGAGGAGTAGAGCAGGTCATAGCGCTCCAGCCAAAAGCCGAACGCCGTCACCCCCGCAATGCCCATCAGCAGCACGCTCAGGTGCGCCCTTGCCCCGCCGGTCACGACGTTGCGCCAGCCTCGCCCTAGGGTAAGCTCTCCCTTAAACCCATACACCAGCGCCGCAACGATTAGCCCCCAGACCAGCAGGCTCAAAAGCCAATCTTTGAGCAGATGCAGCACCGGCAGCCGAAATACATAAAATCCGACATCCTGCCCGTAGATCGGGTCGCCGAAATTGAACGGCGTAGCGTTGAAGAACTTGAGCAGCGTCTCCCACTGCCCCATGGTAGAAGCGACAGAAACTAGGGCGATCGCCACCGCTAGCGCCAGCGCAATGTAGCCCGGCAGCGACTCGGGAAAGGTCTGCCAGCGGCCCCCCTCAACTAAAATTCGAAAAATGCGGTGGCGGGTGAGCCGCTTGGCCAGCCAGTAGTTTCCAAGGACAAACACCCCATAGACCAGCGCAGTGACCACGCCGATGCCGACCTGCCAAGCGAGCCGAGTTCGAAATACTGGGGCAAAGCCGACCGCGCTAAACCACCAGTACTCAGTGACCAAGTGAACTAAGCTCCCCAGCCCCAGAAGTAGGACAATGGCCACAAGCAAGAGCAAAGGGAGCAGCTGATTGAACTGAAATTTCAGCGGAGATTTCATATCTTACTGAGGCGATGAGGGGGGTGAGGCGATGGGCGAGAAAACTGGCTGAACTACGCCGTGAGTAAGGCGCGTATCGAGGTGATTTTTTGGGGGACTATCTCCCCTAATCGTAGGGGTTTCCGAACTTCACTTCAGCGCGGGGAACGCGTTAGGGTAATCGTATAGCAACAGGCGCTTTCAGGGCGCTTTGAGCGAGTTAGCTTTGGGCGCAGCCGATGGCGATCGCGGCGCAGCGAGTATGGTGCAGCAGATACATTGCATAAATGTAGTACGGCAGATACTTAAAGCAACGCTATCACGCCTATGTCTTACGAGGCATAGGCACCGCTAATATTTTATCTGTTTAAGACTCAGCTCTTATTAAGTGTAGCGCGTGCGGCTTACCCGCTCTAAACGGCCTGTTTTAAAAAGAAGTTTAGGAGATTCCTCATTCATGACAAGCTCTGCCATAGACAAGATTACGGAAAATCAAAATCAGCTTCATGCAGCGATCGCTCAGGCGAGGGAGGCTTGTCAGGGTAGCGCTGACTCACCCGACTGCGCAGTTGCCTGGGATACGGTGGAGGAGCTGCAGGCCGACCTTGCCCACCGCCGGCAGGCTAAGCCCAAAAATAGCTTGGATACCTACTGCGATCAGAACCCCGGCGCGCTCGAATGTCGCATTTATGACGACTAAAGCTTCAAACCGTCACTGGCTACAGGTGATTTGGGGAGGTTCACAGCGCTGTGGACCTCCCTTTTTAAGCTGCCTTTTACCGTAAAACCACGCTAGAATAAGGCTGTAGAGACAGCGCTAGGTGCTATTAGCGCCGCGACATTTACCGCATCACGTCGCATGCTGCTTTTGGCCTTAAGCTATCAAGTTCTAACAACTAGGCCACTCTCTACCTCTAGGCTTTAAGCAAGCAAACTTCTGCTTCTCATCACTGCTTGAGCCACTCTACGCAAGAAGATGGAGATATACCCATGACGATTCATACCCCTGACCAAGCCGCGAAGCGCGAGACGCTCTATGCCGCAGTTGAAGAGGCCCGTAAAGCCTGTGAGACCGGCGCCACGTCTTCGGAATGTGCAACTGCCTGGGACGTTGTTGAAGAACTCCAGGCCGATAGGGCCCACCGCCAAGCGTCCAAGCAAAAGACCAGCCTGGATTTATATTGCGACGATAATCCCGGGGCTGGAGAGTGTCGCATTTACGACACGTAGTAGCTCTGATAATAGTTCTGATGTTGCTGCAGTCTGATGTTGTTGCAGTCTGATGTTGTTACAGATTGATATCACGACAGACAGCGCTATGCCAGAGGCAAAATTGTGCCAGAACCGGGGCAGCGCTAAAAGCGGATAGCGTTTCAAAGATAAGCCGCGTTAGAGATAAACCAAAGCATCAGCGTTACTGACTTCAGCGCTGGTATTAACTTCACCCAAAGGCCTGCATCAACGCAGGCTTTTGAACTTTTCCCGTTCCGACAGCTTGGCCCCTATTCCCTTACCAATATTTTTCCGGCTGATGCCGCTTTTGGAGAGCGCACCGTCTAGGTTATGACTGCTGAATTTGTTTCGTCCTCCCAAATCTGGTTAAATTTAGTTAAGATTTTCTAAGGTAGGTATGTCGGCCTGGTGAAGTGGCGATCGCATGATTGCAGGTCCAATTTGACTAGACGCTTTATCCAGCAAGGCTCCCGCCATCGTACTAAGAGGCTGTTATAACAATGAAATTTTCCTGGAGAACGGCTATCCTCTGGGCATTGCCGGTTCTAATCATCGGGTTCTTTATCTGGCAGAGCGCATTTGCCGCCGGCACGCCGGAGACCGGACGCAATGCTGCCAGCACCCGCATGACCTATGGTCGATTTTTAGATCGACTCAATGCGGGCCAGATTACTAGCGTTGACTTCTACGATTCTGGCCGCACGGCAATCGTCGACGTCGCTGATTCGAATCTGGGCAACGGCGTCACGCGCTCCCGGGTTGACCTGCCTGGAAATGCCCCAGAGCTGGTCTCCAGGCTAAAGAGCGAGGGCATCCGCTTTGACACCCACGCCCCCCGCAGCGATGGGGCCATTTGGGGCTTCCTCGGCAATCTCATCTTTCCGCTGCTGTTGATTGGCGGCCTGTTTTTGCTGTTTCGCCGCTCCGGCAACGTTGGCGGCGGACCGGGACAGGCGATGAACTTTGGCAAGTCCAAAGCTCGCTTCCAAATGGAAGCAAAGACCGGCGTTAAGTTCGACGACGTCGCCGGTATTGACGAGGCCAAGGAAGAGCTGCAGGAGGTGGTGACCTTCTTGAAGAAGCCCGAGCGCTTCACCGCCGTAGGTGCCCGCATTCCCAAAGGCGTCCTGCTGGTCGGTCCTCCGGGAACCGGCAAGACCCTACTCGCTAAAGCGATCGCTGGCGAAGCGGGCGTGCCCTTCTTCTCAATCTCCGGCTCTGAGTTTGTAGAGATGTTTGTGGGTGTGGGTGCGTCCCGCGTCCGCGACCTGTTCAAGAAAGCGAAGGAGAACGCCCCCTGCATCATCTTTATCGATGAGATTGACGCCGTGGGTCGTCAGCGAGGCGCTGGCATTGGCGGCGGTAATGACGAGCGCGAGCAGACGCTGAACCAGCTGCTCACCGAGATGGACGGCTTTGAAGGAAATACCGGCATCATCATCATCGCGGCCACCAACCGGGCCGACGTCCTAGATTCGGCGCTGCTGCGCCCCGGTCGCTTCGATCGTCAGGTGAGCGTCGATCCCCCAGATATCAAGGGTCGCCTGGAGGTGCTGGAAGTCCACGCCCGCGATAAGAAGCTGGGCAAGGACATTTCCCTAGATACCATTGCTCGCCGCACCCCTGGATTCACGGGAGCCGACCTGGCTAACCTGCTGAACGAGGCAGCGATTCTCACCGCTCGCCGACGCAAGGAGGCGATTACCATGGCGGAAATCAACGACGCCGTGGACCGAGTGGTGGCCGGTATGGAGGGCACGCCGCTGATCGACAGCAAGAGCAAGCGCCTGATCGCCTACCACGAGGTTGGTCATGCCGTTATCGGTACCCTGGTCAAGGGGCACGATCCGGTGCAAAAGGTAACTCTGATTCCGCGCGGTCAGGCCCGAGGCCTAACTTGGTTTACCCCCAACGAAGAGCAGTCGCTAATTTCGCGATCGCAGCTTCTGGCCCGCATCACGGGTGCGCTGGGCGGCCGGGCCGCTGAGCAGGTGGTGTTCGGCGACGCTGAGGTGACCACGGGCGCTGGTAACGATCTGCAGCAGGTAACGGGCATGGCCCGCCAGATGGTGACTCGCTTCGGCATGTCTGACTTGGGTCCGCTGTCTTTGGAAGGCCAGCAGAGCGAGGTGTTTTTGGGCAATAACCTGATGACCCGCTCGGAATACTCGGAGGAGATTGCTTCCCGAATCGATGCTCAGGTCCGCACCATCGTGGAGCATTGCTACGAGGATGCCTGCAACGTCATTCAGGACAACCGGGTGGTAATCGACCGGCTGGTGGACCTGCTGATTGAAAAGGAGACCATTGACGGTGATGAATTCCGTCAGATTGTGGCAGAGTACGCCGAAATTCCTGAGAAAGAGCAGTTCGTGCCTCAGCTGTAGCGATCGCAGGATCATCGTGCGATAGTGACGCGTCATGCTCATTGAAAGGGACAGGGAATTCTCCTGTCCCTTTCGCGTTAAGGGCGATCGCCAACACACCACAGACGATAGATGTCGGCACGCCCTTGACCTTGCTAACGTCAAAGTAGCTATTCGTTAAATCACCATGCAGACCCAAAGCTCCACCAACTACCTGATCGCTGTCTTTCCCAATCGGGTGCAGGCCGAAGCTGCTTACGAAGCGCTGCGAGAGCAAGGACTGCCGATGGACCAAGCCGACATCCTGGGGAACGGCTATAAAAGCGCCGACCAGTTCGGACTCATCAACCCCGATACGGAGGCCGACAAGCAGTCCAATAACCTCGTGACCTGGCTGATTCCCTTTGGATTTGGAGCAGGCTACCTGTTCAACCTGCTGACCGATATTCGCCTGTTTAGCTGGGCCGGCGCGTTCGGCAACCACGTCATCGGCGGCCTGTTTGGGGCAGCGGCGGCGGGAATGGGAGCCTACGTGACCGGGCGGCTCGTCGGCTGGACCTCGGCTAGCGGCGATGCGATCGC
>JBHJHD010000049.1:0-5635 GCA_050331115.1 Elainellaceae cyanobacterium
TACCATTGCCGACGCGCTGATGGTGCCCACGGTGGCGATCGCCACGGAGGACGGCCAGCTGGGGGTGCGGGTCGCCGATGAGGCGGGTGAACCGGTGTTTCAGCCGGTCACGGTGGGGCTAACGCAGGCGGGCAAGACGCAGATTTTGTCTGGGCTTGAGGTGGGGGACCAGATGTTTTTGGATTTGCCTGAGGGCGAAAGGTCGCCCTCGTCAGCGCCGTCTCCGTTCTAGAGGTTTACACGCTATGGCCTTTAATATGCTCGAAAGCGCCACCATGGCGCTGAAAACCCTGACCGCCAACAAGATGCGCAGCGGTCTGACCATGCTAGGCATTATCATCGGCAACGCCTCCGTGATTGCCATGGTGGCGGTGGGTGAGGTGGCCCAGGTCTACGTCAGCCGCCAGTTCGAAGATCTGGGGACCAACGTGCTGTTTGTGACCCCAGGAGACGCCCAGCGCGGGCCGATGGCCGGAGCCGCGCGGGCGGATACCCTGACGTTAGCTGACGCGGAGGCGATCGCCGATCAGGTGCTGGCCGTGAGAGCGGTTTCACCGGAGAAGAGCCAGCGGTTTCGCACTACGCGGGGAGCCCTCGAAACCCAGGCCAATATCGTTGGCACGAGCCCAGAGTACGTGACGGTGAGGAACGTTGAGATGGCTCAGGGGCGCTTTCTCAGCCCGATCGACGCCCAGGGGCGTCTGCCAACGGCTGTCTTGGGGAGCGAGGCGGCAGCGACGCTGTTTGGCAGTCAAGACCCTCTACAGCAAAGAATTCGCATCAGCAATCTCAGCTTTACCGTAGTTGGCGTTGCGGCTGAGCGGGGCTCGTCGTTTGGGCAAAACCAGGATGAGGCCATTTATATCCCTATTCAGGTGATGGCGGATCAGCTTGTGGGGCAAGAGGTGGGTAAAACTAGCCCTTCGGTGCAAACCATCGCCATCTCGGCTCGCAGCGAGGCCGAGTCTAGCGCCGCAGAGTATCAGGTCACGAACCTGCTGCGGCTGCGCCACGGCATTTTATCGGGGGAGAACGATTTCACGGTGCAGAGCCAGCAGGATTTGCTGGATACCGCAGCGAGTATTTCTGACTTTTTGGTGATTGTGCTGGTGTGCACCGCGAGTATTTCGCTGCTGGTGGGGGGCATCGGCATCATGAACATTATGCTGGTGTCGGTCACTGAGCGTACTCGGGAAATTGGGTTGCGGAAGGCGATTGGGGCCAAGGGAGGCGATATTTTGGCGCAGTTCACTATTGAGGCGGTGGTGCTGTCGGTTGTGGGCGGGCTGATTGGCAGCGCGATCGCCGTTGTTGGCGTGGTGACCTTTGCGCTGCTGAGTCCGCTGGGGGGTGGGGTGAGTGTGGTGGCGATCGCTGTTTCGTTTACGGTTTCGGGGGGGATTGGTTTGGTTTTTGGGATTTTGCCTGCTCGTCGGGCGGCGGGGTTGGATCCGATTGTGGCTTTGCGGAGTTAGGCGGCTGCTTGGGGGCTTGGCCCCCAAACCCCCTGGCTGGGGGACGTTCGCGAAGCGAGCGCGAAGCGCTTAATGCCTCCCCCAGGCCCCCTGCAAAAGTCGGTATCTGTGTGAAGTTGCGAGCTCAGGTGCGGCGGTTTTTGGGCTTCGCTTCGTGTCCTGATGGTGGCATCACACTTCCTCAACACCAAGAGAGCTTAGCAATGGCGCTTATCGAACTACAGCATGTGATTAAGACCTACGGCGTCGGCGACCTTGCCGTTCAGGCTCTGCAGGACGTCAGCTTGACCATTGGCTCAGGGGAGTACTGCGCCATTATGGGGCCTTCGGGGTCGGGTAAGTCGACGGCGATGAATATTATCGGCTGCTTGGACCGACCCAGCCAGGGGACTTACTGGCTTGATGGGCATCCTGTTGAGTCTTTGGACGCCGATGCCCTCGCGGAAATTCGCAATCGTAAGCTGGGCTTTGTGTTTCAGCAGTTTTATCTGTTGCCGCAGCTCACCGCTGTGGAAAATGTGATGCTGCCCATGGTGTATGCCGGTGTGGCCAAGTCTGAGCGCAGCGATCGCGCTATCGAAGCCCTGAAGAAGGTGGGCCTTGGTAATCGCCTTGAGAATAGGCCTAATCAGCTCTCTGGCGGGCAGCAGCAGCGGGTGGCGATCGCCCGCGCCATTGTCAATGGCCCTAAGCTGCTGCTGGCGGATGAGCCCACCGGGGCGCTGGACTCCCACACTAGCCAGAGCATTATGGATATTTTTGCTGAGCTGAACAATGGCGGTATGGCGCTGGTGATGGTGACCCACGACGCGGAGGTGGCGCAGCAGTGCAATCGCGTCATCTGGTTTCGCGACGGCGAGGTTGTGAGCGATAGATGCGATGCATCCACTGCGCGATAGACCTCGTCTAGGTTGAGGAGGGCCTGTATTGTGCGACACAACCCTGCCGTGGGGGCTCACGCATACTAAAAACCAAGCTTTTGGTCCTATTTCCTGGGTCGAATCCAATGCGGCTGCTGTTGGTTGAGGATGATATTCAGCTTGCGGACTCATTGACCGAAGTTCTGGAGTCCCAGCACTATACTGTCGACACTGTTAAAGACGGTGAGGCTGGGTGGTGCCAGATTCAGCTGACGGAGTATGACCTAACGCTGCTCGATGTTACTTTGCCCTGCTTAGACGGAATTCGGCTGTGCGAGCGCATTCGGGGGCAGGGGTTTGAGCTGCCGGTGCTGATGCTGACGGCCCGCGACACCAGCGAGGACAAGGTGCGGGGTCTAGATGCAGGCGCAGACGCCTACATGGTGAAGCCGTTTGACCTCTCGGAGCTGCTGGCGCAGGTGAGGGCGCTGCTGCGCCGGGGGCGATCGCCCCTAGCGAAGACGCTGACTTGGGAGAAGCTGACGTTGGATCCGAATACCTATGACGTCAGCTACGGCAGGCAGCCGCTGCGTCTAACGCCCAAAGAGTTCTCTATCCTGGAGCTGCTGCTGCGCAACGGGAGGCGGGTGTTGAGTCGGGCGTTCATTTTACAGTCTCTATGGTCAATGCACAGCCCGCCGGATGAGGAAACGGTCAAAGCCCACATCAAGAGTTTGCGCCATAAGCTCAAGGCGGTGGGGGCACCGAAGGCGTTTATTGAAACAGTTCACGGGGTGGGCTATCGGCTGCAGCAGGTTTGAGGCATTGATGGTTGGCATGGCGGGGCACAGCATGCTGTGCCTGTACGGATTGGGCTAGGAGTATAGCGTGCTGTGTCCGTACGGGATATCTCTAATTTGGCAGAGCCTAATCAGTTTGCGGCAGCGTTACCCGAAAGGTTGTGCCCTGCCCCACTGTGCTCTGGTAGGTGAGCGTTCCCTGGTGAAGCTGTAGGCAAGCGTTGACGACAGACAGGCCCAGTCCCGTGCCCCTAACGTCACCAACGTTGCACCCTCGATAAAACGCTTCGTGGAGTCGATCTTGGTCCGCCGCAGGGATGCCAATGCCTTGGTCTTGGACCTCAAAGATGATTTGGTGAAGGTGATGGGAAAGCGTAAGGCTGACCTGTGGGTCAGGGCCAGAGTACTTTACGGCGTTGGAGAGAAGATTGGTCAGGATGGCCCGCAGCAGCTGGGGATCGAGGTAAGCTTTCGCGTCACCGTTGCCGGGGTTGAAGCGAATCGCGGGAGCCGTTTCAACGCTGAAACGCACTTCATCAATCACCTGATGACAATAGTGGTGTAGCTTAAGCAACTCTCGAGCGAACTGCAGCTTCCCTGACTCTGCTCGCGAGAGAATCAGCAAGTCGTTCAAGAGCTGATTCATCCGTTTTGCAGCGGTGCGGATGCGCGTAAAGGTGCGACGGTGCTTCTGCAGGAGGGCATCAGCCTCTAGGGTTTGGGCCGAGAGCAAAATGGTGCTAAGGGGCGTGCGCAGCTCATGGGAGGCCATGGAGAAGAGGCGAATCTTGAGGGCGCTCAGCTCCCGGGTTCTGGTGAGCTGGGCCTGGGTATGGGCTAGGTAGCGGACTACTAAGGTGGTGAGGAGTAGCCCAATCAGCAAGGTTGAGACCCGTTGCCAGACGGTGGGAGCAGGGTAAGCTTCACCTGGCGCAAAGGCGATCGCCCACTGCCGTCCGGCTACCGCTAGGCTGTGGGTACAATCGACCTCGGCGGGGCAGAGCGAGTGCGGTGGAGCCAAGGGTTTGGCGATGTCGGCATGGAGAGTTTGGGTGGCGGCATCGTAGCGCCCCAAAAAACGGTCCGTGGGGCTAGCCGTATCGTCCTGCAGGACAAAATCAATGGTGTAGCCGAGGGTTGCTAGAGACTCTTCGACCACGTCAGAGACCCGAAATACCCCCAGGACGTACCCATTAATCTGCGCGTTTCGGGCCTCCACCGACGGCGGATTGAGCGTATCGTACAGCGGCAAAAACACGAGAAAACCGAACTGGTCTTTGTTCCCCTGCACCAGCTGAATGCGCCCCGAGGCGGCGATCGCTCCCGTATCCCGGGCCGCCTCTAAGGCGCTGCGGCGGGTGGGGTCGGAGGTGAGGTCGTAGCCCAGGGCAGGCTCATTCCCATCCCAAGGCTGCAGGTAGGTGACCGGAACGTAGCTGGGGCGGGGCGCGGCAGGGACTAGATTCCCCTGGCTGCTCCGCTCGGTAATTTGGGCCGTGGGTGGGGTTTGGGAGCGGAGGGTTGCTTCGTAGCTGGGGCGATCGCTATCCGATACTACGGGAGCCCACTCTAGAGCCTGAATGCCGGGGTAAGTAGTGAGGGCGCGCTGCACGAAGGTGTTGAAATCTTTGCGGGAGACAGGTTCTGGGGAAACTCGGTAGAAGTCGCCTAAGGCCAGCAGCACTTCGGTGTAGCGGTTGAGGCTGCGCTGTAGGGCGGTGGCGAGGCTGTCGGTCTGCCGCTGAAATTGGAGGCGATCGTGGGCCTGCTCCCAGCGGGCGACGGCGAGGCTAGCGGGGATCGATAGGCTGGTGCCGAGGAGAAGGGCCAGGGCTATGGGGGGCGTAAGGCGATGGAGATATCGCAAGGGCGTCGGGGCGTCGGGGCGGGTTTGGCTGTAAGGATTCGAACTATTCCGATATGCTACTGCTAAACCCGCCCGTACGGCGAAAGGAGGGGCGTTTGAGGGGGAGGATTTGGAGGGCGATCGCGTCTTGTCGATGAAATCTTCCCGATTTCTTCCCGATTTCTTCTCCAAAAGCTCCGCGCCCCTGCCCTACCCTGATTTGTAATCTGTCACAGCAGAGCCAAAAGGAGCAACACGATGCGAAGACGAGACTTACTACAGCGGGGCACCGCCTTTACCACAGGCATCTCCCTAGCGGCGTTGCTCAAAGCCTGCGGCTCCAGCAGTGATACACCCTCAGACGCGACCGCATCTGCACCTGATAGCTCCGCCGCTAGCGAATCCGGTGAACCGGCCATCCTCACCGTCGTCCGAGGCGGCGGCTTCCCCAACGGGCTAGACCTACACCAAGTGGGCACCAACCGCCCGGCCTACGGCACCTCCTGGTGTCTGTACGATCGCCTCGTCACCTTCGGCACCAAAACCCTGGATGACGGCTCCACGTCCTACGACTACACCGTCATCGAACCCGAGCTAGCCGAATCCTGGACCGTTGCCGACGATGGGCTGTCGGTCACCTTCAAGCTCCGCGAA
>JBHJHD010000050.1:0-32604 GCA_050331115.1 Elainellaceae cyanobacterium
GCTTAGCTTTCAAACTATTTCGTTGTCTAGGTTCATCAGCCTTAGATTGGGTCGCTCGCGCTTCCCTCTCTCTCGACCGCTTAGACAATATAACGAAAAACTCTAAGAAGTGTCAACTCAATCCTCGGGGAAATGGAGATTCTCTCTTAAACCCTTATGTTGAAGGGGTTTTGGCCTTGTTACGCCTTGTAAAGTCATGGGTTTGCGGAACCTTACGGCGCTTGACGGGCATTGTGCAAGGCGTTCGCGAAGCATAGGTAAAGCCTGCATCGCGAAATGCGGGCAAGAGGTATATCGCGAAGCGCAGGCAAAGACCGTGTCGCCCCGTCACGAGCGGCATCGCCACGCCAGATGAAGTCATATATAAGAAGAGCGCACTACTCTAGAGCTGTGGCGCACCGCTAGGATAGTTAGCGGATATGGCATACGGTATTGAGATGTGGGAAGAGCAGATGCGAGGAAAAGCGGCGTGAATTTTCAGTCGGTTATTGCAACGCTGAACGGCTTTTGGAGCGATCGCGGCTGCGTTATCGTTCAGCCCTACGACACGGAGAAGGGGGCTGGCACCAAAAGCCCCCACACCTTTTTACGGGCCATTGGCCCCGAACCTTGGTCAGTGGCCTACGTGGAGCCCTGCCGCCGCCCCTCCGACGGGCGCTACGGCGAGAACCCTAATCGGGTGCAGCACTACTACCAGTACCAGGTGCTAATCAAGCCATCGCCCGACAATATTCAAGAGGTTTACCTAGACTCTCTGAAAGCGCTGGGCATCAAGCCTGAAGAGCACGACATTCGCTTTGTAGAAGATAACTGGGAAGACGCCGCTGTAGGAGCCTGGGGCGTGGGCTGGGAAGTATGGCTCGACGGCATGGAAGTGACCCAGTTCACCTATTTCCAGCAGTGCGGTGGATTGGACTGCCGCCCGGTGTCTATCGAGATTACCTACGGGCTAGAGCGGCTGACTATGTATCTACAGGAGGTGGACTCTATCTTTGACATTCGCTGGAACGACGCGCTCACCTACGGCGACGTGTTTCTGCAGGGGGAGATCGAAAACTCTACCTATAACTTTGAGGCGTCGGATGCAGCGGTGCTGTTTGGCTTGTTTGACACCTATGAGCAAGAGGCGAAGCGGCTGATGGCGCGTGGTCTAGTGCTGCCCAGCTACGATCAGGTGCTGAAGTGCTCCCACACGTTCAACTTATTGGATGCGCGGGGGGTGATTTCGGTGACGGAGCGCACGCAGTACATTCGCCGGATTCGCGGTTTGGCCCGGCAGGTAGCGCAACTCTATCTGGAGCAGCGAGAGGCGATGGGGTTTCCGCTGCTGAAGTCTAGTCAAGAATTAGCCGAAGCGTAATGACACTTACGTCGGCCCAGTTTTACGACCTGTGTCGTGCTAATCCAGACTGGAAATTGGAGCGTACAGCGCAGGGAGATTTGGTTGTTATGTCGCCGACTAGAGGGGAAACGGGGGCACGTAACGCGAGTCTTTTAGTCAAATTGGGCATTTGGAATCAGCAGTCTCAGCTGGGCATTGTCTTTGACTCCTCGACGGGTTTCCACTTGCCTAACGGCTCAGACCGTTCCCCCGACATTGCGTGGGTCTAACGCGAGCGCTGGAGCGCCCTTACCCCTGAGGCGCGGGAAAAGTTTCCTCCCCTTACCCCTGATTTTGTGCTGGAGCTGATGTCTCCCGGCGATAGCCTGACAGACACTCAGGCCAAGATAGAGGAATACAGAGATGGCGGCGTACGGCTGGGGTTGTTGTTGAACCGTAGCAGAGAGCAGGTCGAAATTTACCGATCGGAACAGCTTAAAGAAGTCCTTCAGCAGCCAACGGCCCTATCGGGAGAGCCTGTTTTACCGGGGTTCGCGCTTAAGCTGGACGGATTTTGGTAACGGACAGATGGGAGAACAAAGACCTAGCTTGGGGGCTTCCGTCGCGCGATCGCTACGGTTAAAACAATATTTTCGCTGCGGCGTCAGCCTTATTGCTGCTGTAGCGGCCCCCTTTAAAGGGCAGAGTTGTAGAAGGCAGGATAGACAAAGGCAAAGGCGGTAGTGCTGGGGATAACGCTACCGTCCATCTCTTCCACCACAACCGTGGACATCGCCTCATCCCAGCGGGCCTGAATAGTGCGCCCCGCAAACGTCACCTCTTGACGCCCCGCCTGTCTAAGCGCCTCGTGAGCAAATGCGAGACTGCTTCCCGAGAATTGGTCACGGGGGGTCTGACTGTCAGATTCCCACACATAGCTGACGATCGCTTTGGGATGGCGCTGCCGCTGCTCCTGATTACACACCGGAAAGATGATGCGATCGTCGGTGTAGTAGGTGCCGTAGGGATACCCCTGGTAGTCTCTAGAATGGCCGGTGCGGGTGGAAAGGATTTGGCTATCTGGGTGCTGAGCGAGCCATTGGCCTAGGGTGGTTTTCACTGCAGGCATCCGCGTCAGCGACTGATTGACTTGAGGACCCACAATTCCCAGGCCCCAGGGTTGGGCATAGAGCGTATCGTCTGCGCGATCGTACATCACCAGGCAGCTCTGGTAGAGCTTGCCCGAGACGCCAAATGTGGAGCTGCCCCGTTCAAAGGCGACGATGGT
Organism: Elainellaceae cyanobacterium; assembly: GCA_050331115.1. Classification (GTDB taxonomy): domain Bacteria; phylum Cyanobacteriota; class Cyanobacteriia; order CAKZMO01; family CAKZMO01; genus JBCCAG01. The sequence goes on from JBHJHD010000050.1 coordinate 2,610, forward strand.
GTCGCACAGCGGGCAGTAGGAAACCGTCAGGTTGACGCCGCCAAGGGTATCGTTGACAATCTCATGCCAGTTCAAGATGTTGAACGGGTAGGCTTTGGCCTCGCCGTTGACGGTGACGCCGATGACCGTGTCATCTGGCTGAAAGGGAGTGGTCTGAGCGGTGTCGAATTCGGGCGCATCGATGCTGGAAATGCCGTCTTTGGGAGGTCCCCCGTTGAGGAGTTGAGTCAGCTCAACACGGGTCTCTTCCTCTAGAGCAATATCCTGCTTGCGCAGGTCGTCAAGCTCCTGGCTTTGGTCTTGAAATACTTGAGTCAAGGCGTAGTAGCGCAGCTTAAAGTTGTCCCAGCCGCCGGCCTGGACGATGGCGGCGCTAGTGAGAAGGGCGATCGCCGATAGGCTCCCAACTACAGCTTTTATCAGAAGCATGATTCTAAACCCCAGTTCTCAATCTGGTTTTGGTCTAGCACTAATTCTCGCACTTCAAGATAGACATTATTGCCCTGATGCATGGGTAGGAGTTTTGCCTCGCTTGGAAAAGGTAAATCCTGATTTCTCACATTTCAGCAAAATCTTAAACACGTTGGCGTATCGAGAACGAGGGAAAATTCTAGAGCTCATGCCGCATCTCAGACTCACCATCATTCGCCTTGGCGGCAGCAAAACCGTAGACGGTTACCGCAACATGATGCAAGACGTTTGCCAGCAGTGGGGCTAACTGAAGTGTTACCCTAACCCACAAAACCGCAGGAGAGCGCTCAACCCATGAGCATTATCCAAATCGACGTCCCTAAAGAAGTCCACATGAAAGAGACCCCAGAGACCATATCCCGAGAGCTGTCCATCCTCGCCGCCGTCAAACGCGTTGAGCTAGGCAAACTCTCCTCAGGGCGAGCCGCCCAGCTGGCCCAGCTCTCCCGCGTTGAATTCCTCAGCCTGCTAGGGCGCTAACAAGTTTCCGCCTTCAATATCTCCGCCGAGGACTTAGAGCAAGATGTCTTCAACGCCTGACGTCGTCATAGGAAATGTGGCTTACTCCGTCTGTGATCCAGATGGCCCTGAAACTAGCACAAGAACCGTTGCCATGACGGCGATCGCTACTCACCAGATCCAGCTAGCTTCAGCACAAAGCCTATCCTATAGACATAGCACCGCTACTGCCTAGCGCAATAGACGGAAACCCTATGACCGCTGCACCCAGCTCAAATCACACCTACACTGCCGAAGCCTATCTAGCGCGAGAGGTCAACGCCGACACCTGCAGCGAATACCGCAACGGAGAAATCATCCCCATGACCGGCGGTACTCCCGAACACAACAAAATCATTACCGCCCTCAACGCCCTGCTGTAGTTCAGCCCGGAAAGCCCTACAGCCTCTTCATAACCGACCAGCGCCTCTGGATTCCAGCTGCCCGTCTCTACACCTATATTTCCATCATTCCCGCTGCAGATATGCCTCAAACTCCCGCACAGCAACGCTCAATCCTGCTGCCCATCCCCGCTCAACATAGTCCGGAATCAACTCTTTCACCGGCTTCTCTGGAAATAGGGGACTGTTTGCTTGAGGGCAGTATCGTTGACCATCGAAGGTATAAATCGACAGGGACTGCTGCCGGTAGATCCATATCTCGGGCGCACCAATGTCGCTGTAATCATCAACCGCCGTCAATGAGGTCAAGTCCACCTCCAGAACCAAGTCTGGGGGTGGGTCAACCTCAAGATCAATCCGCTCTTTGCCGAGGATAGCCGCTCGATTTTGGATATAGAAACAGCGGTCCGGCTCCAGTCCCTTTCGCTGAAACCGCTTCAGGGTAATTGGGTCGAAGCTCTGCCAGTCTAGCCCTCGGTTGCGCAGCAAGGATTTAACCAGGTCGGCTAGCGTATCAGAGCGATTGCCATGTCCAGGCAGCGGAGCCATAATTCGGATTTCTTGGGTCTGGGCACTGAAGGTAACTTTAATTGCGGCCCTATCCTGCCGGGTGTGCAGCAGGGTTTCATAGTCATTCCAGGTTTGGTGCCGCAGGATAACCTCACCACCGGGAGGCAGTTCAAGGGTAGTCGGGGTGATTGTTGGCAGCATGGGCAAGTGAGCGGGACGCTATCTCAACAATCATACGAGTAGCCTTCACCCATTTGCCACCTTCAGACCAGCACACAATCCGGCAGACCTACGACCTAACCATCAAGCGACAGCTCTACGCTAAAGCCGGCATCCCCGAATACTGGGTGATTGATGTTCCAGGGCGGCAGCTAATTGTGTTCAAAGAGTTGCAAGGCACCAGCTACAGAACTCAAACCACCGTCAGCAGCGGCACGATTTACCTTGCAGCTTTTCCTGAGGTAGCGATCGCCGTCCCCAGCCTCATCTCTATTCCAACGTAAAGCAAATCCACTACTGCTATTAAACCTTGCGGCCCAATCTCAAATCTCGTTTGGATCAATCCCCAAGTCTCGCAAACGCCTGCAGCTCACCCGTATAACGGTTGAAAATGATGTAGTAGGGAATCCTCAGCCGCCGCTCGTAGACCTCCCACTTTGTCGGCGGTTGAGCAGCATCCCACAGAGTTTGACCGTAATCTTCCCGCTCAGTTCCTGGCGAAACTAGCTCCACTACCACTGTTGGGGTAACGCCCTCTTGCCAAACTACATCGATCTGTGCATCATTCGGCTGCACCAGGACTTTACGCCAGCAGCGATCGCGAAGGCAGAGGCCGCTTATGAGGTAGTTGAGCCGCTGCGGCGAGCGATCGCAGCCTTTCAGCAAGCGCCAGACTACCGCGATCGCTGCTACAGCGCGTTGGCGATCGCCAATCCCGAGCAGGTGATGGACGGGTTGAACCAGTTGGCGGCTGATTTTGGACTCGACTAGAACCGTTACTGGCCCATAGACCTTACCCCGGCATAGCGAAAGTGCTAACGTCCTCTCCCTTGCCCTACGCCAAGAGATTGCGTACCATCAAACCGTACGCTTAACACCCATTAACAATTCACCATGGCAGACTGGTTACGCCCGCTCCTAGAGCCGATCGCCTCCTGGTTCAGCAGCCTCGGCATCCCCGCTCCGATCATCAACTGGGGCCACCCTGCCATGATGGCGATCGTCGTCTTTGTCATGGGCAGCTTTGTGGGGCTCACCGGCTGGCGAATCCGCACCGTCAAAGACGCCGAGAGCCGCAAAAGCCACAAAATCATGGCCCCGATGATGCTAGCTTTCATGGCACTGGGCTCCACCGGAGGCCTACTGGCGCTGGTGATGCGAGGCGAGCCGATTATGGGCAGCCCCCACTTTTGGACCGGCATGGGCGTACTGCTGCTGCTGGGCCTTAATGCCGCGATCGCTCTGGCCGGGTTCAAGGGCGGCAGCTTGCGCAAGGCCCACGCCTACATCGGCAGCACGGCGCTCTGTCTCGCGTTCCTGCATGCGGTGTTTGGGCTGAGGCTAGGGCTGTCGATTTAGAGAGATAACCACATTAAATTATTCCGATAAATCCACCGCCGGCCCTCAAAATAGCGCTACACCTGAGGAAGCAACTCGTACCCTGAGGTCAGCGCTATGGCGACAAAGCAAACCTTTAAAAACTTTGAGGATATGCTGGCAGGCTCCGAGCAGCCACTGCTGGTGGATTTCTACGCCACCTGGTGCGGCCCCTGCCAGATGATGGTGCCCATCCTAAACCAGGTTGGGGCACAGCTTAAGGGCAAGCTGCAGGTGGTGAAAATCGACACCGACAAGTATCCCGCGATCGCCAGCCGATACCAGATTCAGGCGCTCCCCACCCTGGTGCTGTTTAAGGGCGGCGAGCCGGTGCAGCGGCTCGAGGGCGTGCGCAATGCGGAGCAGCTTGTGCAAACGCTGACGCCGCTGCTGGGGTAGTGGCTAGGCATAGCGGAGTAGGGGAATGGGCTTAGACCTGAGCGCTGTTGCGGCAATCGACCAGCAGGGGTATCCCCTCCTGCGGCCTGAGATTGCCGCCAGCTTGCCCTACGCCGCCATCTTCACCGAGAGCCACGACTCCGAAGTGATCCGCCTGCAGGTTCCCAAAACCCTTGCCTACCGACGGGGTATGCGGACCATAGCCACACTGCTGGGCTGCGAGGCGACAGCAGAGGCGATCGCGGCTCAGCGAAGCGAGCTGGGCTGGGACGCTCTTGGGGCAAAGTGCCTTGCAGCGGCCCGGCTAGAGGCACTGCTGCTCGACGACAGCTTTTTGCCTGAAGCCGCTCTCCCCCTGGGCGATCACCAGTCCCTAGTCCCGACCCACCGCGTACTGCAGGTAGAGCGCTTGGCAGAAGCCCTGCTGCCCCAAGTCACGCAGTTGGAGGTGTTTCTAGAATGGTTCCGCAGCGAGCTAGACCCACCGCCAGCGGGCGTCGTAGCTTTTAAGAGTAGCGCGCTGCAGCAGGGGGGGATTGTGGAAGGTGCTGAAATCGACCAGGCGGCGGTCGGCTTTGACGAGGTGCAGTATTCGATGGCTACCCATGAGCCAGAGGAAGCCCCCATGAATCGAGCGCGCCTTGATCCCCATCTCAACAGCTTTCTGCTCGCCCAGGCGCTGGAAATTGCGGCGAAGTACAGCCTGCCCGTTCAGCTTCAGGCAGGGCTAGGGGATGTTACACAGGCCCCTCAGCTCGCCAATCCACTCAGTCTGCGCCCCCTTTTGGAAACGCGAGCCTACCGCCGGGTATCCCTAGTCTTGGTGACCCCCCACCCGTTTCTTCAGGCGGCAAGCAGCCTCGCCGCAGCCTATCCCCAGGTCTACATCGAGTATGGCCACACGGCGTCGGTGAGCGCAGCAGGCGCGGGGCGGGCGCTGAAGACCCTGCTGGAGCGATGCCCGACGACCAAGATTGTCTATGGATCTGGGGCTCGCTTTTTGCCCGATGCGTTTTATTTGGCGGCGACGGCGGGGCGGCAGGCGCTGGCACAGGTCCTGGAAGACGCCGTAGCAGATGGCGATTTAACGGGCCAGGATGCGGAGGGTATCGCGATCGCCATTTTGCGGGGCAACGCCCAGCGGCTGTATCGCGTCACCTCTGTCTCCTAGTCCATATCCAAGACCCTCACCAAAAAGCCAAACCTATCGGCTATCTCCTCAATAATCTTCGTCGTCGGTTTCCCAGCCCCGTGCCCCGCCTTCGTCTCAATGCGAATCAGAACGGGGTCCGCCCCGCCGTGGGCCGCCTGCAGCGCCGCCGCAAACTTAAAGCTATGGGCAGGCACCACGCGATCGTCGTGGTCGGCGGTGGTAATTAGCGTCGCGGGGTAAGCCGTTTGCGCCTTGAGGTTGTGGTACGGCGAGTAGGCGTAGAGCGCCTTGAATTCCTCAGGGCTCTCCTCAGGGGAGCCGTACTCCGACATCCAGGCCCAGCCGATGGTGAACTTGTGGAAGCGCAGCATGTCCATCACCCCCACGGCTGGCAGCGCCGCCGCAAACAGGTCGGGCCGCTGTACCATGCAGGCCCCCACCAACAGACCGCCGTTGCTGCCGCCAGCGATCGCCAGCTTGGCGGGAGCGGTGTACTGGTTTTCCACAAGCCACTCCGCAGCGGCGATGAAATCGTCGAACACGTTTTGCTTCTGCAGCGTCATGCCCGCCTGGTGCCAGGCCTCCCCGTATTCGCCACCGCCCCGCAGGTTGGGCACTGCGTACACCCCGCCCAGCTCCATCCACACCAAGTTGCTGATGGAGAAGGCGGGGGTGAGGGAGATATTAAACCCCCCGTAGCCGTAGAGCAGCGTCGGGTTGCTGCCGTCTCGGGTTAGCCCCCGCCTGTGGGTGATAAACATGGGCACTTGGGTGCCGTCTCTGCTGGGGTAGAAGACCTGGGTGGTGACATAGTCCGCCGGGTCAAAGTCCACCTGAGGCTGGCGGAACAGGATGCTCTCCCCAGTGATCATGTCGTAGCGGTAGACGGTCGCCGGGGTAGTGAAGCCGGTGAAGCTGTAAAAGGTGTCGGTGTGGCTGCGCTTGCCGCCAAAGCCGCCGGCGGAGCCGATGCCGGGCAGCTCGACCTGACGCACAAACCCGCCGTCTAGCCCAAAGATCTTGATGGCGGAATAGGCGTCTTTGAGGTACTTGGCTACAAACTGGTGATTCAGCATGCTAACGCCCTGCAGCGTTTCCTCTGCCTCGGGGATTACCTCTCGCCAGCTGTCGCGCTCAGGTCGGGTAATATCGACGGCAATAACGCGGCTGCGAGGGGCCTCTAGGTCGGTGCGCAGCCAAAATATAGGGCCATCGTTGTCGATGAAGTCGTAGCTGGCCTCAAAGGTACTGATCAGCTCTACGATTTCGCCACCGGGCTGGCTCAGGTCTTTGTAGAACAGCAGGTTCTTGCGCTCCGTCCCCCGCCAAACGCTGATCACCAGGTAGCGTCCATCATCGGTCACCTCGCCCCCAAAGCCCCACTCCTTCTCGTCCGGGCGCTCGTACACTAGTCGGTCTTCAGACTGGGGCGTCCCCAAACGATGGTAGTAGAGCTTCTGGTAGTAGTTGACGTCTTCGAACTTGGTCTTTTCGCTGGGCTCGTCGTAGCGGCTGTAGTAAAAGCCCTCGCCGTCGTGGGTCCAGGACGCCCCGGAGAACTTCACCCACTGCAGATGGTCATCTAAATCTTCTCCAGTATCCACCCGGCGCACCTTCCACTCTTGCCAGTCGGAGCCGGAGGTGGAGAGCCCGTAGGCAATATGCCGGGCGTCTTCGCTAACGGCCAGCCCGGAGAGGGCCACGGTGCCGTCGTCGGAGAAGGTGTTGGGGTCGATGAGCACGCGCGGTGCGGCCTCTAAAGACGGCATGGTGTAGAGCACGTCTTGATTTTGCAGACCGTCGTTCTTAAAGAAAAAGAAGCGATCCGCCCGGCGAAACGGCGTCCTAAACTTCTCGTAGTTCCACAGCTTGGTGAGCCGGGTCTGAATCTGCTGTCGCTGGGGAATTTGACCCAGGTAGCCGAAGGTAACCCGGTTCTGGGCCTCGATCCACGCGCGGCTCTCGGGCGTATCGGGGTCTTCGAGCCAGCGGTAAGGGTCGGCAACGGAGGTGCCGTGGTACTCGTCGGTCTGATCGACCGCTTTGGATTGGGGGTAGGTGAGTTTAGTTTGAGAATCTGCCATGGACCCAGCAAAAGCGCAACGCTTTTAGTTTAGCGCCGCTCGTAGGAATAGATGCCCCCGGGCTGCGTGAAGAGGGCTGCTGAGGTGTCGCTGAGCAGCTGGCGATCGCCTTTACTCATCTCCCAGCTGAGGGCCGTCACATTTTGCTGAATCTGCTCGCGCTTGAGGGTGAGCCCTGAGATTATGCCGACGACGCCGGGCTGAGCCGCGACCCAGTTTAGAGCGACCTGGGCGATAGTTTTATCGTAGCCCTGGGCCACCTTGGCCAGGGTTTCTAGCAGGGTCTGCACCGACTGCCAGCCGCCGTGGACCTTGACCATATTGGCGTAGTAGAAGGAGCGGGCGTGGTCAGACTCTAAAGTGGGGCGGTCGACGTGGCGAAACCTGTCGGACAGAAAGCCCCCCGCCAAAGGCCCATAGGCCAGTAGGGGGACCCCCTGCTCTAGGCAAAACGCCTGCATGCCGCTCTCAACTCGGCGGTCGATGAGGCTGTACTGCACCTGGTGAAACGAAATGGGCGCGATCGCGATCGCCTTCTGCAGCATCGACAGGTTGAAGTTGGTGACCCCAAACTGCGCAATCGTCCCTTCACGGACGAGCGCCGCAAAAGTCTCTAGGGTGCTGGTAAAATCGAGCTTGGGATCTTGCCAGTGGAGCTGCACACCGTCCAAAACATCTTGATTCAGGTGGCGCAGCGCCATCTCTACCTTGTGGCGAATTTGCCGCGCCGTGGGCACCTCCTCAAAGAAGGCCGCCTTGGTCAGCACCTGGCTCGTTTGCCCCTTTAACGCCCTCCCCAGCAGCTGCTCGCTGCGGCCATAGATGTCTGCAGTGTCAAAAGTCTGAACCCCCATAGCAACGTAAGTGTCGATGGCGTGGGCCAGATGCGCTTCGGGGTGGGCTTTCCAGCTGCGATCGTCCAATTGCCAGCACCCGACAACAAGGGAATTCTTCGAATTCGCATCAAACGGCATTGGCTAAGCTCGGGACTGGGGAACGGGGCAACGGCTGGAGACTGCGGCGTGACTCATACCGGCTCCTCATTATGCGCTCACTGGCTGGGTTTAGCAATAGACCGATTGCGGTGGGGTGAGCAAATATGCGATTTCTGCATTGCGGTGGACCAAGAGCACGCTATGCCAGCAAAGCTCGTTAGCATACTAAACGTCAGCGCTATTGCAGCTCAAGGAAAACCATGCCAGAGGGACCTGAAATTAGGCGCGCGGCCGATAAAATTGCCGCTGCCGTTGCCAATCGAGCGTTGACGGCGGTGTTTTTCGCCTTCGAATCCCTCAAGCCTTACGAAGCGACGCTCAAGGCGCAAACGGTGATGGCTGTAGAGCCCCGGGGCAAGGCGATGCTGATCCGCTTCGAAAATGGCCTCAATATCTACAGCCATAATCAGCTCTACGGCAAGTGGATGATCCGCAAAGCCCACAGCTACCCCGACACCAACCGCCAGCTGCGGCTGGCCCTCCACACCGCGCACAAGTCGGCGCTCCTCTACAGCGCCTCCGACATCGAAGTGCTGCCAAACGAAGACCTGGCGCTGCACCCCTTCCTCAGCCGCATCGGCCCTGACGTGCTCGACGCCAATGTTACCCCGCAAGATGTAGTCCAGCGGCTGGGGGACAAGGCCTTCCACCGCCGCCAGCTGGCGACCCTGCTGCTCGACCAGCATTTCCTGTGCGGCTTGGGGAACTACCTGCGCAGCGAAATTTTGTTTGACGCGGGGGTCTACCCCACCCATCGCCCCGCCGACTGCACTCTAGCGGCCACCCGTCGCTTAGGCGAAAGCGCGATCGCCCTGCCCCGCCGCTCCTACGAGACGGGGGGCATCACCAATGACCTCGACCGGGCCATGGCTCTCAAAGCCGAGGGACTGCCGCGCCGCGCCTACCGCCACTACGTCTTTGGCCGGGAGGGTAAGCCGTGCTACCGCTGCGGCACCGCTATTATTAAAGAGACCTTTGGCGGACGCCGGTGCTATTACTGCCCCGCATGTCAGCCTGTAAAACGCTAGCCCGAGCCTCAGCCCGCGTTCAATATGACCACCAGCTTCTTTCGTCCCAACGTCGACGCCATGACGGGGTACGTGCCCGGCGAGCAGCCCAAGCCTGGCACCGCCATACTCAAGCTCAACACCAACGAGAACCCCTACCCACCCTCCCCAGAGGCGATCGCAGTGCTGCGCAGCTTCGACGGCGAGCGGCTGCGGCGCTACCCCCATCCCTACGCCGACGAGTTCCGCCTCGCCATCAGTGAGGTGCTTGAGGTGCCCAAGGACTGGATTATGGTGGGCAACGGCAGCGATGAGATTCTTAACGTGATTATTCGCGCCTGCGCCGAGGGAGAGCGCCAGGTAGTCTACCCAACGCCCACCTACGTGCTGTACAAGACCCTGGCGGAAATTCAGCCCGCCAAAGTCATGGAAGTGCCTTACTTAGAGGGCTACAGGCTGCCGATTGACGATCTCGTTGAAGCCGGCGGGGCGATTACCTTTATTGCCTCCCCCAATAGCCCCTCGGGCCACGTCGTCCCCCTAGACGATCTGCGTCAGCTCGCCTCACGGCTGCCGGGCGTGCTGATGGTGGACGAAGCCTACGTCGATTTTGCCGACGGCTCGGCGCTGCCGCTGGTGCATGAGTTTGACAACGTGATTATTAGCCGCACCCTCTCTAAGGGCTATTCGCTGGCTGGGCTTAGGCTGGGCTTTGGCATTGCCCAGCCTAAGCTGCTGTCTGGATTGTTCAAAGTGAAGGACAGCTATAACATTGATGCGATCGCCTGCGCCGTAGGGGCAGCGGCCATGCGGGACCAGGACTACAAGAACGCCTGTGCCGAGAAGGTAAAGCAGTCGCGGGGGAAGCTGGCGATCGCGCTGGAGAAGCTGGGGTTTGAGGTACCAGAGTCCCACGGCAATTTTTTGTGGGTGACACCGCCGAGCGACAGCGCGGAGGCGCTTTATCTGGGTCTTAAGGCGCAGGGGCTGCTGGTGCGCTACTTTAAGCAGCCGGGGCTGAACCAGAATTTGCGGATTACGGTGGGGACGGCGGAGCAGAACGCGCGGCTGCTAGAGCTGTTAGCGCCCATGGTCTAGGACGAGATCACTCGTCACCTTACTTAACGCTTAATCCCCAAAGAATTGACTATATTGGGAACGTTCTCAGTATTTTGAACGCTCTGTACCCCATTGTTTTATGCTGGTGATTCCATCTGTTGCCTAGAGGTCACTAGTCCCAACGATGCGCCATCAGCAGTGATGCAGACGGTAGCATTGTCAGGCGGGTAGGGTTGTGGGCGGCAAGACTGCGAGCATCGCAGTTGTAAACTGTCCGACCTGGAACGCTCCTAGGAGGTTAACTTGTCCTTTTCGTCCGATGATTTTGCAAAAGCTTTAGAGCATCACGATACCTCTCAGCAGCGGGGTGATGTTGTTCACGGCACCGTTCATAGTCACGAAGCAGACGGCATCTATGTCGATATTGGCGGCAAAGCGACGGCCTACCTGCCCAAAGACGAAGCGGCGCTCAAAGCTGGCGCAAACTTACCGGAGGTCTTACCCGTCGGGGAGGCGCGAGACTTTCTTATTATTAAGGAGCAGAATGCGGAAGGCCAAGTCACCCTATCGGTCAGACAGCTTGAGCTAAAGCGCCTGTGGGATCGCTTCAGCGCCATCTTAGACACCGAAGAGACGATTGAGGTGCGGGTGAGCGGCATCAACAAAGGCGGGGTAACGGTCAACGCCCAGGGCATACGGGGCTTTATTCCGCGATCGCACCTCATCGATCGCCACGACCTAGAGGCGCTGGTGGGCAACATTATGACGGTGAGCGTGCTGGAGGTAGAGCCCGAGCGGCGGCGGCTGGTGCTCTCCCAGCGCCTAGCGCGGCAGGCGGCTAGCCTCAGCCAGCTGGAGGTGGGCCAGCTTGTAGAAGGGAAAGTCTCTGGGGTAAAGCCCTTTGGCGTATTCATTGACTTTGACGGGGTGACGGGGCTGCTGCACATCAACCAAGTGAGCCAGAATTTCGTCTCCTCTCTAGACGAGCTATTTGAGGCCGGTAGACCAATCCGCGCCATGATCATCGCCCTCGACGAGTCGAAGCGGCGGGTGTCGCTGTCGACCAAGGTGCTGGAAAACCACCCCGGCGAGATGCTGGAGAGCATAGACACCGTAATGGATGAGGCCCCCAATCGCGCCTCGCGGGCGCGAAACGCCCTGACTCAAGAGTAGCCGCGATCGCCCTATGGCCGCCCCCCAAAGCCGCCGCTTCAGTTTGCTTCGAAGCCAGCCCTGGCTGCGAAACTTTGTCGTCATTTTACTGGTGCTGGGGGTCTTCTTCCGGCTCTATCAGCTGGGCGGCAAGGTCTACTGGCACGATGAGACCATGACCTCGCTGCGCATCTCGGGCTATACCCAGTCCCAGTTTATTCAGCAGGTCTATGGTGGCGAAACCCTCAGCGCCGGTGAGCTGCTGGCCCGCTACCAGTACCCCAATGAGGCCCGCGGCTGGGACGAAACCTGGCAAGCCTTGGCAGAACACCCAGAGCATTCCCCGGCGTACTACGTGCTGGCCCGCCTGTGGCTGCAGGTCGCCCCCCATTCGGTGACGGCGATGCGGCTGCTCTCGGCCCTGGTGGGCCTGCTGACGCTGCCGGCGATGTTTTGGCTCACCCAAGCCTTGTTTCAATCGCCGTCCGTGGCCTGGGTGACCACGGCCCTGTTTGCCGTGTCGCCCTTTCAGGTGCTCTATTCGCAGGAGGCCCGCGAGTATAGCCTCTGGACCTTAGCCCTCTTAGTCAGCAGCGCTGCCCTACTGAGCGCCCGGCGGTGGAAGGGCTGGGCGGGCTACGGGCTGTCGGCGGCGGCGGCGCTCTACGTGCACCCGTTTTCCGCCTTTATGCTGATGAGCCACGGCCTCTACGTGGCGCTTACCCGCAAGCGGCAAGACTGGTGGCGGTTTGCGGGGGCGATCGCCCTAGCGGTGCTGCTGTTTGCGCCCTGGCTGGCGGTGGTGATGCAAAATTTTGGTCAGTTCACCGGCAATACCGCCTCGGTAAACGCGAACCGGGCCGGGCAGATGCCGCTGTTTTGGCTGCTCAACCTCAGCCGGGTGTTTGTGGACTTCAACCAGGGGCCGAGCGCCATTAACCCGGTGCACTATCTGCTGGCAGCGCTGGCGATCGCCGCCCTGATCAACCTCTGCCGCAGCGAGCCGCGCCAGCGCTGGGCGTTTGTCATTACCCTAGTGGGGGTGATGGGGCTGGCGCTCATCGGCCCGGATGTGCTGCTGGGGGGGCGGCGATCGAGCATTACCCGCTACGCAGTGCCAGCCTATCTAGGGCTGCAGGTGGCGGTGGGGCACTTTTTGGCCCAGCGGCTGGTTCCAGGGCTGCCTGCTTCCCAAACGCCCGTCTCCCAAACGCCCAAGCGGCGATCGCATCGGGCCGCACAATCGCATCGGGCCGCACACCGGGCCTCGCATCGGGGCAGATGGCGCGGTGTGGCGATTGCCCTAGCGCTGGGGGGGGTGCTCTCCTGCGCGGTGAGTGCCCAGGTGCCGGTGTGGTGGCACAAAAGCTACGCCAAGAGCCGCCGTCTTCCCGACGTGGCCGAGGTCGTCAACGCAAGCGATCGACCCCTGCTGCTGAGCGATCGCCAGCCTGCTGGGCGGGTGCTGACCCTCACCCATCTGCTGCGGCCCGATGTGCCGATACAGCTGGTGGAGAAGCCCAACCAGGTTGACCTGCCCTCTGAGCCGATGGATCTGCTGGTGTTTTTGCCCAGCCGAGGTTTGGGTCGCCGCCTGACGCGGCAGCTGGAGCGACGGGGCGAGAGACTGGAGCCGGTGCAGTTTGAGGCGAAGGAGAATGAACCCTGGCTGTTGAGGACACCCCCGCCTGAATAGGGGAACTGTTATCCGGCTGAATGAATCACCCCATTTTGCCCCTGCCTTCGGCATCCTCCTGCTCAGGAGGACCGGTATCTGACTGGATGAATCAACGCATCTATTCCTCCAGCTCATTCGGGTCAACCCCAAGCGATCGCAGCTTCTCCGCTAGTCGCTCTGCCCGCTGACGCTCCCAGTCTCGGTCCTCCGCCCCTGTGGGAATCACCATTCCCCGCTGGTCGCACCAGCGCAGCCATAGCCCCGGCACCTGCTCGAACCCTCCTTCCCACAAGGTCAGCCCCAGCCCTACAGTTTCTAGCCAAAAGGGTTTCGGTATATCCCGGTACCGCCCCACCGTTAGGCCAAATACCTTTAACAGCTCCCCATTCATCAGCTCAGGGGCTTGAATCTGACGCAGTGGGTCGAAAACCACGTAGTAGGCAATGCCAATTTGGGCATAGTCCTGCAGCTTGCGCGTCAGCTCCTGCCCTTCTCGATTAGAGATGATCTCAATGACCACTTCAGGTGGCTTACCAAACTCCCAGAAGAAATAAGAGCGATTTTCCTTGCGGCTCCAGTCTGAGGGCGCTTGAATCCCGAGGCTCAAAAAGACATCGGGAACGATTGGGGGCTGCCTAATGGCGTAAAACAAGCCCACATTGGCGTCTGCGAGAAAGGGGGCAGGGATGGGGGTCGCACTGTAAAGCGGCTCAACCAGCAGCCGCTGCTGTTTTGCAGATGGTAAATTATCCACAGGTTCGTCATCTTCAATGACAAGAGCCGAGATGTCTGGCTCTGGGGCAGAAACGTCTTGAACCATAGTGCTGTTACCTTTAACCCTTTCAAGACGGCAGTACGACCAGTATAGAGTCAACTTTGTTCGCCCCCTATGTTCAACCGCCTCCAGCGCTGGCTCACCGCCCCCACCCGCTCCCAACGGTGGCGCTATCTCTGGTTTGGGCTCAGCTGCTGCGCACCGCTAATTTACGGGGCCATGGCCCTACAGCAGGGCTGGGGCAACGCGCTAGTGCAGGACGACGCGCGGCAGTACATCTTCTGGATGCAGCGGTTCAGCGATCCGTCCCTATTTCCAGGCGACCCCATCGCCGACTACTTTCAATCCGTGAGCCCCATCGGCTATGTGGGGCTGTACCGCCTGGGGGCCGCAGCAGGCCTCGAGCCCTTCCTGTTCAACAAGCTGCTGCCGCTGCCGCTGGCGCTGATCACCACCGCCTATCTCTTCTGGCTCACCCTAGAGATTCTGCCCGTGCCCTTCACCGGGTTTGTCGCCACTCTGTTGCTCAACCAGACTCTGTGGATGAAGGACGACGTCATCTCTGCAACACCGCGGGCATTCGTCTATCCTCTATTTGCCGCTTTCCTCTACGCCTGGGTCCGCTACCGCACCCATCCCGAGCAGCCTTTAGCGATCGCCACCCTAGGCTGCGCGCTGCCGCTGCTGCTGCTGGGGCTGTTCTATCCCCAATACGTATTGGTAGCCAGCGGGGTGCTGGCGCTGCATTTGGTGGGCTGGCGGAGGATGCGGGGGGCGAAACAAGGGGCGCAGGGGAAGGGGCAGCAATGGCCTATCCAGCTCCAGATGACGCGGCGCGACGGGGTGGTGTGCGGCGTGGGGTTAGGGCTAGCGGTGGTGGTCATGGCCTACTACGCCCTAACCGCATCGGACTACGGCCCCACCATTACCGCTGCCCAGGCCCGGCAGCTGCCAGAGTTTTGGCCCGGTGGCCGCAACTTCTTCTTTAGCAACAACCTCTGGTGGTTTTACTTTCTGGGCGATCGCAGCGGGCTACTGCACGTGGGCCTGGTGCGTCCCGCCACCCTCTGCCTCGGGCTGCTGCTGCCGCTGCTTCTGTGGCGACGGGTGCCCCTCGCCCAGGCCATGGCGCAGCTTGGCACGCTCTGGCGCATCTGGCTGGCCGGGTTTATTTGGTTTGTGGCCGCCCATCTGCTGCTGTTTCGGCTGCACCTCCCCAGCCGCTATATGGACCACACCTGGCGGTTTGTGATGGCGATCGCCGCAGCCCTGGTCATTACGGCGATGCTAGATGCGCTGCTGCGGTGGGGGAAGCGCGCCGGTCAGCCTGCTGCTGCTGGTCTAGGCATAGCCCTAATCGCGGCGCTGCTGCTGGCCTATCCCGCCTTTGTAGAAAACTTTCCCCTCACCAAATACAAGAGCGGGCTATCGCCACGGATTGAGCGGTTTTTTAGGGCACAGCCTGTAGGCAGCCGCGTGGCCTCCATTGCTGAAGCGGCGAGTAACCTGCCCGCGTTTGCGGCCCGGCCGGTGGTGGTGGGGCGAGAATACGCAATTCCCTACCACTTGGGCTACTACCGCCCGTTTCGGGAGCGGGCTATTGCCCTCACCAAAGCGCAATATAGCCCCGATCTAGCGGAGCTCCAAGCCACTATTCGCCGCTATGATATCGATTTTTGGCTGCTAGAGGGGAACACTTTCGACGCGGATTACGTCAGCGATAGCTGGGTGGCTCAGTACCAAGCGGACTTTCAGGCCGCGCTGGCCCCCTTCTACAGCGGTGCGGAGCCCGCTTTAGCCAATGCCGCCCCGGCCTGCCGCGCTGTTAAAGCGCAGTCGCTGCAGGTGATTGACGCGGACTGCCTACTGGGGCTGTATGACCGCTTACTCCGGAAATAGTCGCGTAAAGTCTCTGGCACTGGCCCATAGGTTTTCAGCCCATCCGGATACCGCAGCGCCTAGTCTGCCTAACTAAATAAGCCCCCGAAGGCATATTGATAAACGCGGTAGAGACGAGCCTACAGCGTTGGCCCGATTGCTTGAGGCAAGTTGCTTAAGACAGTTTGCTTAAGACAGTTTGCTTAAGACAGTACATATGGCGCAAACCCTTGGCGCTCCGTAGACAACTGGGCACGCAAATATCTCAGCAAGTCAGTACATTTGCGATGAGGCTACGATATAGGATACCGTCTCTCACCGCGACAAGTTTGGCCCTGGTCTCTCCAGGAGGATCGGAATCGAGGATAATAAAGCTAGATAGGCAAGAAGTAAATGATGCATAACAACGAAGCCGAGCTTCTAGAGCATCTGCTGAGATACTACAGCTTTGAGGTCGACCACCTCACGGTTGAGCAGTGCGTGGCCCAGTGGCGCGATCGCTACCCAAGCAACTGGCTGCGAGCGGCGGTGGTGGAGGCCCTGTATCAAGGGCGCTATAAGGCAATATCCGTGTCGCAAATATTGGACATGTGGCAGCGCCGGGGGCAGAGCCTGTGCCACTACAATGGCGAATTTGAGCGCATGATCTGCAATAAGTTTTTGACCCACAGCTTCTCCGAGGTTGTAGAGGTAAGCAGGGATAGTGCACCGGTTGAGCGGCCCGAACCCGAGTCAGCCGTTCAGGCTACCGCGGATGGCGATCGCCCCTTCCCCCGCCCGGAGGCGGCTTCGCCAGAGCAGCAGTCCCCTGAGCCCCCGCCCCATACGGCCCCATCTGCCGGCTTTGACGCTACCGAGCCCCGGGTCTCCCTACTTGAAGACGAGTTTCTAGAGGTGTTTGCGGCGGAAGGGGCAGAAAACCCCCACGGGATTGCGCCATTCAAGCCCAATGCTGAGGTCTCAGCCGCCACGAGCCGCTTCAGTCAAGTGATAGACCCCTGGGACGAGCCTCCGGCTAGCATGGCCGAGCCCTCAACCGCTGGGGCGTCTACCCATGCCGCGGTGGACTCCACCACCCCTGAGCCTAAATCTGCCGCCGAGTCTTCACCCGAGAGACTATCGACCGGCGGAGCAGCCATCCATGAATTTATCCCCACCCCCGCCTCTTCCGATCTCTATAGCAGGCTGAAGGCGGCGCTCAACCGGGTTGTGTCGGCGACTCCCTCGGTGTCATCCACCTCTAAGGTAGCCCCTACCGAGGAGCGCTAGTGGAGCGGCCTGCCAGGGGCTCTAAAAACTCCTTCACCGCCGGCTCGAAGTTGCGGTTTTCGTGGCTGGGGCGGCTCAGCTTAATGAGCGCGAAGCGCTGCAGCGGCGACAGCGCAGCCCAATGAGCCAGGCTAAGCTGCTGCTGCGTTTCTTCTAGCTTTTGGGCCACCGACGCTGGAATCTCGCCTTCGCTGCGCCAGGGGGGGGTAGGATCTATGGGGAGGGTACCGGCCGCCGAGCCGGTATGGGCCACGACGCGCCCCTGGACATAGTCGCGGTAAGCCGCTGCCGCCTGCGGAGAGTCGCAGGGCAGGTCTACAAGCTGCTGGCGCTCTTGGGCCGTGAAGCTGTTCCAGTGGACAAGCTTCAGCTTCACGCCGCAGGTGTCTAGGTTGTAGCGCACCTGCATGGGGATGCAGCGTAAAGACTGGGTAAAGTCGGCTTCAAACTGAAAAAAAGTCATACCTCTATCGTACAAGCACCCCGGTACGCTGCCTATCTTTGGCACTGTCTTGGGAGCGAGCAGCAGCAGCGTCTGAGTCCGGCAGCGGAGCGATATTGACGGCGCAGGCCTTAAGCTCCGGCTGCAGGGAAATGGGGCAGACCTCAGGATGGGTGAGGGCGTTGGCCTCGGCGTCGTCGGCCCAAAGGAACCCCCAATGCATGGGGATGAAGACCGTCCCCGGCGAGATTGCTTTGGTGACTTTGGCCTTGAGCCGCACCACGCCGCGCCGCGATCGCACCTCGACTCTCCGCCCGTCCTCAATGTCGAGCCGCTGAGCATCGCGGGGGTGAATTTCTAGAAATGGCTCAGGATGCATGTTGGCGGTTTTAACAATGCGGCCCGTGCGGGTTTGGGTGTGCCAGTGGCCATACAGCCGCCCCGTAGTGAGCACCATCGGGTAGTCGGGGGTGGGGGGCTCCGCTAGTCCGTTGGCGTGAAAGGCGCTGAAGCGAGCTCGACCGTCAGGGGTGTGGAAGCGAAGGTTAGTGTAGAGGCGCTTGCTGTGGTTGGCCGTCATGGCGCTGTCCTCGGGAGTGGATTTTTCCTCAGACGGGTAGGGCCACTGAATCGGTCCTATCTGTAACTTTTCGTGACTGAGGCCGCTCATGTCGCAGGGGCGATCCTGGGTGAGCCGCACAAACTCGCCGTACACCTGGGCCGAGTTCTCAAAGCTGAACTGGGCCCCAAACCCCAAGCGACGGCCCACCTCTGCAAAAATTTCCCAGTCGGGGCGGGCGCTGCCGGGGGCGGGGCGAAAGGCGGGACACAGAGTCACCACCCGCTCTGAATTGGTCATGGCCCCAGTCTTTTCGCTCCACTGGGAGGCGGGTAGCAGCAGGTGAGCGTAGTGGGCTGTTTCGGTGGGGTAGTAAGCGTCTTGGCAAACGGTAAATGAGGACTTGAGTAAGGCGGCTTTGGTGCGCTCTAGGTCCGGCATGCTCACCGCCGGATTAGTGGCCGCCACCCAAAACACGCCCACCCGGTCTTGCTCCAGGGCGCGAACCATGTCCCAAGCAGCAAGCCCCGGCTCGGGGGAAATCTGTCCCTCCGGCAGGCCCCACGCCTGCTCTAACTGACGGCGGTGCTGGGGATTCTTCACCAGACGGTACCCCGGTAAAATGTGGGCCAGCCCCCCCGCTTCGCGGCCCCCCATGGCGTTGGGCTGGCCGGTGAGGGAAAAGGGTCCCGCCCCCGGCTTGCCGATGCTGCCAGTCATCAGGTGCAGGTTAATCAAGTTGCGCACCTTGGCCGTGCCTTCAGAGGACTGATTGATACCCATAGACCACAGCGACAGGACGCGATCGCTCTCGGCCCAGTAGCGGGCAGCCTGCTCTAGGTCTTTGATAGCGATGCCACAGTCCTGGGCGACGCGCTCCGGCGGATACTGCTCCGCCACTTCTACAAAGTCTGTATAGCCGGTGGTGCATTCGTCTATGAGCAGCGAGTCGATGGCGTTCCACTGAATGAGCAGGTGGGCGATGCCGTTGAGCAAGTAAAGGTCGCTGCCGGGGCGGATGGCGAGGTGCAGGTCCGCGGCCTTGGCCGTTAGGGTTTCCCTTGGGTCAACCACCACCATCTTCACGTGGCGATTCTTGCGGTGGTGCTTCTGCAGACGATTGAAAATAATCGGGTGGCACTCGGCAGTGTTGGTGCCGATCAAAAAGGCGCAGTCGGTTTCTTCCAGGTCGTCGTAGCAGCAGGGAGGACCGTCGGCCCCGAAGCTCTGGATGTAGCCCGCTACGGCGGAGGACATGCACAGCCGAGAGTTGGCGTCGAAGTTATTGGTGCTAAGACAGCCCTTGAGCAGCTTCTGGGCTAGGTAGTAGTCTTCCGTTTGGAACTGCCCCGACCCATACATGCAGATGCCTTCCGGTCCCTGGTGCTTGAGGGTAATCCTCAGCTGGCTCACCAGCCGGTCTAGGGCCTCATCCCAGCTCACCTGGCGGAACGGCTCGCTGAGGCTGTTGCGCAGCATGGGGTACTTGAGCCGGTCTTTGTGTAAGGACTCGGACACGGTCGCGCCTTTGACGCACACCTGGCCCTTGCTGGAGGGATGGTCGCGATCGCCCCGCACCTGCCAAATGGGCTGACCGTCGGGGGCGCGCAGGGTGGCCTTTCGCCCCGGACGTGCCGGGGGCAGCACTTCTAACCCACAGCCAACGCCGCAGTAAGGACATAGGGTCTTTGAGGTGTCAGTCATGGTGATCCTCCAGCGTGAAGGGGATGGCAGATGTACAGGTGTCAGGACATGGCGCGCCATGCCGTACATATAGGGGTAGGGACATGGCAATGCCATGTCCCTGTGATGCATCAACGGGGTTAGACCGACCAGGCCATCTAGATAACCCGAGCCGACTGGTCCTCAGGCATAGCCGAGGGATGGAGATCCATCTCGCCCTCGTGGAGCTCCGCAAAGGAGTCTTTGGGCTCTTCTAGGAAGAAAAGGCACAGGAAGGCCACAATCAGACCCACAATTCCCAAAACCTGGAAGAACGAAGCGTTGACCGCGCCCATCACCGCCTCGCCGCCGTTAGCCGCTTCAGAAGCATTGGCGAACAGCAGCCGGGTCGTGAGAAAAGCGACCGCACCCACGTTGCCATAAGCCCCCACGTTGCCGGCAACCTGCCCGGTAATCCGGCGCTTCACTAGCGGCACAATTGCGAAGGTGGATCCCTCAGAGGCCTGCACAAAGAAAGAGCAGGTCATCGTGAGAAGCACTGCTAGTGGTATCGGCCAAGCGCTATTGACCGTGCTCATCATCAGGTAGCCGATGCCCATACCCGCCGTCAGCACCACCATGGTCCATTTGCGGCTGCCCATGCGGTCAGAGATAATGCCGCCGCCGGGACGGGAGACTAGGTTCATGAAGGCGTAGCTGGCCGCAATCAAGCCGGCAGTGGCTTTGTCTAGCCCGAAAGTGCCCTCGAAGAAGGACGGCAGCATGGTGACTACCGCCAGCTCAGAGCCGAAGTTAGCCACATAGGTTAGCTCTAGCATGGCCACCTGACGGAAGCGATAGCGGTCTTCGGGGGGATAGACTTTACGACCCGCGAGCAGATCCTTATTTACGGTCCAGCAGTTGTAGGCCTGGAATGCGTAGAGGCCTAGCAACAGCAGCCAAGCCACGTACATGCCGCCAACGCTCAAAAAGTTGACCTTCTGCAGTCGCCACGCCAGCACCATGAGGATAATGGTGAGCGGCGCGTTCATCAACATCAAGAACCAAAAGTCGCGCTTGGTGGTGACCTCAATACCGCGCACGCTTGCGGGCCGCTGATAGACCTTGCCCGGCGGCGTGTCGGAAACGTTGAAGTAGTAGAAAACGCCGTAGAGGGCAGCAATGATGCCGCTACCGGCGATCGCCGCCCGCCAGTTTAGAATATCGGTTTGAAAGGGCGGGAAGGCTAGGACTCGGAAACTCTCAGCTTGGTCAAACTGGAACGCCCCCGGCAGAAAGGCTAGCGCTAGGGCAAACAGCACCATGGTAAAGGCGGAGAAGGCGGAGCCAAAGTTGCCCCAGCCGCCGTAGATGCCTTCTGCGGTACCCACTTCCTTGGGCGGGAACCACTCGGCGGTCATGCGGATGCCGATCACGAAGCCTGCGCCCACGATGCCCATCAGCAGACGACCAATCACAAGCTGATTAAAGCTCTGCGCCGTCGCGAAGATTAGACAGGGCACGGCTGCATAGATGAGCAGCAGAGAATAGGTTAAGCGAGGACCGTACTTGTCCAGCAGCATCCCAATCAGGATACGAGCCGGAACCGTTAATGCCACGTTACAAAGCCCGATGGTCAACAGCTGAGGCTGCTCTAGGCCAAAGTCCTGGCCGATTGTGGTCGCAAAAGGCGGAAAGTTGAACCAGACGACAAACGATAGAAAAAACGCAAACCAGGTCAGGTGTAATATTCTGTACCTTCCCTGAGTTGGCTTAGTAAACAACTCTCCAAGCATCTGTAATTGCTCTCCTAAAATTAAACTAGGTCAAAAAGTTGGCCAAAGTAGGCCCCTATGGAGATCAACTCCACGGGCTTGCACCTATAGCCCCCGAAGGAGCCTTCAATGGGCAAAGGGATTTAGCCTCTGACTGCCCAAAGCTTTATCCACCATGACGGAGGGTCCGTCACGGCTACGCCTGCTTCGGCTTAGCGCCAAAGTGCTCCACCAGCAGCTCTTTCAGCACTGGCTTCAGCTCGTCACAGGGAATACTCTTCATCACCCGCTCGCCCAGCTGGGCGTCTTTACCCACCTTGCCGCCCATGTAAACGTCGACGCCTTCAACGGTTTTGCCATCCTTGCGCACCTTGGTGCCAATGAAGCCAATCTCCGCCACCTGGGGCTGGCCGCAGGAATTGGGGCACCCGGTCCAGTGGATGCGCACTGAACTGGGCAGCTCAAGCTCCGACTCCACTTCCTGGGCCATGGCCAGCGCCCGGTTTTTGGTTTCGACGAGGGCAAAGTTGCAAAACTGGGAGCCTGTACAGGAGACAAGCGACCGGGTTAGCGGCGCGGGGTCGAGGGTAAAGCGCTGCAGCAGCGGCTCTTTCAACAGGGTGTCGAGGCGATCGCTGGGCACGTGGGGAATAATGGCGTTTTGCTCCACCGTCAGGCGAATCTCGCCGCCGCCGTACACCTCCGCAATGCGGGCTAGGTCAAACATATCGGGGGCGTACAGCCGCCCAATGGGCACGTGCAGCCCCACGTAGCTGTAGCCCTCCTGCTGCTGGTTGTGGACGCCAATGTGGTCCCGCTTGTCCCAGTCGATTTCGTCCTCAGGTGCGGCAGTAAGCAGCGCTCGGCCCATCTGTTTCTCAACCTCAGCGCGAAACCGCTCCACGCCCCACGCGTCAATCAGCCACATTAGGCGCGATTTCTGCCGGTTGGCGCGGGGGCCGTTGTCCCGATATACCTCTAGGATGGCGCGGCACAGCCCCACTACAACGTCCTCTTCCGGCGGCACCCAGGCGTCTAGCGGAATCGCCGCCTCGCAGCGCTTGGCGGAGAAGAAGCCCCCCACTAGCACGTTGAAGCCCAGCTTACCCTCTCGGTAGGCTGGCACAAAAGCGATGTCGTTGATTTCGGCGTGTACAGAGTTGTCCCGCCCACCTTCGATAGCGATGTTGAACTTGCGCGGCAGGTTGGTGAACTCGGGGTTGCCCTCACCGCAGTTGGTGATCATGTCCTGGACCTGCTTCACCAAAGCGCGGGTGTCGAGCAGCTCGCTAGCGTCGATGCCCGCCATGGGGGAGCCGGTGATGTTGCGCACGTTGTCCATGCCCGACTGCATGGAGGTCATGCCTGCCTTTTCGAGCCGCTCAAAAATGTCGGGCACGTCCTCTAGCCGAATGCCCCGCAGCTGCAGGTTTTGCCGCGTGGTGATGTCGGCGTTGCCGTCTTCGCCGTAGCGCTCCACAATTTCGGCCAGAACGCGCATCTGCTCGCCAGTTAAAATACCGTTGGGCATCCGCATCCGCAGCATAAACTTGCCGGGGGTAACGGGGCGGAAAAATACGCCCAGCCACTTGAGTCGATGGTCGCGATCGGTCTCATCGATGTCTTCCCATCCGAGCTTGGCAAACTCCTCCAGCTCGCGCTTAACCGCCAAGCCGTCTTTTTCAGCCTTAAAGCGCTCGAACTTATTTAGCTTTTCCGACTTGTTTGGGACAACGCTAGTCACAGTTTCTCCTTGGTGCATGCAGTCAGAACCCCGGAGGGCACCTGCTTGTGAGTCAAACCACGTACCGCTCAACAGCTTGATTCGGTTGCCTTAACCCTAATTATCGGCGCTGCAGCGCGCCGTAATATTCAATACGTTTCTAGCGGGATTAAGTTTGGATTGATTCAATTATCTAGAATCGAAAGATAGATAATGTTGCCCTTGATACGCTTTTTCAGCGTGCATTCCGCTTACTCATTTGAATAATGCATTTTTTGCATATTCTCCTTATATGGACGCATGGAGGGAAGCCGAATCTAGAGGGTGCGTTATCTACACTCCTCAGCCTCAGGCGGGTCTGTCACTATTGAGGTGTTACGCTCAGATACCGCCTCCGCAGGAGAAACGCTCATGTCAACCGAGCCCAAAAATTCAACCAACCTTGTTCAGGCCTTTTACAGCTGGTACCGCAGCACGCTCCGCCATCCTAAGTACCGCTGGCTGCTGATTGGCGCAACGCTGCTTTATTTGTTCTCGCCTGTTGATGTCCTGCCCGATGTTTTTCCCATTGTGGGCTGGATCGATGACGGTCTTGTCGCTACGCTGCTGGTTACTGAGGTTTCTCAGCTCCTGCTAGGTTTCCTAAAGCGATCGCCCGAGAAGCCTGAGCAGGTAGCTACCACGGTAGACGTGAACGCTGAGCAAACCACCACATAGCGCTGCCCAAACTCGACAGCGTTTGGCAGAAACATTTGATAGAGATCCATGGGGCATGCAGCTGCATGCCCTTTCTTATTGAGGGTCATACCGCAGGCAGCTGAGCCAGCGCAATAGGCTAGGGCGCAAGCCGATCAATTGTCCAGCGTTGGTCAGACGGTCCCAAGGGGCTATTGCCCTGACGCCGGTATACGAGGCGATCGTGCAGGCGGCTAGAGCGGCCCTGCCAAAACTCGATCACGCTGGGGCTAAGCCGATACCCCCCCCAATGGGGCGGTCGTGGAATCGCTGCATCCTCATACTTTTCCTTCAGATCAGCCACGCGCTGCTCTAGGGCCTCCCGCGTAGTGGGGCGACTCTGGTCTGAGGCCCAGGCCCCGAGCTGGCTACCCTCTGGTCTGCTATAGAAGTAGGCGTCCGACTCGCCACCACTAGTGCGGCTGATGGTCCCCTCTATGCGGACCTGCCGCTCTAGCGCGCCCCACCAAAACACTAGCGCTGCGTGGGGATTTTGCTCAAGCTCTTGTCCTTTGCGGCTTTCGTAGTTGCTGTAAAACACAAACCCGCGCTCGTCTAAGCCTTTGAGCAGCACGATACGGGCCGAAGGGACGCCGCTGGCGGTAGCCGTAGCCAGGGTCATGGCGTTGGGCTCTAAAATTTCGGCGCTCACCGCCTCGTCAAACCAGGTCTGAAACTGTTGAAATGGATTAGGGCTAACCTCAGTTTGCTCTAGGGTTCTGAGGGTATAGTCTTCTCGAAGATTGGCAATGGGTTGGCTCATGGGTGCGGCGTTAGCGTTTTCAGCATCGATGGAATAGTGGCCTATCGCGACTATCACGTCATTAATTAATTATGGAGAAATTCTTATGACACAGCTTTTGGCCGGAGATATCGGCGGTACCAAAACAATTTTAAGGCTGGTAAAGACGTCTGCGACGGGCAGCCTAGACGCCGTTTACGAAGCTCGCTACACCAGCGGAAATTACCCCGATCTAGGGCCGGTGGTGCAGCAGTTTTTTGAAGAGGCCCAGGCGTCCACAGGCGTCACCCCTAGCCCCGAGCGGGCCTGTTTCGCGATTGCCGGCCCCGTCGCCGACAACCGGTCATCTTTAACTAACCTATCCTGGATGCTAGAAGGCGATCGCCTTGAGAAAACCCTGAAGATTCCGCAGGTGGTGCTGATTAACGACTTTGCCGCCGTGGGCTATGGCGTGGTGGCCCTCGACCACCCCGATCTGCACACCCTTCAGGACGTACCGCAACAGGCAGACGCCCCCGTCGCCGTCATCGGTGCCGGCACGGGACTGGGCCAGGGCTTCTTGGTGCCCTGCAAAGGTCGATACGCCGTCTTTCCCTCTGAGGGCGGCCATGCCGATTTTGCGCCGCGGTCAGAGCTAGAGTTCCAGCTGCTGCTGTACCTGCGCGACAAGTTCAACATCACCCGCGTCTCGGTCGAGCGGGTCGTCTCGGGCCAGGGGATTGTAGCCATCTATCAGTTCTTACGCGATCGCCAAATGGCAGAAGAAGACCCCATTGTGGGGGACGCCGTACGAGAGTGGGAGCGCCAGACGGGCCTAAAAGATAAAACCATTGACCCGGCAGCGGCGATCGCTATGTCGGCAGCGGCGGACGATGAGGACTTTTTGAGCGAGCGCACCATGGAGATTTTCTCCGGTGCGTACGGCGCTGAGGCGGGAAACCTCGCCCTGAAGCTGCTGCCCTATGGCGGTCTATTTATTGCTGGGGGGATTGCCGCTAAGAATTTAGATCTGCTAAAGGCAGGCGCGTTTATGCGGGCCTTTTCAGAGAAGGGGCGCGTCAGCTCGCTGCTAGAGAAGGTGCCGGTGCATATCGTGCTAAACCCAAAGGTGGGGCTGATTGGCGCGGCGCAGTATGCGGCGCAGATGGGGTGATTTTTTAAAAGCTAGGCCGCCATTAAGTCTGGCTTAGCGAGCACCGACTGGTAGAGCGTCTGGAGCTGCTGCGTCGCCGCCGACCAGCCCCAGCGCTCGGCCTCCTCTCTGGCCCTACTCCTCAGAGCGTCCCGCTCCTCGGACTGACTCAGCAGGCGATGGGTGGCCTCGATTGCGCCGTTTTCGTCGGTGGGGTCAAACAAATAGCCGTTGACGCCGTCATCCACGATATCGGTAATGCCGCCGGTGCCCGCCGCCACCACCGGGCAGCCCGCCGCCATCGCCTCTAGCAGCACCAGCCCCAGCGTCTCAGTGCGGGAGGGGAAAATAAAGGCGTCTGAGGAGGCAAAGGCGGCCGCCAAATCTGCGCCCGTAAGGTAGCCCACAAAGTGGGTGGCGGTGCCCGCGAAATGCTGCTCTAGCTCCTGCCGGTAAGGACCGTCGCCCACCAGCGCCAGTCGCGCGTTGGGGATAGACTCTAGGACCGGCTTGATGCGCGTGATCTCCTTTTCCGCCGACAGGCGGCCCACGTACAGCAGCAGCGGGCTCTCGGGATGGCCCTGGCTCAGGCGCGATCGCATTTCAGCGCTGACCTGGTGGGGCTGAAATATCTCGGTGTCGACGCCCCGCTGCCACACGGCCACCCGCTCAATGCCGTGGCTCGTGAGGGCTTCCTCCATCGCCGTAGAGGTGCAGAGGTTGATTTCGGCCTGGTTGTGCATCGCCTTGAGCAGCTCCCAGAGCACCCCCTCCAGCATCCCGAGGCCGTAGTGCTCTAGATACTTAGGCAAATGGGTATGGTAGGAGGCCACCAGCGGCACGCCAAGAGACTTGGCGTAGTAGAGTCCGCCCAGCCCCAGCACCGCCGGATTGACGATGTGCACCAAATCGGGGTTGAACTCCTCCATTACCTGACGGATGGAGGGGCGCGGCAGCGCCAGCTTTAGCTCAGGATAGAGGGGAAGCGGAAAGCCCGGCACGCCATATATCTTCGCACCTCGATACTCAGTCAGCCCGCCGTCTGGCGACACCACGAGCACCTGGTCTCCCAGGCGCTGCAGGTGGTCCACCGTCTGGCTTAGACGTGTTACAATGCCGTCTACCTTAGGTAAAAAGGTTTCCGTAAATAGGGCAATCCGCATTTCTCACCTCACGCAATCAGAAACTAAGCGTTCGAGGGCTTACGCCACGATACCTTGGGCAGAATTTGCTTTTGATCCACCCGCTGCTTATACTTCACCGCCACATTGAGCAGCGAATCGAGCAGCGAATCCGACAGGTAGTGCGGCTCTAGGCCCAGGTCCAGCAGCTTGGTGTTCTTGGCGTTGAAGTAATGCTGCTCGGCCTCCACGCGGGGGTTTTCCAGATTTTTGACCTCGACGTCTAGCCCCATGGAGTTGCCGGCCTTCTTCACCATCATCGCCAGATCGTTGATGCTGAACATCTCGGTGAACTGGTTGAAGACGCGGAACTCACCCGGGTTAGCGGGGTTGGCGATCGCAATCTCGACGCAGCGAATCGTATCGCGGATGTCGAGCAGAGCGCGCGTCTGGCCGCCAGACCCGTAGACCGTCAGCGGGTGACCGATAGCCGCCTGGATGCAGAAGCGGTTGAGGGCGGTGCCGAACACACCGTCGTAGTCCAGACGGTTAATCAGCAGCTCGTCCATGCCGGTCTCGTCGGTAAGCACGCCGTAGACGATACCCTGGTTGAGGTCGGTGGCCCGCAGACCCCAAATCTTACAGGCAAAGTGAATGTTGTGGGAGTCGTGGACTTTGCTGAGGTGGTAGAAGGAGCCCGGCTGCTTTGGATAAGGCAGCGTATCTTTGCGGCCGTTATGCTCGATGGTAATGTAGCCTTCTTCGATGTCGATGTTGGGCGTACCGTACTCGCCCATGGTGCCAAGCTTCACCAAGTGGCAGTCGGGGAAGTGCTCCCGCATAACGTAGAGCAGATTCAGGGTGCCCACCACGTTGTTAACCTGGGTCAATACGGCGTGCTCGCGGTCTACCATGGAGAAAGGTGCAGAGCGCTGTTCTCCAAAGTGGACCACTGCCTCGGGCTCAAAAGACAGCATCGTCTTTTCGGTAAAGGCGTGATCGGTCAAATCGCCAAGGAATAGATCGATATGCTTGCCGGTTAGGTCGGTCCAGCGCTGAATCCGGTTTTGAATTGGAGCGATCGGAGTCAGCGTCTCAACGCACAGCGTGTTGTCCCAGTGGCGACGCACCAGGCTATCTAAAATTCCAACCTCGTGACCTTGATTTGAAAGGTATAGCGCCGTTGCCCAGCCGCAATAACCGTCTCCACCAATAACTAGGACTTTCATCTTCCTCAAGACCATTTCACTAATACTCGCTCAAATCTACCAGGTTTAGGGGACCTTTTGAGCAATTAGCGGCGGGCATTTTGTAATTTACCCGACATAGCGCCTGAGGCAGCGTTGCCAGAAGAGATGTAACGATCCAAGAAGGCTAACGGCGGCGATCGCCATAGCGATAGCGACGGTGCCGCGAGAAAAAGTCGCTGTCTGAACTGTCGTAGATGTGAATCCGCCCAAAGCCGATGAACTGCCCGTGGGACAGCTCGCCTTCTGGGAAGACCGTGACGCCGAACAGGTAGACGCCGCCCCGGCGCGGGTTTCGGTCTGCTTCAAGCCGCAGGGCAACGTCGGTTCCGGGAGGCACTGGTGGAGAAAACTCTACAGATATCGCCTCGCTCTCGTCGTCCCAAATCACTTCTCCTAGGGAAAGCGCCTCTCCCCGCCGGCTAGTGCCAATGAAAGCCGCTGCATCTTCCGGCTCGAACTCAACTTCGCGGAACGTGCTGTCGCCGTTACGCTGACTGATGACCACGCGCTGCAGCGACTCACCAGCGTCCTCAGGAACGGTGAGGGTGAAGTAATAGGCTGGATTGGCTCTGCCCGCCGCATCTCGGGTTGTGGTGGCTTCTCCAAACAGGGGAGGGCGATCGAAAAAGACTGTGCCATCGGCAACCTGAACGGCCCGGAGCGCCGGGGCTGCGGCCAGCAAGCCGCTGCAGACCAGAGCAGCAGCGCTGGCTCGTTTGAGATGCGATCGCCTTAAAAAGTTCATCACTGCGTCCGTCGTTAGCGTCCTTACCTCTATTATAGAAACCCCATTTACAGAAACCGCAGCCGCTAATACCGAACCTGAAGCGTCACAGAGGCGTTCACCTGCTGCTCTTGACCCACAATGGGGGTTGACGCCGCATCATTAGCGGCGAGGGATTCGGCCCGCTCTACAGGAAACGGAACAGGGGGCGGCGTGCTTGCGCCGTTGACCTGAATCCCGATAATCTCCTGCGACGTGAACCCGAGCGCCTCCAGCACTGCAGCCGCCTGGCCTTGAGCATCTTGAACCGCCTCTTGGAGCGCCTGCTGCTGCGCCGTGGCGATCGCCGCATCGCTGGCGATAAAGCTAATGCCATTGATGTCGGTCGCCCCAGCCTGCACGAGGTCGTCTAAAAGCTCACCCGCCCGCTCGGTTTCCACCTCGAAACTGACGGTGTTAGTGGCCGTATAGCCCGCGAGTCGCCGCCGGTTATCAGAGTAGTCATAGCGCGGGTTGAGGGTGATGCCGGCAGTTTCGAGCTTATCGACCTGCTCAGACTGCAGCCTCTCGACGACCTCGGTCGAGCGCTGGGCCGCTTCCGACTGAGCCGCCTCCGCCGTGGGTGCGTCGACTTGTACCCCGACCGAGACTCGCGTTGCTGAGGTCGGCGCCGCCTCGCTGCCCCGACCCGTGACCGACAGGACGCGGCTAAGGGTTTCCTGGGCGCAAGCGGGCTGCATGGTCAGCCCTACAATCAAAAGCGCAGCGGGCGCTAGCAGCAGGCTACGGCGAACTGGAATGAGCTTGTCGGCAATTTGAGCGAGTTGATTTTGCAGCATCATTGGGATTTCGCACCTGGCTTAAAGACTTCATTGCTCTAAGGTCGTACAAATCTCACCCCGATGGAGCCCAGTTGAAAAAACTGTAACGACGTTAGGAATACGGCAGGGCCAGGCCGCTCAGCAATGTAACGAAATAGATGAAATCGCTTTACAAAACTCAACCTTTGTTTTATATTACTTACACGGGGTGAGCAAGTGCTCATTCCCAATTAACTTTTCAATAAGGCACTCATTTCATATGACTACTACCCTACAGCAGCGCTCTACCAGCGCTAACGTATGGCAGCAGTTCTGCGAGTGGGTCACCAGCACCAACAACCGGCTATATATCGGTTGGTTCGGGGTACTGATGATTCCTACTCT
>JBHJHD010000051.1:0-49147 GCA_050331115.1 Elainellaceae cyanobacterium
CTTCGTTTAGCTGTCCCTGGAGATCCAGCAGGTTGGCGATTTCGAAAGACTGGATGAAGATGCGGCTGGGGTCGGTGAAGCCGGTGTCCTGAAGCACCTGAATCAGCGGCTCTTCTAGGGACAGGCCCTGCTCATCGAAGAAGGTGGGGTGCTTGGTCTCGGGGTAGATGCCCACGGCCACGCCGGTCTCGGCCTCCACCGCCTGCACCAGCTCGATTACCTCCTCCAGGGTGGGAATCTCAAACAGGTCGTCAAAGCTGGGATCGCGGAAATCGCGGGACTGGCGGGCCCGCACCTGCTTGATTTCCTCTAAAGTAAAGTCCTCAGCAAACCAGCCCCCTACTAGGGCACCGTCCAGCGACTTGACGGTAAGCTTATCTGCAAACTGCTCTAGCTCCGCTACGTTGGTGGTCAGGCTGCTGTTCTGCAGCACCATGGGATTGCCGTCGGCATCTAGCGCAATCTCGCCATTTTCATCTAGCTCCACCTGGGCTAGGGTCGGCTCGTGACGGGCAATCAGCACGCCGTCGCTGGTAATCACTAGGTCGGGCTCAACAAAATCCGCACCGGCAGCGATCGCCGCTTTGTAGGCCTGTAGGGTGTGCTCAGGGAAGTCGCCGCTCGCGCCCCGGTGGCCAATTACCAGCGGATCTTGGCCGTTGAGGGTGCCCAGCTCTACGGGGTTAGGGGTGGCGATGGGGGCTTCGAGCAGCTCGCCTTCGTCGTTGAAGTGAAGCAGGAAGGGACCAAACTCCTCGCCGACCCAAATGTCGCCGTTGGCGTCGAGCACAAACGACTCAATATCAAAATCGGTGCCCGTCAGCAGGCGCTCCTCGGTGTCGCCATTCTGAATTTCGAAGGGGATGAGGCCGCTGGGGTCGCTGAAGGAGACAAAGCCCTGAACCTCAACGCTGCCGTCGCCTTCTTGACCATTAAAGCTGGGCGCAACCTGGTACAGGCGCAGCAGATAGTCGGTGCTGTTGGCCTCGCCGCCAAAGCCATTGTCGGACAAAAACCAAAATGTGTCGCCCTCGCTGCTGGGGGCAAACTGTACGGCGCTAAAGCCCTGTACGGGCTGACCGTCGAAGGGGCCAGTGCGGCCATTGGCAGAGATGGGCTGAATACGCAGGACTGCGTCAACGTTGCCGTTGTCTGCGCCGGATTGAGGACCTTCGGAAAAGGTATCAGCGGGGAGGGACGCAAATCCTTCCAATACGGTAGTAGATGCCATGGTGAGAAGACTCCTATGCTCATTTCTCAGGCCAATTGCAAGACAGCTTGGCTGCTGACGTCGGTATCTTTTTAAGAAAGCGTAGCCACAGGAATACCGCACGCCCTCGCGCGCTGACTGGCTCACAGTTGCCCCCTTACCGTCGCATCTGACTGTTAAGAAGTCCGGACTTTTTGTTTAAGGGGTCGTTAAAGATACTGTCATATCCGAAATTTTTATGCGTGGTTTTGCCAGGGTCAACTCAGTGCCCATGCCTACAGGGGCGATCGCCCCCCAGACGTCATAAAAGGCTAATGAGTAAGGGGCACGGGGAAATTTGACTTTTCTCCGGTGAGGCGGAGATTTCTGGCTAGAATAGATGGCATGGCCCGTTCAGATTACTTCAAGAAGACGGTATGCAGCCTCTATTAAGTGTCGATATCAGCGAAATGAGCATTGCTGAACGCATACAGCTTGCTGAAGATCTTTGGGATAGCATTCTCTACACTCCAGAAGTATTGCCTGTCACTGAGCCGCAGCAGCAAGAGCTGGATCGTCGCCTTGAACGATATAGTCAAAACCCGGAAGCCGGATCGAGCTGGCGAGCTGTTAAGGAGCGCCTTAGCGCGGAGTAATGGCCTATACGCTTTTGATTCGCCCTGAGGCAGAGTTTGATATTCAGGATGCCTATAAGTATTACGAAGTCCGTGAACGAGGTTTGGGTTCCGAGTTTATCCGTGCTGTTGATGCCTGCTTTTCTAAAATCGCGCGGAATCCGTTAGCATGTGCTTCAGTTCATCGGCAGATCCGTCGGGCGCTTGTTCGAAGATTCCCCTACGGTATCTTTTACATCGTTGAGGACAGCAAAGTTGTCGTGATCGCTTGCTTTCACGTCAAGCGTGATCCGAAGCAATGGAAAGAGAGGGGACTCTAGGGACGGTGTCGCTTCGTTTAGAAATGTTGGCAATAGTGGGGCGATCGCTTCGCATGAACACAGGTTTGTAGAAGACGCGGCAGGTTTTTAACGGCGATCGCTACAGCTTAATAATTGCGCAGACGTTGTGATTCAAAATACATTACATGCGTCAGTAAATCCACTACGTATCAAAATGTGATTCAAACCTAAAGAAAACATTTGCAAGAACCGCTATTTCGCTCTCCATGATTCAGTATTAGGTGCTGAGAATTGGGGAGTATGTACCGTGACTGTACCTGTAGGCAGAACGCTAGTCTCGCTTTCAAATGGTGACCTGGGTATCATCAATAACGCTACCGGCGCGCTTACCGGTATTGACGCAAATACTGTTGTTCTAAACGACATTGCAGGCGACGGTGCTGAAGTGCTGTTTGGTGTATCTGGTAGTGAACTTTACGAAATTGACGTTGAAGGCAGAACTGCAGCATTGGTCGGAGACGTTGGTACTACAGCTCTGATCAATGCCCTAGGCTTTGATAATGCAGGTCAGCTTTATGGCGCGGGTGGTTCGGGGTTCTACAGTATCGACAAGACTACAGGCGTGGCTAGCCTCGTTGCCACGCTACCAGCATTCACGAGTAGCGGCGATATTGTCTTTGATGAGGCGAACAACTGGTTTTGGTCCACAGCTGATAATGGCGAAACCGATACGCTGTATCGCATCACCCTAGACGGCACCTTCACCGAGGTTGGGGATATTGGCTTTGAGGAAGTCTACGGCATAACGGTGGACGGGCTGGGAACGCTGGTGGGCTACACCTCTGCTGGTGAGCAGCTCGAGATTGATCGGGCTACGGGTGCAGGCACGGTGATGGCCTCAGTCTCGCCAATCCCTGCAGAGATCTTTGGGGCAACGGAGTACGTTGAACCTGGTGCTCCATTATCAGATTTCATCGGGTCAGAGCTGCGGCTAGAGATTTTCTCCCCCAATATAGAATCGCCTCTAATTGAGCCAGTTTTTGCTACGGTCGGAGACGGTAGTCGTCGATAATCAAGTTCGCTTTACGCCGAGTGATTTCTTCATCGGCCAGGCAGCGTTTGACTACACCGTTTCAAACAGCACATCGACGGATACTGCGACCGCGAGGGTCACCGTGGCAGCACCCAGCGGAGCAATTATTTCCAATAATCCAGACGACTTTATCAACCGACTTGACAGCAGCGACAATTTCATCATCTTCAACGGTGGCGACAGCGATCGCGACTTTAACGGCAACGGGGGTAATGACACCTTCATCACTGGAGAGGGTAGCCAACGTATCAATACCGGCAGCGGCAACGACGCGATATCCACTGATGGTGGAGATGATGTTATCCGTGACAATGGTGGCGTTAGCAACCGACTCTTCGCTGGTGATGGCGATGATCAGATCTTCGCCTCCGCAGGAGGCGGCATCATCAACTCGGGATTAGGCAATGACCTGGTCGAAATCAATGGTCCCAATGGGACTTATACCGTTCAACTAGAGCTAGATGCTAGTACCGGCATCGATACTTTTGATACAACTCGAAACACCAACTTCCAGACGCTGAGCGAAGGCAAAGTCATCTTCGATGTCCTAGGCGTTGATTCTCCTAACGTTTCGTTCGAGACGTTAGGCAACGGTACGCGGATAAGCCTCAATGGCGACGCTCTAGTAGCAATCGATAACATTCAACCCCAGCAGCTCGAATCGCTCAGTGCACGTCAGTCCTTGTTTGTGTAGGGCAAAGCACCCACGACCTCGACAATTTCTAAGAAGCGAGCCGTATTTATGCCATACGCTATCGCACACTACTGAATTGAATTCGCCCCATTACCCTTGCATCCAGATGTTAAAAAACTCAGACGTTGCGTTTGAGAAGTCGCCACATATACCGCCCAAGCTAATTCCTAACTTTCTCAGCGAGAGTACCAAACTTGGGTGACCAAAATTCGCCCCGACTTTGAAAGAATGCCACTTCTTTGCACTTACCGCGACGGTTGTCCAATATCGAACACCGCAGCATCACCTTGTCTTGGCCGTCTTTGCTGTAGGCATAGCGCTCCAGCAGCGCGCCGCACACCGGGCAGGGGTGGTCCGTAAAGTTCTCTGGACTGGTGGCGCGGCGCTGGGCGTAGGGCAGCTCGTATTGTTTCACTTTGGTGTTCCAAAACATCACGGTGCCGCAGCTGCCCGAGCAGCGCAGAAAATGCTTGGCTTTGAGCTTTTTAGACCGAGAGGAGACTTTATTCATCGCCTCACCACAGGTGGGGCAGGGCTGTGCTGCTTTCGACGCGCTTGCCTTAGACCGGCCCGTTTTAGGCCGGCCCGTTTTAGGCCGGCCCGATCTAGATGGGTTCATTTCAGACCGGTCCAACTTAGACGCTGACCCAGAAGCGGCGCTAGCGTCAGTCAACTGGGCAGGCCGACGACCCGATGCCCCTTCGACCGGGCCCGCCATAGACTGCGCTGAAGTCAGCGCTGCGGGCAACTGCTGCCGCGCTCGGGTTAGAGCCGGGGCAAAATAGCTCTGATGCCAGTCCGTTAGATAAGCCTGCCACTCCTGGCTTCCAGCGGCGATCGCATCCAGCGACGCCTCCATCTGGGCGGTAAACTCCGGCTGAATCAGGTCTGGCAGCAGGGTTTGTAGGGCTGCGTCTAGGGAGAGCCCCAGGGCTGTAGGCGTCAGCTTTCCCTGACGCAGGTCCACATAGCTGCGCTGCCGCAGCGTCTTAATCGTGGGGGCATAGGTGCTAGGGCGACCGATGCCCTTTTGCTCCATCAGCTTCACCAGCTTCGGCTCGCCGTAGCGGGGCGGCGGCTGGGTCTGCTTTGGGTCGGCCTGGGCCTGCTGCAAATTTAGAGTCTGACCCTGGCTGAGGTCGGGCAGTACGGCATCAGCGCTGAGGTTGTTCCAATAGCGGGTATAGCCGGCAAATTCCACCACCTGACCCCGCGCCTCCCAGTAGGCCTCACCCGACTGAGTCACCAGGCGCGTTTTGCGCAGCCGGACGGGGGCGCACTGGGAGGCCACGGCTCGGTTCCAAATCAGGGCGTAGAGGCTAGCTTGATCCGAAGACAGCTCGCGCCGCTCTTCTGGCAGACGATTGATATCGGTGGGGCGGATAGCCTCGTGGGCCTCCTGGGCCCCCTTGACGCCCCGATGTCGGGTGGCGCTTTGGGGCAGGTTATCGGGGTCGTGCTGCTGTAAATACTGGCGCACCGCCTGACAAAATGGGGCCGCCAGGCTTATCGAGTCGGTGCGCATGTAGGTAATGTAGCCTTTCTCGTAGAGGGCCTGGGCCACCTTCATGGTCTGCTCTGGGCTGAAGCGCAGCCTTGAGCCAGCGGCCTGCTGCACAGAGGAGGTGATAAAAGGGGGCGGCGGCGACTGCTTAGTCTGCTTGGCCTCCAGGGCAACGACCTGGTGCGGGTGGGCGCGGGCTATAGCCACTAGGGCCTCGGCCCGCGCTTGAGACGTGACGCGATCGCCTTCTTTACCCAATGACTCTTCTGCGCCTTTGGCCTTGCGCTTTGGCTTAGGGCTGCTGCGGTAGAACGCCTTAAACCCCTCGCCGTAGCTCACCCAGACGCTCCAGTAGTCCTGAGGCACAAAAGCCTGAATCTCTCGCTCCCGCTGACAGAGCAGGTGCAGCGTGGCGCTCTGCACTCGCCCCATAGACTTAGCGCCGTTGTTCAGCGGCCAGACCACGTGACGGCTGCCCTTGTAGCCGACTAGCTTGTCTAAGCAGTCACGGGCGCGGCCCGCCGCCACCAGGTTCCCATCTAAGGTACGGGGTTGAGCGATCGCCGCCCTCACGGCCTGGGGAGTAATCTCGCTGTAAACCACTCGCCGCGGGGTTTTAAGACGCAGCGCCTCCTGCAGGTGCCAGCCGATAGTCTCCCCCTCGCGATCGGGGTCGGTGGCGATGTAAACCGCATCGGCCCGCTTGACGGCCTGACGGAGCTCCGAGATCACCTTCTTAGCGCGAGCGTCGCGGGGCTGGTAGCGACAGGTGACGGTACTAGAGCCTAAGTCAAAGCCGAGGGCGTCCTCACCGTCGTTAGCCAGCTCCCGGACATGCCCCATACTGGCTTTTACTATCCAGCCAGCACCTAAAATCTGCCCTAGCTTTTTTAGCTTACCGGGGCTCTCAATCAGAAGTAGATTGGGCATGGTATTCTTGTCGCTAACCGCTGTAAATCGCCATAAAAACAGTATATATGAACTAGCACGCACTCAAGCGCTAGAGGCGATGCAATGTCCTGTAGCGCTCGAGCAGAAAACCCCTCCAGATGGGTCTATTCAGGGTGTTGGGCTATGGCATATTGTTTGGCAAGCGATCGTAGGCTGTCAGCGCAGTTCGGTGAATACGATTACTCCACCATGAGAGCCCATTTCGTTGCCCTATACGCGCATCCGCGAGCCGGCCTGCTCGGCGAAGTATTCAATGGTGAGATACAGCTCAATGCCAGTGGTCAAGCGATACGGAGCTATTGGCTAGCGCTGCCCCAGTACCATCCCTGCCTCCACCTCGATGAGTTCGCCATCACGCCTAGCGGTATCCGAGGCATTCTGCTTTTAGACGCCGCTACGATGGCAAAGCATCATGAAGTTGAAGATATTATTGATGAGTTTAAGGCCCGCTCTAATCAACAGATTAGTCGTATGTATCAGCGTATAGACCCACCCATATGGCAGCGCAACGTTTACAGACTCGATATTCGTAACGAGACTTCGCTGCAAATCTTGCGATATTACACGCGATTTGGCTCTATGTCGCAGCAGTGCGACGAGCGCTGAACCAAATATCGTTTGCTTGGTACCGTTTGTTTGGCACCGTCCACTCGCGGCCAGCCACTTATGTAGCGGTCACCATATAGAGATAAAACTTCTCTAGGCTGATGGCATCCTCGAAGCGCACGACCTCTTCGATCTTCAGGGTTGTATTGAGCGGTAGGGCTAGCGGCTCCGTCAGGACGAGGAGGCGATTGTCTTCGCCGGCCGCTACCCAGACCTCAATCTGCTGAATCAGCTCGCTTTGATCCTCGATTTCGGGCAGTCTACTGGTCCAAAAACTTCCGACGTCCTGTTTTTCGGGATAATAGATGGGAGTATTCAAATAGCCCGAAATAACGGCAGCATGTCGGTAGTCGCTTCCAAAAATCGGCGCTTCAGCCAATCCCTGCTGCTGAATAAACGTCGCCGCCGCTTCACCTGCCGAAAAGGGTCGTAGGTAGTCAGCGCTAGCGGCATAGAGGCCAGAGATCGCCTGCAGACACAAGATTACAGAGAGAAATCGCAGCCGAAGCGATCGCTTATGGTTTGCGCCCAAAGCAGCTTGCGGCGGACCAGTCTTTGAACTAACGGCGCGAGCTGCCGTCCGCACTTCCATCAGCCAAAAACAGACGATTAAGATAATGAATAAATGTCCCCGATGCCGCGCAGATGTGCTGTCGTAAACTACGGCCTTAAAGAGCACCAGCGCTGAGGTGC
The DNA here is from genome assembly GCA_050331115.1 of Elainellaceae cyanobacterium. Classification (GTDB taxonomy): domain Bacteria; phylum Cyanobacteriota; class Cyanobacteriia; order CAKZMO01; family CAKZMO01; genus JBCCAG01. The sequence goes on from JBHJHD010000051.1 coordinate 7,647, forward strand.
CAAGCAGATAGGTCGACAGCACCGTGCGATCGGCTGAGAGGAGATAGGCAACCGCTAACACCAGCAGCGGGGAAATGAGGAAGGCGATACAGGTGCCAATCGGAACGCCATAGAATAAAACGGCATCAAATCTCTCGCTGAGAATATCTAGAATATTGCTATTCCAAAACCAGGACTGGAACAGCGCTGGAACAGCGGTGTAGCTTCGCCAAATATCTGCGGTGGCCTCGACAAAGCGGCGAATGTTTTCTGGCAACAGAGGCCCAGCACCCAGCGCCGCTGAAACAAGGGTCAGCGATTGCCCAGATGCTGAGCCCATTGCCTGAAGCCCTAAAGCTTCAGTAATTTGGGGAATAGCGCCGCGAATGATCTGCAGCGCTGAAATAAGGCAGCCCAGCCCGGCAATCGCAAGCCCAAAGATCAGCCTGGTCGGCATTTTCCAGCGATCGCCGCTTTTACCGGCATCGGCTTCTTTTGCGCTTAGTTCTTTGGCGCTTAAACTCAAAAAGAGCATCAACGACAGGCCCACCAAGAAACCATAGGCGCTGGTATTGGCAAGCAGCATTATAATAGCGCTCAGCGCCAAATATCGCCGCCCGAAATAAGCGTATACAACGCAAAATAAAAACAGTAGAAATACGCCGATATTGTAGCTTCTGCTGATAAATGTATATTCAAAAAATATAAAATATCCAAACGGAAGCAAAGCCCTATGAAACGTTGGGAAAGGCGATCGCTTGACGAGCAGGTAGACAATCCCAATCGATATCAGCAGATGAAACATCTGCATAATTAGGGGATTAGCCGTAATTTGGCTGAGTCCGTAGAGGCAGAGGTGCCACAGCCCTGGATGACCCTCATAGGTCATATTCTGAAAGAGATCGACAATCGAATCGCTATCTCTCGCCAGCAGCCAGGCTTGAATTTCATCTCGCCACATTTCGTGCTGGAGAACGCCGAAAAAACTAAAAAAAGCGAACCCCAAGATTATCAGGTTTTCAACGGTAAGCAACCCTCTTTTGACGCTTCTATACATAGCAAACACGAGCTTTAAAAAATCGATCTTTACGCAACTTTCGAGAAAATATATCCGAGCAAGTTAATAACTTTAAAGCGCGTCATGATATTTCAATATACGCTAGACACTTCAACCCAAATCTCTTCAATATTTAATTTTAACGGCCTGATAAACAATCACCTTGAGAAATCTTAATATCTTTAAGAATTCTTCACGACGCGAAGCAGCTATTTGGGGCTTGCAACGATGGGAAAAGTGGTGCTGAGGCGGTTCCCGACCCTATATTCGCATTTGGTTCATAATCTAATCTCTATAGGCCCGTATTGCTGCGTCATGGTGAACCGCGACATTAAGGACACCCCACATCGGCGATAAGTTAGTAATGGAGTAGACTGGCAATCTATATACAGCGTGACGATAATCACTCAGTCGTAGTGCCAGAGCAATGGTATCCCTTAGGTAAGGGTGCCCCCAAAGCCGTCTGCAGAGCGCACCAGTTTGAACCGCTATGGGCAAATTTTCGGATAGCGCGGCAGCACTCGGCGGTGTGTTTTCGCCTGTCGCTGGCTCGCGTAACCGGTCAGTACGCAGCACTGATAAAGCATCCTCGGCACAGCGCCACATTATCTCGCTTTTAGCGTTACCTCGTCAAAGCTCTCAGTCTGGTCTAACTTTTTCAGGGCTGGCCCGCTTTAATATAGGTTTCAGACTCGCATCATGCTGACCTAAGCCTTGACCTCTACGGTAATGACAGCATTGAATATCTCGCCCTTGTCGTAGGAGAGCACCATGACTAGACGAAATCCTGCCGCTACAGCGGCCACCGCCATATTTGCCGCTAGGTCTATCGCTAAAGCATCCTCATCAAGACCGCTCTCTCGATACCTGCGTCGGCTGCTCCAGGGAGCGCTTCTGACCATTGCCGCCTTCTTTTTGGCCGCATCCCCTGCGATCGCCCAAGACTCGGCGGGGTTTGCGCCCCAGCAGTGGCTTCAGTCCGCTCTAGAGTGGATCCAGGGTTTAGGGCCAGCGGGAGCGATCGCCTTTATTGCCCTCTATGTCGTAGCAGCGGTGGCGTTTCTACCGGGCTCCATTCTCACCCTGGGGGCGGGCGTAGTCTTCGGCGTTGTGCAGGGCTCACTGCTGGTATTCATCGGCGCGACCATTGGCGCAACGGCCGCCTTCTTGGTGGGGCGCTATTTGGCACGGGGCTGGGTGGCCAAAAAAATTGACGGCAATCAGAAATTTAAGGCGATTGACACGGCAGTTGGGCGGGAGGGCTTTAAAATCGTGCTGCTCACGCGCCTGTCTCCCGTATTTCCCTTTAACCTACTCAACTACGCCTACGGTCTCACCGGCGTTTCGCTGCGGGACTACGTGCTGGGCTGTATTGGCATGCTGCCCGGTACGATCATGTATGTCTATCTAGGCTCGCTGGCCGGCAACCTCGCTACCCTGGGCGCGGGCGAAGCGCCAGATAATGCTGCTGTGCAGTGGACCATACGCATCGTCGGCTTTATCGCCACCGTCGCTGTGACCCTCTACGTCACTCGCGTCGCCCGCAAGGCGCTCGACAGCACCGTAGATGAGAAGGCAGATGCTGACGTACAGCTTGACGGCTAGCAACGGTTGTACCATTCCACAGCGTTTTGCAGCGCTTGCTGTACGCGCTTGCCTCTATCTAGAAATTTGCCCTGTTCATCAAAAGCTCAGATAACCGCCATGACACGTTCCCCTGTCCAACCCGTTACTATTCCGCCAATGGATAAGTACAACCAGGCGCTAGTGAACAACGTTCACCCCAGCGACTGGCAAAATCCCCGACCTCAGGCGCGCTACGACCTTGTGGTCGTAGGCTCGGGAACGGCGGGTTTGGTCGTAGCCAAAGGGGCCGCTGGGCTGGGTATCGGTCTCAAAGTGGCGCTGGTGGAAAAGCACCTAATGGGGGGAGACTGCCTGAACGTCGGCTGTGTACCCTCTAAAACGATTATCCGCTCAGGGCGCGCTGTGGCTGAGATGAAGCGATCGCTGCCCTACGGCGTGCAGCCTCCGGAGACGGTCACCGTTGACTTTCCAGCGGTAATGGAGCGGGTGCGCAAGGTGCGGGCTGAGATTAGCCCGGTCGACTCAGCGGAGGGGGCCAAGAAAACGGGTGTGGACGTCTTTTTGGGCCATGGCCACTTCATTAGTCGGGACTGCCTGCAGGTCGGGGACGCCAAGCTACACTTCAAAAAGGCAGTGATTGCGACCGGCGGTAGAGCGGTGCACCCTAACATAGAAGGTATCGACAAAGCGGGCTACCTCACCAACGAAACGGTGTTCAACCTGACAGAGCAGCCCAAGCGGATCGCTGTAATTGGGGGCGGACCGATTGGCTGTGAGCTAGCTCAGTCTTTCCAGCGGCTGGGGACGGCCGTGGTGCTGTTCCACCGCCACGGCCACCTGCTCAACAAAGAAGACACCGATGCGGCAGAGATCGTGCAGCGGTCTATGATAGAAGACGGCGTTCAGCTGGTGCTCAACGCCAAGCTCAAGCGGGTCTCAGCCATTCCCCAAGGCAAGCAGATTGCCTACGAAGGCAACGGCACCTCGGGAACCCTCGTCGTAGACGAAATCTTGGTGGGGGCGGGCCGTGCGCCTAACGTCGATGGCCTGGGCCTCGACGAGGCGGGCGTAGAGTACGATCCTCGGCGCGGCGTGATCGTGGACGACAACCTGGTGACCAGCAACCCAAAGATTTTTGCGGCGGGTGACATCTGCATGAACTGGAAATTCACCCACGCGGCGGACGCAGCCGCCCGCATCGTAATTAAGAATGCGCTGTTTGCGCCCTTTGGCCTGGGGCGATCTAAGCTCAGCGATTTGGTGATGCCCTGGGTCACCTACACCGACCCTGAGATCGCCCATGTCGGGCTTTACGATGATGAAGCCCAGGAGCAGGGCATCGACACCCACACCATCAAAATAAACTTCGACGACGTGGACCGGGCGCTAGCGGAGGGCGACGACGAAGGCTTCCTGAAGATTTTGCACAAGCAGGGCTCTGACGAGATTCTGGGGGCGACGATTGTGGCTCCCCACGCCGGGGAAATGATCAGCGAGGTGACGACGGCGATCGTTCATAAGATCGGGCTCAGCAAGATGTCGAGCGTTATTCATCCCTATCCGACAGAAGCCGAGGCGATTAAGAAGGCGGCTGATGCCTACAGGCGTACGCTCTTGACGCCTCGGTCTAAGACGCTGCTGGGTCTTTTAACGAAGTTTTCTTGATGACCTGCTGTGACGATTTACTGTCTGTGACGGCTTACTGTCTGTGATGACTTACTGTGGCTAGCTCACTCCTCTGACAAACTTTAGCGAAAACTCTGACCAGGGGAAGACACAATAAGACGTAGCATTGATTACGATTCGGGTGACGTAGACGAGGTAACCCCATGGGTGACGTTGACGATACCATCAAATCTGCCAAGGACGCCGTAACTGACCCACTGCCGACCCCTCCAGAGATGGGGCAGACTGTGGCCGCGAACAATCTCAAAGAGCGCCTCAACTGGGGAGAGCCTGCGCTCTCTATCTTGGACGTGCGCTCTAAAGAAAGTTTTGACGGCGAGCGCATTCTTGGGGCCATCAATGTGCCTATGGATGACTTGGTGGCCGCAGTGCGCAACAAGCACGGCCTAGAGGCTAGCCGCGACCTGTTCGTGTACGGCGATGCCGATGCCGATGCGACTGAAGCGGCCGGCCAGCTTCGCCAGGCAGGCTACGAAAAGGTAGCGGCTATTCAGGGCGGCATCTCGGGCTGGAAAGCCTGCGGTGGTGCAGTTGAAGGGACTCAGACAAGCTAGTCCAGACGTTTTAGCGCGGGCGCTGGAGACGATTTAGACCAGTGCCCCAAGCGGTCAAGGCCTAATGGAATTACGACACCAGGCATACGGGCCTAGCGCTGCAGCATAGCAATTCGACTCGCGGCTACAAGGCCGTAAGTAATTTATACCTAATATAGGTTGGTTCCCATCTCGGATCGCTCTGACGAAGGGTTTAACCTTCCCCTGACAGGAATTAAGCAAAGGAAACGATAAAAACTCTGCAACCGCTCTACAGTTATTAGGGACTAATTAGCTGCCCTTCCCCCTGACATCGTTCTCCTTCGGGGTTTAGCTCTGGGTCAAGCGACACAATGCCCATACAGCTTGTATTTAGTACATTTATATATTAGCTAGCGGGTACCTACTAATCCACCTACCCAAAGCCATACCTGACAAATATTAAAATTGACCCGGCGTTATCTTAAGTACTATGTCGAATATTAGATACTCTGTTGCCTTATATAACTAATCTCGTACGACGTAGCGTGCTGGCCGTGGTGCTCCATAGTCACTCCACAATCAGTGGATGAGATATTAACGCACTGGACATAACTCGTTAGGCTATAGAGGGGCTCTTAGATCTACCGAGGGGCCACAGTGCATTCTGACGGCGTATTCTGACGGAATCTATGGTCGATTCGTTTTCCCAAGTCTTAATCTCTCAGTCTCCACTCACGGCACTCAAGCAGTACTTCGGCTACGAACAGTTTCGCCCCGGCCAGGCCGACATCATTGACGCCACGCTCCGTAACGAGGACGTGCTGGTGGTGATGCCTACAGGAGGCGGCAAGTCCCTATGCTTTCAGCTTCCCGCCCTGCTGAAGCGGGGCGTCACGGTGGTGGTTTCACCCCTAATTGCCCTGATGCAGGACCAAGACGACTCGCTGCAGGACATTGGCATCGAGGCTACCTTCCTCAACAGCAGCCTCGATGGGCAAGCGGTGCGCCAGCGGCAGCAGGCGGTGCTCTCTGGAAAAATCAAGCTGCTCTACATGGCCCCGGAGCGGCTGCTGCAGGAGCGATTCCTGATGTTTTTGGACGAGGTGCGGGAAGAGGTGGGGCTGGCTGGGGTGGCCATTGATGAGGCCCACTGCGTTTCAGACTGGGGCCACGATTTTCGCCCTGAGTACCGCCAGCTGCGGCGGCTGCGGCTGCGCTACCCTGAGGTACCGTTCACGGCACTTACCGCTACGGCTACGGAGCGGGTGCGGGAAGACATCATGGCCCAGCTCGCGCTGCGGCAGCCCGTGGTGCACGTGGCCAGCTTCAACCGCCCTAACCTCTACTATGAGGTGCGCCCCAAGCAGCGGCTGGTCTATTACGATCTGCTAAAGCTGGTTCGCAGCGCCAGCGGTGAATCGGGCATTGTCTACTGCCTCAGCCGCCGCCGCGTCGACGAGCTGACCCAGAAGCTGCAGGATGACGGCGTGTCGGCGCTGCCTTACCACGCGGGGCTGAGTGACGGGGTGCGATCGCAAAACCAGAAGCGCTTCGTGCGGGACGACGTGCAGGTGATTGTGGCGACGGTGGCCTTTGGCATGGGCATCAACAAGCCCGACGTGCGCTTTGTGGTGCACTACGACCTGCCCCGCAACCTGGAGAGCTACTACCAGGAGGCGGGGCGAGCGGGGCGCGACGGGGAGCCGGCCCAGTGCACCTTGTTCCTCGGCTATGGCGACATTCGCACCATCGAGTATCTGATTGACCAAAAGTCCGACCCTCAGGAGCAGCGCATTGGCCGGCAGCAGCTCCGCCAGGTGCTGGACTACGCCGAGGGCACCACCTGCCGCCGCACCATTCAGCTGGCCTACTTTGGCGAGGAATTTGCGGGCAGCTGCGGCAACTGCGACAACTGCCGCAACCCCGTCCCCACCGAAGACTGGACCATCGAGGCCCAAAAGTTTCTCTCCTGCGTGGCCCGCTGCCGCGAGCGCTTTGGCATGGCCCACATCATCGACGTACTGCGGGGCTCTAAGAAGCAAAAGGTGATCCAAAACGGCCACCACCAGCTGTCCACCTACGGCATCGGGCGCGATCGCTCCATGGAGGCCTGGCGCACCCTGGGTCGCTCTCTGCTGCATCAGCGGCTGTTGGACGAGACCAACGACGGCTACCCGGTGCTGCGGCTCAACGCCCTCAGCTGGGAGGTGCTGCGCAAGCAGCGCCAGGTGGAAGTGGCCCTACCCAAGGTCGAAGCGGTGGCTACCGAAGAGCGGGCCATTCCGGCGGAGGCGGAGGAGCTGTTCCAGCGACTGCGCGCCCTGCGCAAGCGGCTCGCGGATGCCCAGTCGGTGCCCCCCTACGTAGTGTTCGCCGACTCTAGCCTGCGAGTTATGGCCCAGACGAAGCCCACGACCCTGGAGGCGTTCGCGGAGGTGCCGGGGGTGGGAAGCCGTAAGCTGGAGCGCTATGGGCCGCAGTTTGTGGCGGAGATTAAGGCGCATCAGGGGCAGTAAAGCTCAGTTTGCGACGTTGATATCTATATCAATGCCCTGTTGACCCATTGACATGGTTGGGCGGCGCTGCTGGTCGTTGAAATCGCCGCCAGCAGCGCCGCCGTCGACACGGGCAGCGAGAAGCAGGTTTATTGGGGTATTGCAGGCAGGGCTGGAGTCAGCGGAGCACAGGACGTTTATTGACCGATTAAAAGAGGGCTAAGAGCTTGAGCCACGCAATTGTCCTAATCGTTCAACACGATACTCTTGGCCAGCTTGAGCGGACCTTCGTGCGGACCTTACGCCCATATAGCTTCCCCAGCGTTGTCAAAATAATCCATCCCGCCTGAACGCTGCCCCGAAGCGTGCCCGAAATCTTGGACTTCCCCCCCCGCCGTGGGTGGTAGCCTGAGGGCAGCTCAGCCACCCTTAGCCCTAGCTCCACCGCCCGCACCTGCATCTCCACCGTCCAGCCAAAGCCCCGGTCCTGCATAGCAATTTGCTCCAGCGATCGCCGCCGAATTAGCCGCATTGGCCCTAGATCCCGGTAGCAGTGCCCCCACCCCAGCTTAATCAGACGCGTCGCCAGCCAGTTGCCCCACCGCTGAACAGGGGTGAGCACTGCTCGGCCCGCCGCCGTTGCCGTGCGATCGCTCAGGATGAGGTCGTAGGTTTGGCGCTGCTGCAGCCACCGGGGCAAGCAGGATAGATCATCGCTGCCGTCTCCATCGCAGAATAAGAGCCATTCCACATCGGGCGGCAGCTGCTGTAGCCCCTGCCAGCAGGCCCGCCCGTAGCCCGGTCTAGTCTCAGAGACAGTCTCTGCCCCAGCCGCTGCCGCATAAGCAGCGCTATTATCGGTGCTGCCATTATCCACAACCCGGACGCGTTTGAGACCTAGACGCCTCAGCTGCGCGACGACGTCAGCGATATTGATCGCTTCGTTGCGCACCGGGATAACCACCAAAACGTCGGCAGCGTCATAATCAAGCATCGTTATCAAACATAGGCTAAGAGCGTTCCACTCAAAAAACTGGCCTGCCCCGCGGGCTAGAGCACTTGGATATTGGTGTAACACGGGAACCATGTGGTTAAATGAAAGCCGCTGAAGAATCGCCTGAGACGCCATTACGCTATGCTGCTTATGCCTCCTGCCTTCACGACGCTAATTCGACTGGCCCTAGCAACGCTGTCCCTACTCACCGCCACCTCGGGGCTGACGGCAGCGATCGCCCTATCGGTGCAGATTTCTCCAGAAGACCCGCAGCTCGGCGATACGCTGTCCGTCGTGGCGGTGCCCGACCCCGGAGAGACCGCACCGCCAACCGTAACGCTGGGCGGGCGCACCTTTCCCATGTTCGAGGTAAACGGCGCGTGGCGCGCCCTATTGCCCACCACGCCGCTGGAAGCGCCCGGCAGCCGAACCATTCAGGTCAGCGACAGCGACGAGACGCGCAGCCTAGCGGTGTGGGTGCGCGATCGCACTTTCCCCACCCAAAGCATCTGGGTTGAGGGGGGCGGCTCGGGGCTAACCGAGACAGAGCGATCGCAGGTGGCGGCGTTTAAGACGCTGGTGACCCCTGAGCGCTTCTGGGACGGGCCGTTTCTCAGGCCGACGAGCGGGCCGGTGAGCACTGTTTTTGGGGTCCAGCGCTACTACAACGGCGTCTTTGCCGACAACTACTACCATCGCGGCGTCGACTATGCCACCGCCATTGGCACCCCCATCGTCGCTCCGGCTGCCGGGCAGGTGTCCCTAGTGGGCTATGAAAGCCAGGGCTTCCGCGTCCACGGCAATACCGTTGGCCTAGATCACGGTCAAGGCGTGCTCAGCATCTTTATCCATCTCAACGAAATCTACGTCCAAGACGGCGAGTTTGTGGAGGCGGGCCAGACCATCGGCACCGTAGGCTTTACCGGCAGCGCCACCGGCCCTCACCTTCACTGGGGGCTCTACGTCAGCGGCGATGCGGTGGACCCCGTGCCCTGGCGGTATGACGGCGTTGACTGAGCGGCGTCATCCGGGCCAAACTGTCGGCGCAATATGAACGGGCTATAAAGTTGACCGCAGCCTGGGCACTCTACAGCAGTAAACCTAGCCCATTTTGTCTGACAAAGTGGCTAATGCGGCTGACGAGGAAGATTCCATGAGCATTGCCCAAATTGTCGATCAAGCGCTGCAAGAAGGCTGCTTGACGGCTTCAATGAAAGCAAAAATCAGCGGGGTGACCACCGTGGCGGCAGAGCTGGATATGGAGGACTACATGGCGCTGGATCGCCTTACGGATGCGCTGATGCAGGGCACCGTCGTGATGGTGCCGCCCAAGCAGGCGGTCAACGTCATGGAGGAGCTGGTGCTGATAGAAGCCACCGCCCGTATCGCCCGGCTAGAGTCCAATGGTCCCACGTTCCTCGATCTGGGCGATATCTCGGCCTACGCTTTGAATCGCCTACCGCCGCTTTACGCCACGACAGAAGAGGGCGCAGCCTATCAACGCGATCGCGCCAACGAGACGCTGCGCCCCGAGATCATTCGAGTCGTGCAAGAGGCGATCGCCCGCAGCATGGTGTGGCCAGACTTCCCAGACCGGCAAGCCCTGCAGCCGCAAGAGGCCCAAGCGTCCGCCGGGGCCGCTACACAATTAGCCACCTGGCTCAGAAACGCAGTCAACCGGCGCGGGAAAGCGCAAGCGACGTCACTCTAGCTTTATTTGTAATCTTAAAACCACTTGATCCTCACGCAACGTCAGGTTCTAGGATGAACCTGTCAACTGCACCTGGCTTAGACGTAGAGGATTGAGGGGATTAAAGATGCTTAGCGCTATGGTTGGGGACGCGACCTCCTCTACCGAGCGGCTCCCTACCGCCACAGCTTCCCTTTGCGTCTAGGGTAGACATGGTCGTCGAGCTAGCGCTGGAGGAAGCGGAGCAGCTGGGCCAGTCGCGTCGCATTGCGCCAGGGCACGTACTGCTGGGCATTTTAGAAGAATACAAGGGAGCGCCACCCCCGGGAGGCGCGGCAACTTACATTCTCAAAGAGAAGCTAGGCGTCGACCTCGACACGCTAGAGGGGCAGCTGAGGGCTGCTATTTAATAAAGTGCCGGTCAGCGGGCCTAATTGGCACTGATCGCCTGAATGCACTGCGCCAGGCTCTCCCTCTGACTCATGGCCTCTACCAGAGACTCGTAGGCGGGCCAGTTGGCCTCTAGCAGCGTTTTGGCCTTTAGCTGGCCCCAGCGAATGCGGGTCTCGGCCTGGCCAGGCTGCTTTAGCTGCTGCCAGAGCTGGCGCACGATTTGGCAATCGTCACCCCCGCCTTGGGCATTGCCGTAAACCAGCTGCTCCGCCGCGATACCCGCCATCCATACAGAGCCATAGCGCTCGACAACCTCTGCCGGCAGCTCTCCTCGGCGTAAGTAGGTCTCCACCTCTTGGGTATCAAACTCAACGCCGCCGCGCCCCTGCCGGCCCTGGCGCAGCGCCTCCCAGGCGGTAAGGGTATAGCCGGTTACGGGAATGTCCATCAGGTGGGCAACCAGAAAGTGGCCTGCCTCGTGGTGAATGACCCGCATGCGGTGGTCGGGGGAGAAGCGGGCAAACCAGTCGATTACCAAGGTGCCGCCGCGGCCCTCAAACCCAAATCGGTCTAGCGTGGCGGCGGCCAGCATGGCGGCGGCCACCGTCGCAGGCACGGCGGGAGAAACCCCCACTAGCGGACCAATCAGGCTGGTCATGGTGATGGAGAAGATGGCGATCGCGGCGAGATTGAGGGTGGTTTGACTCACGGATTTGGAGATACGGCGGTAGGGACAAGCTTAGATTGAGCTAATGCCTATTCTACCGGGGATCGCCTGCGCGCCGCGAGATTCATTGGCCCTTGGCCCGCCGCAGACGCAGCGCCAAAGCCCTACTGAGGCAGCAAATCGTCAATGTCCGAACTGCCCGAGCGGGAGTTTATTCGCAGGGAGTTGCCGTCGCGCGATAGGTCATAGGTGAGCGCCGTGGGGTTGGCAGAGAGGTTGGCGTTGCCCTCAGCCTCCAGCGCCGCGCTAGGGTATTGGCTACCCATAGCCTGTATCCCAGAAATCCGCGCCGGGGTGGCGGGGTGGGTCATGCTGTCGCGCTGGCTGCCGGGAATGCGGTTGAGGGCTTCTAGCATAGTCACACAGCCCTGGGGCTCAAACCCAGCCCGCACCATGTATTGGTACCCCATCTCGTCGGCCTCAAACTCGTGGGCGTGGTTGCGCTCGGTTTCCGCCGCGATGAACTGAGCTTCCTTCTCCGCGTAGATCTGCTCAATTCGCTCAACGGCCCGCTCCAACCGCCTTTCGCGATCGCGGCGAATCTGGCCGCCGATCATGCCGCCAATCATGTTGCCGATCCTGCCGCCGGTGCCCCGCGCCTCAGGGATAGCGATCGCGGCGAGGGTGCCCGCGTTACCCGACACCCACTCGCCGACGCCCATGGCCCGCAGGTCGTCCTCTAAATCTTCTTCCTCCGAAGCCACTTCATCAACGGCCTCTTGCCGCAGCGCCTGGAGCCGCGTTTCTTGCTCGGCCGCAGCCAGGGCGATGTGCTCTTCGGTGTGGTGAGCCATTTCGTGTCCGACGACGCAGGCTAGCGCGTTCGGGTCGCCGTGAATTTGATCGAGCAGACCGTTATAGAAGGCCAACAGATTGACATCGGTAGCGAAGGCGTTGATGTCGTAGTCGGGGGCAATCAGCACGCGCCAGGGGCGAGAGTCAAGCTGGTTTGCCCGGGAGAGCCGCTCAATGACGCGGTAGAGCACGTAATAGTCTTCGGGAAGCTCCGTTCGGGCCTGCTCATACTGCGATTCGTTAGCGTTCTTGATCAGGCTATGGCTCGCCGAATCTGCTTTTGGAGGAGCCTGTAGACTCAGAGGGTTCGTAATTTCAGGCGCTGAGAGTGCCGGCATCGGCAGGCTAGAAGCCCCTAAAACGGCGGCGGCGATCGCTGTACTTGCGGCTTGAATTAGACGTAGGGTATTCATTTCAATAGATATGATTTTGGATAGATATGATTTTGGTACGACATCTGGGCGCAACTCTGGGCACAACTCTGGGCGCGATGGCTACGCTACTATAGCCATTCCACCTGCGATCGTCCAAGTAATCTTACGGGATTGGCCACCGGGGTTCCGTAAAATTTCTTTGAAGGATTACGGAGAATCGGCAGTATTTAGGGTTGTCTTCATGTTTGACACCTGCAGTTAAATTTGCAATGATAGGGGAATGCAAAATTTTAGTAAGTGCGCGGATCAGGCTAGATGTAGGCCCTAGTTAGCTCGCTGAACCGCAGTAAGTTGCCTAGCAGCAACAGGTTGCCCGGCAGCAACAGGTTGCCCACGGCAAACTTACTCGCAGCGAACTGATGGCTGGTCTGCCGCCTGTACGGCAAAAGGGAAGCGTTTAATGGCATATGCAATTGTTGAAGCGGGTGGAAAACAGTTCCGGGTTGAGCCCGGCCGGTTTTACGACATCAACCACCTGCACGCCGAGGAAGATGAGACCGTCACCCTCGATCGGGTTCTGTTTGTCTCTAGCGATGCGGGTATCGAAGTTGGCCAGCCTTTAATCGAAGGGGCTACGGTCAGCGGCACTATCATGCGGCACCTGCGCGGGCCAAAAATCATCGTCTATAAGATGCGCCCGAAGAAGAAGACCCGCAAGAAGCGCGGTCACCGCCAAGAGCTGACTCGCCTGATGATTGACTCGATCTCTGTAGGCGGCAGCGTGATTTCGCTGGACGACGCGGAAGCTGAGGAAGCGACTGAGACCTCTGAAGCCGGAGTAGAGACCGCCGCTGTTGAAGCCCCTGGAGCCGAAGCGCCAGTAGTCGAGGCTGCTACAGCCGAAGCAGAAGGCACAGCAGACGCGGAAGATAAGGCGGCACCTGTGGCCGACTCTGAGCCGTCCGTCGAGGAAGCGACTGAAGACGCTCAGTAGGGCAGCCTCAGGCGACATTGGCTCGAATCAGGCGATTGACTTTAGAATAGAGAACATACAGGAGGAGAAGCAACATGGCTCATAAGAAGGGAACGGGCAGTACGCGCAACGGGCGCGATTCAAATGCTCAGCGACTGGGCGTCAAGCGCTACGGTGGGCAGGCTGTTTTAGCTGGCAATATCCTCGTGCGCCAGCGGGGGACCAAGTATCACCCCGGTGCCAACGTCGGACGCGGCAGTGACGACACGCTGTTTGCGACGGTAGACGGCATAGTTCGCTTCGAGCGCAAAGGGAAAGACCGCAAGAAGATCAGCGTTTATCCTAGCTAGCTAGCGTCGCGGAGGCTGAAGCCTCTTCGCTATAATTGAAGGCCCCACGTCTCTTTTGAGGTGGGGCCTTCCTCTGTCTGTGGCCCGTTGTCAGACGGGGGGTTGCCAAAAGCGATGGGCCACAGCCCAGTTGCCTATGAGATGTCAAGGCTTTGAGCTAGTCAAGGCTTTGAGCTATCTGCATTCTTCTAAGCAACTGGGCCAGCGCAATAGAACACCTACGATTTTGAGTTATGGCAGGCCATAGCAAGTGGGCCAACATCAAGCGTCAAAAGGCCCGCGTCGACGCCGTTAAAGGTAAAACGTTTGCCAAGATTTCTCGGCAAATTATTGTGGCGGCCCGCAGCGGCATTCCCGACCCCGAGGGCAACTTTCAGCTGCGCACCGCAATTGAGAACGCCAAGGCCGCCGGCATTCCTAGCGACAATATCGAGCGGGCGATCGCCAAAGGCGCCGGCACCTTCGAGGGGGATGTCCCGCTTGAAGACATCCGCTACGAAGGCTACGGCCCCGGCGGCGTGGCGGTTTTAATCGAAGCGCTCACCGACAACCGCAACCGCACCGCCGCCGATCTGCGCTCCGCCTTCAGCAAAAACGGCGGCAACCTCGGGGAGACGGGCTGCGTGAGCTGGATGTTTGAGCATAAGGGGGTGGCTAACGTCTTGGGGCCTCTGGACGAGGAGGCGCTGCTGATCGTGGCTCTAGAGGCTGAGGCGGAGAGCTATACCCTGGTAGAGATGGACGACACCGAGGGTGCTGAAGTTTTTGCTGAGGTGAGCCAGCTAGAGGCGCTGGTGACGGCGCTTAAGCAGGCCGGTTTTACGGTGGCTCAGGCCGAGCTGCGCTGGGTGTTCAATAACACCATTCAGGTGGACGACGCAAAGCAGGCCCGGGCGCTGATTAAGCTACTGGATGCCCTAGAAGACCTGGACGACGTGCAGACGGTGACCGCCAACTTTGAGATTAGCGATGAGCTGCTGGCTGAGAGCATGGTTTAGAAGGGGCACAGCAGGCTATGCCCGTACGGCCATTTGGAGGGGTATAGCCTGCTAAAAAAAATCCCCAGCCCGAAGGCCAGGGATTTGAATCAGGGTGCATCTACCATTCCTATCTACGTAGGTATGCTAGTCTGTCAGGACGAGTTTCAGAAATTTCAGACAATTTGTGAGTCCCCCCCAATGACCTCACTGATCTTAAAACCAGGCGCCAACCGCGCTTCAGATTTTGCTCAGCTCCTGACCCAAACCCTCGCCAAGATTGACCTGCCGGCCGACTGGATTGGGCTGCGGGGCGTGCGCGAGCGCAGCAGCCACTACACCGCGCGCGACGGTAAGCCTCAGCACAACCAGCGATCGCTAGAGCAGGGCGTCATGGTGGAGGTGATGGTGGACGGCCACATCGGCTACGGCGCCACGAACGCGCTGGCAGAACCTCAGCTTTTAGAGGCGGCGGCGATCGCCTACCGGCAGGCCAGAGCGGCCAGCGAATGGGCCATCTATCCCGCGACGCAGGCCGCTCGGCCCAAGGTCGTCGGGCGCTACCGCTCACCGGTGCAGACGAGCCTAGCTACGATGTCTGCCGGCGACGTCAACCAGATGCTCGTGGACCTCTGCCAGCACATGCGCGTCTCCGAGCGCATTGTCCAAGCCCTCGCCAACGCCGTCACCACCGAGCGGGAAACCTGGTACGTCAGCAGCAGCGGCTCGGACGTCTATCAGCAGCTGGCGATGATTCAGACCCACTTTGGCGTCGTAGCGCAGGACGGACCGGTGGTGCAGTCGCGATCGCACAACGGCTTTCGCGCCCACTGCTACCAGGGGGGCTGGGAGCATGTGCCCCAGACCCTAGCGCCCCAGGCCCGGCGCGTTGGGGAGCAGGCGGTGGAGCTGCTGAGCGCCGAAGAGTGCCCCGACACCAGCACCACGCTGGTGCTAGCTCCCGACCAGATGATGCTGCAGATTCACGAGAGCGTCGGCCATCCGCTGGAGCTAGACCGCATCTTGGGCGACGAGCGCAACTACGCCGGGGGCAGCTTTGTGAAGCCAGCTGACTTTGGCCATCTCGACTACGGCTCGCCGCTGATGAACATCACTTTTGATCCCACGGTCTCCCATGAGTTTGCCAGCTACCAGTTCGACGACACCGGAGCCCCAGCAGCGCGGGAATATTTGATTCAGGAAGGGCGACTGATGCGCGGGCTGGGCAGCCTGGAGAGCCAATCTCGTCTCGGTGTGCCGGGGGTGGCCTGCGCCCGCGCCACTTCCTGGAATCGGCCGCCTATCGACCGGATGGCCAACATCAACCTAGAGCCTGGGCAAGAGAGCTTTGAGGACATCGTCGGCAACATCGAGCGCGGCGTCTATATGGAGGCCAACCGCTCCTGGTCCATCGACGACCAGCGCCACAAGTTTCAGTTTGGCTGCGAGAACGCCAAGCTAATCGAAGACGGCCAGGTGCCCCGCACCCTGCGCAACCCCAACTACCGAGCCACCACGCCCCAGTTTTGGCACAGCCTCACCCACGTGGGCGATCGCTCCACGTGGGAAGTCTACGGCACGCCGTTCTGCGGCAAGGGGGAGCCCAACCAAGTGATTCGCGTCGGGCACGGCTCGCCAGTGTGCGCCTTTGACGCGATTGAGGTGTTTGGAGGGGAGTCATGATTGTCGCAGCCGCATCCGTAACGTTCGCCTCACGCCTAGAGGAGAGCTTTCGACAGCTCTCGGCCACCCTGATTGAAGGGCTGAAGCCGGGGGAATGCCTCACCCTAAGGCTGGTGGGGGAGCAGAGTCAGTTTGTCCGCTTTAACCAGGCCAAGGTGCGCCAGGGGGGCATGGTCACCGACGGTGCGCTGACCCTGACGCTGATGGCTCAGGAGCGCACCCACAGCTACGCCATTCCGCTGACGGGCGACCCCAAGACCGACGTAGCGCTAGCGCAAGGGGCGATCGCCACCCTGCGCAAAGAGCTGCCGACCCTGCCCGTAGATCCCTACCAAGTCCTGCCCCAGGGCAGCAGCACCAGCCACGACGTCCACCAGGGCGCTCTGCTCGCGCCTGAGCAAGCCGCCAGCGCCATTCTCTCAGCGGTCCGCGACCTAGATTTTGCCGGGCTCTACGCCGGGGGTGCGGCGGTGCGGGGCTACGCCGACTCCGCCGGTCAGCACCACTGGTTTGCCACCGACTCCTTTACGCTAGACTACTCCCTATTTACGCCAGAGGGGCGGGCGGTCAAGGGCGTGGTGGCGGGCGACACCTGGGATGAGGCAGACTATCGGCAAAAGCTGGGCCGCTCGGCGGAGCAGCTGGCTCGCCTAGAGCAGCCTGTCCGCACCGTCGAACGGGGCGAATACCGCACTTATCTCGCCCCCGCCGCCGTCGCCGATTTGATTTCTATGCTGTCGTGGGGCGGCGTCAGCGAGGCGGCCCTGCAGCGAGGCAGTAGCGCTCTGGCGGCCCTGCAGCGGGGGGATAAGACGCTGTCGGAGCAGTTCACTCTGACGGAAAACTTTACCCACGGGCTAGTGCCCCGCTTCAATGAGCTGGGCGAGGCCGCGCCAGAGACCCTAGCGCTAATTGCCCAAGGGCAGCTGGCCAACACGTTGGTCAGCTCACGCACCGCTAAGGAATACGGCAAGCCAGGCAACGGCGCGGCCTCCCACGAAGGGCTGCGATCGCCTGATATGGCGGCGGGGACGCTGCCCGTGTCCAAGGTGCTAGAAACCCTAGATACGGGGCTTTACCTGTCGAATGTGCATTACCTCAACTGGAGCGATCGCCCTTCGGGCAGGATCACCGGCATGACCCGCTACGCCTGCTTTTGGGTAGAGGGGGGTGAGCTGGTCGCCCCGATTGAAAACCTGCGGTTTGACGAAAGCCTCTACAAGTTTTTGGGGGAGAACCTGCTGGCCTTGACGGACGCTCAGGAGTTTATTCCTGAGGTGGGCAGCTACGGCAGCCGCGATTTGGGGGGCAGCTGGGTGCCGGGGATGCTGGTGGAGGGGTTTACCTACACGCTGTAGCCGCTGCGCGGTTTATGAGGATGTGAGACTCGGGGAGTTGTCGATAGCCTGACCCAGCTTTTTCAGAATAGACAGGATCGTTTGTAGAGGCGATCGCTGTTCCTGGGGTGCTCCGGGCAGCAGTAGGAAAACCTCTGAGATGCTGTAGAGCACCTCTGGGTGCCGTAGGAGCTTGACGAAAGCATAGCCACTGCCATTGGTCACCAGGCCGTAGGTGGGTCGCTCAGGCTGCGGGGCAGCGAACATGTAGCCTAAAGCTTGGGGAATGGCTTGATCGATGCCAAAGACAGACCCTTTTGATTCCACAACCACGGTCCAGAGCTGGTCTTGGATGACAAGGGCGTCGATGCGTCCGCGCCAGATTTCGTTTTG
The DNA here is from genome assembly GCA_050331115.1 of Elainellaceae cyanobacterium. Taxonomy (GTDB): domain Bacteria; phylum Cyanobacteriota; class Cyanobacteriia; order CAKZMO01; family CAKZMO01; genus JBCCAG01. The sequence goes on from JBHJHD010000051.1 coordinate 25,652, forward strand.
TTCGGTTAGCTCAACTTGGACGGGCTCTTCTAGCCTGACTTGGTAGGGGGCGCGATAGAACCCAGCAAGGTGAAGTAACGGCGAGATAATAACGAGCTTGATTAGACCTTCAGAGAGGGTGCCGCGCCGGAGCTGGTCGAAGTAGTCTTGCTGAACTTGACCGAGGTAGTCGCGCTCCTGAGGGCTGAGGTCGGGTCGGGGGACTTGCCATTCGGTGAAGAACTGGGGATCGCTAGACAGGCGCAGTCCCTGCTTTTCGATGATTTCTGGAAGGGTTAGGCGTCCAATTGCGATCGCGTTCGCCATAGGGATAAGATTCTTTGCGGTACTTACAATTTTAGCTGTACCGGTCGAGTTGAAAGTAATCTGGCGTTGTTAGGGCAAGATTCCTCAGCTCGCGATCGCGTAGCAAAGGCTTTATCGCATATAAAAGGGCTACAGCGGGCGGGTAAATTTTAGGGTAATGCCGCCAGTGTTGCCAATCTTGCCGCCGTTGCCTACGATGCTGACCTGTCCTTCGCCGTTGATTTCGACAGACAGCTCTACTTCGCTGAGCTGCATGCCGGTTTGGGCGTCGGCTTGGACAAAGATGTCGCCCACCACGTTGAGCAGGCCGTTCATTTGGGTTTTGAGGGCGGCGGCATCGAGGGGGACGCGCTTGCGGACGAGTTTGGCAATTTGCTCGGCGGCGGGTGGGCCGAAGCCGCCGCCGATGTCGTCGCTGCTGCGGCTGCCGCGCGAGGTATCGGTTTCGAGGTCGGCGGTTTCGAGGTCGGTAGTGATGACGTAGAGTTGGGGTTCGCTCATGGGGTGAGTTTTGGGAAGTCGGTACGGCGCGCAGCGAAAAGCAGAAAGGCTTGGATGTCAGCTAGCTCAAGGTCAGGAAGTCTTCTAGGATCTCATGGACGTTGACGTTCTCGGCCAGCATTTCGAGGATGTCGGTGACTCGGATTCGCATACCGCGAATACAGGGGCGATCGCCGCACTGACCGGGGGTTTGGGTAATGCGACTGAGCAGATCGTTTGTGAGTGTCATAGCCGGTACTTTTGGTTATTTTCTATTTTCGGCTATTACGGACTTAAGCGGCAGCAAAGTCGGTGAGGGACCGGTCTTCGGGATGGTGGAAGGCGAGAACGATCTCTTGGGGGGAGATGCCGAGGTCGACTAGCTCGGTAGCGATGCTGGTTTCGGTCCAGTCTTCTTCTATCCAGATTTTGCCGTTTTTGATGCGTGCATGGACTTGGATGCCGTTGGTGCGGCGCTTTTCACTCCAGCCAACGTGCATCCAGACATATTGGCTGTGGGTGTCGTCAAAGATTAGCAGGCTTTCATCAGGGTCTCGATAGGCGCTAGCAACCCAGTCATGATACTGCGTTAAAACTCTTTTGATAGCCGTACGATAACGCTCTAATTTATCCATTCGTAGCCAAAGTAGGTTGCGGTTGACGTAAGGAAACCCAACATACGCCGTTAGTCTAATCGGCCTGGTGACCATCCTGATGGAGGACTAAGTCTTATGAGATTTGATGCACTACCGACGCGCCACAATGCCAGGGGCTACCTACTTTTTTACCGTAGTCACTTACCGACGGCAAGCCGTATTTGACACGCCTGAGACGATCTCTCTACTACGAGATGCGCTTCGCGTGGTGAAAACTAACCACCCTTTTTCGATAGAGGCGATCGCCGTCTTGCCAAATCACCTCCATTGTATTTGGACGCTGCCGTCAGGCGATGCTGATTTTTCAACGCGGTGGCGGTTAATTAAGAGCACGTTTAGCCGGAGCTGTCCCGATCGCTATAAGCGGCATAGAGATTCGGCGCGGCTGCGAAAGCAAGAGCAAGCAATCTGGCAACGGCGATTTTGGGAGCATCAGATTCGAGATGAGCGAGATCTAAGGCAGCATGTAGATTATATTCACTACAATCCAGTACGGCACGGGTTAGTCGATTCACCGCGTGCTTGGCCCTACTCAAGCTTTCACCGGCATGTCGAAGGGGGGCATTATGCCTCTGATTGGGGCGCTAGCGAGCCGATTTCGTTTAAAGATAATATCGGACACGAGTAAAGACACATGGTGAATCTTACTGTAGGCCTCGGTTGGCGTAAGGAAACCCAAACGCGATCGCCTTGTCGAAGTTTGGCCGTTTGTTTGTTGGGTTTCGCTGCGCTTAACGCCAACCTACAGCTGAGTATGAGCGATCGCGTTCCGCAAGATTAGGTCACGTGTTGTAGGTTGCGGTTGAACGGAGTGAAACCCAACGCAGAACCTGTAGGAAACCCAGTGCGGTCGCATCACAGATAGGCATGTTGTTTGTTGGGTTTCGCTACGCTCAACGCCAACCTATGGGATTTCGAGCTGAGTGAGCTTGTTTGTGGCGTAGCGGGCTCGAATCAGCCCCTCTAGGAGATCATATAAGCCGGTAACCATGCGGTCACCTAGGAGAAACTTATGGTTTTTTGGTAACCGATTAAGAATGGGGACGTACCACTGAATCAAATCGTAGGTCTTTTGAATAATGGGAAGTTCGTCCATGGCGATGCAACCGTGAGCGACGTGAGGATAATCTCCCATATCTCACTGCTATCGAAAAGGGAAAAACGCAAACCGTTACGTTATCAGTTGTTAAACCAGCGCAAAATTTTTAAGACGCTTCGCGTAGGGAAAAAGCTCAGAAGCGAAAAGTGCAATAGTACTATAGAGTAAAGGGCTAAGAAGTCCTGGGGGAGGAACAGACTACCCGAAAACCGACGTTGTAGTACCTGAAGTCGGCGTCGTACCAGCCACGGTCCGCCGAGCGGCAGTACCAAGGGTCGACGTACCAAGAACCGCCCCGCAGCAGCTTTCTAGAAGAGTCTCCGCCTTCAATCCAGGCACTACCGTCTGCTGGAGCACCTTCATAGTTGTCGTGCCAATGATCCAAACACCAATCATAGAGGTTGCCATGCATGTCGTAGAGACCAAAGGCATTAGGTGAAAAGCTACCAACATCGGTAGTTTCCTGTCGATAAACACCTTTCGGACCTGAACCATAAGTGTAGTTACCATTATAATTTGCTAGATCCGGCGTGATCGTCTCACCAAAATTGAACGGGGTCGTCGTTCCGGCACGGCAAGCATACTCCCATTCCGCTTCGCTGGGCAGGCGATATTCCCGTTCGGTCTGCTGCGAGAGGCGATCGCAAAATTCCACAGCATCATTCCAAGAGATTTGCTCAACAGGTCGATTGTCGCCCTTAAACCGTGACGGATCAGCTTCGAGATCTTGGTTTACCTTTGGCAGAGACGCGATCGCCCGCCACTGAGCTTGAGTAACCTGATATTTACCCATTTCAAAAGCAGGTACCGTAACCTGGTGTTGTGGTCCTTCGTCATCCTCACGGTTTTCTTCATCTGGTGATGACCCCATCGTGAATGTGTCAGCCGCGATCGAAATCATCTCCAGACCAAGGCCATTTCCCAGATCCTCTGTTCGATATGGAGCATTTTTACGCTCTACGTTGGCAATCTCGCCGCTATTTGTCACTGTCACGACACTGAACTCTACAACCCCATCCGCTTTGGCTTCCGGCTCAAATCCGGGAATTGAGAGAATAGATGACTCAGTAACGTCTACTGCGTTTGCTGTCTGTGTCTCAGAGCCCGTATCAAATACAGGTGGTTCAGAAATGCCTTGAAATATTCGTCCCAAAGCGATCGCCCCAAGACCAGCCCCCAACCCTCCAGAAATCTGCAGTAGGCGACGGCGACTGATAGGAAAAGATGGCTGCTGCGATCGCTGAGTCCCCACAGACGACGGAGCAGCCGCCTGGCGAGTTAGAGACTTTCGCTGAGGTGCTGCAGGCGATCGCCGGGGGGTTGGTGTAAAGGAAAAAATAGGCTGAGGTGCAGGCGCTGTTGCATCTTGCGGTGGTTGATCAGGACGGCGATCTCTCGGTAATTCTCGCTGCGGTGAAGATGCTGGCGGTGGTACCGAAAGGCTTTCTTCGGGAGGTAACGGTGTAGGACGGCGATCGCCCGAAGTCTCCATCTTGGCTGAAGATGCTGAAGCCTGAGACCCCATCCTCAACCGATCAACGCGTCGAATTCCCTCAATTGCATCCGGGTCGCCAGGGGAAACCATCAATACCCGAATCCAAAGCTGCTCTGCTAGATTGAAGTTTTTGGCATTCTCCGCCTGAAAGCATCTAATTTCAAAATTTCCGAGTCTCTCACCGTTGCCAGCCGGGGCAGCAAAATCAGGTGATACTTCGTCGCAGGCTCCACCACCGCATAGGGCGTCTGAATCGGCTTATTGTGCTGCTGATTCATTAACGGCACGCGATAGCGCAGGTATTGATACAGCCTCTCTACCGTCGCGCAGTTCCCCTCACCCTGAATTCGCATCGCCTGCAGCAGCGAGTGGGTGAATGAGCCCTGATTTAGCATCTCAATTTCATAGGACGACTCCTGCGGGCTGCAGGAGAAAATCGTAATCACCCCCTGCTGCGGCTCATTACCGATTCCCAGTCCGTCACGCCGCCCGCGACTGCGGCAGGCGTCAATCAGCAGCACCACATTGTCTGCCCCACAGCGCCGCAGCCGCTCCGCCACATAGCTCAGCGGAATTGCCGTATCGTCAATATCGCCCGGGTCGGCGTCCAGCGGCATCAGGTAATCTCGATCCTCATGGCGAACGCCGTGCCCTGCAAAGAAGAACCAGAAGTTATCGCCCGTTGTCAGAAACGGCTTCTCAAACCGAATGCGTAGAAAGCGCCGCAACGTAGCGTAGGTGGGCTGAGACGAAATCTTGGGGCCATAGTCTTGGTCAATGGGCAGCGAATCATCCGAGAAATGATAGACCTGCTCAAAGCCCACATCCTCACGGAAAAACTGGCGCACACGTTCAGCATCCTGCTTGGCGTAGCGCAGCGGCTGCAGGTTGTGATACTGATTTATCCCAATGGCGATCGCCCAGTTCTTGCCCATCTAGCCAGCGGTTAACCATCTAAATTATGTCTCCAAAGATAGACTAACCGCTTCCGCAAACTTCAGCACCGAAATGCGGCCAAGCAATACTGCTACTTTGAAGCCAGCTGCGGTATCAGTAGCCGTGTCAAATCTAGAGTGGTAATGATTCTCAGGACGCGATCGCCCAATACATCCAGAAAGCATTCTCATGCATTAGGATATTTGCGTAACCCTGTCGCCTGCGTAACACCAAAACGCCTCAGCGATAGGGCCAAAGCCATAACTATCAGAGGTAGGGCTGAACAGCATGGAAAGAGCGTTTGGACTAGAAATTCCTGAAAACTTAGAGGATGCCTGCGCGCTCAGTCGCACCGCGCTAGTTGTCTACGACATGCAAATCGGTATTTTTAGCCAGTTGAGCAACGGCGATCGCGTCAAAGCAAAGGTCGTAGAAGTTCTTCAAGTTGCTCGGGAGGTTGGGTTACGCATCTTCTTCATGCGCCACATGTCGCTTCCCAAAGAACTATCGGGAGTTTTTCAGCTAAAGACCGCAAAGGCATGGCAAAGCGCCGCCTCCGTTGACGACGTAAATCCCTGGTTTCTACCAAGCTCGCCGGGATTTCAGCTAGTTCCTGAGGTAGCTCCGCTGCCGTCTGAGGCCGTTTTTGACAAAATCACGATGTCCGCTTTTGAGGGAACGCCCCTCAACATCGCCCTGCGCGACTGCGGCGTCCAGACGGTGATCGTTGTCGGTGTGGCAACTGAAATCGGTATAGAGCCTACGATTCGCCATGCCGCCGACCTCGGATATATCCCCGTCGTCGTCACTGACGCTTGCGGGGCAGGCGATGAAGAAGCCGGTGAGCGGGCGATCGCCAGCCTCAAGTTTGTGGGAGACGCCTTTTTCACCTCTGTAGAGGAGATAGGCCCTATTCTTCGTAAAAAGGCCGAAGTCTGAAAGACTTAGCAGAATAGTTCACTCGAAACGGCGATCGCAGCAGTTCTTTACCAGACCCCCTTAAGGACGAGCGTTCGCCCCCAGATAAACCTCCGAAATCGCCGGGTCATCCCGCAGCTCCGCCGCCGAACCCGATCGCACAATGCGCCCCGTCTCCAGCAGATAGGCCCGGTCCGCGATCGCCAGCGCCAGGCTCGCCATCTGGTCCACCAGCAAAATCGTGATGCCTTCGTCCCGCAGCTCTGCCAGGGTGGCGTAAAGGTCCTCCACCAGCTGGGGCGCTAGGCCTAGGGACGGCTCATCCAGCAGCAGCAGCCGGGGGCGAGCCATCAAACCTCGGGCGATCGCCAGCATCTGCTGCTCCCCGCCGGAGAGCAGCCCCGCCTTTTGGCCCTGGCGCTCCCGCAGTCGGGGAAACCGCTCCAGCATGCGCTCCATGTCGGGCTTAATGTCAGAGTCCTGCCGGTGAAAGGCCCCCAGCCGCAGGTTATCTAGAACGGTGAGCTGGTTAAACACCTGGCGTCCCTCGGGGACAAGCACGATGCCGCGGGTCGCCATCTCGTGGGGCGCTAGGGCAGATAGGTCCTGTCCCTCGAACGCTACGCGCCCCGACCAGGGCGGCAGGGCATTCACCAAGCTCTTGAGCAGCGTGGTTTTTCCCGCGCCGTTGGTTCCTACGATCGCCACCAGCTCGCCCTGATTCACCTCCAGGGAAACGGCCTCTAGCACCTGCAGCTTGCTGTACCCCGTCACTAAATTCGTCACCGTTAGCAGTGGATTAGGCGGGATGGGATGCTGGCGCAGCAGTCCGCCGGTAGAGGCTTCAGTGCCTAAGTAGGCCGCCAGCACCGCTGGGTCCTGCTGGACTTCAGCGGGGGTACCGGAAGCGATCGCCCCGCCGCTTTCCATCACCAGCACCGCGTCCGAGATGCCCATCACCAGATCCATGTCGTGCTCAATCAAGATGACCTTGATGCCGCTGCTGGCGATGCGGCGGAGCAGATGGGCCAGGGCGGCTTTATCGTCTTTTCCCAGGCCTGCCGCCGGTTCATCCAGCAGCAGCACCTGGGGACGGGTAATCAGCGCTCTCGCCAGCTCCACTAGGCGGCGATCGCCAAACGGCAGCGCCGATGCGGGCTGATTGATATCGCCCTGATAGCCCACGAAGGAGAGCAGCTCCAAAATCGATTTTTGGGGGTGGCGGCGACCCAGGCCAAGCAGCGCTAGGGGCACCGGACCCAGGTGCCCCCCCACCGCTGCGGTGCGCAGATTTTCGGCCACCGACAGGGTGTTAAACAGGCGCGTCGCTTGGAAGGTGCGGCTGATGCCTAGGGCGGCAATTTCGCGGCTCGTGAGGTGGGTCAACTCTGCTTTCCCCAGCCGCACCGTGCCAGACTGGGGGCGGTAGAAACCGCTAATTAAGTTGAGCAGGGTGGTTTTTCCCGCGCCGTTGGGGCCAATGATGGCCGTAATAGTGCCGGGGTGGGCCGTAACGCTGACGCCGTCCACGGCGCGAATGCCACCAAACTGAATGCCGATGTTTTCGACTTCCAGCGGCTCGGGGTGCTGCTGGGTTGGCAGGGGAGATTGCTCGGGCGGCGCGGGGAGGGGATGCACCGGCGGCGGCCGATCTAGATTGCGGAAGGCGCTCATAATGCCGTCCGGGGCCAGCCGCAGGGTAAACAGCAGCAGCAGCCCAAACACCAGCAGCTGATACTCCGCAAAATCGCTCAAAAACTCCGGCAGAATCACCAGAATTAGCGCCCCGAGCACGGCCCCTTCTGCCGCGCCCAGCCCGCCCAAGATTACCGCCAGCAGAAACAAGATCGAGCGGTGAAAGGTGAAGCTGTCGGGGCTGACGAACCCCACAATCGGGGCAAAAAGCACGCCGGCGACCCCGGTGAGCGCCGCCGACAGGGCAAAGGCCACCACCTTTACATAGAAAGGGTTCAAGCCTAGGGCTGCAGCGGCGATCGCATCATCTCGCACCGCCCGGATGGCCCGCCCCCAGGCGTGGCGCTTGAGCTGGGCGAAGGCGAGAACCGATAGGGCGGCCAGCACAGTCACCAGCAGCACCGTGTCTCGCAGCCCAGACTCCAGGCCCAGAAAAGCGGGTTTCGGAATGCCCGTCAGCCCACCGAAGCCGCCGGTCAGCCCTACCCACTCAATCAAGACGCGCTCAATGATAATTCCAAAGGCAATGGTCACCATTGCCAGGTAAGGGCCGCTCACCCGCAGGGCCGGCGCAGCTAGCGCCATGCCCATGCCCCCCGTCGCCACGGCCGCCAGCGCCAGCGCCGGCCAAAAGGACCAGTCTACATTCAGCATCAGCAGGCTGCCCGTGTAGGCCCCGATAGCAAAGAGCCCGGCGTGACCAATGGAAATTTGCCCCGACAGACCGGCCAGAACGTTCAGCCCCACCGACACCAGGGTCGTGACGCCAATCATCCCTAGGATAAATAGGTAGTAGGTGTTGGGGGCGAAAAAGGCGGCGGCGATCGCCAGCAGAAATGTACCCAAGCCCACCGCGATTCTAATCATCCCTACACCTTCTCGATTTGAGCACGACCAAACAAGCCGTTGGGCCGCAGCGCTAGCACCAAAATCACCACGGCAAAGCCAATAATTTCTCGGTAGCTACCCCCTAAAAGCCCGGCTGCAATAGACTCCACCACGCCATAGACTATGCCAGCCACCACGACCCCCCAGGGACTACCCAGGCCGCCGATGATAGCCGTGGCAAAGGCCTTTAGCCCCAGCAGCGTCCCCATGGTGGCCGACACGTTGGCGGTGGGGGCGATCAGCATGCCCGCCAGAGCGGCCATAGCGTTGGAGAGGGCATAGGCAAAAGCGGTCAGCCGCATGACGGGGACTCCCATAAGCTGGGCAGTTTCAGGGTTTTCGCTCACGGCCTGAAACGCCTTACCCAAGAGCGTTTGGGTCAGCAAAACTCGCAGGGCGATCGCGGTAACAAGCCCCACTACCGGCACCAGCAGCTCCATGGGAAACACTCCGAACCCCAAGAGGGTCACCGGCGACTCGGCCAAGGGAGAGGGGTAGCCCCGCACCTCTCGGCCAAACGTCACCATGGCCAGGTTCTCGGCGATAATGCCCAGGGCGATGGTGCTCAGCAGCCAGGCATTCGAGCCATGGCGGGCAAAGGGACGCACCGCCCAGCGCTCTATGACAACCCCCAGCCCAGCGCAGAGCGCCAGGGTTGCGGGAACGGCGGCTAGGGCAGGCAGCCCCCAGGTAATGTTGAGGCTATAGCACAGCACCGCCCCCACCATGACAAACGCGCCCTGGGAGAAGTTCATAGTGTTGGATACGGCGTAGGTGATCTGAAACCCTAAGGCGACCAGGCCGTACATGCTGCCGATCGCCGCGCCAGAGAGAATGAGCTGTGACCACATAGTTTTAGCCGCCCGAGGATTAGCCTAAGACTCGATGGGAACGATCTCAGCATCCTTCCACTGCACCAGAATGTAGTCGTCCTCGCTCAGGGCATCGTGGTCCTCTGGGCTGAAGGGAGCGTCGTAGGTCTTAATCAGGCCTTCGTAGGTGGGCAGGTCATAGAACGACTCCCGCAGCGCCGGACCATCCGTGGTGCCAGCGGTATCGAGGGCCAGAGCCACCAGGTGCATGGCGTCGTAGGAATTAGCGGTACCCACCGGAGCCAGAATCTCCTGGGGCCCCGCCAAGTCGTACTCCTCTTCTAGGGCCGCCAGCACCCGCTCGCCCACGGGGCTCTGGTCGCCGTAGAAGCTGTAGGTCTGCACAAAGGTCACCTTGTCGGCGGCTTCCGCTCCGGCCAGCTCGGGGAAGCGCCCCCCGGAGATGCCCCAGTGGGAGACCACCGGCACGTCCCAGTTCAGCCGCGCAAGGGACTTCATCATCTGAGCGCCGGGGGCCGCGTTCGCCACCAGCAGCAGCGTCTGCGCGTCTGCGTCCCTCAGGCGACCCAGCTGGGCGGAGATGTCGGTGTCTTCGCTGTTGAACTTCTCGATGCCGACGATGTCAACGCCGTACTCCGAGGCCCATTCCTCAAAGCCCTTTTGGTTGGACTCGCCCCAGGGGTTATTGATCAACACTAGGCCGACCTTAGAAGCGCCTTTCTCCTGGTTGGCATAGCGCATGAGAAAGTTATCGACAATGTTGTCGTTAGCGGATACCCGGAAGGCGTAGTTGGGCTCGTAATCGCTGCGGGTGATACCGGTCGCGGCAGCCCACACGCCCATGTAGGGGGTCTCCAGCTCGTGGATGACCTCCAGCATGGCCAGGGATACGGGGGAATCGAGGCCGCCGAACACCACCGCTACGTCCTCCTGCTCGATGAGCTCCCGGGCAGCGGCAACGCCCTTAGCGGGGGTTGACTCATCATCGCGAATCACCAGCTCAACGGGGCGGCCCCCCATGACGCCACCATTGCCGTTAATTTCGGCGATCGCGACTTCAAGCCCTCGGGTGATTGCCTCTCCCGAGAGGGCGTTTGGGCCGGTGATAGCTGCCACAAGCCCCAGCTTAACGGGCTCGCCCGTGGCCCCTGCCGATTCAGGGCCCGGAGACGGTGCGGCACCTGATTCACCAGAGTCTGCCGTGGATGCGTCGGGGTCGGCGCAGCCGCTCAGCTTTGCAAGGGCAATGGCAGAGCCAAAGCCAGCGACGCCCTTAAGAAAGTTGCGCCGACGAAACAGCCGCCCTTCAGGTCTAAACGCCATAGAGAGAAAGTCCTATTGCTGAATGGTGTGGACGATGTGGATAGCTATAGCCCCTTAGAGACTACAGCAGTGAAGGCTTGAGGTTGCCTCTGAGTCTAGCCATAGTTTACCTGAAGCATAATATGCTTCGGCACGACCGCAAGTGCGTTCGATCATTTTGAGCATAATTATCCGCGAGGGGTTCTGGCAAAAGCAGCACCCGCGCACAGACGCTTCAAAAAGGCAATGTAGTTTCGTATGCTATTGCAGATTTTGCAGGTAACTTATATTGAAGGCTCGGGCATTGGAAGCTCAGGCCGCTAATCGTTACAATTAAGGCTCAGGGTAAGAGTACTGTGAGTCATTCGAGCGTAGTTCAATTGGCGATTCAGTTACGACAGGGACTGCTTCTCTTGATTAAGCATAAAAATTTTGATGGACGCTAAAGCTGCAGACTCCCCTTCTAATTTAAGTCTTACAGAAGATGCCTCAGGTGGATTGCAGCAGCTCGTAGCGCGATCGCTAGAGATTATGGCCTGTTATGGAGAAGATCGCCGCTACTGCGCCGTCAGTCCGGCACTGGCCGAGGCCCTAGACTGCAGGCCCAATGCGCTGCTGGACCATACCAACGCTGACCTAGCGGATGAGGCCCAACAGTCCAATAAGCCAGTCGCGATTCAAAGCTACTGGCGACAGGTCGACGATGCGGTTGCCATTGCTTTGCAGCGTGGCGAAGCGGAGCGGCGAATTCACCCGTTTCCGACGGCGGAGGGGGTGCGGCTCTACGACACGACTTACACCCCCATTGCGGATCAAAGCGGGCAGGTGCGCCAAATCTTGAGCATCAGTCGGGAAGCGCTGCCCAAAGTCAAGCGGCGATCGCAGCTGGTAGAGCAAACCGCCGATGGACCAACAGAGGCGCTGGTGGCGGTCGAGATGCCCCAGATAGAAACCCCCTCCCTCTCGAAGGTCTCGGTCACCCTAGAGCAGACCGCGTGGAACCTGACTCAGCCCTCGCAGCCGCCGGAAAAGCACACCTCTGAAGCGGCTAGCGTCGTGCATCAGACGACCGAGTTCCTGCAGCTCGTGCTAGACAACATTTTGCAGTACATCTTTTGGAAAGACCGCAACTCCGTTTACCTCGGGTGCAATCGCCGCTGGGCGGAAATGACGGGAATTGGTGATCCGAGCAACGCGGTGGGGATGACGGACGACGATTTACCCTGGACGAAGGAGCAGCGAGACTGGTACCTAGAGTGCGATCGCCAGGTTATGGAGACCGACACCCCTATGCTGCGCATTAAGCAGTCCCAGCGGGAGGCAGATGGCCGCATCAGCTGGCGAGAGACCAGCAAACTCCCCCTGCACGACGCTGAAGGCAACGTTATTGGCCTGCTGGGCGCGATTGAAGATATCACCGAGCGCAAGATTGCTGAGGACATGCTGACGCGATCGCGGGAAACCTTTCAGAAGCTAGCGAAGCAAAAAGAGCTGCTGAACCGCGTCTCGACCCAAATTCGCAGGTCCCTCAAGCCAGAGACGATTCAAAAAACCACTGTTCACGAAATCCGCCAGTTGCTTAACGCCGACCGCGTGGTTATCTATCGCTTTGAAGACGGCTGGCGCGGTCGGGTGGTCGTTGAGTCGGTAGCTCAGCCTTGGTGCTCAACGCTGGGAGACATTGGCGCAGACAGCTGCTTTGCGGAGGAGTACGCCGATCTATATCGCCAAGGGAGAGTCAGGGCGATCGCTAACGTCGAGACAGCGGACATTGGCGACTGCCACAGGAATTTTCTCAAAGCGCTCAGCGTACAGGCCAACTTAATCGTGCCGATTTTGGTGCAGGAGTCACTTTGGGGGCTGCTGATCACCCACCAGTGCTCCGCCCCGCGGGTCTGGGAGGAGGGTGAAGCCGAGCTGCTGCGCGCCCTGGCCAGCCAGTTTGGCGTCGCCATTCAGCAGGCCGAACTCCATGTGCAGACCAAGCGCACTGCCGCAATCGCTCAAGAGAAGGCGCAGCTGCTTGAAGCCGCCATTCAAGACCTTAAACTTGCCCAGTCGCAGCTGATCCAGACGGAGAAGATGTCGAGCCTTGGCCGAATGGTGGCCGGCATTGCCCACGAGATCAATAATCCAGTGAACTTCATTCACGGAAACGTGGCCTATTTGAAGCGATACTATAGCGGCCTTGCGGAGCTTCTTAAGCTCTACCAGCAGCACTACCCGACCCCGCCGCCTGCCATCGTCCAGCAGAGCGAGGCCATCGAGCTAGACTATCTGCTGGACGACTTAAGTAAAGTTCTCCAGTCCGTTGAAATTGGCAGCATGCGCATCCATAAGATCGTGATGTCGCTGCGGACGTTCTCTCGCTTAGACGAGGCCGAGAAGAAGGCCATTGATATCCATGACGGCCTCGACAGTACGCTGCTAATTCTGCAGCACCATCTAAAGGCCAAATCTAATCGCGCTGAGATTCAGATTATCAAGGCGTACGGCGAGCTGCCCCTAGTAGAATGCTACCCCAGCCAGCTCAATCAAGTGTTCATGAATCTGATTAGCAACGCGGTAGACGCCCTCGACCAGCAAATTTCAGATGGCGACCGCGAGGCTGCTGCTGAAGCGCCCTACGTCAAGATTCAGACCCAGGTTCAGGGCAACCAGGCCATTATCTCAATTAGCGACAACGGACCGGGCATTTCCCCAGAGCATCAGCCCCGGCTGTTCGATCCCTTTTTCACCACCAAGTCTGCGGGTAAGGGAACCGGACTAGGGCTTTCCATCAGCCATCAAATTGTGGCCGATAAGCACGGCGGTCACGTCATCTGCGTTTCAGAGCCGTCTAAAGGGACGGAGTTCCGAGTCGCAATCCCACTGCGACAAGGCGATCGCCCAGGACGCTAATCGGGCTCGTTCACCTAGAGGACGGTCTGCGCCAGCGCGGGACGCCGAAAGAGGATGAGAGTGCAGCTCGCCTCGAACCTCAGACCACCGTCCCCTCTGGAAGTGAATAGACGTGCTGGGCGATCTTACCGGGGTGGGTCAGCCAGACTAAGTCGCTGTGGCGAGCGGCGTCTTTAGCAATGTGCTCTAGCGATCGCCGCAGGTGGCGGAGCCGGAAGGGCTGGCCGACAATGTAGGCGTGCAGGGCAATGCCGTAGACCAGCGGCTGATGCCGGGACTGCTCCTTCATTTCCTCGTACTGGTCTACGATCATGTCGGCGAAGTCCGAGGCTGAGGCGCGGCGTACTGCGATCGCCGGAATATCGTTAACCTCCTGGGAATAGGGCACCGATAAAATGCGACCCTGGCGGGTTTTGAACCAGATCGGCTGATCGTCGCAGCACCAGTCCAGCATGTAGGTATACCCGGCCTCCTGAAGCAGATCAGGGGTAAGGTGGCTTTGGGCAATCCAGGGGCCGAGCCAGCCTTTGGGCGCTCTGTCTTCGTGGCGGGCAAGCACCTCAGTGGTCTCACGAATCAGAGCGGCCTCATCTGCTTCAGAAAGGACGCTCTGGCGCTCGGAGTTAGTGCGCCCGTGGGCGACGATTTCATCCTTTCGGTCGCGAAACGCCGCCATCACCTGAGGGCAATAGTCGTACAGCGTGGAGTTGGTCAACAGGGCCGCAGGCAGGCCCAAATCTTCGAATAGCGCTAAAAGCCGCCAAACCCCAACCCGATTACCGTAGTCTCGCCAGGCGTAATTCAGGATGTCGGGCTGGGGGCCACCCGGCGCGAGCTGCGCCCCTAGCCCTTCTCCAAAGGCAAAGTGCTCTAGGTTGAGCCCTAGATAGACCGCTAATCGCCTGCCTTGAGGCCAGCTATAGTCGGGTCTGTGGGTAATTGCGGAATAGTGATACCGGCCGTGGGTGGGTAAATCCAACGAGAGTTTCTCTATAAGTTGATCTCTTCTGATCTCTTTGACTGGGGTAGTAGCACTTGAACTACTCACAGATAAAACATTAAAGGGGCATAGGCTCAGTAATCAAGCACAGAAAAAATGGCCAAGCTTAGTCTCCGCTAAGCGCTAGCGCTTGTCAAATAATGAACGCATCAAGCTAGCTCGTTTCAAGGCAAGCTAACTTGATGCAATGCAACCTCGGCGTCCGAGAAACCCGACGTCTAAGGTTGAAAGGCACTTTTCTGCGGAGCGGGGATTTTTGAGGAATTGAAGGCGGCGTGTAAATTTAACCCAGCACAATCATCATTTCCTGAGTAAGCGCCTAAGTCTTCGTACCGTTTGGCAACGTGGTATTCGAGACGCAGCAGCGCTGCAGCTTGTAGCCGTCTACCAGCGTATGGGTTAGGTCGGCGCTGGTAAAATCTGTCCCGGCTAACAGGGCTTCATTGAGGATGGCGTCGATCAGGCAGGCTCCTCTAAAGACGGTCATGGCCAGGTTCGCCTGCTCGAACGTTGCTCCGACGATATAGGCCCTTCTAAATGTGGCCCGAGAGAGGTCGGCTTTGCGGAAGTCAGCCCCTTCCAAGCAGGCATTAGAGAAATCGGCCCCTTCTAAACTAGCCTGGGCAAAGTTAGCCCCCCTGAGAACGGCATTTTTAAAGCTAGCGCGTCTTAAGTCCTGTCCGGAGAAGTCGCGGTTAGACAAGTTGAAGCCGCAATAGTTACGACGATCATTCATCTCAAATCCCCTTTACTTGCTGCGGCTAGGTCCCGCTGCGGTCAACTTACGACTGAATTAGCCATAACATATGTAGTTTGCGATACGCGCAATACATAATCCTCAGATTCTAGCTGTCAGCTTAGGTCGCCGGCAACCTCATCGAGGGTGTACGTAAGGTTTCGTAAGATATAGAGTAGGCTTTATATTGAGCGAAACATCGGCGGATTGCCGCGGTTGCTATCTTACGCGTCGCCTCTAGGGTTAAAAGCTGGCTTAGCAGAGTTAGCGCAGTCTGACCCCGCACCGGGTCATTCCTTACTGATGTGAAGTTTCTATAGAGGTATCTTGGAGAAACTCAGAGAGCAGTTCGGAAATGGTCTTGTTTTGAGCCTTGGCAAGTGACTTTGCTCGCTCAGCCAAAGGTACTGGGATACGAAGCGTGACGGTAATTAGGCTTTCTGGATGTGACATAGGTGGCTTTAAATACTTTACCGAGACTGGAAACGTGAAGGCTTAACCGATATGTGGCTTTGTGGTTCGAATACTGACTAATCAAACTTAGCGCGGGATATCGGTGAACACTTAAGTGAATATACGGCAACGGCATTAGATCGGTGTAAATTTTACATCAGAAAAAGGGTACAAATCTGTAGATCTGTACCCTTTTTCGTCGAGCATGTATCAATTGTGCAGTAGTCGAACACAGCTATTAATGACTCATCAAGGAACCAATAAGAGCAGTTCAATCATGAGTAAGCTAAGGGCAGGCTGGCTATGCTGTAGTTAGTCCACTGCTGCGCTGACCATTTGCAGAGCCGCTGAGCTCGCTTTCTAAGTACCAGACTTCACTGGTAGCGGGATAGGAATTGATGTTGCAGAGGGCATAATGCCACTGCTCCAAATCCGGATAAAAAATGCAGCCCATGATGTATCCGATGTCTCCACATCGGGTTTGAACTTGTTGACCGAGCTCAAAGCGCCTCGGTCGAAGTGTACATAAATTTGGCATATATTTTGGATGGCTTCACGTAATATGATCGCTGTCAGAGTCTAAGGGTTATAGCAAGGCGCTTAAACAAGATTTGACTTTGATGAGTAAATATACAACCCTTGGCCCCGTGGGCGCTACTCAAGCCGGCATACGTGCACCCAGACCGGCCCGATCTTGGAGGGCATTATATAGCTAAGCTACCCATTAGGTCAGTAGGTTCAATACACAATTCAGAATTCGTGAGGCTGAGCTCAGTTAACCTCATCTTCACTGGTCTCAACGGCAGCATCATTTCTAGGCAAGCAACCCCAACATAAGCGACAGCGTAACATAGCCATCTCGAAGCAGCTGACCCTATTCAGGCTTGCGCAGACAAATCTATCTCTCGTGGTGCGTCGCGGCTGAGACTACGGAGAGCTGTGCCTGGTTGCTGGGGTTCATCTGTTGTCTATTACACCTACCGTCTATTACACCTACCGCCTACTACATATACCGTCTATTGCATCTGTTGCCTATTGTAGGATCATAACGCTCTAGTCAAGACTGCGAGAGATCACAAAGTATTGCACCGCGTATTAAGCATCACATAAATTTGTCTATTAGAGCACAAAAAGATTATTAAGCTGTCGACCCTATTTGTAAAGTTATGCTAATAATCTACGCTTTGTCGTGAGAGTTATCTGACTCCGGTCTCGGGTGAGCAGCCTGTGGCTAGACCTGAAGCGGCTTTTCCGTATGCCTATCTTGCGCCAAGAATATGTAAGCTACACTCACAATCTAGACCTTTACAGACGCTCTCTATGGCTCAAACCGCGTCCGACCGATGGAAGTCTTTTCTGCTCCCTTGGCAGCAGATCGACTGGCTGCTGCTGACCACGCTGATTGGGCTGACTACAGTTGGCGGATTAATGATTCGCAGCACCGAACTCAATCAGGGGCTCTCCAACTACTGGTGGCAGCACTGCCTTCTGGGCGTCATCGGCGTCGGTCTCGTTATGCTAATCTCGCGCTTTCGGTACGAGCGGCTTATTAGCCTGACCTGGCCTATTTACGGCGCGACTAATCTATCTCTGCTGCTGGTAATGTTTGTCGGCACCACAGCTTCCGGGTCGCAGCGGTGGATTTCCGTTGCAGGATTCAACGTCCAGCCTTCAGAATTTGCCAAGCTGGGGCTGATTGTTGCGCTGGCGGGGCTACTCCACGAAGCAACCGCGTCCCGATTGGGGATGATGATTAAGGCACTGGCCGTTACGGCAGTGCCCTGGAGCCTGGTTTTTTTGCAGCCCGACTTAGGAACGTCGCTGGTCTTTGGGATGATTACTCTGGGAATGCTCTACTGGGCAAACGCCAATCCAGGCTGGCTCATTCTTCTAGTTTCCCCAGCGGTTTCAGCCATCCTGTTCAACGTCTATCTGCCCGCCTGGCTAATTTGGGTCATCATTGCGGGCGTGCTGGCGGTGTGGTCCTTGCCCTGGCGCTGGGGAGGACTCATAGGCGCTATTAGCGTCAACCTGGTTGCAGGCCGGCTGGGACAGATTTTTTGGAACCTGCTTCAGGACTACCAAAAGGATCGCCTGACGCTGTTCTTAGACCCTAGCCAAGACCCTTTAGGCGGGGGATACCACCTAATTCAGTCCATCATCGCCATTGGGGCCGGTCAGCTCTGGGGCCAGGGCCTGCACCAGGGCACCCAAACCCAGCTCAACTTTATTCCCGAGCAGCATACGGACTTTATTTTTTCTGCCATCGGAGAAGAGCTCGGTTTTGTGGGGGCGATCGCGGTTTTGCTGGGGTTCTGGCTGGTGTGCCTGCGGCTAGTGATCATTGCCCAGAACGCTAAGGATAACTTCGGCTCGCTGATTGCGGCGGGGGTACTCTCGATGATTGTGTTCCAGGTTTTGGTCAATGTGGGCATGACCATCGGCCTGGCCCCAATTACCGGTATTCCACTGCCCTGGCTGAGCTACGGGCGGTCGTCCATGCTGACCAATTTTTTGGCTGTCGGCCTGGCAGAGTCAGTGATGAACTATCGGCACCGACTGCGGTTCTAGGCTCAAATCCCCACGGCGGCCCGGAAATTCATTAAACTTTGTAAAGGAGCATGAATGAGGAATTCCCGTGGCTGCCCAAAACGACACCCTATTTGAGCGCTTTCTGGCCCCTGTCTTCGGCAGCCTGCTGCTAGACCGCGACGCTATGCTGCGCCACCGCAATGCTGTCGACTGGGAAGCGGAGTGCGATCGCCTCCAGGCCGCTAACTTTAGCTACCCTGAGTATTACCTCAGCCAAAACTTCCACGGCATCACCAAAGGCTACCTCACCCCTGACGCGGCGGTTACCTACGATCCCATCACCCGCTATGCCCTGCCGCCCAACGAAGACTGGGTGCGGCAGGCGCTGGTGGGTAAAGTGGCGGGCACCCCAAGGCGGATTCTAGACCTGGGCTGCGGTACCGGGTCCACAGCGCTACATTTGAAGCGGGCTTTCCCAAATGCGGCAGTAGTCGGCCTAGATCTATCCCCCTATATGCTGCTGGTAGCTCAGCAAAAGGCCCGTGAAGCGTGCCTAGAGATTGAGTTTCGCCACGGGGCTGCCGAGGCGACCGGCTGCGCCGACCAGTCTTTTGACCTGGTGACCGCATCGCTGCTGTTCCACGAGACGCCGCCTGCTGTTGCCCAGGCTATTTTGCGGGAAGGCTTTCGGGTACTGCAGCCGGGCGGCCAGGCGCTGATTTTAGACGGCTGCCAATCTACACTACGCGATGCAGCCTGGCTCACGACTATCTTCGAAGAGCCCTACATGGAAGACTACGCCAAGGGCAGCACCGACGCTTGGATGGGGGCAGCGGGGTTTGACGCCGTGCGTACGGACGAGTTTTGGTGGGTGCACCAGGTTACGTCTGGGGTCAAGCCCTTGGCGGCAGGAGAACGCGATCGGGTGGGTCAAGCCGCGGCCCAGCCGGTAGGAGACGTTTTGGGCAATGGACTCTTAGACGACGGACTTTTAGGCGATGGGCAATGGGCAGCGGTCTGACGGCGGTTTTATTCGGCTTTAATGGGGTAATCATCAATGACGAAGCGATTCACCAAACGCTGACCGAGCAGATTTTGATTGAGGAAAACCTGCGCCCTAAGCCGGAGGAATATGCAGCGGTGTGCCTAGGCCGTAGCGATCGCGATGCCCTAGAAGAGCTGTTTAGCCGCCGGGGCCGCGTGCTGCAGGCGTCGAACTTAGATGGGCTGCTACAGCGAAAATCCCAGCGCTATCTCCAGGCCCTAGAGTCGCTGGAGTCGCTGCCCATCTACGGCGGCGTTGTCGATTTGGCCTACAAGCTGCGGGCCGCCCAGGTGCCCATGGCGGTGGTAAGCGGAGCCCTGCGGGCTGAAGTTGAGCAGGTGCTAGCGCGGGCGGACCTAGCCAAATATTTCTCTGTGATTGTAGGCGGCGACGACGTAGGGGCCAGTAAGCCCGACCCAGCCGGCTACCTCAAAGGGCTAAGCCAGCTCAAGAAACAGTACCCCGGCGTAGAGTGCGACACGGCGATCGCGATTGAAGACACGTTCGCGGGCATTGAAGCGGCTAAGGCAGCAGGGCTGACGGTGGTGGGAGTAGCCAACACCTATCCGTACCACATGATTCAGCGGCAGGCGAACTGGGCGGTAGACTACCTCAATGAGCTAGAGCTCGATCGAGTGGTGCGGGTGCTGACGACCCACAGCGATCGCGAGCCGGTTTCCACCTCGGAAGAGACGTAGGCCAGACGTTTACCTATACGCTACGCCAAACGCTATGCCCAAACACTATGCCAGTACGTTGCGCCTGCAGGCTGTGCGCAAAGCTGGCCGACGGTCACCCTCATGCGACAATAGAGCTTTAACCGAGCTTACCTATGCCTGCAACTTATATCAAAGACGAAGCCGAGTTTGAGACGCTCTTAACGTCAGAGTCCGTATTTGTCGTCGACTGTACGGCAACCTGGTGCGGTCCCTGCAGATTGGTGGCTCCCCTAATTGATCAGCTTGCCGAAGAGTATGGCGATCGCGCCAAGGTCTTCAAGCTAGACCTAGACGAGAACAAAGAAATCGCTAAGCGCTACAGCATCCGCAGCATTCCCGCGGTGATGTTTTTTAAGCAGGGGGACGTGGCGGAAACGCTGATTGGCAAGAAGTCCTACGAAGAGTACAGCACGGCGCTGAGTAACCACATAGCTTAGCAGCACGGGGGTCGAGGGCTTTTTGAGCCGGCTAGGCGCAGGGGGCCCTGCGCCGCTCGTCTGGGGCGTCTTGACGCGTGTTTCATGGCGTTTGGCCTGTGGCGGCCCCGTGGTGTCCGGCTTATGACGCTCGGCCTATGAAGACCGCTCTGTCGCGTCTGCCTTGTCGCGTCTGCCTTGTCGCGTTTATGAAGCTTCAGTGGTCTCAGCTGCTTCAGAAGCGTCGCCATCAGAGGTTTCCGGGGTTTCTGCAGCCGTCTCTGCTGTCGCTTCGCCATCAGCCGTCGCTTCGCCATCAGCCGCCGCGTCACCTTCGACTGCCTCTACTTCGGGCTCCGGCTCTGGCTCCGGCTTGGGGGGCTGGGGCCTCGGGCCGCGCACCAGGGCCGGATTTAGGGGTGGGCGCTTCTCATCGCGATCGCGTCCGCCTTTACGGCCCCCTTTGCGCCGTCTATCATCGCGGTCGCCTCTGCCGTCGCGGTCGCCTCTGCTATCGCGGTCGCCTCTGTCGTCGCGGCGATCGCCCCCATCTTCGCTGCTCTCGCTGCGATCGCTGCGCTTAATTGGCATGCTCGCCGCGCTACGAGGCGTATCTTCGCCCGTCTCCTGAGCGCGCTTTTCGCGCTCTGATTTCTTGATTGGTCGCTCAGCCATTAGCCCTGCCCTTGCTCGTGCCTTGCCGATTCTACCCTGAAAGGGGTCTTCCGCCCCACGGCCCGCCCAAATCTGCGCCCTAAATTGTGATAGGTTGTAGCCAAGTCTCAGATAGGGTAGGGAATCGGGCCAAAGTCAGAGCCGGAGCCGGTTTTAGCTGGCCTATCTGAGGTATTAGACCAAATTTAAAGATTGCATTTAGACCATCAAAGAGTTCAGTACTGAAGCAGGTCAACAATACGCAGCGTCAGCAGGAGTAACTATGACGATCGAGCAGCTCAACGCCGAGTACGGTACCCAGGGTGTCCAGTTTAAGGCAGGTCAAGGAAATTTTCCTATTATCGAAATCGACAACGGCAGCGCGACCGCTACGGTGTCGCTCTACGGCGGTCAAGTGCTGTCTTTTCAGCCTAAAGGTGAACCCAAGCCCGTTTTGTTTTTGAGCGAGAACGCTTACTACCGCGAGGGCAAGGCGATTAAAGGCGGCGCTCCAGTGTGCTGGCCCTGGTTTGGCCCCGATCCGGAGGGGAAAGGCCGTCCCAACCATGGGTTTGTGCGCAACCGTCTGTGGAACGTTGTAAAGGTGCAGGGCAGCAGCGACGCAACTACCGTCGTCCTGGGGGTATCCGCTAACGATGAGACCCAAGCCATCTGGCCACAGTCGTTTGAGCTCTCAATCGAGATTACGGTCAATACATCGCTGGCGATCGCGCTGGTCACCCGCAACACCGGCAGCAGCGCCTTTTCAATCACCCAGGCGCTGCACACCTACTTCGCGGTAGGGGATATTGCTCAAGTGGCCGTGCTGGGGCTAGACGGCACAGAATATATCGACAAGGTAGACGGCGGCGCAACGAAGCCCCAATCCGGCAAGGTCACGATTGACCAAGAAGTAGACCGCATCTACTTGGGCGTGCCCTCCAAGCTCGTGGTTGACGACGGGGCTCTAGGTCGCAAAATCAACGTCGTCTCCGGCGGCAGCCAGACGGCCGTGGTGTGGAATCCCTGGGCGGAAATATCCGCTCAGTCGGGCGATTTGACGGACGAGGCCTACAAGGGCATGGTGTGCGTGGAGACGACGAACGCGGCTACGGATGTCGTTGAGGTGCCAGCAGGCGGTGAGTTTCGCCTGACCGCAACCTATAGCATCGAGCGCTCTTAGGCGGCCCCTGCTGCAGGGCCAGCCGCAGCGGAGGCCGCATCTTCCCAAGAGCTGGGCGCTATCATGGAAATCCATAGTCGTTATGAGAATGGATTTCTATGGCACAGCTCACCCAGCGACGCCCCGAAAACGCCAGCGGTGACCTCTACGTCGATCGCACCTGCATCGACTGCGACACCTGCCGCTGGATGGCCCCCGATATCTTCAACCGACAGGGCGATCGCTCTGCGGTCTACCACCAGCCCCAGGCCGAAGCCGAGCGACAGCGGGCGCTCCAGGCCCTGCTGGCCTGCCCCACCGCCTCCATTGGCACCGTCACGCCCCCCGCCGATATCAAGGCAGTGCAGCAGCAGTTTCCCCTGCCCATCGCCGCTAACGTCTACCACTGCGGCTACCACTCCGAAAAGTCCTACGGTGCGGCCAGCTACTTCATTCAGCGGCCCGGCGGCAATGTCTTGGTCGACTCCCCCCGCTTTACGGCCCCCTTAGCACGGCGGCTGGAGGCGATGGGAGGCGTCCGCTACCTCTACCTAACCCACCGGGATGACGTGGCCGACCACCAAAAGCTTCGCGATCGCTTCGGCTGCGACCGCTTGCTCCACGAGGACGACATTACCCCCAGCACTCAGGGCATCGAGCGTCCCTTGACCGGCCATGAGGCAATTGAGATCGCTCCCGACCTGCTGATTATCCCTGTGCCAGGACACACTAAGGGCCATACGGTGCTGCTCTACAACAATACCTTCCTATTTACTGGCGATCATCTAGCCTGGAGCGATCGCTTGCAGCAGCTCTACGCTTTCCAGCGCCATTGCTGGTATTCCTGGCCCCAGCTTAAGCAGTCCATGCAGCGGCTAGCAGAACATTCGTTTGAGTGGGTCTTGCCAGGACACGGGCGACGCTACCACAGCGATCGAAGCACGATGGCTGCGGCCATGCAGACTTGCCTGAACTGGCTCGAGGCGGCCTGAGCAATCAAGCTTAGTCCCTCAGAGGCTTTAACCAACCAAGCTAATGGCTGGCTTACCTAGCCATTATGGCGAGCCCTCAGCCGGTGCCGGATTGGTCGGCAGCGGCGTGGGCTGGGCACTTGGTGTAACCGGCGTAACCCGAGGCACGGACGGGGGCGGTGGGGCTGGGGCCGGCGCAGGAGGTGGCGCGGGGGCCGGTGCTGGCACGGGGGCAGGTGCCGGTGCTGGCGCGGGGGCCGATCTTGGGGGGAATGCCTGTCTGGGCTCTAGGTCTGTTC
>JBHJHD010000052.1:0-16474 GCA_050331115.1 Elainellaceae cyanobacterium
CAAGTCTTTCACAAAACGTTAGCGCGGTAGGGCGCAAATAGCTCAGCGCTGCCCCGAAGCACCGTAATCACCGTCTTAACGCCGCCGCGCCGGGTAAAATCGCCAATTACCCGCAGCCCAGCAGGCTGGAGCTCTTGCCAAAGGAAGTCGCCAATTTCATTGACCACGGCTTCGTGGCTGACGCGGCGATCGCGGAATGAATTGATGTAGAGCTTAAACGCCTTGAGCTCGACGACCCACTCACCAGGCTGGTAGTCTACCACCATGGTGCCAAAGTCGGGGTAGCCGGACCGGGGACAGAGGGCCGTGAATTCGGGGTGCTCTAGATGAATCACGTAGGCGTTGGCGGAAGGGTTAGGCCATTTTTCGAGCGCTGAGGCCGCCTGTGCGATCGCCTGGTCTCCGTAGCGGCCCTGCTGCGAAGACTGGGGCGTATCCGCTGGGGTATTTGTCTCTGAAGTATTTGCTTCTGGGGTATTGATAGCGCGTTGAGTCATGGGACAGGGAATCGTAAAATCTTACCGAGCTCTTGTAAACATGGAGCCGCAGCCGGCAGGCCCAATTTAATTATCCCTTTAGCGCCGCCTCATTGCCGGCCAGACGCCAAAATTGCCGGAATTGCCGATAGACCCGCTAGGGCCGCGAGAATGCCGATCAGCGGGGCGATACTGCCCCCCGTCAGCGCCGCTTTGCCCGCTAGCCCCAGCCAGGTGTAGAGCAGCGTACCTGGCACAATGCCGATCAGCGTACCCAGCACGTAGGGCCGCAGAGAGATTTGGGTCAAGCCGAACAAAAAGTTGACGACGCTGAACGGTGAAATCGGCGCCAGCCGGGCCGCCAGCACGCAGGTCATGCTGCTGTGGTGCAGGGTGCAGTTGAGCCGCTGCAGCAGGGGCGACTTTGCAAACCTGGCCTCTATCCAATCCCGCAGCAGATATCGGGCGACGTAGAAGGCGGCAACAGCACCTAGGGTCGCCCCCACTACTGACCACACTGTTCCCCAAAGGAGGCCAAACACGCTGCCGCCGATAACCACCAGCAGGGTCCCCGGCAGCCCCAGCATTGTCGAGACCACGTGAGCCGCAATGAAGAGCGCTGCCCCCCAGTGAGTATGCCGAAAATAGTCCACTAGCACGGCGTGCTCAAAAGTTTGAGCTAGTGGGCTACAGCAGATGGCGATCGCTAAGCTCACCAAAACAGTGAGCCAAAAGAGCTTGTGCTGCAGAATGCGAATCATTGGGATGGGGGGCAGATGCACGCTTTTCTAGCTTACGGCAATCGTCCTGATGCGTTGGGACAATTGCGCGCCCTGTTGTCTAAGAGCTTGAGGCTTTGAGCTCGGCATACTGCTCTCAGGGACAGCGCAAACACAACAGAGCAGACGCAATCTATTTTATGATGACGAACCCGGAGCAGCGCTAGGTGAGAGCCAGATAAATTACCTCGAAGTCTCCTCTGAGCAAGGCCAGCTCTCAATCATCAGCTCAATCGTCAGCGCTTAATCGCTAGCGCCGCTTTTGGGCGCTGCGATAGCGCACGTATTCGGCGATGAAGGCCAGCACGCCAGAGCTGAGAATAAGCACCACGCTAAGGGCGTTGATATCAGGTTTGACCCCCGTACGAATACGGCTGAAAATCTCGATGGGCAGCGGGTTTGCGCCCCCTCCCGCCGTGAAGCTGGAAATCAGCAGGTCATCCAGACTCAAGATAAAGGCCAGCAGGCACCCAGAAATGATTGCGGGCGTGAGCTCCGGCAGCAGCACCTTAACGAAGGCTTGGGCTGGGGTAGCGCCCAAATCTAGGGCCGCCTCCTGCAGGTTGGGGTTGATGCTGCTGAGCCTTGTGGACACGACCACCGCAATATAGGCCAGACAAAACACCGTGTGGGCGGCGATAATCGTCCAGATGCTCAGCGGGATAGCCATGGTGGCTAGAAAAATCAGCGTGGATACTGCAATGGTGATGTCGGGCACAATCAGCGGCAGATAGGAGACCCCCCGGTACAGCCCCTTACCCCAAAACTGATAGCGCGCCAGCCCGACCGCCATCATCGTGCCAACGACGGCCGAAATCAGGACCGCGACGGTGGCGATGGTTAGACTATCCTGCAGCGCTGAGAGCAGCCGCGTATCGCTCAGCATACGGCGATACCAAACGAGGCTGAACCCTTCCCACACTGCGCCATAGCGGGATGCATTGACGCTGTAGACCGCAAGCACCGCGATAGGGCCATACATAAAGGCAAACACCGCCAGAGAGAAAACGCCCTGCCACGAGGGCCGCGGCCGGCGCTGCTTGAAAGATTTCACCATGGCTTGCCGGTTCACTCCGTCTCTATCGTACCCCGACGAATGAACCAGGAGAGTCGCTTACGGGTAGATCAGCTGGCCTGAATCACGCTGTCGTCTGGGTCAACCAGCCGCAGCAGCTTTTGCTTGATCTGAGCGTCGAAGACCTCCCACTTAATCTTGGTATAGCTGCTGTTCTCGTTGGACCCAGATAGAAAGCCCATGGGGATTTCGAAGCCGCCAGCCATGGCCCTTCCGCCGCCAAAGAAGCGCCCCTGGGTGTCTTGCCCGAACGCTTCTTTTATGAACTCGTCTGGGTCTAGGGTGAGCTTGTTGGTGCGCAGGGAGCCAATCACCAGCTCTAGCTCCTCGTCTTCGTCATGGACAATCCCATAGACGACCGCGGTGTGGATGTTCTCTTCAGTCACTAGAAAATCTGCGGCCTGGGGGATGGCGTCCCGGTCGTCGTAGCGCAGATAGCCCACCCCGGCAATCGAGAAGTTGTTCTGCAGCATACGGTTGCGCAGCGATCGCTCAATCACGTCCATAACTCGTCGCGATCGCGACGCCTGCAAGATCGCGTTGAGCAGCTGTGGGTCATAGATGCGGCTGAGATAGCCCGCCGCGGTAAATTCTTCCTCCTGCGCCTGTCGCAGCTGGTTTGTGTCCGAGCGTAGACCGTGCATCAGCGCCGTAGCGCATCGCACGTGTTCGCCGTTGCTGCTGTCGAGGTCAAGGAGACCGGCTCGAAGATACTGGGTTAAGATCGTGGCGGTGGCGCGGGTGCGGGAGCGCAGGTCAACAAAGTCTGCCTCTAGGTCTCCCTGGCTGGCGTGGTGATCGATGATGGCCACGACGGGTACGGTATTCTCAAGCACCGGCCAAAGCTGGGTGGTCGTCCCCTGGTTGTCAATAAACACGCAGCCTTGGTACGACGATAGGTCCTTCTGCTTAGCGGCCTGCAGCGTCCAGCGCTTCACCGTAAGGCCGGTAAGCCTTACGAGGGCAATATTTTCCTGATGGCTCAGGGTGCCGGCATAGACCATCTCGCAGCGAATGCCGTAGGTCTGAGCAATTAGCGTGTAGGCCCAGGCCGAGGAAAGGGCGTCGGGGTCTGGGAAATCCTGGAGAACAACCAGGTGCCGCTCCCCGCGACGCTTGTCTAGGACCTGGGCGAACTCCTTGGGTTTAGAGTCAGATGCAGCCGTCTGCTTAGATGCCCTCAATGCAGGGCTGGGGCTAGCGACCGATGACGTAGGCTGAGGTTCTGACTCGGGCTGGGAACTTGTGGGCTCTAAATCTGTCATAGCGCTGTAGGTCGTTTTCTATTCTTTAGGGGCGGGGTTCTAATGCTGGCACCGTATCCCCAGCAGCCTAGCAAGCGCGAAAGATAATGTAGCTCAAGGCTGACCCGGCTCAAAGCCCGATCACGTACTTCTGCCACTCGGCGTGGGACCCGCTCTTGACGTGCTTCGTCAGCTCAAAGTAGAGACTGCTGTGGGGCTTGCGGGGCGTGTGGCGCGTCAGCATATTCGCCTCGCGCGGCGTGCGGTTGCCCTTCTTGACGTTGCAGCGGACGCAGGCGGTCACGATATTTTCCCAGGAGTCAATGCCGCCCCGCGATCGCGGCACCACGTGATCGAGCGTCAGCTCATCTCCCGCATATCCACAGTATTGACAAGAGTGGGCATCGCGGTGCAGTATATTCCTCCGGGTCAGCGGAATCTCCTTGTAGGGAACCCGCACGTAGTGCCGCAGCCGAATAACGGTGGGCAGAGGAAAGTTGGGATAAATCTGCCTGTCGATTTGCTCAACCCGCTCCGCCTTTTCCTTGATAAGAAGCACAATAGCCCTTCGCCAACTCGTAATGTTGAGCGGCTCATAAGAGGCATTGAGCACTAGCACTTTGCCCATTTACACGACGCCTGTCAGTGGTAGTGGTACTTTTTTATGGTAATCGTAGCACAAGGCAATCCATTACGGAGAATGGGGCACGGCCCAAGGGCAATTTTGCAGCCCGGTCTGCCTTCACCAATCTTTTCGCTGAGGGTGTCTTAGGCACTAAGCGCCTGTTCAACAAGCGTGAAAATTCTGCCACATCTTGGCCTTACCTCCCTTAATCCGCCTACGCCCTGCGGGTAGGCTACGCCAAAGCCAAGGGGGAGTTAGAGGGGGGTCCTACCGGGACCGCTAAACACATACGTCGCCAGAGCGCCTAAGACACTGACACCTCTACCGCAGCCTCCGCCGACAGCACCTGCCGATAGAGCTGGTCGAGCTGCCGGGCGACGCCGCCCCAGCTAAAGTGGTCCTCAACGCGCTTGCGCGCCGCCTCACCCAGCTGATCTCGCCAGCTCGGGTCCGCCAAGATGCGGTCGATAGCGTTGGAGAACGCCTCAACGTCCTTAGGGGGCGCTAGCAGTCCCGTTTCCTCAGCGTTAACGGTGTACTGCAAGCCGCCGACCTGGCTCGCGACGACCGGCGTCCGGGAGGCCATAGCCTCGATGGCGACCAGGCCAAACGGCTCATAATGGCTCGGCACGACGCAGAGGTCGGCAGCGGTATAGTAGAGCGGCAGGTCCTCATCTGATATCCGGCCCGGGAAGGTGGTGCACCCCGCTAGCCCTAGTTCCGCCACGATGCCCTCAATGAGATCGCGCTCTAGGCCATCGCTACGGCCCGGACGGCTGCCGCCACCGATTATCAGCTGCAGCGATGGACTGTCTCGAAAGGTGGATTGGCCGACGGCCCTTGCCAAGGTCTCGATGCCCTTGCGCCGGTCGAAGCGGCCAATATAAAACACGAGCTTTGTTTCTGGAGAAACGCCTAGCCGCTGGCGCGCTGCCTGACGCGACATCTGACCAAAGCGGTTGATATCGGTGCCGCAGGGAATGATCACGACGGTGCCTTCCGAGGACACCAGCGATCGCATATCTTCCTCTTCCTGGGGGCTCGTTGCAACGGTGCGCTCCGCCGTCTCTAGAACCTGCTTTTCGGCCTCCAGCCGAGTGTCGGCGATCGGAGGAATATCGTCTATCGAGCGGTACTTAACGGCTCCCAAAGAGTGATAGGTGTGGATCTGCGCCAGACCCGCCTGGCGCTGCTTCCAGTCCATGCCGACCCAAGCGGAGAGCCAGTAGTTTGTGTGGACGATAGGGTAAGCGCCGTTTTCCTGCTGAAAAGTCAGTATCCCATGGACAAACTCAGGCAAATAGGAAAAAATTTCGTCGCGGGGCACAAAATTCTCTGGCCCTGCCGTCAGACGAATCGTGCGGCAGGTTGGCGTATGCTCGACAAGGGCCGGCTGCTGGCTGGTCTGGCGGGTAAACATGTCCACCTGCCAGCCTAAGTGACTGAGGGCCTCACCCACCTGCCTAACATAGACGTTCTGCCCGCCGGCCTCCTCTTTACCGATATCCATGGCGGGGTCGCCGTGGACGGAGATAAGAGCAATGCGCTGTGTTGGAGTCGCCATGATTAAGAACTAAGTAGAGAAATATTCAGTCAATATCAAGCTGATAACGGCAATCTTGCACAAAAGAGTAGCAAATTTCAGCACTTATCCCTAGCGCTGATACAACAGCCTAACTGTGATCGCAGGACTTGACATCCACGGCTATAATTCTTCAAAAAATGACCTGAAATGGCACACCCCAAAAAGTTCTGACATGGCTGGCGCATTGGCGAAATTTGCTGCTATGATCGATGCCTAGCACCTGGAGAGGTGGCTGAGTGGACGAAAGCGGCAGATTGCTAATCTGTTGATAGGTACGTAAGTCCTATCCGAGGGTTCGAATCCCTCCCTCTCCGTACCATTCGACAATCTGCCCCACCCGCGAATTATTCCCTGCATACCCGCGTATGGGCTAGAGCCGCTCCTAGAGGACATCTAGGGCCTGATAGGTCCGCTCAATGCTGGCATTAGGCTCAAAAAAGGAGAACAGGTGACGAAAGCGGACATAGCCGTCCCCGTCCACCAAAAACTGAGCCGGCAGGGGCGCGCCCAAGGCCTGACCAAGGCCGTAGTCACGAAAAGCCCGGCAGCTTGAATCGCTCAGCAAAGGCAGCGTCAAGCTGAGGCCCTGGGCTACCGTAGCGCTCTGCTCTAGATCTGTGCTGGTAATCATCAGCACCTCGACGCCCCGCGCCTTGAGCTGCGGGTAGGCATCCCTAAGCGCCACAATATGGGGGTAGCACAGGGGGCAGTACTGATTTTCAGTAAAAATGCGCGTGAACGCCAGCATGACAGGCTGCCGGGCTGAGCCAGGACCGACGTAGCTTTTCAATGACAGGGACTGCCCATGGGTCACGTCGCGCAGCTCAAAGGCGGGGGCCAGGTCGCCGACTTTAACTGCGCTCGTCGCCGGAATCGGCATGAGGTTTTTAAAGAAGCGATCGCTGAACAGTCCGGTGAAATCCGATGACGTTAGCATAGCGAGCAGAATATAGCGAACAGAAGGCAACAGGGCCAAAGCGCGTCAGTCAGACCCAGGTAGGCCGTCCGCGACGCTTCCCCTTAGCCTACAGCACCCCCCGAGGGCAGCAGGACTGCCAAAAGGAGGGTTGTCTGTTCCACTTGAATGCCTAACGCGCAAGGCCTACAGAATCTTCTCTAGACCGTAAACCAGCGACTTAATTTGAGTCACTTTGCGAATCGCTAGCAGCACGCCGGGCATATAGCAGGCGCGATCGCTCGTATCGTGGCGCAGGGTATAGAGCTGCCCCGGTGCGCCAAACAAAACTTCTTGGTGGGCCAGCAGTCCCGGCAGGCGTACGCTGTGGATACGGATATTTTCCGCCGTGGCGCTGCCGCGAGCCCCCGCCAGCTTTTCTGTCTCCTCAACTTGGGCTAGGTTGTAGGCCTTACCCATCTCAGCAAGCATCTGCGCCGTCTTAATAGCCGTGCCGCTGGGGGCGTCGGCCTTTTGGTTGTGGTGTAGCTCGATAATTTCCACATGGTCAAAATACTGGGAAGCGCGTACAGCGGCCTCCTGCATCAGCACCACGCCGATGGAAAAATTGGGGATAATTAGGCAGCCTGTGCTGGCTTTGTCGGCAAACTGGGCGAGCTCGTTGATCTGCTTTGGCGATAGCCCTGTGGTGCCCACGACAGGGCGCACCCCGTAAGCGATCGCCGCCCGCACGTTCTCGTACACCGCGTCAGGGTGGGTAAAGTCGACGACGACGCCCTGAATTTTTTCTTGCGTAGCGGCAGCTAACGTCGCTTCCATATCGGCCAGAAGCGGAATCTCTAAAGGGCCGCAGCCCGCAATCTCACCCACATCCTGGCCCTGCATTTCTCGGCGACGGCTGATGGCACCCACAAGCGCCATATCTTCTGCCTGCGCCACCGCCTTGACCGCCTCGCGGCCCATCTTACCCGTGGCCCCGTTGATAATCACGGGAATTTTGTCTTGGCTCACGCTGCCCCAGTCCATTTTGAAAAGACTTGTCATAGGCAGTCTATCAAGGTTAATTCGAGTTGTGGTGATTTTGTCCTGCCCTTCCCAAATTTCCTAGCGCTCCCGGGAGATCACCAGCAGCTGCAGCAGCTGCAGCGCCGAGTAGACCGCCGTCGCCACATAGGTCCAGGACGCCGCCCGCAGAACTCGAGCGGCGGCAGCCTGCTCCCTAGGCTCGAGCCGTAGCCCATCCATCAGCCGCAGCGCGCGGCGTGAAGCGTCAAACTCCACCGGCAGGGTAACGAGATGGAAGGCCAGGGTAGCGGTAAATATGACAATGCCCAGTTGAATCAGCCAGCCCGTACCCATGGCGCTGAACAATATGCCCAGCAGAATCAGCATTGGCCCAATCTGTGACCCGATATTGGCGGCAGGCAGTAGGGAGGAGCGCCACCGTAAAAATCGGTAGCGCTGTCGGTCTTGAAGGGCGTGACCGCACTCGTGGGCGGCGATCGCCACTGAGGCAAGGGAGGTTGAGCCGTAGGTCAGCTGTGAGAGGCGAACGGCCTTGGCCACCGGATCATAGTGGTCGCTTAGCTCTCCCATGACCATTTCAACCCTGATTCGGTGCAGGCCGGCATTCCGCAGCAAAGTATAAGCTATTTCTGCGCCAGTCAAATCTAAAGACGAGGGGGCCTTTGCATAGGTGCGATACGTCCGCTTAATTTGACGCTGAGACCACAGGATCAGCGCTAGACCCGGAAGTAGTATTGCGTAAGACCAGTGGAGCATAAACATAGCGTTAGCGCAGTGGATGGTTAAGAAGGAAACTGGGCGGAAAAGACAGGCCAGACCGCTACAGACTTTGCTTACCTTTTCGTCGGGCGTGGCTCGCACCCGTCTGAACTGAAGCAAAATTGTTAATTGTTGCAACAAGAGCTGTCGCCGGGCTAAAGGCCTAAGGAAAAATTAAGACTTAGCTCGGACAGTCGGTTTTCCCCTTGCTACCCGCTAGGATAAGGGTCAAAACAGGCGTCATCAACGTGCTGAGACCCCCAAGCTGACTCCCAATAGATAGGCTCAAGCGGACGGACCTAAATCGCTGGGCTCAAAGAGAGGGCGAGCGCCAACTGGCGCTTACCGCAGGCGGACATTCAAAGCTGGCGTCCAAGCGATATCTGTTCTGGTCTACGCAATACGGAGATTTATTCCATGATCAACCTTGTCTTTCTCGCCGATGTGCCTCCTCCAACACCGTCTTGGAACTTGAGCGTGGCAGCGGTGATGATCGCCTGCAATGTTCTGGCTTTCGCCCTCGGTCGGCTAACCATTGCCAAGCCCGATGTCGGACCACTGTCCCCGATTTTCTTAGGCATGGGCCTACCGGCGCTTTTAGCGGTGACTAGCTTTGGCCATATCGTTGGTGCAGGCGTTATTCTAGGCCTCACCAATATTGGTGTTTTATAGCGTCAGAACTGTAGTACTGATGTCTTGTAATATTGGCGTTTTGTAGCGGTCTATGCCCTAGACTTTTACAGCCGCAGATTTTTCAATGGGGATAGAGCCTGGCTCTATCCCCATTGAAACTTTGTGTAACATGGTGCCTTCTAATCGACCCGCCGCAAAATTAGCCCCCTTAACATCAGTACGACAGAAGTTGATTTCTGCCGATGTGCTGGCCCCACTGGCCATAGGGCTGCTGGCGATCGCCCTGTGGGAGCTTGCCGTCCGGGTAACCCAAGTACCGCCATACCTGCTGCCCGGGCCGCTGCTGGTAGGACGCACCCTTATAGAAGAGGGGAGTACGCTATTTCCGGCCCTAATCGTGACGCTGCAGATTACGCTGACGGCCTTTGTAGCGGCGATCGCATCCGGGCTATTTATTGCGATTCTATTTGCCCAGAGCAAGTGGATCGAGCGCAGCTTTTTCCCCTACGCGGTCATCCTACAGACGACGCCTGTGGTGGCGATCGCGCCGCTGATCATCATTTGGCTCAAGAACAATACCTTTGCGGCGCTGGTGGTCTGCGCCTGGATTGTGGCACTCTTTCCAATTATTTCTAATACAACCCTGGGGCTCAACAGCGTCGATCGCAACCTCGTCGACCTCTTCAAGCTCTACAAGGCGTCGCGCTGGCAAACGCTGATTCACCTGCGGCTCCCCGCTGCTATGCCCTATTTCTTAGGCGGGCTGCGCATCAGCGGCGGCCTTTCCCTCATCGGCGCAGTGGTGGCGGAGTTTGTAGCCGGAACGGGGGGCGCTCGCTCGGGCCTCGCCTACCAAATCCTGATGTCGAGCTACAACCTGCAAATTCCCCGCATGTTTGCGGCGCTGCTGCTCATCGCCGCCACCGGGGTCAGCATTTTCGCCCTACTGACGTGGTTCTCTGACGCATGCCTGAGGCGCTGGCACGAAAGCACCCTTAATAGAGACGTTTAGCCCCTGTTATGGCGCTGTTATGTAGGAGACACTTACGTATGGGAGTATGCTCAGTAGACCCATAAATAAGCCCCTGCATCGATAAGCCCCTGTTCTATGATCCCTAATACCGAGCGCTATTGGCTCAAAAATGCCCACGTCTCCTCGTCTCTGCTAGAAGCTGATTTTCCCGCCGCCGCTGATGACCCTAGAGCAACTGACCCTAGAGCAACCCTGCTAGGGGACGATCTGGCCCAGGTCGACCTGGAAATTCGCAGCGGCAGCATTGCCCAGATTACGCCCGCCGGTCAGGGTGACTCTGGAGATTTACCCGCGATAGACCTGCAGCGCAAGCAGGTTTGGCCCTGCTTCGTAGATATGCACACCCATCTGGACAAGGGCCATATCTGGCAGCGGTGCCCTAACCCCAATCGCACCTTCGATAGCGCCCTCGAAGCAGTGTCGCAAGACGCCCAAAAGCACTGGGATGCGGAAGACCTCTACCGCCGCATGAGCTTCGGCCTCAAGTGCAGCTATGCCCACGGCACCCGCGCCATTCGCACCCATCTCGATGCGAAAAACGCTCAAGCCGAGATTAGCCTCGGGGTGTTCAAGCAGCTTGCCCAGGAGTGGCGCGATCGCCTTACCCTGCAGGCCGTCTGCCTGGTGACCCTAGACTACTTCCTAACGCCAGAGGGAGAAGCCTTAGCCGACCAAATGGCGGAAGCGCCGGGCGGCCTGCTGGGCGGGGTCTCCTTTCCCAACCCCGACCTAGACCGACAGCTCGACCGCGTATTTGCGCTAGCTCAAGAGCGCCAGCTTGCCCTAGACTTTCACACCGACGAGAGCGGCGACCCCACCCACCGCAGCCTGCGCCAAATTGGGGAGGCCGCCCAGCGCAATCAATTTGACGGTGCTATTACCTGCGGCCACTGCTGCAGCTTAGCGGTGCAGTCGCCGGATGAGGTGGCCCTCACGATTGAAGCTATTAAAGCGGCCCGTATCGGTGTGGTGAGCTTGCCCTTGTGCAATATGTACCTGCAGGACCGGAAACAAACGGCGTCCGAAAATTTTCGCCAAACCGCTACGACCTCCCAGAAGACGCTCAAAACCGGGCTGACCCCGCGCTGGCGCGGCGTGACGCTACTCCACGAGCTTAAGCAGGCCGGGGTACCCGTCGCGATCGCCAGCGACAACTGCCGCGACCCCTTCCACGGTTTTGGGGATCACGACGGGCTGGAGGTATTCAACTGGTCGGTGCGCATCGGTCATTTAGACCACCCCTACGGCGACTGGCCCTGCGCCATTACTCGCACGCCCGCTGATCTGATGGGGCTATCCCAGCACGGCCGTATCGCGGTGGGCAATCCGGCAGATTTCATTATCTTCAAGGCGCGCACCTTTAGTGAGCTGCTGCCCCGCCCCCAGGGCGATCGGGTGGTGGTGCGCAGCGGGAAGGCGATCGATACGACGCTGCCAGACTATGCGGAGCTAGATGATTTGATGGTGTAACCGGCTCTTCTCGAAGCGATCGCCTTCTACGGTGTCTGCACCGCTAAAAAGCGATCGCCATACTATGGCTTTGTACCAGTTGCTTAGGGCAACTCGACTGGTGCAAAGCCTGATGCTTATATTACGTTGCCCCAGCTGCTTAGAACAATGCGACTGGGCTCAAAGCCCTGACGTCTCGTAAGCAGCTGGGTGCGCAAACGCCCTGACAAATCAGCACATTTGCTATCGGCGAGCGTAAGCAATGTAAATTCGCTTATCCGTAGCATCAAGTATACCCATTGAACTATTTAGTATTGGATACTACGTTCTATCAGTTAGCCTGCGGGCATTTACGCTTATCTTGTAAAAGTTTTATTGAGATAGCCGTACTTAGGAACAGCGAAAAGCAAGGGGAAACCAGAAGTCTATTGCAATTTTAAGCAGGCCGTCATACTCGAAAAAGAAGCAGTATTTTCTCAAATTAAAGTCTATTTCTGTATCTAAAAAGGCTGCTGTTTAAAGCAGCTCATTCTAACTTTAATTAATGTAATATCTGGTTGTCGCACGCGGCGAGCTCTAGCGCAGCCTCAATATCTTTTCTATGAAAAAGAACTGACTTTTTATTACTTTTCAATCTAAGCAAAGCGGATATCCATAGCGATTGAGAAGAGACAAAGCCCCTTGCGTAAGGCTGCGAGGGGCCTTAGTGATGAGCCAGATTTCTTATTTTTGTAGATTAAGAGGTGCGTAGATCAAGATCAAGCTACCACTCTATTTTAAGGATGCATCTAATGACTGAACTGCAGACATTTCAACTGCCCAATACTGTTACTGAAGCTCAGGCCGACGCAGGTTTAGCACAAGGGATAATTCAAGCGTGGAGAAGCGATGGTATCTTTCAGGTAGCCATGAATGATACGCAGCACCAAAAATGCGCGCGGGCAATGGCTTCCAGTAAGCGCTTTGTTCAAAAGCCTTTGGAATTCAAGTCTCAGTGCGTCAGCGATCTGACCTACAGTGGCTACATCGCTTCTGGAGAAGAGATTACCGCCGGAGAAGCTGACTATTCTGAAATTTTCACCGTCTGTCCCGATTTCCCCTTAAGCGATATGCGCGTCCAGGCGAACTGGCCCTGCCATGGCCCTGCCCCCTGGCCTGATGAAGAATACAGCCAAAGCATGAAGGGCTACATGGCGGAAGTAGGGCTCGTTGGTGAGAAGCTGCTCGCGCTAGTCGCCCTCGGGCTGGGGCTAGATGAGCCTGAAGCGCTAACCAGCCTCACTAAAGACGGTTGGCACCACATGCGCGTGCTGCGATTCCCGGCCCTATCGCACAAGCCGAGGCGGGGAATTGGTGCCCATACCGACTACGGACTACTCGTAATCGCTGCTCAAGACGATGTCGGCGGGCTCTATATTCGGCCCCCCGTTGACGGAGAAAAGCGGCTGAGAAACTGGTTGCCCAACGAGAGTATGGCGGGCATGTATGAAGACGACGATCCCTGGACTTTTGTGAAGCCTGTTCCTAGGGTGTTTACGGTATTTCCAGGGGATATGCTGCAGTTTATTACCGGTGGACACCTGCTCTCAACGCCCCACAAAGTCAAATTAAATACGAGGGAGCGTTTCGCCTTGGCGTATTTCCACGAGCCAAACTTTAACGCTTGCATTACCCCGCTCCAAGGGCCAGCAGGGTCAGAGCGTATTCACTACGGGACGCACTTTACCAACATGTTTATGCGCTCTTACCCCGACCGAGTGACAACTCAGCGAATTCACGCTGAGAATCGTCTATCGACCCTGGCGCTTTTGAGGAACGAGTCCTTCAATCGTTTGTCTCAGGAGGTCAGCGCTGCTTCTCTGGTTTAGGGGGTGAAATTACCTGCTGATGCTGAATCTTATTGCGATCGCCTTAACGGTAAATTGATTCAGCGCTAATGCCAATTCCACATGTGCTTGTGCATTTTGGAGACCTACTGTAGTCCCCCTTACCCAGGGGGACGGCGACAGCCGGGGTGAGCCACAATGTGCATCTTCATATCGATTCGGCATAAGCTACAGTAAATACAAACTCGCTATGGGCGGCTTCGTGATACAGCGCTTTTAGGATTCGATTATGGCGAAAGCATACAATTGCAGTCCATAATCTTATAACCGAGAAGCAATTGCATCTCGCCCCCACTCTAGCGTTTGATTGGAGGAGGCCTCCATGTCCCATAGCCGTCGAACCAGCATCCCCTCTATCGAAGGCCAGCCGCTTACCATTTGGCTCTCCTCTGCCACCCTAAAATGGCTTGCTCTGCAGGGTGAGGTGAGCGAAGTGGCTGCAGACCTGATAGAGCGGGCTTCCACCAAAGCGCGAACCCCCACCGAACCTCGCACCCGTGCCTGGCGTAATCCTGACTACGAAACCGCTTCCCTACCCCCCAAACCCCCGGAGTTCGGCAGAACTCAGCCTCGACCCAAGGTCGTCTCTATTCCCAATCACCGCCCTGGTGACCCCAACTCCGACACGCCAGCGCTACGGTTTAACGTAATCATCCAGCAGATGCGGCTAAAGCCGTCTTGGGAGTATACCCACGACGAAGACGGCTGGATGTGCATTCTGCGGATAAACGGTAAGCAGTACATTGGCGTTGGCGGGACGAAGAAGACCGCTAAGCAGAAGTGCTGCAAATCTTTCCTTGAAGAAATGGGCTCCTTCGCGTAGATCGAGCAAGGCTTAACTACCAAGGAAGTCGGCTGCCGTCCCACGAAAAGAACTCGCCGCTGTCCTCTCGATCTAGCCCGCGAATCACCTCTAACAAAAGTCCCACAGTCTTTTCCACCGGAAACAGCTTTCCCGGCGGTACGTTGCGCTGGAAGGGCTTTGAGAGCTGCGTATCGGTCGTGCCGGGGTGTAGGGCCACTAAGATTGCCTGCGGGCAGCGCCGTCCATACTCAATGGCCGCTGTGCGAATCAGCATATTCAGCGCCGCCTTTGAGGCCCGGTAGCCATACCAGCCCCCCAGCCGGTTATCGCCAATGCTGCCCACCTTGGCTGAAATCGTCGCCACCACTGAGCGATCGCCGTGGCGCAGCAGGGGCTGCAGGTGTTTCAACAGCAGAATGGCGCTAATGCTATTCACCTGAAAGTAATGGGTCAGGTTATTTAAATCGATCTGGCGCAGGCTCTTTTCAGGCTGCTGGGTGTCATTGTGCAGCATGCCGACGCTGTTGACCACTAGGTGCAGCTTGGGGCTTACCGAACTGATTTGGGCCAGTCCCTGGGCCACCTGCCCCTCATCCGTCAGGTCCATCGGCACTGGGGTCAGCCGGTGAGGGTGGCGATCGCTGAGGGCTAAGAGTTCGGTAGCGGTGTCGGGGCGGCGGTAGGTAGCGTAGACCGAGACGGCTTCATCCTCCAGCAGCGTTTTAACAAAGCCGAGCCCGATACCCTGGCTGGCCCCGACCACCAGGGCGCAGGGAGCCTCAACACCTTGAATAATTTCCATTAACTGTGCGCATCATGCGGCGAATCAATTGACTGTCGGCAATCCTCCCCCTAGTCTAAACACAATCCTTCTCCACCGCCGCAGCTATAGCAGCTATGGACTACTGCACTGAAATCACGGTTCACTTCCTCGACGGCCGCAATGAGTCGTACACGGTCTACGACCCCGTAGAAGAGGGTCATCAGGGGTTTCAAGCGCGGGTGCAGAAGATGCTAGAGCAGGACTGGTGGATTTTGCACCTGAGCGACCAGACCGTGATGCTCAATTTGAGTAACGTGATTAAAATTGAGGTCAGGCCGAGCGTCTCTAACCTGCAGGGGGAGGCGGTGCTCAAAAACGTGGACCGCGCGACGGCCCTGCGCCGGGGCCGCAAGATTATGTCTGCCCTAACCGATGATGAGTAATGCTATGCCAGCCTCCAACGCCAATACCGTGAGCCTTTTGCGGGCGACCCAGTACGATCACGCCCTCTCGGCCCACCTCACCGCCCTGCTCGAACCTTTGGGAGGGATGACGGCCTTTGTGAAGCCGGGCGATCGCGTCCTGCTAAAGCCCAACCTGCTCACTGGAGCGCGGCCCACCCACGAATGCACTACCCGCCCGGAAATCGTGGCCGCCGTCGGCCAAATGGTAATCGACGCGGGCGGTAAGCCGTTCCTGGGCGACAGCCCCGCTTTCGGCAGCGCCCACGGTGTAGCCAAGGCTAATGGCTACCTGCCCATGCTGGAGCGGCTGGGCATTCCGGTGGTGGAGTTTAGCGGCCAGCGGTGCGGCACGGAGAGCGACGAGTTTAGCCACCTGCGGCTGAGCAAGCAGACCATGGGGCCGACGTGGTGATTAACCTGCCCAAGGTGAAGTCCCACAGCCAGCTCACCTTGACCCTGGGGGTGAAGAACCTATTTGGCTGCGTCCCCGGCAAGATGAAGGCCTGGTGGCACCTGGAGGCAGGCAATGACAAGCAGCGGTTTGCCGGCATGCTGGTGGAAACGGCGAGGGCGATCGCCCCCGACCTGACGATTGTGGATGGGATTGTGGGCCATGAGGGCAATGGGCCTAGCGGCGGCACGCCCCGAGATCTTGGCGTGCTGGCGGCGGCGCGGAGTCCCTTTGCCCTGGACCGGGCGCTGGTGGAGATTTTGCAGGTGGAGCCGGAGGCGGTGCCGACGATTGTGGCGTCGCGATCGCTGGGGCTGTGCCCGGAGCTAGCCGAGATTGAGTTTCCGCTGGCGACGCCGGAGGAGCTACGGATTGAGGGCTGGAAGCTGCCGGAGCGGCTGGTGCCGATCGATTTTGGGCTACCTCGGGTGATGCGATCGACGATTAAGGATCTGTATTTTCGCTTTATCCGCGAGCGGATTAATGCTTACGGGCGGTAGTGCCG
>JBHJHD010000053.1:0-23892 GCA_050331115.1 Elainellaceae cyanobacterium
GCCGATTGGATCGCCCAGTTCACTGACCCCTATGCTGTGCTAGGTCTCTCGGTCTCTGCTGATGACCGCCGGGTGCTAAAGCGCTACCGAGCGATCGCTAAACAGCTCCACCCCGACAGCCAGAGCCTCAAGTCTCTAGAGGAGCGCGACCTCGCCAATCAGCTGCTCGCCAAGCTAATTAACCCTGGATATCAGCGGCTCAAGCAGGACAAAGGACGGGCTGAGACCGTCGCCATGCTTCGGTTTCGCGTCCGCCGGCTGACGCGAGATGGTGCCCTAGAGCCTGAAAGCGAGGCAGCGCGTCGGCTATTGAATACGCCCATTGCTGATGTGGATGTATTTTACGAGCAAGCGGTCAGCAAGCTTGCCGAGCTTCAATACCAGCCCATATCCCGCTTCGAGGCTTTTACTCAGGAGCTCGCTGAGCTCAATCTGGTTTACCTGCGCCTCAAGATGGGCGAGCCGATGATTCGGGAGAAGCGCACTGGTCTGGTTTCGACGCCGCAGGTGCCGCCGTCGCGGCCTTCTCAGCCCAACTCGTCTGAGCCTCAGTCGGTAAGCTACGCCGAACGGCACTATCTTAGAGCCCAGGAATATTTGAAGAAGGGCAATGCCGCTCTGGCCATTCAGGAACTGCGGGACGCCATCAAAATCAACGCCCGTATTGCCAAATACCACGCGCTACTGGCGCGGGCCTACTTAATCCAAAACTTGCCGGGTGCCGCTAAAGCCTACTGTCGCCAAGCCCTCAAGCTAGATCCTAAAGACCGCCTGGCGCTCGCTTGTGCGAAGAAGCTAAATATTTCGGTCCAGCCTTCGGCCAGTGAGACCGCGGCACAGCCCCGCAAAGGCTCGAAGTCTTCAGAGCGGCCCCAGAGTCGGGGACAGAGCCAGGGCCAGAGCCGGGGGCTATTTGGCCTCTTTAGCCGCAGGCGGTAGCCTAGCGGTTCAGGGTTTTCGGGCGCGATCGCCAGTGGCGCTGTACAATTTTGGGTGGGTTAGGTTCGCGCAAACGCCCAGAGCCCGTTTGCCTTTGGGCACCCTGTGCTTCTCTAGGCTAGGCCTAAAATGGCCCGACGAAATGGCTCGACCAAATCTAATTAGACTCACTACAGAACTATCGTCCTATGGCTGTTAAAAAAGGCGACATTGTTCGCGCTATCCGTGAAAAGCTAGAAAATAGTCTAGAGGCCAAGGCAAGCGATGACCGCCTTCCGTCCTACCTGTTCGACACTAAAGGGGAGGTTTTAGAAGCGGAAGGCGATTACGTCCTGGTTAAGTTTGGCCACGTTCCTACGTCCAATATCTGGCTGCGCGCCGACCAGCTTGAGGCGTTCGAGTAGCGCACGTTTGGGTGGCGCACGTTTGGGTGGCGCAATAGATCTACTGAGGGCCAACCTGTAGCGACAGCGTCCGCTGCCTCGCATATTCGCCGTTGCTTCGGTAAGTCACGGCGCGATCGCGAGCAATATCAAAGCGCGGGTCGCCTTGGGGCACCGTTGACATTAGAACCGACGCCCGCTGCCATAGGGTGGTGATTTGCGACCACTCCTGGGGCGTTTGGGCAGTACTACCGGCCGCCGCCGCGTCTTGGGCGATTTGAACTGCCTCGCTAAAGGGATCGGCTTCTGAAGTAGGGCTGGCTTCGGCTGCGTCGATTTCAGCCCCATCGCTTGAGGAAGTAACCGCGTTTGCAGCGTTTTCTTCCGGCTCTGCTGAAGGATCTGCTGCGTCGGGCGGAGGGGATGCTGCGCCAGCTTTCCCCAGCTCGCCTAGATCTTCGGCGCTGTCGAGAGATTCGATGGCCTCATCTTCTCCCTCTGTTGCCTGATCCTCAGCAATGCGAATTACGGCCAGGGAGCAAACTGCCGTAA
Organism: Elainellaceae cyanobacterium; assembly: GCA_050331115.1. Taxonomy (GTDB): domain Bacteria; phylum Cyanobacteriota; class Cyanobacteriia; order CAKZMO01; family CAKZMO01; genus JBCCAG01. The sequence continues at coordinate 1,875 of JBHJHD010000053.1, forward strand.
AAACTGTAACCGAAACCAGGCCGGCGGCAAACCACCGCCACCCGAGTCGCGGGTCGGAGACCTGCGCGATATCGATAGACCGAGAGCTAGGGGGCTTGCCGATTGGGGCAGGGGCGGCTGGGGTAGGGTCGAGCGGGGCACGGCCAACCGCGGGGACCGTTGGGGAGCGGGTCACCATACTGCTCTCTAGCGGCGCGGTACTCTCTAGCGGCGCGGCGCTAGCGGCTTTAAGGGCTAAGTCCTTGGGCGGGGCGGGGCGGGCGACGCTTTCAGCCGGCGACTGATAGTGCTGATAATATCCACTGTCTCCCTGGGTGGTGTACTGCTTTATGCCGTTGGCCACTACCCCAAGCAGCGAGATGGGCGATCGCTCTAGCCTTTCCAGCGATTGCTCAACTAGCGATCGCTCTGCCTTTCCCAAACCGACAGCTAAGATAAGACCGCCAGCGTAGGCCGCGACCAGCCTACTGTCGGCAAATCCGCTTGCGGGAGGCGTATCGTAAATGACAAAATCGTAGGCCCGGTGAAGCTGGACCATAACGTCTTGCATCCGCTGCGAAGATAGCAGCCTGGCTGGGTCGGACGGCAGGGGACCAGAGGTAAGGACAGCTAGATTGGGATCAGCTGTAGGCTGCTGAATTGCGGTGCTAACATCAGCCGACTCAGAGATGATATTACTCAAGCCATAGTAGTTGGACAGCCCCATTTGACTATGCTGCCGAGGAGCGCGCAGGTCGGCGTCGACCAGCAGCACGCGCTGCCCCATAGCGGCGGCGGCGTGGGCTAGACCAGCGGCGATCGTAGACTTGCCTTCGCCAGGGGTGGCCGACGTGACAACAGCGGAGCGAAGGGGCTTGTCGGTCTGCAGGAAGCGAATGCTGGTGTGCAGCGAGCGAAAGGCTTCGAGAAACATCGACTCACGAACGTCTGTCTGCCTTTTAGGACCGTGAGCCGGGCCAGCCTCCTCCGCTTGACCAATGCTCTGGGCCAGGTCTTGAGAGACCTCTAGAAACAGCGATCGCTTTTTGAGATGGGGCAAATGGGGAATCGTGCCTAGCACCGGCAGGCGCGTCACCGATTTAAGGTCTTGGGCAGCGTGAAAGACCTGATCTAGCTTCTCCATCAGCAGCGCCGCCGCGGTCCCAAGCAGTAGGCCAGCGATCGCCCCTACGCCCAAGTTGAGCGGCATATTTGGCGACACGGGCCGGTTTGAAGTTTGGGGTCTGGCAATCAGCTCCCAGGGCACTGAGCTTTGCGCCGCGTCGATCTGCAGCGTCTCCCGGGTCTCCAAAAAACGGTTGAGATTCTGGGTCGCAATTTGAAGCTCGCGCTGAAGCTCGCTATACTCCCGCGCTCGGGCTGGCACTGATTCAAACTCCACCTTTAAACTTTGCTCAGCCTGAGCCAGTGACTGGCTGCGGGCCTGCAGAGTTTCAATTTGGTTGGCAATGTTAATCAGCTGGCGGCTTAGATCCAGGGACGTTGGCGTCAGGTTGCTGTCGGCTGACGGGCCCGCGAAGCGATCCCCGAGCACCTGGTTCGCCTGCTCTTCTAACAGAGGCAGCAGGTTATCCCGCTTTTCCCGCAGCGCTTCCATCTGAGGGCTATCGGGCTGATAGCGAGCCGAGTCTACGGCAATTTGCGTCTCAAGATCTTTGATCTGATCAAGTAGTGATTGGTAGCGAGGCGATTCGCTTAGAGTAGCGGAGGCAAGCGCGTCTGACGGCGTCGCGCTGAGCTGTCCCTGCAGCGTTTGAAACAGCGATCGCGCCTGGGCAAGCTCCGTCTGGAGCGCTTGACGCTGCGCCTGCACGGTGCTCAGTAATTCCGACAGGTCCGCGCCCCGTAGCTCAGGGTCGAAAAGGTTGTACTGCCGGCGAAACTGTTCGAGCTCATCTTGGAGGTTGTCTACCCGATCCCTAAGCTCAGGCAGCCGCCCCTCGACAAAGTCGACCCCCTGCGTCAGGCTCGCCTGGCTCTGCTCAAAGCTGTACTCCAGGACCTGATCTTCAAGTTCGCTTAGGACAGCTTGAACGATGTCTGGATCGCTATTTCGATAGCTCACAACAAGGATTTTAGTGTCCTGAACGCGGTCTACCGATAAGTTGGCGGCCAGAATGCGAGAGTCAATGTCCGGATACTCTTCCTGCAGCGCTTGCGCGACAGGGCTCAGCAGCGTTTGGCTCTGGATAACCTCAATTTGAGTCTGGTAGTTCGGCGCTATCGCTCGGTCGGCTGCCGAACCTTGCTCAGGGGCTGCCTCTGCCAAGGGCTCGATAAGGACGCGAAACTCACCCCGATACACAGGGGTTTGGGCCACTGTCCAGGCCAGGGTTGCGGCCGTTATCGTCAACGTCGCTCCGCCAATGGTGAGCGCCCTGCGCTTGAGGACTTTTAGGAGAGAAATTAGGTCTATTTTTTTGCGGGCGGCTACGGGAGCTGGGACCGAAACCCCTGGATACGAAGGCTGAAAAGGGGGACGATTGGTGGGTACTGGCATGGTAGGCCTGCGGATTGAGGTCGGTGGTACGCTGATTGCCCTGTGAGAGAAGCGCGGCTGCTTTCGAGCAATCGCCACAGCTCCTCTGTACGTTTTACAACCCTAGACCCTTTAAACCCGAACGATTGCGCAGAATCGTCCACTGCGCTACGCCCTCGCCGCGGCGGCGATCGCCCTACAGCTTTTGAACAGTATTTCAGTCAGTAGCGCCCTATGTCCCTAGACTTGACCATACCGCTTCGCCTAGACAGCGGCGGTGCGTAGGTCAGTACGCGCCGCTTCGCTTATCAAAGAGTACCGTAATCGTCTTAAATATAAGCTTGATGTCGTACATTAGGCTCCAGTTCTCTTGATACTGAAGATCCATTTTGATCACGTCCTCAAAACTAGTCACGCTTGAGCGGCCGTTGACTTGCCATTCCCCGGTCATCCCGGGCTTAACGTCGAGCCGCTGCCACTGCGGAATCTCATACGCCTCAATTTCTTTTGGCGTCGGCGGACGCGTTCCAACCAGACTCATTTCACCCTTGAGAACATTCCAAAACTGGGGCAATTCATCAAGACTCGATTTTCGAAGAAATCGACCTACTTTGGTAATTCTAGGATCGTTTTTATTTTTAAAGAGTGGGCCATCAACTTCATTTTTAACCTCCGCTTTGAGCGCTTCGGCATTGACTACCATAGAGCGAAATTTCCAAATCTTAAATCGCTTTCCCATCCAAGAGCAGCGTTCTTGATGGAAAAAGATGGGTCCTGGGTTATCTAGCGTAATCGCTAACGCGATGGGGATAAATAGTATAGAAGTGATGGCTAAACCAACTAGAGAACCGACAATGTCAATAATCCGCTTAGCCCTAGAATTAACCGATGGATGGGTTGCGATAAGACGCTCTGTATTTTGACGAGATACAGGCTCATTGGGCGCATCTTGAGCCCTCTCGATTGTAAATATCTGGTCGAGAGCCGTCAAGGAGAGCGCCATCATAACCGGCGCCGAGACGTGGCTTAGTGCCAGATCAATCTCTTTTTTCTGAGCTATTTTACGACAGACAACCAGCGTTCCAATGCCGCTGCTGTCCATAAAGTTGGTCTGACTGAAGTCAAGATTTATCTTATTGATTGAGCTATTATTTTCGCAAACCTCCTTAAATTTTTCTACAAAATGGACCGTCTCGACGACCGTAAACAACGGCGGAATCTTAATAGAGCATAGTTTGTCTGAGACCGTGGTTTGAATCATTGAGATTACATTATGCTTCTTATACGTTGTCAGAAATAATATGAGCTACTTCAGCTTAAAGCAGCCTGTAAACATAAAAAGAAGGGCTATAAAAGACATCGGAGCCCCTGCATCAGCATTAGGTTTCTAGCCCAGGTGAAGCTCAATGCTGCTAGCCGCAGCTCTTCCCGTAAAGGTGATCTAGCTGTAGCCTGGCTCCAACTATTAGCTTTCCCTTTAGGCTAGCTTTCCCTTTAGGCTCATAAGATAGCTATACCCTATTACAGGGTAAAACCAGTATGTGCTCTATCCATACAGCCAGTTTTCACACAATTTAAAGAGTATCTACAATTTGCCATCAAGGATTAAAAATAGCTCACGCGCCTACCGCGAAGGCAAAACCCATGTAACTAGAAGGTTATATCTCCAAACGCACGCTACGGATATTGCGGGAGCTCCCGATCTTTTGCTTGAGGCATCGGTATCGAGTCTGGGCTCATCAAAGCCTTGGTGAACTCCCCCTTTACCTTAATCGCCATTCTCCGCACATACTATAAAAGATAGTTGAAGTTTTTATGTGGATTCTCGAAAAAGCGTTAGGTGCAATGCACGAAAGTGCATGACGCTGTGGCTCATGCCTTCCTTTTTTATTCTTTCCTTTTGTAGATAGGAACTGAACGCATGCGATCGCAGCGAGGGGAGGCGATCGCATGCGCCACGCCCCCCAGAGAAAAATGGCTCACGTTATAGAAAGCTGGGCCGACGCAGCAGATTATTTCTCGACACTTCGCAGGAAGGCCAACAGTTCACGGTTCACCGTCTGCGGAACCTCCTGTTGGACCCAATGGCCGCACTGGGGAATGAGCTTCAGGCGGAAAGGTGCGGCGACTAGCTCCTCTAGGTTCTCCGTGAGCTGCCGGCTGAGGAAATGGTCGTCTTCTCCCCATAGCACCAAGGTGGGCGCCATTATTGGGGTTGAGCCGCGCCACTGCCGCAGCCAGGTCTGCGGATTAAGCATCTGCCGGTAGTAGCTGATAGCGGCGGAGAGCACCCCTGGCTTCTCTAGGGCAGCCTGGTAAATTTCGGTGTCTTTGCGGGTAAATGCGCCTTTACGAATGGCCTGGTCTTGGAAGACGCTTTTGACAAAGGCCGCCAGATTCATGTGAATTAGACGCTCGGGCAGCGCTGGAATTTGAAAGGCAAGCACGTACCAGCTCCGCCGCAGCTGATCCATGTTCTGAGTCAGCGCTTGAACAAAAGCCCGGGGGGGTGGGGCGTTGAGGATAGCCAGCCGGTGCAGCATCTGGGGAAACTGCTGAGCGATATGCCAGGCGATCGCCCCACCCCAATCATGGCCGACGATGTGGGCTTTAGAATAGCCCAAGCTTTGCACCAGCCCACGAATATCTGCCGCTAGGGTATCGAGGTCGTAGCCAGTCTTGGGCTTGTCCGAGTCGTTATAGCCCCGCAGGTCGGGCACCACCACCCTAAAGTGGCGCGCCAGCGCCGGAATTTGATGTCGCCAGGAGTACCAAAACTCAGGAAACCCGTGGAGCAGAACGACCAGATCCCCCTCTCCCTGGGTCACGCAGTGGAGCCGAATGCGGTTGGTCTGCACAAAGATATGCTGCCAGGGAGCAGGCGTGCCGTGGGAGAGCGCTGCGGTCATAGAATAAGCCAGTGAACGGATAGTGGCGCACGCAGCTTTCAGAGCAGATCAAATTTTTGCATAAACTGTTGCAGCCTATACATAGTTTAACATCCGCACCAATGCAAGGCCTTAGGGCCATAAAGTATAAGCCACCCGTTCGCAGCTTCAAGACTGTGAGCGGTCCGATGGTTTCATGGGGATCGAGCTTAGGCCTTAAAAATCGTCGAGTTCAGCCGGGTTAATCTGCTGCTTCATCTGGGCGATCGTCTGTGCAGGCGCGCCCATGGGCGCTGCCGCAGGCATCCCCCCGTTGTGGCTCAAGACGTTTTGCCGAGGCGGTGGGGTGAGGAAGGCGGCCGAGTTCCCAATACCGTAGCGCTGCTGGATTTGAAAGATGCGGAACTGAAGCTCCTCTATTGCCGTAGCCGCCAGGTTCTGAAGCTGTGACGGGTCGAGCTCGTCCTCCAAGACCCAGGGCATGTAAAACGCCTTGACAGCTCGCAGCGCAGCCTCTCGGGGCGGTAAGATGGGATCTTCTTTGAGGTAGCTCACCAGCTTTCCGTCTGGGGAGTTGAGCTCAGCGTCGATGCGAAGGCTGACGCGCTCGCGCTTGGGCTTACTCATGACCTAACTCCCATGGACTGCGGCTGCGTGGACGACGCACCGGTTGCATCGCTGAACTTGATGGCTAGCCACTTGGCCCCGCCGTAGCAGTCTGAGAAGCGGGCCTGATCGGCAGGCGTCATCACCCGCAGCACCGAGCACACCTCGCGTCCCATATCGGCAAGCCAGTTGACCTCAGCCCCCGGCATGCCGGAAAGCATCTGGTTTAAGTTATCTCGCAGCAGGGTGTGAGCCGTGCCGCCGCCGATTAAAATCTCGTAGCTGGGGATATTGAGGGAGGCGAATTTATCGCTGAGATGATGGCGCACCTGCTCCCAATAGTAGGCCTCGGCCTTTTGGCGGCGCTCGGTCAGGGGATACTGCTTGCCGGGCTGGTCAGGGAAGGCAACGGCGTCAGCCCCTTTGATGAGGGCATCGTAGAGGTAGGGATTGTCGGGCTTGCACATGCCCTGGGAGATGGACTGCAGATACTCTAGATAGCCTAAACGCACGGTGCCGCTGGGCTCACCCGTGGGGGGCTTGCCCTGACGGAAGATTAAGAAAGTAAGGTCGCGGTGGCCGACAATCACGACAACGTAGGAGTTCTGCGGCGGCTGACCATGCTGCATAGCCTGCATCTTCCGCCACTGAACCAGCCCCGCCCCCTCGGGCAGAATTTTGACGGCCTGGGGCTCGATGGTAATCTGCTTTCCTCGGTACGAAAAAGACGAGGTCGAGCTGAGCTGCTGGTTGACCTCATGCTGGTCGCTCAGATACTCGTCGAAGGGCAGGGCGACACCGATGTCGATGGGCAGGCGATCGACGTTGAAGCGCAGCGCTAGCTCACCAATGGCTCCCAGAATTCGCAGCTTGGCCAGCGTGCTTTTGCGCAGCATTTCGGTGCTCTTGTTGGAGCGGCCTTCTGCGTCATCTGCCAGGGCATAGGCCTTGTTGTCGACCTGCAGGTAGGCTCCAGAGCCAATACCGCCGCCGAACTGATCGCCTTGGTCGGTCAAAATTTCTAGCTCGGACGGCGGCAGATCGGCGACTTTAGGCGGACAGAGATAGCTGTAGAAGCTGATGCTATCGCTGAACGACGCCTTGGTCGCACTCATGCCCAGGTCAACAAAGATCTGAAACTTAGCCATGGTTCTGTTGTACTGAGAGGGAAGCTAGGAGTATTATTGCGCATTCTGGTCTTCATCGACTGTATATCAGGTGAGCAATTCTGTATATAGGGAATGCTGGTGGATTGATGCGCCTACATATGGTGTTAGTCCCTCAGCCAAAGGGTTGCCCGCTTCTGCTAACGGCGCGTTTTGTACAGTCCCCAGACTCAGCTGCCGAGCACCGCTTGCCAGCCGAAGAATACCCCCATTCCGACCACAATCGTCAGCAGCAGATTCTTCGTGAGGTAACCCACCACAACAGCAGCGATCGCCCCCGCGAGTCTCGGGTTAAGCGGGCTAAGGTGCAGCGCCCCATCTTGAATCAGCACCTCCGGCACCACGATCGCCGTCAGCACCACGGGCGGCACGTAGCGCAGGGCGCTCAGCAGCGCCGGGGAGAGAGCGATGCGACTGCTGGCGGCAAAAATCACGTAGCGAATGCTAAAGGTGGCGATCGCCATTCCCAAGAGAGTCAAGGCCTCACTCATTCTCGTGACCTCCTGCTAGGTGAGCGCGCCGGGCTAGCAGCCGCTCACTGTAAAAACCGGCTCCAACTCCGGCGATCGCCGCCGCCATCAGACCCAGCTTGTGGGGCAGCGGGTCAGCGAATAGGGCAACGAGTCCCGACACCGCGACCGCTAAGCCCATGGGGCGCGTTTTCAAATAGGGAATCACCATACCAATGAAGGTCACCGACATAGCAAAATCTAGGCCCCACTGGGCCGCGTTGGGGAGGGTCTGCCCAACCGTGACGCCCAGCAGCGTACACAGCTGCCAATTGGCGTACATGGCCAGCGCTGCCCCCAGGTAGTACCAGTGCTTAAAGGGGGATGGGTCAGCGGCTTCGTAGCGGCGAATGGCGACGGCAAAGGCCTCATCGGTGAGCCAAAAGGCGAGAATACCCTTCCAGCGGTAGCCCAACGGCTTCACGTAGGGGACTAGGCTTACGGCATAGAGCAGGTGACGCAGGTTGACGACAAACGCCGTCACCACGATCAGCAGTCCGCCGGTGCCGGCGCTCATCATGCCAATGGCGATGAACTGAGACGACCCAGCAAACACAAAGACCGACATGGCCAGCGCTCCGCCCGGCGAGAGGCCGCTGCTGGGGGCTAGCGTGCCAAAGATGACGCCGAAGGGAACTGCGCCCACAATCAGCGGTACGATATCTCGTGCCCCGGCCCAAAATTCGGCGCGCGGGGAGGCTGGACGCGCCGAGGCGGGCGGTGAGTGAATAGACATAGCAACCTGAACCGTTCTACGGTGCTCAGCCTATCTAGGTCCGCTGCCGCAGATCTTGTACGTTTTTGCAGCCCCGCCGATACTGCCCTGGCGTTACCCCGAGCATCTTCTTAAAGTGACGGTGCAGATGGCTTTGGTCTGTGAATCCCGTCTCCAGTGCGGCGTCGGCGATTGCCCAGCCGTCAGCAAGGAGCCCCTTAGCCCGATGAACCCGCAGGTGGTTGAGGTAGGCGTGGGGCGGCAGCCCCATTTGCTTACGAAAGCTGCGCAGCAGGCGTAGCGGGCTCAAGCCGACGAGGGCAGCCAGCGCCGCTAGCGAGGTGTTGGCGGTGGAGTGGGCCGCTAGGTAGTCACGCACCTGCTCCACCGCCCAGCATTCTTGGCCTGCAGCGGCAATACGGGGGCGATCGCTGGCGTAGTGACCCACGAGCTGAGCCATGTCCCAGAGGAAGCGAGATTCGCGCTCTAGGGCTGACGGCGAGAGCTCCAGCGTGCGGTGTAGGGCAATCAGCTGCCGGTTGAGCCGGGGATCGTGAATGACGGGGGACGAGAAGTAGGGCAGGCTGCGGCTCCGTCCCGCCAGCTCGGCTGCCGCTCGGTATAGCCAATCGGCAGCGGGCAGCAGCGTGCGGTAGGTCCAGCCGGTTTCTAGCGCGGCGTGGCCCGTGTGCATCTCGCCGGGGTGGGTGACGACAACGCTGCCCGCTGGGGCGGTGTGGGTGGCCCCACGGTAGTCAAACGCCATCGCCCCCGATTCGACGATGGCAATGCCGTACCCTTCGTGGGCGTGGCGAGAGAAGGCGTAGCTGATGTAGGTAGCGCGCAGCATTTCTAAGTCTTGCAGGGCCGGATCGCGCCAGAACTTGACCTGCTCTCGGGGAATCTGAGCTTTAGAAGCGGCTGAACTCATGGCGTGGCGGGCTACAGAATCAGGCTATCTAGCCAGTGTAGCGAGCGATTGAGTATCGCTATAAGATAAGTACTGATGGCTTGGATATAGAGCAGGGCGATGCGGCGCAGTCTGCTGAGAAACACGGGACGGGCTTTTCGCAAGCTGGGACTAACGCGCCGCTGGGGACAGCTGGCGATCGCCCAGGTCGCCCTGCTGTCCGTTTTGCTTTTGAATTGGCCCTCAACGTCCTCCAGTCCGGTGGTCACGCTGACGATGGTGGTGCCCTCCTCTGAAGCGGCCTACTGGGAAAAGGTCATCCAGACGTTTGAAGTGGGCCAGGACGAAATTCGCATCGATTTAATCGATCTAGCAGAGCTGACGCCGCAAAAAGACGTGACCCGCGCGCTTAAGGAAACCTGCACCCAAAGCTCTGAGCGGGTCTGCGATATTGTCTACCTTGACGTGATTTGGGTGCCTGAGCTCGCGGCCAACGGAGCGCTGCAGCGCCTGGGCAACCTGCTCTCATCCGAGAGCGAATCTGAATTTATCGACAGCGAGATTGCTGCTGGAGAATACCAGGGCGAGCTGTACCGCATTCCCTTCCGCGCTGACTTCGGCATGCTGTACTATCAGTCGGACTTGGTGGACCAGACGGCGCTGCCTCAAACGTTTGATGAACTGCTGCAAACTGCCCCAGCGCTACAGCTCGAAGCCGGGATGCCGTGGGGCTATCTCTGGCAGGCAGAGGGCGAAGGCCTCACGGCGACATTTGCAGAGGTGCTGCAGGGCTACGGCGGCTACTGGATTGACCCGACGACCAACGCCGTCGGTCTTGACGAGCCGGCGGCAGTTGAGGCAGTGCGGTTTCTTCTCCGGACTATCGAACTCGGTATCTCGCCGCCGCTCGAGCAAGTGGCTTATACCGACGAGGAAGCCGGCGTCGCCTTTGAGCGCAGAGAGGCCGTATTTATGCGCAACTGGCCCTTTGTCCTCCATTCCCCCGGCGACCCAATGTCGCCAGCGAGCGCGCCCATCAAGCGGGTTCCCATGGCGCTTCACGCCGAGGGGCACACCGGCAGAAGCTGTCGGGGCAGCTGGGGGCTAGGGATTGCCCAGCGATCGCGCCATCCGCAGCAGGCCTGGCGAGCGATTCAGTATTTGACCAGCGAAGCGACGCAGCTCAAGTTTGTCTCCGAGACCAGCTATATTCCCAGCCGCAAAGAGCTGCTGAGGAATAAAACAGAGGCGATCGCTGAGGCGGCTCGGCAGGCGATGATGCGGCCTCAAATTGCCGACTACGGCACGGCGTCGCAGATTTTACAGCGGTATCTAGCCAGCGCCCTGCGAAACGAGGCTGACCCAGAGACGGCAATGAAGGCAGCGGCAGAAGAGACGCGGGCGCTGCTGGCCCGGCGCGGTGCGGTGTGACCTGGCTGGGAGCGCTAATCTGCCTGCTGCTAATCTACCTGCTGCTAATCTGTCTGCTGCTAATCCACCCGAATAGCGTCATTCTCGGGAATCCGCTGTTGAACTGCCCAGTAGCGCTGTATCCACAGCGTAGTGGTGATTAGCAGAGCTAAAAACAGGGCCACGTTCAGCAGCTTGAGCCAGCGCTGGGGCGGCGGGTCGGTCGGCGCGGACTTAACAGGCGGCATGGCTAGGCCCGGACCCAGGTGCTCCAAGACGAAAGCAACGTTGGGCGGGCGCTGCCAGAAGGCGGGGGCCATGAGGTAGTCTATCCAGCGGACCAGTGATTCGGGGGCAGCGGGGGCCTCGTCGCGCCAGAGCAGCGCTCCGGTGGTTGAGTCCACTTCTAGGGTTATTGGGTGCCGCCCCGTGAGCAAAAAAACCGCCGTACGACCTAGGGCGTAGAGGTCCGACTGAGGAACAGTGCGGCCCATCATCTGCTCTGGCGCAGTATATCCGGGGGAAAAGATCCCCATACCGTCAACATCCCGGCCCAGCAGCCGATCGATAACGGTGTAGGACACCTCATAGACGGTGCCAAAATCGATCAACACGAGCTGTCCATCCGGACGCAGCATGATGTTGGACGGCTTGATGTCTTGATGAAAATAGCGGCGCTGGTGGAGATAGTCGAGCACCGCCAAGAGCTGCAGCAGCCACGCAAAGACCTGCTCGGGTTTAGCGGGTCCCTGACGCTCGACTTGGACCTGCAGATTTTCCCCCGGCACTTTCTGCATGACTAGGCAGTGAATGGGTTTTTTGCGGCGGGGCAGCTCAATTGCGAAGTAGCCATCGTCGGGCTCAATCGGCGGCAGTCCAGCGTGACGGAGTGCTTTGAGCGTTTTGGCTTCCTGCTGCAGGAGCTTGACCATCGTGAGGGACGATCGCCGAGAGGCCTTGAGCACTTTGTAGCGATCGCCGGCGAGGGGGCTGCACCGCAGATCCTTGACCTCGAAGACCTGGGCATTTCCAGGCGCGTCGAGGGGACGCAAGGGGCGAACGAGCTGGTAGCGCTCTTGAATCTGCAGAGGGCTGCCGCAGCCTGCGCAGATCTCGGCTGCCGCAGAATTCTCGCGCCGCTCACATTTGGGATCGATGCAGTAGATCATAGTATGCGGGGATCACGCTGAAAGCACCTCAAGCACCGCAGGCGGCACGCTGAATCGTCCTTCTGAAGTTTCTAAAAGCGATCGCTGCTTTAGCGACTTGAGGGCCTGAATCAGATCTTGCATTGAAGAGTCGGGCATCGCAGCCCCGAGCTCACCGACCGTCATGGACTGCTGCGCTGCGGCGAGCTGGTTGAGGATTGTCGCCTCCAAAGCAGAAACGCGGTCCAGCACCTCTTCAATGTAGTCGCTGATATCGTGGGTAAATAGGGTCGTGGTCAAGAAGCTAGTGACGTCGCCGTCGAACACGTCTCGAATGGTTGTGGCTACCATCTGCAGCATGAATGGGTTGCCTCGGTAGCCTTCAATGAGGGTGCCCCAGTGGTTTACGTCGCCCGTCAGGCCCTTTTCTTTCAGCAGCCGTTCGGCGCTAGAGATATCGAGCCCGGTCAATGTGAGCGATCGCACTGGAGAGGCCTCTCCCTCCAGCAAAGAAACTTCCGCTGGCTTCTCTTGGCTGGTCACGAGGAGTGCGCTTCGATGGGATTCTTGCCCCACCCGCCGCAGCAGCTCGCCGTAGTCTTCGTAGCCCTCGCGGTAGACGCCCGTGAGTTGACCGCTTTGCAACATAGATTCCGCGCCATCTAGCACCAGCAGGTAGCGCTGCGCCCGCAGGTGAGACATGAGGTGAGTCAGCTGAGATTCTAGGTTGGGCCAGTCGCCAGATGAAGCAGAACCGGCCTGAGGGCCTCTGTCGTATGAGCTGCCGCCGGGCAGCATCTCGAAGAGCTGGGACAGCAGCTCACACAGGCGCGGTGTCTGCCGCAGCGAGAGCCAGATAACTGCATCGACATCATTTTGGACCTGACGCGTCAGTCTGACCGCCAAAGACGTTTTGCCAATGCCAGCCATGCCGATGATGGTGACGAGGCGACAGCGGTCACCAACGAGCCAGCGCTGAAGCTGGGCAAGCTCGGCCTCGCGGCCATAGAAGACGGCGCTGTCGGGGGCTTCTCCCCAATTGTGCTGGGGCGAACCGTGCTGGGGCTGGGCCGGCGATTGGGCGGGGTTGGGCAGCGATGGGATCGAGGGCTCGGCTGGGAGCTGCTCCTGATAGCGAGCCACGAGCTGCTGCTGGAGCTTAGTGAGCTTCACCGGGCCTCGACCCTCGATCTGAAACTTCTGGTAGACCTCGCTCAGGCGCTTACGCACGGCGTCGCCGCTGATGCCAAGCTCACTGGCGATCGCTGCGGTGGGCTTCCCTGCCATGGCGAGGAACAGCGCCTCCTGCTCACTGAAGGAGAGGCGCTGCTCTTGGGCGACGGCGGCTAAAAAGTCTTGAGGAATCACAGCATATCTCACGTAAGCACCAGGATATTTTCGATAGTAGCTCAAATTTGTGAGAAACAGCTCGCTCGGCAGAGTCTCCATATTCGGCGCAATTTGGGAACCCAGCCCTGTTAATCTCCCGTGAAGCAGGGCCGGGTTCCCAAATAAATCCGAAGAATCAGTTGACAGACTCATTCAAAGTAGGTATAACTAATTTATCTCACATAAATGAGCTAAACGATGTGAGTCAAGTGATGTGAGCCTGCTGAATGCGGTTGCAATTGACCCGCTAGAGCGCGCTTCACCAGATCCTTCAACCCTATCAAAACCATGGAATCTAGAGCTAATCTCAAATTTGTGCCCCAGGTCGCTGCCGCAGGTCTGGCCAGCGTAGGCCCAGCGCTTTTCCCCTTGGGCAGCGCTGCGCTAACCGTACAAGAGGTGCCCAATCCGCGTGCGGGGGGCGGCTGGGTTACCGATATGGCAGATTTACTTAGCGCAGAGACCGAAGCCCAGCTCAACCAGCTCATCGACCAGCAGGAGCAGGGCCAGGGCACCGAGATCGCGGTCGTCACCGTGCCCACCACCGCTCCAGCAGACTCTCCAAAAGCTTTCACCACTGAGCTATTCAACGTCTGGGGCGTCGGTAAGGCGGACCAAGACAACGGCATTCTGGTGCTGCTGTCTGAGGGCGATCGCCGCATCGAAATTGAAACGGGCTACGGCATAGAAGCCGTCTTGCCGGACGAAGCGGTGAGCCAGATTATCGACACCCAAATGACGCCGCAGTTTCAGAGCGGTGACTTTGACGCCGGCGTTGTTGCGGGCACCAAGGCGCTAATCGCCCAGACAAACGCCGCCGACCCTGTAGAGCCTGTAACAACAGAGACCGTTACGGGCTCCCCGAACGCACCAGGTCCAGGGGCAGCTTCCAATGGTCAGCCCAACGGCGATGCCGGCATATCGACCGCAGGCCTGCTGGGACTTCTGGTTTGTGTGGGCGCTGCCGGAGCAGTTCTGGTGAACCGACTCAAGAGCGCCAGCGGCCGCGCCAAATCTAGCTCTAGACCCAAACCTAGATTTGGCCCTAATCGGAAGCGATCGCGATCGCGCAGCGCCGGTGCGGCTAGCGGCGGTGCTAGTGCTGCTAGTGCGGCTGGTGCGGCTGGTGCGGCTGGCGGCGGTGCTGCCGGCGGTGGGGGTTGTGGCGGTTCCGGCGGCTTTGGCGGCGGCTCTAGCGGCGGTGGTGGTGCAGGGGGCGGCTGGTAAAGCCACCTGCGCTGTGGGTGTCTATAGTCCAACACTTGGGCAATAGCATTCAATCTCGCCTACTCATTCCTTCGGAGCGCCCCCATGACAGACTGCAACCTCTCTCACGACTCTTACGACAGCGCGGCAAACGGCGCTGTGAATAGCCTCCACAACTATTCAGGCAAGGGCTCCATCAACGCCCCTGCCTGGACCCGGCAGGCCGTAGCGATCACGGCCATACCGCCAAACCAAAAAGGCCGCGTCCACTTTCAGGGATCGGACTGGCCCGCTCGGAGCATCCTCGCGCAAAGCGTTGCCCCTGGAGAGACGATCTACGTTCGGTACCGCCGTAACCTGACCCTCTACGTTGGCCCCAAACCAGACTAAACAGACCCAGCTAAAAGTCAAAGTAGATATACGGCAAGCTCTCGGACGGGGCCAGCAGCCAGGCCAAATAGATAAACACCGGCGCTAGCGCAATCTTGAGGTACCAGTTGAACTGCAGCTTTAGCCCCCGGCGAAACGCCTGTACAACTGCCATGCCCCCAAACACCGCTAGCAGCATCAGCACCACCTGGGGGCGGCTAGCCTGCAGCCCTTCGGCATAGATTTTGGGGGCAAACTGAATATCGGCGCTGTGACCGGCCAGTCGGCGGAGGGCAAGCCCGTAGGCCTGGGGTTCAGGAAGCCGAAAGAAAATCCACGAAAAGAACACCGTAGCCTGCGTCAGGCCCCAGCCCACCAGGCCTCCGAGAGGCTGACTCCAGAACTGGGCCACAGCGGGCGATCGCTTGGCGAGCTGATCCGTGAGCCGGTGGGCCGCCAGCGCGACCCCGTGAATCAGCCCCCAAATCATGAAGCCCCAGCCGGGATTGTGCCAGATGCCGGCAATCACCATCACGACCACGAGATTGAAGCAGGTGCGGACAATGCCGCGGCGGGAGCCCCCTAGCGGGAAGTACAGATAGTTTCGGAGCCAGTCTCCTAAGGTGATGTGCCAGCGCCGCCAGAAATCGGCGATGCTGACTGAGAAATAGGGGGCGCGAAAGTTCTCAGGTAAATAGATGCCCAGCAGAATAGCGCTGCCGCGGGCAACGTCGACATAGCCGCTGAAATCGAGGTAGAGCTGCAGCCCATAGGCCGCCGTAGCCAGCCAAATGTCGCCGCTGCCGGCCCGCTCCAGGTTGGAAAAGCTGAGGTTAACCAGCGTTGCTAGGTGATCAGCCAGCAGCAGCTTTTTCAGCGCCCCCACCGCAATCAGCCAGAGCCCATCCACCACCTGCTCTAGGCGAGGCGGCAGGCGATGGGAGAGCTGCCCGTCCATCGCGTGGTAGCGGGTGATGGGGCCCGACAGCAGCTTGGGAAAGAACAGCTTGTAGGTTAAAAACTGCAGCAGATGCGACGCGGCAGGCGCGCCGCGATAGACATCGACTAAGTAGGCAATGCATTCAAACACAAAGTAGCTGATGCCCAAGGGCGCAATCAGCTGCGCAACCGGGTCTACGTCGGGGGCTGACACCGGCAGATTGAGGGCTGGACGGGCGGCCGTTAGCAAGAAGGGCAGATACTTAAACCCCACCAGCACCAGCACCAGCAGGCCAATACCCAGCCACAGAAAAACCAGTCGCCTGCGGTTCCAGTCTGGGCCATGACCGAGATCATTCTCTCGGGGTGCCCCCCCCTCAAAGGCGTAGGGTTGGCCAGTGGCGAGCGATCGCCCAACGCTGAAGGTAATCAGCGCCAGCGCCAGCAGCAGCGGCACATACTGAATCTGCAGCGAGGCGTAGAACACTAGGCTTGCCGCAAGCAGCACCCCAAGCCGCAGCGCTCGCAACTCCTGCAGCCAGTACAGCGCCAGCACGCTGAGCAGGAAAATGCCGTAGGTGATCGAAAGTAGCGTCATGGCGCGATCGCGTCGTAGGGTAAGGGAACCGACAGCACAGCTTTATCATGCTCAATTTAGCAGTTCGAGCCCCCCTCGCCGTGGCCCTAGGCGCGATCGGCGGCGCGCTGTGCCGCTACTACATCGGCCGGTGGATAACGCTCCACAGTTTTGTGGGCGGCGCTAGCGCCTTTCCCATTGGAACATTTGTGGTCAACGTCAGCGGCTGCCTGCTTATGGGAATCGCTGCCGCCCTGGGCAACCGACTTGACTTATCGTCCGATGCAAGACTGCTGATGACTACCGGGGGGCTAGGGGCCTACACCACTTTTTCCACCTACAGCCTAGAAACAGTTGACCTACTAGAGCGGGGGCGGTGGGAGATGGCCGGCGCGTATTGGATGGGCAGCGCTGCCTCAGGCCTCGCGGCACTGCGGTTGGGAATGGTGCTGGGGGCCTGGCGCTAGCGGCTGATGGCGCTGTCTGGCTCGAAGCAGCTAAAACCCAATCAGCTCAAAGAACTGGTCATCAAGCTCATATCCCAATGTCTTGGTCATCAGCTTGACGCTGTTGCGCCCGGCCACGTCGCTTGCCTTGAGCCAGCGCACGATGTGGAATACCTTACTCATTACGAATAGCTCTAGGGCCTCAGGGTTGTACTGAATGCCGGTCTTACTGAACTGATGGGGCACCAGCATCGCGGTGTAGCGCGTCAGCTCCCCAGATTGCCAGTCTAGAAGGTAGGGCAGCCAGGGATAAGCCGCGTCGAGCGCCACAAACCACAGGCGGATTTCAGGAATTTCCGATAGCTCACGGGGATCAGCATCCTCCTGCGGGAAGTCGATGTCAAACGCGATAGGCGATCGCTGGGTCAGGGTTCCTGAGGCGCGCCGCTCGTCGATTATCGACTGAGCCGGAGTCAGATCGAGGGTGCCGATGTGGGATAGCGCCAGCGCAATGGTAGACATGAGCAGATAAGGTGGGGTTAGCAAGTTAAACTAAACCGAGCAAAACTCAGTCTGGTAGACAATCTTAAAGCGTTTGCGCTAAGGTTGGAATAGTCTTCTAACTCGAAATCATACTGAGTTCGTTTTAGGTGAGTTCGCTTTAGGCACATCTGTCATATGAAATGCCGATGAGCTGGCCCGAACCTACTTATAAAGCTCTATCTTACGAGACTTTAGTAAGGGCTCAGCGCAGGACTTATCGCTTCCAGCCTTGATATTTGAGAACCTGTACTGATTAGTCCGATATGCAACAAGCCGCCCCTCCTAAGCCGATACGCTCTCTAGAGGATGCCTTTGCTCGCTGTCAAGACCTAGGAATGCGACTGAGTAAGCAGCGTCGCTACATCTTAGAGCTGCTGTGGAGTCAGAAGGAGCATCTCTCGGCTCGCGAAATCTACGACCGCCTCACCCAGCAGGGAAAAGGCATCGGCCACACGTCAGTTTATCAGAATCTAGAGGCCCTTTCGGGTCAGCAGGTCATCGAGTGCGTTGACCGAGCAGATGGCCGTCTGTATGGAAGCGTCAGCGACTCCCACAGTCACGTCAACTGCCTGGATACCGAGCAGATTATGGACATCTACGTCCAGCTTCCCGATGAGCTCATTCAAAGGGTTGAGCAGCAGCTAGGGGTCAAGATTACGGACTATAGAATTGACTTTTTCGGCTATTCCCAAAACGGCGCTGAAAATGGCGCTGACCAAGGTGGCGCTACCCAGAACGGCAGCAGTCAAGGTGAGGCCAGTCAAAATAAGTAGAGCGCTAGCCCAGCGCAGCTTGAATACTGCCTCAGCCGTTCTCAACCTCGAAAAGCCTAGGCTCTGTCAGCGCATTGACGCCAGCCGCTGGCTCTGCCATCATACGCTCATGCTATTTGCGGCGAGGTAATTTGTACCGAAGCAACTGTCCCGGCAACCTGTCCCGGTAAGTTGACCTACCGTTAGCCTGTCTCGATTTCATCCCCGGCACTATGCGTGACCTCAGCAGCTCTACCCATCCGCAAAGTGAGGCGATCGCCAGTCTTCGGCAAGCGCTGGTGGATCATCAACCTATTTCTCGGCAGCGTTCCCGGCGGCCCCAGCAGCGGACCGTGAACCTACCGAACTGGGTCTGGTTTCCGCTGCTGCTTTTGGGTCTAATGGGGACCGGAGGCATCGGGATGGTGGCGCTACAGTCGCTCTTAGAGCCGCCGCCCATACCGAACTGCCGCGCCCTTTCGCCCCTAGCTGCGCCCGCGAAGCGGCTCCACTGCGCCCAGCAGCTCGCAAGCACAGGGCGATCGGCACACCTCGTGGCCAGCATCAATATGCTCAGGTCCTGGGGACCTGAGCATTCCCTGTATTCTGAATCTCAGGCCCTGCTGACCGACTGGTCCTCAGCGCTTTTAGAAAATGCGGAGGACGCGCTCCACGTCGCTGGGCTAGGGCCGGCCGTCAGGCTGGCGCGCTACATTCCGGCCAACAGCACGGTTTACAAGACAGCCCAGGCAAACATCGATGACTGGCGGCAGCAGTGGGCCGAGGGAGAGCGCGTTTATGAAGAGGCTGTTGCGGCCCTAGAGCAGCGGGACTGGAAGCAGGCGTCCCAGCAGGTCATTGCCTTGGGCGATTTAGACTCACCCTACTGGCACCAAACCCGAGCCAATGCCCTCAGCCTGCGCATCATTGCTGAGCAACAGGGCCATCAAACAGTGACGGCGGCGCAGAAAATGGCAGCGAGCCAGTCGCCAGATCAGCTCGCCGCCGCCCTGGTGCATATCCAGACTATTGCGCCTCAAACCTTTGCCCAAGAGGCCGCAGCGCCGCTGATCGAGACCTGGAGCAAGGCCGTCATCGAAGCGGCCGCAGCGAAACAGGCGGCGGGGCAGCTTGAGGAAGCCGTTCAGCTGGTCCAGGCGGTGCCCGTCGATCTGGCGATGCAGAGCGATTTTTCTCAGGCCCAGGATCTAATCCGCTACAGCCACGCGCAGCGCCTTGCCCGCCAGGCGAGTGAGCAGCCCGAGCGCTGGTGGCTATTGACGGAGGCTATAGCGGCAGCCCAGGCAATCGCCCCCCAGAGCGACCTTGCCGAGCGCCTTCAACCGCAGCTCTCACAATGGCGATCGCAGCTCAACGCCAGAGGCCAGCTTCAGGTCGCTCAGGTAATCGCCAGCAGCGGTCAACGCCGGCTGCTGCAGTTTAGCTTGGCCCAGGCTGACGCGATCAAAGCCGATAGCGACGCTAAGGTCCCGCTCCATGGCCAAGCGGACGCGCTGGGCCAGCGGTGGCGGCATGCCCTGGCCCAGATTGACGGTCGTCCCTACTTTACCCTGGCCCAGCAGACGGCAAAGCCCGGCACAGAGCAGGCCCTCAGCGACGCTATCGGCATCGCCGAGCCCCTTATAGCCTCGGGCATAGAATGGCCCCAGGTTCAGCAGGCCCTAACCGACTGGCGATCGCGCCTGCAAACGCTGGAGGACCGGCCTATTTTGACCCAGGCCCAGCAGCTCGCCGCCGATGGCGATTTTCAAGCAGCCGTCGCCAAGGTAGAGACCATTGCGGCGGGGCGATCGCTTCATGCCCAGGCCCAGAGCCTAGCCCAAGAATGGCAGGGGGCGCTGCGGGCCGTCGAGGACCGGGGTCGGCTGGACGACGCCAGAGCCCTCGCAGGTCGCTTACGGCTGAGCCGAGCTATCGAGCTTGCCCAGACCGTTGTCCCCGCCAGTGGGGCAGTGTATGACGAAGCCCAGGTCGCGATCGCCCAGTGGCAGCGGGAGCGAGATGAGATCTGGGCGCAGCGCGTCCAGTATGAGGCCCGCCCTGAGCCGCCAGCAAGCGCCCCAGTCAGCGCTCCAGTCGACGCCCCAACGAGCGCCCCAGCGAGCGCCGCACCGGTGGCTGAGCCGGCTACCCCCAACCCCTCTGACTCTCCCTACTATGGCTACTACGGGACTGCAGAGTAGTGCTACCGTAGTAGCCACAGGACTCCGTCCGGTTGTCGCCCCATGCGGTCCCGCACTATGACTACGCCATCCTCTAGTCCGCTAGTTCAAGTCATCGTGATCGACGACGACATCATCTTTAGGACGGGTCTTTGCGCCTGGCTAAGCACCCGGGGCGTCGCGGTGCTCTCTGAGGGCGCTGATCTACCTGCGGCAGGCCTGCAGCCTGGGGCACAGGCGGGTCCGCGGGTCGACGTCATCCTCTGTGGGTTAAACGGCAGCCCTACCGCAGTGCGGCCTTTGATGAACGCCCTACAGACGTTAACGACCGCTCCCATCCTGGGGTTGGGGCCTACGGATACGGCCTTGGCGCTCAGGGCACAGCAGGCCGGAGCGAAAGGCTACTGGGTGAAAGGGCAAAAGCCGCAAACGCTGCTATCGGCAGTGCAGCAGGTGGCGGCGGGCGCTGAGGCCTGGTCTATTCCCTACTGGCGATCTGATCCTGCCGCTGATTCTGGAGCGCTCAGCCGCTGGCGTCGCCGCCTCTACATCTCGGGCCTCAGCCAAATTGAGTCGGCGATCGCCGACCTAGACGCTCAGCTCTCGGTGGATCTGCCTCCCTTGGACCGGGCCGTGACGGCGGGGCGGCGGCGCGAGCTGCGGGCGGCCCGGGGATTGGTCACCTGGATGCTGGCTCCCCGGATGGGCCTAGGAGAGCCAGCGGAAGGGCCAGCGGGGGGCGCTATGGCTCCGGAGGCGAGCGCTGGCTCCCCGCGGATGGCGAGTGATTCGGGGTCGCCGGGTCGGGGCAGCGCCGTTCGAGCCGCAGCGCCGACAGGTTCCACAGCTCCGGCAGGGGCCACAGGCGCTGTGGCCTTGGGGATTGCGCCTCCAGATGCCCTAATCCCAAGCGGCGCTGAGCCAAGCCGCCGGGAGCCGGGCGCGATTGTGCCAGGTGGCGTTCAGGTGACGCTCTTCGAAACCCTAGACACTAAGCTACGATCGCCCCTCCGTAACCAAACGCGTCGTCCGCTAGAACTTGACATTCTGCGAGAGGACCGGCGCCGTGAACTTCTCCACCAGGTGCTGCGATCGCTGCAGACGCTTCTGACCGAGCTGCGCCAGGTGAGCGGACCAGCGCTAATTCTAGAGCAGCGATCGCGGCTGCTGACCGAGCTGTGGCAAAGCGTGGTGACCGAATTTTTTGGCAAGTACTATATGGTCTCCGTCGATGGACTTGAGCTAGAGGCGGTACCGCTGCTGCTGCGAGAGGTTGAGCAGGTGCTCCCTACCTTGAAGGGCATCGTCGGCGTGAACGAGCTGCTAGCGCACCTGCTGTTCCAGATTCCCCTGACGGTGGACGGCGTTCCCCATCGGGTCGGCACCGCGACGGCAATGGCGCGGGCCGAGCAGCTGCTCGACAACTTAGTGGTGCGTATGGCGAATGCGGTGGTCCAGCCGATGCTGAATCAATTCGCCGATATTGAGGCAATCAAGCAAGATTTTTACGCCCGCCACCTGGTGTCTAGCCGCGATGTGGCTCAGTTTCGCAACGACCTATCGTGGCACTATCGGCTGACAGATGCCCTATACGAGCCCCTCGATATTTTCGAGAGCCAGATTCGCCTGCTGCGGCTTGGGGCCATCGGTATTGAAGAGCAAATACTGTATCCCCCGAGCGGTGATGAGGAAGACAAGGACCGGGTTTTCGGGTTCGGGGTGCCGCTGTTGCGGGGCGTGCTTGACCGCGTGGCCCCGCGATTACAGCGCCTAGTGGGGGCGG
>JBHJHD010000054.1:0-49153 GCA_050331115.1 Elainellaceae cyanobacterium
GAGAGCCGACGGTGACGGTGTGGGGTACGGGCACGCCGCTGCGGGAGTTTCTGTACGTGGATGACCTGGCGGACGCGCTGGTGTTCTTGATGGAGACCTACAACGAGATGGCCTTTGTCAATGTGGGCACCGGCAAAGAGGCCTCGATTCGCGAGCTGGCGGAGACGATGAAGGCGGTGGTGGGCTTTGAGGGGGAGCTGGTGTTTGACACCTCTAAGCCGGACGGCACCCCCCGTAAGCTGCTGGATGTGTCGCGGCTGCGGGAAGCGGGCTGGGAGGCCCAGACGTCGCTGAAAGATGGCGTTGAGGAGATGTATGCCTGGTTTGTGGAGAACTACGATACGATTCGCGGCCGGGTGCCGGCGGCGGTATCGTAGGATAAGGTCAATAGGTCAAGCCCGTTTTCTATCGATGGGGGTCTGACGACAGAGTAGGCCCCGCCTTGCGCTCTGCAGGTCATTTACGGCTTTTCCAATAACCTGGCTCGCGACTGCAATGCATAACCGCCAAGATAAGAATGTAGTCTTGCTCGGTTGTGCAAAGAATCCCGTAGGGAAATTTTCGCGCCATGCATCGTCGAATGTCGTCGTCGACCACAGTATATCGGGACGGAGATTCCCTAGTCCGATAAATTGTGTCCTCGACTGCGTTTATGAACGCTTGTGCAACCTCAACGCGTTGTTCTGTGTAGTATTGAACTGCCTCAGCGTATTCATTGAGCGCTTCAGGGTGAAATACACACCTCATGGTTCAATTAGTCGTCTAACCTGAGCTAAAGCGTCTTCTGCCGAAATCGGTTGCACAGAGCCCTTTTGAACTTCATCTTTTCGCCGCTTGGCCTCGATGATCCAAACATCCTGAATTTCTGAGTTAGTGTCAAATTCCAGGCTTTCTATCAGTTTGTCTGCGAGGATCGCTCTTGATGCACTAGGCAAAGACAGTATCTCCTCTGTGAGCTGTTCAATTGTGAGCTGTTCAATTGACCGCATAGTTCCTCACGAGACGCTGAATTCTGCAGCTCAATCGTAGCAGAAATGCTCGTATAAGCAGGGCTTGAGGCCGCGAAGCCAGCCGAAGCAGATTGAGCTGTCCCAAAAATGGCTGACTTCGCGGCTAGAGGTCAGTGCGATCGCTGGGGTATGGAGATTCGCTTGGTGAGGATGCGCATGACGTCGGTGGGGGTGAGGCCGCGCAAAATGCCGCCTGTGTTGCTCAGGGGCAGAGGCTGGGACCATTCGCGGGGTTCTGCGTAGCCGAGGGTGTGCAACCTGTCGCGGCAGTTGTTGACGGCGTAGTGAGAGCCGATGGCAAGCAGCCGTAGGGTGTGATAGTCGGTTTCGCTTTGGCCGCCGATCAGGTAGTCGCCGGTCTGAGGGTCGATATTTAGGCGTGCGAGTCTGTCCCGGCGATCGTCGGGTTCATGGGTGATTTCGGTGGTCATTTGAGGGTTGTCTCCTTTGAGTGGTAGGAAAGACAACCCAAACTTTAGCCACCCCGCAGCATGTGGCGAGGTGGCTCGTCTGGGATAAAATCCCAGTAGCTCTCGCTGGTTCGGTCAGCGGGGGTAGTCCCCTGGTTGTGTTGCTGCACTTCCAGGGGGCGCTAAATATTTGGGTGTCGATGTCTGGACGGTGTGTGATTTATGACGTCCATGGCTTGGTATGGTAGCGGAGTTTTGGTGCGATCGCAACCGTGGGATGGGAAGAAATTTTCTAAATTTTCTAGTGGAGAGGTTAGTTATGGAGTGGTGCGATCGCAGGCCTCTCAAAAAAAAGTTGAGAAAGGATACTAAAATCTGGTATTTTAGGCCTTTCTATTTTTCAATAAATTAGGTTTTTCGAGATCAGATCAAGTGTCAAGAGATTGTCGTATTGACGCGAAAGATGAAGTCAATCTAAGAGGCTGTTTGAAAAGTGTCAGTTGAAGCGTTACCTTCTGCTTCACCCCCCTTGCCAAGGGGGGAAACTCCAGTTCTCTCCCTTTAGCCTTGGCGTTAGCCTACCCGCAGGGCGTAGGGGAGTTAGAGGGGGTAATGCAGAGCATTTGCTACTTTTCAAACGCACTCTAATACCTATTCTTGCAGCGTCATCAGCCTTCCTCCCAAAAAATTGTTACGAGAGCGAGGATACACCTACCCACAATTGTAAAAGCGCGATCGCACTCATAGGGAGCAATATAACGCGTAGCGGTGCGATCGCCCTGTCGATGCAGCAACATTTATAGTACAATTGAACTTAGCCGTCAGCGAATGCCATCAGCGATCGCGAGAATTTCTTGAGCCGGGTTAAATTATGACGTATTTATCGCAGCGTAGCCAAGATATCTTAGAGTGGATTCAAGAATTTTGGCGGAAGCATCAATTTTTCCCGACCTATAGAGATATTCAGAGAGGATTTGGCTACAAGTCGGTGTCAGCTGTACAAAACCACATCCGTAAGCTTAAGGAAGCGGGGCTAGTCGTTAGCGATTCGGATAAAGCCAGAACGCTCAGATTGACAGATCTTGGTATCGACAAAAGTTCCGTTGCCAAGGGCATCCCGATAGTAGGTATGATTGCAGCTGGCAGCTTCGTCGATTTCTTTCCTGAGGATCAAGAGGAGGAATTCATTTCAGAAAGTTTGTTTTCGTGGCGATCGCGAGGTTTGGGCTGCTTTGCCCTGAGAGTTGATGGTGACAGCATGATTGGGGCCAACATTCTGAAGGGCGACATAGTAGTCTTGGACAAACCTGATGCCCCAAATGAAGTTAAAGACAGATCGATCGTTGCTGCCCGAGTAGACGGAGAGAATCGTGCTACCCTCAAACGCTGGCACAAAAGCGACGATCGAGTTTTCCTAATTCCAGAAAATCCAGATTACTCTACGCTGGAGGTTCACGCGTCTCAAGTCTTGATTGAAGGTGTCTATATCGGGCTGATACGAGACATGCTCTAAAGGCGATCGCGTAGCGTTCGTTTACGAGAGCATAGGCTCTTACAGCATTTCCTATGCTGATGAAGTACGGGTGGTGGCGGCGCGGTGTGCCACCACCACCCAAATCTGTACTTCACGCGATTGGAAATCGTTATAGGACATGGCCCTCATCGCCATCAATCTTGAAGCGCTCGCAAGAAACTGCTGATATCCTTATTGAGTAAGGGCTTCAGCTGCTGCGCCTTCTCTAAGTTGCTCTGAAGCTGGGCAAAATCGATAGAAATGCCGTAGGCATGGCGGAAGAAGTGCCGAAAGGCTTTCAGGCCGTTGAGCAGCGCAAAGCTTTCTGCGGAGAGCGCTGCAGGCCTGACGCCTTTAACCGGCTGCGTCATCCGCTTCAGCAGCATGCTGTGCCACTGAGCGGTATCTGAAACCGAGTTCTCAAAATATGTGGCGATAATTTTGAGCAGGTCTTCGATCGCACTGTAGACGTTGTGGAGCTGATAGGCAACGCTCTCTAGCCGCTCAGGATAGTCTGGCGTCAGGCCCTCGGCCCGCTGCTCTAGCATGGTGAATACGCGGGCAATCGCCTCTCGCTGAGCCTCTATATCAGCGACAAAAACAGCTAGACTTCCCGTTTCCATAGCGTCCCCTGCTGACGAATGCGGTGAGCAAAATGACACTTACGCAGATCAACGAGATCAACGTCTCGACCCAGCGCCTCGGACAGCGACGCCATCACCATAAAGAACGCCTCTGGCCCGATCTCCTCGACCGCAACGTCAATATCTGAGCGATCGCTGAAGCGGTAGGGGCGGGTGATGGAGCCAAATAGGTAAACTTCACGTAGCCCGTAGCGTAACCCCTCAGTCTCTAGCCAGTGCGTCACCTCATCCAGCGCCACAAGCCGCTGAGCCTCCTGGCGTTCTCGGCGGCGGGCGATCGCGGCGTCAAGCAAGTCAGTGTTGAATGGGGACATCTTTCAATTATGGCACCAGCGTCGCGCTCACCAGCAGCTGCGTATAGGCATGCTGCGGGTCATCCAGCACCTGGTCCGTCAGCCCCGACTCCACCACCTGGCCCTGCTGCATCACCATCAGTCGGTCCGCCAGCAGTCGCACCACGCCGATATCGTGGGTCACCAGAATCACGCTCAGGTCCAGCGATCGCACCAGCGAGCGAATTAGATCCAGCAGCCGCGCCTGCACCGACACGTCTAGCCCGCCCGTCGGCTCATCCATTAGCACCAGCCGCGGCTGGGTGACCAAAATTCGCGCCAGCTGCAGCCGCTGCTGCATCCCGCCGGAAAAGGTGCTGGGCAGATCGTCCATGCGAGAGGCGGGAATTTCTACTTGGCCTAGCCAGCGGGCCGCCTCGCCGCGGATGTGGCCGTAGTGGCGTACCCCCACATCTAACAGCCGCTCGCCAATGTTGGCCCCCGCCGTCACCCGCATTCGCAGGCCGTCGCGGGGGTTCTGCTGCACAAAGCCCCACTCGGTACGCATCAGGCGGCGGCGCTGAGGTTCTGGTAGATTGCGCAGGTCGAGCAATGTGTCAGTGCGATCGCGGTACTGAAGCGTTCCCTCGTCAAGGGGCATCTGTCCGGCCACGCTCTGCAGCAGGGTGGTTTTACCGGACCCCGATTCACCGATGATGCCCAGCACCTGGCCGGGGTAGAGGTCAAAAGAGATGCGATCGCAGGCGAGGCGATCGCCGTAGGCTTTGGTCAGGTTTTGAACGTCTAGAATCGGCTGCATGTGTTTTGCAATTTAGGTCATGGAGGGAGGGATATATTTTTTTGGCGTCATCCAGGCAATGTATCCCAGCAAAGCTGAACGGTCCGATAAAACGGGCTGTGGCGAGAGAAAACCTAAATGGTGAAGGCGGTGGCGGCGTAGACGGAGAAATGAGCCGCGATGATTAGCCATTCTAGAAGTTTTGACATTGCACTAAGCTTGCCGAGCTTTGCTTTCACTGAGAGAAGTTTACATCAGCGGCTTCTCGCTGTTGACAAGGCCAAAGTCGCGTGACATTATTTAGGAGTTCTAAACATAGGAGTCCTAAATAATGAGCAGGTTGTCAATGCGCTGGTTTCTAGCGCTCTTTTGTCTCTTTGTGCTGGTTAGCAGCTCACTCGACGTGGGGAAATCGGCTAGAGCGCAGTCCGCTCAGCCCGTTACGCCGATTGACCCAGCACCAGCCCTTGAAATTCAGTCCACCCGCGTTCGCCATCTAAATGATTTGAATCTGCTGGTGTTCGAGCAGCAGCTCGGCGATACCGCTGGATCTGCCCTACCCCAGCCTGCCGGACAGCTCGACGGCGCGCCCGTTCTGGGCTATGTGTTTCCGACGACGCTAGCGCCAGAAGACGTGGGCTTCAACGCCATGGCCGGCATCGTGGCCCTCGCGGTTACCTCGCACCCCGACTTTGACGACACGCCCCTGTGGGATGAAGACGGCGATCGCGACTATGCCAACGACGGGGCGTGCTGGCACAGCCACTGGGTTGTTCTGGGGTCAGACGAGCGGGTACCCGGCGGCTTGTCTGTTCAGGAATTCTCTCAAGGGGATGCTGGCGTGACGCTGCCGCCTACCCATCCAGACATGCCCATGTACATCGATTCGCCAGGGTTCGCGGTGGTGACAGAGGAGAACGTTCTGCGGGTTTTGGTGCCCGAGCAGCGGGTCAACTACGTTACGGACTTTAGCTTTGACGCCGTCGCGGCCTACATGCAGGTCAATACATCTGACGCCAGCCTACCAATGCTGGGGGTCTACGAAGTCTACAGCGTCAGCTCCGGAGATTTAAGTTTGCCCTATCGCGTTCAGGAAGGTGAATCATGACGCTAGATATCGACCGTTTAGAGACGACGTTTGCTCAAATTAAAGACCACGAAAAAGCGTTTACAGCCGCCTTTTACGACAGGCTGTTCGCGGATTATCCAGACGTCAAGCCCCTCTTTGCTCACGCGCAGATGCAGCAGCAAGGCGAGAAACTATTTAAGTCTCTTGTCTTTGTTGTGGAGAATCTACGCCAGCCCGCGGTGTTGGATAACAGTCTCAAGGCGCTGGGTACCCGACACGTCAAGTATGGGGTGCTGCCGTCGCACTACCCTATGGTTGGTGGCGCGCTGCTCAAAACGTTTGAGGCGTTTTTAGGGCCTGCTTGGGACGCGGCTGCTCAGCAGGCTTGGGTGAAAGCGTATCAAGCGGTGACTCAAATTATGCTAGACGGGGAGGGATTTGACTACGATGTAAAGTAGACCCTGGTTACCCGTACTTCATGTGACCCAGAATCCATTCGACGCAGCCGAAGACGTCACCGCCCAGCGGATTATGACGGGATTGACCAAAATTGGACTGGCCCTCAAAAGCCAGTCTTGGCAAGATGCAAGCGAGTCGGGGCTATCGCCCACCCAAGGCCAGATCCTGTCTTTACTCCGCACTCACAACCCATCGGGACTGCGCCTGTCAACCGTTGCTCAAGAACTCGCCGTCACCTCAGCGACGGCCAGCGACGCCGTGACCACCTTGGTTGAAAAAGGACTGGTGCAAAAGAAGAAAGCCGAGGACGATCGGCGGGCGATCGCCATTACCCTGACCCCTTCAGGGCAGCAGCAGGCGGAGCAAGTTTTAGGATGGTCAGATTTTCTGAAAGGGGCGATCGATGACCTGTCGCAGATTGAGCAAACTGTATTTTTGCAGGGACTGATCAAAATTATTCTGAAGCTGCAGCAGCAGGGCCAAATTTCTGTCGCGAAGATGTGCGTGACCTGTCCGCATTTCCGCCCCAACGTGTACTTTGACCCTGAGTATCCCCACCACTGCTCTTTTGTCGATGCACCGTTCGGCGATCGACATCTCCAAATCGACTGCCCAGACCACAGCCCTCAATCCTCTGCCTAATTTGTACCGCCTCGGAGCCGTAAGGAGGCAAGGTTGACTTCGACACTGACCTGCGTTAGTCCTCTAGCCCCACGAACTCAGGCTGCAGCGCCGCCGTGCAGCTCACGTCCGGCGCGATCGCCGGATTATTCAAAAACGCTTCGGCAATGTCTTCGGCGCACTGCGAGTAGCCGATTACCCCATGCCCCGTGTTGGGAAAGTCAACCAAATATGCGTTGGTGAGGCTCGATGCCGCCAGTTGGTTCCAGGAGGGGGGCGTCTGGGTGTCGTAGGCCCCCGACAGGATCAGCGCCGGAATATCGCTCGTCACTGCGGCGTTTTCGATGGCGGAGGCAACGCCGCTGGGCCACACCTCGCACACCGCGGTTGCCTGGTTTGTGACCGTCCAGCCCGCCTCCCCCAGTAGCGGAAAGCGCAGCCCGTCAAAAATGGCCTGGGCGCGATCGCGGCTGTTGAACGGAAATTCTTCGCGGCACTCCACGGCGTAGTGCATCCCCTGGGTAGTGTCGGAATTGTTCAAATCGGAGATGATTTCAAAGGCTGAGCGAACCTCTCCCGGCTCCAGGGCTTTAAGGGCGGCGAGCAGTTCCTCAGCGTCCTCTCCCTCAAAGAAGGTCTCGACATAGCTTGTAAATACGGTGACGTCGCGGGATGAGGCGGGCAGCAGATACAGCTCAAACAGGGCCGCTTCGCTCCGGGGCTCCGGCAGCTCAGAAGCGCGATCGTGCACGGCGTTGAGCCAGCTAAACCCCGGACGCTGCCGGAATTCCGCCCGCCGCTCGGCCTGCAGCATATCCGTTTGCGATCGCATATCCTCAGCGGTGAGCAGCGCTTGCTCTGATTCTGGCGTCAGCGCCGCCCGTTGCTCGTCCTGCAGCGCCCCAGACAGGGCCAGCGCTAGCGTGGTCGTCTCCCCTGCGTCCAGCTCGTAGACGATGCGGGGGAAGTAGGGCGCAAACCAGGGGTAGTCGTCGAGGAAGCGATTCACCAGCAGACGTACAATAGCCGGGGTGACGCGGCTCACCACGCTGTCGGACTCGAACAGATCTACGGGTTCCGCCAGCTCGATGGGGGTGGCGTTGACCTGATGGAGAACCTGACCAAACCGCTGGGGCAGGTCGGGGTAGCTGGCGGCGCAGTCGGGATCGGCGGCACAGTCGTCAAACAGCCGCAGCACGACCTCCTCGTTGAGGTTGGTGGTGTTTTCGTAGTTGTTGATGTGGACCGGATAGGCCGAGTCGAGAATGACGCTGCGCAGGTTCTCGGGGCGATCGCGCATCATGGTCAGGGCTAGCCGGGTGCCGTAGGAAATGCCGTAGAGGTTAAAGGTGTCGTAGCCCAGGGCGTCCACCAGGTTGGCGATGTCCTGAACGTTGCTGACGCTGTTGTACTGCGTCAGGTCTACCCCTAGCCGCTCTAGGCCCTCAGCGCAGTCGCCCATGGCGACGCGGGCTTCTAAGATTCCCAAAGGCCGGTCGGGGTCTTGCTCGCTCAGCTCCTCAAAGAGTGCTATGGTCTCATCGTTTTCTTCCAGCCGCGCCGCAAGCGCTTGAAAGTAGGGCTGACAGTCTAGCCGCGAGGAATACTGCGCCCCCCGCTGGTCAAAGAGGATCACATCCCGCGATCGCCGCAGGGTGTCGAAAATATCGGTGCGGTAGGGGAGGCTCTCGATGGCGCTGCCGCCGGGACCGCCCACCAGATGTACGATGGGGTCGGGCGCGGGGGAAAGGCTGCGGCTGTGGAGGACGATGTAGGAGATTTCGACCCGGCGGCCCGGCGCACCGTAGTTTTCAGGCACTGTGAGGATACCGCAGCTGAGGGTTTGTGCCGTTTCACCCACCGGCAAGGCGACGGGGCAGCGGCGTGGCGCAGTGGACACGCCGCCCCGAGCGGACTGTTCGGCAGACTCAGGACGTGCTGAAGCGGGTCCGATGAGGCTGCCGAGCAGGAAGGATAGAGCGGCTGCGGCAAAGCGAGCTGGGGTCACCATTGGCGGGGATGTACTGAGGGAGGCGGCCTGAACCGTTAGGCCTGAACCGTTAGATTCAAACTGCCAATAGTCTACCGTCTAGGGTGCAGCGGACTCGTCCGAAGGCGGGCTAAACTGCTGCTCTAGCAGCCGATTTGCAATCTCTATAATTTGGGGCGTGAACATCTCGCCGGCGCGGGCCATCGACGCTTCTAGAAGCTGAGGCTGCACCGAAACCAGCTTTTCGCCCAGCGGCGTTTCGTAAAAAGCGATTAGGCCGCGCAAGTCTGCTTCTGTTAAGTACTGGTCGTACACCGGGTAGTAGACGCGCTCTAGATAGTCTTCGTAGGTGATCTCGGCCTGCAGCGCTTCGCTGAACTGAGTCATAAACGCGCTGAAGCTAGCCGTTAGCTCGTCGGCGCTGGGCTGATCGCCTCCCTCAGCGCCGCCCAGAAGCTGGCCTACCATGGCCTGCATCTGCTGCTGCACTTGAGCAAACATAATCTGCTGGGTCTGTTCGTGCTGCTGTCGCCCGCCGGTTATCTCCAGTAGCTCGTAAATCAGCAGTCGCTTTGTTTCTGAGACTTCTGAAGCGGGGCTCGTCGCCGGCGAAACCGCTGGAGCCTCTGGGGAAGCTGTTTGAGCGATCGCGGTCGAGGGTAGCAGTCCTACGCCAATTGCGATGCCCAGGGCTGCTCCTGCATAGCTCGCCAGCTTTTTAAGCGTCATCAGTTCAGCTGCTCCAAAAATGTTTTCACTAACCTAGCAAACTTTTATTCCCGCAGGCGGACACTAGATCCGGAAGCTAGCGGTTCAAGCCGTTTGAGAATTCATAAAAAAGCGCCCCAAGCTGGGGCGCTAATGATTCAAGCCGTTTGAGAATCCATCGATTCATCGCTTGAGTATTGGTTTGATGTGTGCCACTGGCTGATGTAAGCCACGGCGGTGAGTAACTCACCCAATCTCGGACAACTAGCTGACCTGAGCACCACGATACTTCAGGTGAAGGTTCAACCGCTTGGGCTGGGTTGCCCGAGCCGGGTGAATCTTCCAAGTTGCGCCGCGATAATGTCCAACGGTCTCAGCCGTTTCAACCGTTTCGACTGATTGGTTAGCCGTGTCGTAAGCAACGCCGCGATAGTGTAGAGACATACTGACCTCTTGATTAACTAAGTAGTGAACAGATGGAACGCCTCTTCAAAAACTGAAGCGAGGCGAAAATGCGTTCCTTCAGGGCGAACCCTACTTCCGTCTTCAAGTTTCCATTGCCAGGCTTCCGAAGTGAAGGAGGCTGAGACAGTCAAAATTGAAGATGAACGTTTGCGTTTCTGTATCTATTGTTACGGAATTAGCCTAAATTGTCAAGGGGTAGTGAATTTTTTTCGATTTAGTCTGTGGGTTGAGCTTCCACAAGGAACGTAGCGATCCGCCTCACCGACTTCTTGAGCATCTTTAGTCAACTGTGGTATAAACGTACTATAAATTAGCTGAAGACCAACCGCTATGAGCTACCCTTATTTCTCTGTTGAAACCGTCGATGGCGATCGCCTCGGGCGTCTGTCGGTCTCCTATGGGCAAATTGCAGACTGGCTCAACTTCTTGAGCGCTCCCCATTACGACGTGGCTATTGTGGCAGCGGAGCAAGACCAACGCGGCGTCGATCTCTACTTCGACGCCAGCGAGGGGGTCTACCTCTATCTAGAAACGCGGTTTGGTCAGCCCATGCCAGCGGCGATCGCCAGCTAGCGCCCCGGAGTCGATTTGGTCATTCCGCTAAACTGCAGCGATCGCGACAGTCAGCGCCAGCGGCATAACTTATAGTGTCGACGGCTTGTCGCCTGCTTCAGGCGTTCTGTGTCCGCCATCTTGTCTGGTCTTATGCAGCGATCGTTTCAGCGTATCGTTACAGGTGGCATCTTCTTTTGTCTGACCATCGTGGTTGCCGTAATTGGCTACACCCTTTTCGGGTGGACCGTGAGCGACGCCTTCTACATGGTGATCATCACCATTTTTGGTGTCGGCTACGGCGAGGTGCAGCCTCTTGAGACCCCGGCTGAGCGATTTTTCACTGTTTTAGTGATTCTGGCCGGCTTCATCTCCGTCGCCTACATTGTTGGAGGATTTGTGCAGATGCTGATGGAAGGGGAAATCAACCATGCCCTCGATGCCCGCCGTAAAGCCCAGGGCATGGAACAGCTCTCAGAGCACGTGATTGTCTGTGGCTTTGGCCGCACAGGGCAGGTTTTAGCCCGGCAGCTCAAGCAAGAGAGCAAGACGTTTGTTGTGCTAGACCAAGATCCCGAGCGAATTGGCAAAGCAGAGGCGCTGGGCTATCTCGCCTACATTGGTAATGCTACAGATGAAGATGCGCTGCAGACGGTGGGCATTGCCCGCGCCCGCGCTCTAGCAACCGTGCTCCCTGACGATGCCGCTAATGTGTTCATTACCCTGACGGCGCGCGAGCTAAATCCGAAGTTAATCGTCATCGCCCGGGGCGAGCTACCCACCACCGAAAAAAAGCTGCGGTTAGCAGGGGCCAACCACGTGGTGCTCCCGGCTTCCATCAGCGCCCAGCGCATGGCAAACCTGATTCTGCGTCCCACAGCGCTTGACTTCTTAGAGCAAAACGGTGAGCGCAGTCAGCTTGACGAACTGCTCTCGCAGATCAACATCCAAATTGACGAGTTGAATATTCCGGCGGACTCTCAGCTTAGGGGCAGCACCTTAGGCGAGCTAGAGAGCCAGGGCAATCGCGGCATTTTGGTGGTGGCGGTGCGGGGAGTCGACGGCGGCATCGTCATGAACCCCGGATCGTCCTACGCCATTTGCGGGGGAGACACCCTGATCCTCATGGCCCACCGGGGAGACATTCCTCAGCTAGCGCGGCTCTATCGCCTCAAGCAAACCCTGCGCTACCGGGGCGCTCGCGCCTAGTCGTAGCCCTCCTCCACGGTGACCTTGCCCCGAAACACGATGTACTGGTACAGGTTGTAGAACAGCATCACCGGAATCAGCGCACCGATGAAAATGAGCATGAACACCAGGGCGCTAGGGTCCGCCGCTGCCTGGTAAATGGTGATTTTGGTGGGGATGATGTAGGGAAACACCACCAGTGCCAGCCCAAAAAAGGTGAGCA
This sequence comes from Elainellaceae cyanobacterium, assembly GCA_050331115.1. Taxonomy (GTDB): domain Bacteria; phylum Cyanobacteriota; class Cyanobacteriia; order CAKZMO01; family CAKZMO01; genus JBCCAG01. The sequence goes on from JBHJHD010000054.1 coordinate 11,924, forward strand.
GAAACAGCAGGATAGACCAGATAAAAGGCAGGCGCTCCTGAGCTTTCCCCAGCGATCGCAGCAGCAGCCCGATGAGCGCCACCCCCAGTACAGGAATCGCGGCGAAGATAAATACCTGGGGCCGCTCGAACAGGCGGCTGCGGGCCGCTTCAAAGAAGATGGGCGTCACGGCGGTGAGGGCGATCGCCCCGATGAGGGTGGTAATCGAGGCAATTTTGGCGGTGCGGTAGTGGGTCTGCTGCAGGTCTCCCTCCGTCTTCCACACCAGGTAGGTAGAGCCAATCAGCACGTAGCCCTGAATTAGGGTGAGCGCTGCTACCGCTGATGTTGGGCTGAGCCAGTCGAAGGTGCCGCCAGTGAAGTGTCCCGTACCGTCTACCTGGATGCCCCCTAGCACCGCGCCCAGAGCAAAGCCCTGTCCTAGGGCCGCCAAAAAGCTGCCCGTACCGAAGGCAATATTCCAAAACAGCTTTTGATCGGCCTGCTCGCGAAATTCAAAGGCCACCGCTCGGAAGATCAGCCCAAAAATCATGATGAATACGGGAATGTAAAGGGCGCTGAGAATGGTGCCGTAGGCCAGGGGAAAGGCCCCGAACAGCCCGCCCCCCATTAGCACCAGCCAGGTTTCGTTGGCGTCCCAGACGTTGCTGAGGCTGGTCATTAGGATGCTGCGCCGCTCCTCGGTGGAGGAGGTGAGGGACAAGATACCCACCCCCAGATCAAAGCCGTCCAGCATCACGTAGAGGAATAGGAATAGAGCCAGGATGGCGAACCAGACTTGAGGGAGAAAATAGTCGAGGGTTTCCATGCTACTGCTGGGCCTCCACGGGACGCTCGTCGGGCTTAAACTCACCCGGCTTAGTCTCCACCGCAGGCTTCTCCTCTATACCCGGAATAGGCAAGTCAAAGCGGGGGCCGCGGCGGATGATGCGGCTGCCAAAGAAGAGTGCCGTGACGAACAGGATGCTGTAAACCGTGGCGAACAGCGATAGCGAGGTGAGCACCGTCCCTGGCGGTAGATTGGACGCCGCATCCACGGTGCGAATCTCGCCGTAGACCACCCAAGGCTGTCGCCCAACGCAGCGCACAATCCAGCCGCACTCCACGGCCAGGTACCCCAGGGGGGCCGAGAAAATCCACCCCAGCATCAGCCAGCGCTGCTCGGCGATCGCCGCCTCCGAGAGCTTGCCCCGCAGCCACTGCAGCAGGGTAACCCCCATGAGCGCCGCCAGGAAAAAGCCGATGGCAATCATGATTCGGAAAGAATAGTACACTAGCCCCACCGCACCGGGGCGCTCCTCAGGGGGAAACTCCTTTAGCCCCTGCACCGGTTCAGAGAGGTTGGGCTTTAGCTCCAGAATTAGCCCCAGGGCGTTAGGAATTTTCACCTCGAAGTCGTTGCGCTCTAGCTTGGTGTTGGGCAAAGCCACCAGACTCCAGTCGGCGGGCTGACCTGCCGGGGCAGTCTCCCACAGGGCTTCCATGGCCGCCATTTTGGTGGGCTGATAGTGGTAGACCTGCTCGCCGCTCAGGTGACCCACATAGATCTGCAGCGGGGCCACCACGACGGCGGTGGCTAGGGCAATTTTGAACGCCTTGGCAAAGAACTCGGGGTGGCGCTTGTTGACGATGTACCAGGCGCTGATGCCGCCGATCACAAACAGTGAGGTTTCTAGCGTGGCCAAAAACATGTGCAGCACGCTCACCCCCATGAACGGGTTCAAAATGGCCTGGAAGTAGTCCCGCACGATAAAGACGCCATCCTCAAAGCTGCCCCCCGCTGGGGTCTGCATCCAGGAGTTGGCGGTCAAAATCCAGAAGGTGGAGAGGTTGGCCCCAAAAGCCACCAAAATCGTGGCCACGTAGTGAATCGTGGGATTGACCCGCTCCCAGCCGAAGATCATAATGCCGAGGAACGCCGCCTCTAGCATGAAAGCCCAGCCGGCCTCAAAGCCGATGATGCTGCCGAAAAAGTTGCCCACCGCCTCCGAGAAGGGGGCCCAGTTGGTCCCGAACTGAAACTCCATGGGCAGGCCAGAAGCAACGCCGATGCCGAAGTTGAGTAGATAGAGCTTGGCCCAGAAGCGGGCGTGGTAATAGTACTGCTTGTTGCGGGTGGCGAGCCACAGCCCTTCCACCACTACGAGATAAATGCCGAGCCCTGTGGTGAGGACGGGCCAGAGCATATGGAAGATAGCGGTGAGCGCAAACTGCATGCGCGAGAGAACCACCGTGTCGTGGAGAAACTCCATGAGCAATGTGTTTAAAGTTTGGTGAAGGATTGAAGCGGTTTCCCTTCCCATTTTGGGTCAGGGATCGCGATCGCCCCGCCGCTCGCGGCACGGTTCTTATTAATTCGTAATGTTATAGGCGTTGACAATTTTGCTCAGCCAAGCCTCAACCCACTGTCCCATAGCTTCTAGGGAGTAGTTTGCCTCGGCCTCTCGCCGACAGGTCGCGCGATCGATAACCTCTACTCGAGCGATCGCCTCCACTAGTCCCTCAATGCTGTTTGGCTCCACTAGCCATCCTGTCTCCCCGTGGCTCACCAGCTCTGCCGGTCCACCCCGCCGATAAGCCACCACAGGTACCCCGCAGGCCAGCGCCTCTACCACCACATTGCCAAAGGCTTCCACCCACTTAGACGTCATCAGCAGCGCGCGGCACTGCCCCATTTCGCGCTGTAGCGTTTCGGTGGAGACAAAGCCCCGATAGCGTATGGGGGCTTTGGGGTACTGCTGCTGCAGGTGCGTCCAGTAAGCCTCGTCGGGCATGGCCCCGAAAATGTTCAGCGGGACATCGCACCGAGATACGGCGGCGATCGCGTCTTCCAGGCCTTTTTCGGGAGCGATGCGTCCTACCCAGGCCAGCTCGTTAGCGGGCTGGGGCTGAAAGCGGTACTGCGAGAGGTCGAGGCCGTTTTGAAGAATGCGGAGGCGATCGCCAAAGGGGAAGGTGTCGGCCTGAGCCTGGGTATAGACGACGACTGTTGCGGGGAACGGGTTGAGGGTATGGGCGATCGCCTGATCCATGGCTTCGGAGAGGGAGCCCATACTGACGAGATGGGCGATGGGGCGCTGGAGCCAGGGGGTGAGGTAGAAGGGAAGCCAGTCGTAGGCGAAGTTGAACAATAGGTCGTAGCGGTGCTGCTCTTGGCGGGCGTGGTCCCACATGTTGGCGAGGACGGCGTCGGGGGGCATTTGAATTGGGGTGTCGCGGCTCTGGGTTTGGGCGAGGATCTGCAGTGCGCCGGGTATTCCTGTGAGGGGTATGCCGTCTAGCTGGGAGTGCTCTGGAGCAATGACGTGAACGGTGTGGTTGAGGTTCTGAAGGGCGATCGCGATATTTTTGAGGGTGAGCTCAACGCCGCCGCCTAGGCCGGAGCCGAGGGGGCCGACGGGGGTGGAGAGGAAGAGGAGGTTCATGGCGTAGACGCAATGGGTATTTACGTCTTTGATCTTATGTGGCGTGGCTCTTGGACGAGCGGGTTCGCGATCGTAAGTAGAACAATCTGAGGCTTGAATCGACTGCGAACGGTCGTTGGCCATATAGAGTAAGTCATATGCAACATGCCGCTTCTCTACACATGGCGCAACACTCCGGACAATTTTTGGTGAGTAACAAGAGGATACGGGTTTCAGCCCCTATCCACAATAGCCAAGCGAGCGAGAAATCAGGGGTTTCAGCATCCCATCAGAAAATTGTCCGAACTATTGCCTAGCAGACCGGTTAAAATCTGCGCGAGGCTTGCAGCATACCGACGAGAACTTGACCAGAAAATGGGGCACTAACCGGAGTAGCAAAACAGCCTAAATGCCCCTATACATTCTGGATAGCGATCATCTCAGCTTCTATCAGCGTAGTCATGAGTCATTAAGTCAGAAATTAATCGCGGTTCCGCCTGACCAAATCGCTATTATTGTAATTAGCGTCGAAGAATTAATTCGAGGTCTTCTAGCACAAATTCGAAAAGCCGCTAAACCTCAAGAACGCATCTATGCCTATTAGAGGGCGTTTGAAAAGTAGCGAAAGTTCTGTATTACCCCCTCTAGCTCCCCTACGCCCTGCGGGCAGGCTAACGTCAAAGCTTAAGGGGGAGAACCCAACTTCCCCCTTTGCAAGGGGGGATTGAGGGGAGTGAAACCGAGGCGTCATGCTTTAACCAATACTTTTCAAACATCCTCTTACTGGTTCAAGAATGCGCTCGAATTTTTGCGAGATTTTACGATACTCGACTACACTGCTCAGTCAGAGGAACGTTTTCAGGCTTTACGCGCCCAGAAAATTCGGATTAGGACACAAGATTTAAAGATTATAGCGATCGCCCTCAGCTAAGAAGCACCATAATCACACGCAATCGGCAAGACTTCGAGCGTGCTGCAGGCTTGGCTTTTGAGGATTGGTCAGGATCGTAGGAAATATTGGTAGCGCGATCGCAAACCATAACAACATATGAACTTACAAAGTCAACCATTAAGTAAGACTACGTAAGCTTTAGCAAGGGGTGACACCCCCGATAGAATGTAGGTCACTTAATACTGACTAAAACTATGTTCGGTATCTGGTTTCGCCCCTCTAAATCAGATCAATCGCGATCAGATCAATCAAGCCGCTGCCGGTTCCAGCCCCTAGCGGTCACGTTTCAGACCGTCAGCTCAGCCTCAGCCGAAGATCTTTGGCAGCACATCGTCAATCTAGCCGATGTCTCCTGGCACCCCATGCTGACCAGCACTAACGTCCCCAGCGGGCTACTGCCCAAGCCTGGCCTAATTTTTCGGGCCGTAACCCGGCTCAGCCCCTTTCCCATTCACATCTTTGTCGAACGCGTCCACCCCCAGGAGCTGCTCAGCGTCCGCATTATCGCGATGCCCGGCGTCGAAGAGCGGGGCACCTACCGCATCGAATCTACCGTATGCGGCACCCGCGTTTCCTACTCGGTGACCCTGAGCGGCTGGCTGTCTCCCATAGCCTGGTCCGTAATTCGGCCCTACGCCGCTCAGGTGGCGGCGGCGCTGGCAGAGGCCGCAGAGCAGGGGCAGCTCGCTCAGGCCCAGCGCCGTCCTCGCTTTCAGGACCTGTTGGGGGTGGCGATCGCCCTTGTCGGTGGCGGGGTCGGCAGCTGGTTTGCGCGGACGACTTTGCTAATCGGCTGAGCTGATTGGCTAAGTGATTGGCTAAGTGATTGGCTAAATCGATACCCCAAACCCGCTAAGATCACAAACCCGCTAAGATCAAAAGTGCGCCTGCTCGAGACAAACTCGCTCAAGACGCGCTTGCTCAGGCGCTAACCCAATCCACCCCGGACAAGCCCACCTCCCCTATGACCTCATTGACTTCCGACGCTATTCTCGACGTCCTGAAACCAGTCCAGGACCCGGAGCTGCAGCGTAGCCTAGTAGAACTCAATATGATCCGCGATGTGGCGGTGGAAGACGGCCAGGTGAGCTTTACCTTAGTGCTCACTACCCCGGCCTGCCCGCTGCGGGAGTTTATCGTCGAAGACTGCGAAAAGGCGGTGAGAACACTGCCCGGCGTGGCGTCCGTGGACGTGGCGGTGACGGCGGAAACCCCCCAGCAAAAGTCTCTTCCGGATCGCCAGGGCATCGCCGGGGTGAAAAACATTTTGGCGGTGTCCAGCGGCAAGGGCGGCGTGGGCAAGAGCACGGTCGCCGTCAACATTGCGGTAGCCCTGGCCGACAGCGGCGCAAAGGTAGGCCTAATTGACGCCGATATCTACGGCCCCAATACGCCAACGATGCTGGGGCTGGCCAACGCTGGGGTTACCGTGCAGGACGGGTCCGATGGCCAAATTTTAGAGCCTGCCTTCAACTACGGCGTCAAGCTGGTGTCCATGGGCTTTTTGATCGACAAAGACCAGCCGGTGATTTGGCGGGGGCCGATGCTCAACGGCATCATTCGCCAGTTTCTCTACCAGGCCAACTGGGGCGAGCTAGACTACTTGATTGTGGACATGCCCCCCGGCACCGGCGACGCCCAGCTCACCATGGCCCAGGCGGTGCCCATGGCCGGCGCCGTGATCGTGACAACGCCTCAGAATGTCGCGCTGCAGGACGCCCGCCGGGGGCTGAAGATGTTCCAGCAGCTGGGGGTGTCGGTGCTGGGCATTGTGGAGAACATGAGCTACTTTATCCCCCCCGACCTGCCCGATCGCCAGTACGACATTTTTGGCTCCGGCGGCGGCGAAAAGACCTCAGAAGAGCTGGGACTGCCGCTGCTGGGCTGCATTCCCCTGGAGATGGGGCTGCGGGAGGGGGGCGATCGCGGCGTGCCCATCGTCATCGACCAGCCGGACTCGGCGTCGGCCAAGGCCCTCAAAGACGTGGCGCAGCAAGTGGCGGCGCGGGTCTCAGTGGCGGCACTGACATAACGCCTGGCATAGCGCCTGGCATAGCGATAAAGGGCCGTTGGTCCCGACCGGCGTAAATTCATCACAATTAGCAACGTGCCCTAACGCGGGAGCCCCCAACGCTGATAAGTTAGGGAGCGACGCGCTTGACGTAACGCCATGCCACCACGCCGTAATATTGCCCTTGTGATTGCGGGGGGAGCCTCCCTGGGGAGCTACGAAGCCGGGGTGATGACGGAGCTGCTGTACGCTTTGGAGTACCTCAACCGCACCCGCAAGCCGGACGAGCCCGAATACGTGATCGATGTGATGACCGGTGGGTCAGCCGGGGCGCTGACGGCGATCCTCGTGGCGCGCATCATGATGTACGACATTGAGGCGCGATCGCGGCTGTACAAGTCCTGGGTAGAGCGCATCGATATTGTGGAGCTGATGCAGCGGGCGCCGGACAACGCTTTACTCTCCAAAGCGGTAATCCAGTCTCTGGCCCGCGAGTTCATCATTGAGGGTTCCGAAGACGCCGCGAGCCGCACCGCCGTGGCCTCGTTTGCGCCCAGCACCCTACGCCTTAGTCTCAGCTTGAGCAATATGAACGGCATTGACTACGCGCTGCCGGCGCTGTCGACCGCCATGGTGACTGGCAAACGATTCGTCACGACGCTGTTCTCCGACACGGCAGAGTTCCGGCTCTCTGAGCAGACCCTCCTCGACGCTGCGCTATGGACCGAGATCGTAGACGCGGCGATCGCCAGCAGCAGCTTTCCCATCGCCTTCCAGCCTGAAGCTGTGGTCCGGCGTCCGACAGACTACCCCGAGTCCTTACTGTCCCAGCCGCCGCTAAAGTTCTTTCCGTCGCTGAATCAGCCTGGCCCAAGCCAGCGCCCCATGACCTTTCTAGACGGCGGCATTTTCAACAACGAACCGCTGCAGGAAGCCATCAAGCTCGCCCGCGACGCGGACGGCGGCATTCCTGACCCTAACCGGCTGTTTTTACTGGTTGACCCCGCCATTAACGTCTCAAGCTTTGACCCTGCTGTTGACCCTGAAGCGCCCCTAGAAAACCACGTCAGCCGGCTCATTCAGATGATTTTCAACCAGGGGCAGGCCATTCAGTGGCTGCGGCAGGCTTACCTCAAAAACACGGAGATCGCCTGGCGAGACGAGCTGGTTAAGGGCATTACTTACCTGGTGCGCACCTCAGACATCGCCAGCGATGCCCAGTTTGTCGACGGTCTGCAGCAGCTGACCCAGCGGGTGATTCGCGAGAAAAGCCGGCTGGCGGAGGAAGACGACATCCAGCCCGCCCTAGAGGCGCTGCTTAAAACGGTGGAGGACCGGTTTTCAAAAGAGTATGCCAGCCTCAAGTCGGTGCCCCGCGGCGCGCAGAAGCAGGACGTATTTCGTAACCTGGTCTTCATTCTCAACACCGTGGCCAACTTAGAAGACAAAGCTACGCTCCAGTTTTCCGTCATTGGCTCGACGCCAGGGCAGACCGCCGGCGATCAGATCAGCGGCTTTGGCGGATTTTTTAACCAGGAGTGGCGCCAATACGACTACCGACAGGGACGTATCGAGGCTCACAACCGGCTAAGGGAGATTTTAGCGGTGAACTACCCGAAAGAGCAGGCCAATGGGCGTACGATTGACGACTATCGCATCGAGCAAGATTTTTCTGACGTTACCCTTAGCGACGCGGACCGCGACTTGAGGAAAGCTATCCGCCGCACGATTCTAGACCGGTTTGCCAAGCTGGTGGGCAACACGCTAAAGGTGCCGGCGTCGGGCTGGCTGGTCACGCAAGTTCTGCTGCGTCCTCGGGTCAGCGAGCTGCTCAAGCTTTAGCGCTATCTTGTGCGGCTATCTTGTGCGATTACTTGCGCAAACAAATGTTACATTGTGAGGTGTCTTTAACGCTCTCGACAAAACTTGGGGAAATCCATGGGCTTTATTCAACTCGGCTTTCGACGCTCGCTGACGCTTGTGCTCATTGGGGCGATCGCGCTAGGGACATTGGGTGCAGCGCCGGCGCTCGCGGCGAGCTCTAGCGTCATCAAGCTTCAGGATGATTCGGGCCTGACGAAGGACTACGCCGGCAAGACCCTGATTCAAGCTGAGTTCTACAACGATGACTTAGGGGGCGCGGACTTCAGCAACGCTGACCTTCAGGGTGCGGTGTTCAACGGCACCCAGCTCCAGGGCGCTAATTTCCGCGGCGCTAACCTCAGCAGCGGCGTGTCCTACCTGAGCAACATGACGGGCGCAGACTTCAGCAACGCAGTTCTCGACTCCGCCATGCTGATGAAGACTAACCTCAAGGACATCACCATCGAGGGGGCAGACTTCAGCCTAGCGGTGATCGACCGGCAGCAGCAGCGTCAGCTTTGCGCGATCGCCAGCGGCATTAACCCCACCACCGGGGTCGACACCCGCGAGTCCCTAGAGTGCCGGTAGCCTCCTGTAAATAAGGGCGGGTTTGGTTTTAGGTCGGCTACAGCAGAGAAAAACTTCTCTAAAACCCGCCCCGACTTAAAACCGGAACGTCGTCCGCAGGGTTCCCACCACAAAGTCATCGTTGGCGTCGTTTTGATCCGGGGCCGTGATCCAAACGACGCCTGGCGTAATAGCGATATTGTCGGTGATTTGGTAGCGGTAAAAGGCTTCCACATGCACCGAGGTATCGTTCTCTAGGCCAAAACCGGCCACCGACTCCCCCCCAAGATAGGGCTCAACCCCCACGACCAGTCCCCCCAGGTTGCCCGCTTCGAACAGGTCGGGAAACGACAGCCCGAGGCCGTAGTACCAGATCTCGCCGTCCCCCTCGCCGGCAAAAATGGCGTCCGTATAGCCCCCAAAGGCGCTGATTGCAAACGCGGCGCTGGGCTGGAAAAACGCCTGCAGCCCATAGGAATTTGTAACGGCGGGCGTCCCGAGCGCGATATGGCTACCGCTTGCCGCCGCGGTGCCCACAAAAAACTCGTCCCCAAAGCCCGAGTCGAAGATGAAATTGTCTGCCGTGTGGTAGCCATGTACGTAGGTGACGCCGAGCTTAAGGCGATCGCTTGGGGCAAAGGTAAGCTGCCCAAGGGCGGCATAGTCCCCGTTAAACAGGCCGCTGCCGCCGTCTGGATTTTCCGCCTCGTCGGCGAGGTAGCCTCCGGTGAGCATCAGCGCCCGGTCCGGGGTAATCGCGACGCTGAGCGCGGCCCCGGACCCGCCGCCAATGCGATAGATCGGGCTCCGCTGACCAAAGGTGGAAATTGCCCCCTGGCCGCCGTCTCCGTCGTCTAGATAATCGTTAAAGGTGCTAGATAAATAGTCCTCGTGGCGGCCTCTGACGGCAGAAATATAGACTTCTAGGCGATCGCCCACCGGAAAGTCATAGGACAACCGATCGATCTCAAATTCGTTGTCGCTGTTGCCTCCCACCCGCTGGGCCAGGGAGCCTTCTGCAGTTGATGCTATGCCGTCAAAGGGCCCCGGCCGGCTGAAGGGCTCTACATTACCCGCCGCCAGCCGAGTGACCAGCGCGTCTTCTCCCGTGAAGCTGGTCCTTAGGTTTAGCCGCACGCGATCGCGAAATACCGTGTTGTCAGCAGCTTCAATAGGACTCTCAAAAGCCACGTCCTCTCCACCAAAGCGATCGCTGATGTCGAAAATCACCTCGCCCCGCAGCTTGGTGGTGGCGGAGAATTGACGGGCGCCCAGCAGCGCCGCCCGCTCTTCTAGGCCAGTCGTGCGCCGCCGCAGCGCCGATAGCTCTGCGCCAAACTCGTCCTGCAGCCGCTGCAAGATTTGCACGTCTTCCTGGCTGATAAGGTTGGTCTCAATCAGGGCGCTAATCTGGCTTAGACAGGCGTTGAGCCCTGCCGCAAACTCATAGCGGCTCATGGCGGTATTGCCCCGATAGGTGCCGTCTGGGTACCCGGCAATGCAGCCGTAGCGAATGATCAAGGACTCTAGCGCTGAATAGGCCCAGTCGGCAGGTGACACATCCCGCAGCTCTGAAACGGCAGTAACCTGAGGGAGAGAATCATCTTCTAGAAGATCGCTTTCTATCGGGGTGGCCTGGGCGAGCCGCGGGTTTGCCTGAGCGGCCCGAGACAGGGGAGGCAGCGCTAGCGTGGCCAAAAGCGCAGGCAAAACTAGCGCAGACCCTGACGTCGGCAGAAGCAGCCAAGCTTGAATCACGCGAAGAGGATAGCTCATCATTTCGGGGCCTTTTTGGGGCATCTGGGCAGTAGGTGTAGCAATTGTCCTGATGCATTGGGACAATTGCGCGCGTTGTTGCCTACGTAGCTCAAGGCTTTCAGCCAGTCGCGTTGTCTTAAGCAACAGCGCCAATGTGATAGGAAAAACGCAATGGAGCCGCGCCAAATCGATCAGGCGCTGAATAAAGCCACATTAGAGAATAGTCTACAAGAGCAGTGGCTACAATCGCTTACCTTAGAGCATTCTGTCAGCAATTCTCAGCGTGGTCGTGCCACGATGCCCGCGCTCGCTTTAGCGAATGCTTCGCACTCATTAGATTGTGGGCTACAGAAACTAAAGTCCCTCCGGGACTGCCAACGGATGAACCATAGACCCAGCGGGGCGTTCACTAATTAGCCCGCACTTTTCAGCCCTATGCCTTATCGAAAGAGGCCAGCTACAGCGACTGACTAGCCGCGATCGCCGCCGCCACGGCCTGCTGCCGCCGCTGCTGGTCAGCCCGAATGCTCTCTAGGGTATTGCCTAATCCCGGCGCGTTCCAGTGATTCGTCTCTGGGTCGAGGTAGGCGTAAGTCCGGGCCTGTAGCACCGCCTCTGAACCGGTGAAGCCCATTGCGTAGGCCTCATCTAGCCGGTCTAGATAGCCTTTGGGGCTTAGGGCCGCGAGGGGAGACTGATTTGCCAAGTCTAGCGCATTGAGCTGCTCTTCTAAGCCCCAGGGCACGTCGAGACGCTCGGCCCACTGGTGCAGCTCAAAAACCTGTCGCCGCAGACGACGCAGTTGCTTGCGGTCCGCCTCTTCGGGCGAAGTGGCCTCGTGCTGATATGAGAATGTGCCCTGGTTCCAGGCTCCGTTACCGGGGTCTACATGGCCAAAGTAGGCCGGGGTCTTTTCCCCCGAAGGCAGCCGGGTTCCTTCCGCTGCGCCGATGGCCTTTGCAACGATGGACTCTGACTCACCCATAAACAGTCGCTCTAAATCGGGCGGTAGGGTGACCTTTACCGCTCTATTTGGGCTCTTTCCCCCCCCAATGACGCGGCGCAGACCAGCGCCTAGGCCAGGGAGATCAAAGCTCAGTATCCCTCCAGACTCTGAGCCTGCGGTGTGAAGAGGCGCAGCCTGGGCGATTGGGGAGGGGATCTGCTGCTGTTCGCGCAGGTTCCCTAGAGCCGTCGCTATGCCAGTAAAGATCAGTAGCGCGATGAACCAGGGCGGCAGAGCCTCTTTCTGACGTCGAAGATTGTGCATGTCGAACCGAATGTTTGGTGTCTCAGGAAAACAGAGGACAAGAGCGGGGGCAGGGGCATCTGGGGCGGGCAGGCGAGGGCGGAAAGGCGGGGGCGCAAGGAGCGAGCGCGAAAAAAATTAAGGCGTCAAAAACCGAGTCAGTAGATCACTCGACGGCTCCACCATAGCCCAAGAGCCGTCAGGCTGCTTACGCAGCGCTGCAAAATGCAGCATCTGACCGCTGCCAATGCGATCGCCTGCCTGCAGGTCGCCGCTGCGCAAACGCCGTAGACCGCACAGCCGCGCCAGGTAAGCGGGCAAATCTGGGCTAGAGAATATGGCGCAGCCTTGCCCATCCATCTGCAGGCTGCCGCTAAAGGGGGCGTAGACGCTGCTGCCGCCTAAATCAATGGAGATGTCTCCCAAACCGCCGACAATTTGGCGATCGGCAATCACGGTGCCGGGGGGGAGCTGCCACTGCTGCTGAATCGCAAGCTGAGGGGCGATCGCTGCGGGCTGCTGACAGGCGGCTCCCATTAGCCATAGCGCCATACCCAGCGCGTAGCGGGGCAGCCGGCGACACAGGCTTTTGGCGGCGATCGCTCTATTTGCCAGAAAACTTGAAATCGTAGCCCGCATACTCCTCACCTTCATAGAGAACAATTACCCAAGCATCTGGGTCAAACGCCAGTGGGTAAGCCTCGCGCTCAGCCTGAACGCCGGCTCTCACCTCGATGGGAGAGAGCTGGCAGTAGGGCTCTCCTAAAACCTGTTTCACCGCTGCTTTTGAATCTCGCTCTGGAATTGCCATCAGGCTAGTCAAGCCCTCTCGCGAGAGAAACTCCTCGGCTTGGACCGTTTGGCATATGCTGCTCTCTGCAGCGGGCCGCCGAATGCTGCCGATATCGACCATCAGCATGAGACCCATCACAACTGAGCTACCGGCTAACCAGTAGCGAGGACGAGAGCCCCCCCGACGCACAGGGCTATCTGATACCGTTACTGCCTCGCGCCGCGAATCTGGCCGCGAATCTGGCCGCGAATCTGGCCGCGAATCTGGGAAGGTCGCGGGCTGGGGGACGCCGTGAGGCTGAGCTGAGGGCTGGCGCGTCTGCGTAACTGGGCCTCTAGGCGCACCCCTGTAGGCTCCGCTACCAAAGGATTGCGTCCTGTAGCGGGGGGAGGCGTTGGGGAGATGGATGTTAGAGCGTTCTTTCACGGCGACCTCAATCGATAGGCAACAGGTAATCAAAATTTCATTGGGATTTCATCAGGGCAAGGCGCTTTTTAGAGCCCCCCTTTAGGCGCAGGCGCAAATAGACCCATGGATGCTTACGCTCAGAATCTACCTGTCGCGAGTTAAGTACAATTGTACTATCAACATACTACTGTGACTAGTACTGTTTGCTAAGAAAGATTTTCTACTTTTATCGCGGTGGCGATCGCGCTTCAATGGCTGCGGTGACGGCTATCTTGACGCCTTATTTTTGGGGCTGTATTGGCTGGTCTAGCGCTCAAGCGCTTTTAAGGAGCTGAACAATAGCGTATAGGGCTGACGTCAACTGCCTTGAGGCGGTAGGCTAGTTAACCCAGACCACCGCGTTTATGTACCGCGTTTATATCTACTGAAGTCATACATAGGCTTACCATGGTCAAAGTCGATCGCCGCGCAGTACCATACTTGTTTCTCGCACCGGCTCTCAGCGTGCTGGGATTGACGGTGTTCTATCCCGCGCTTCGGGCGCTACTGCTCAGCTTTACACAATTCAACTATGACATCACCCAGCCGCCCCAATGGGTCGGTTTGGCGAACTTCGAGCGGCTGGTAACCGACCTGGTCTTTTGGCGAACCCTGGGCAATACCGTGCTATACCTCGTCGTGGTGGTTCCCGTTTTGGTAGTGCTGCCGCTGGGGCTGGCCATTTTGGTCAACCGCGCCCTACCCGGCATCCGCTGGTTTCGGGCGGCTTACTATGCGCCGGTCGTGATCTCCATGGTGGTGGCAGGCATCGCCTGGCGCTGGCTCTACGCAGAAAACGGGCTGCTCAATCAGGGGCTGCAGTGGCTGCACCTGTCTGAAGCGGGCGTCCCCTGGTTGACTAGCCCCCGCCTGGCGCTGTGGAGCGTGATGGCGGTGACGGTTTGGAAGGGCCTGGGATACTACATGGTGATCTACCTGGCGGGTCTGCAGTCCATTCCGGCCGATCTCTATGAGGCCGCCGCCATTGATGGCTCTGACGGCTGGCTCAAGCATTTGGATATTACCCTGCCTGTGATGCGCCCCTATCTCTTTTTGGTCGCGGTCATTTCAGCCATCTCAGCAACTAAGGTCTTTGAAGAGGTTTACGTGATGACGCGGGGCGGACCGCTAAACAGCTCTAAAACGATCGTCTACTACGTCTATGAGCAGGCGTTTGACCCCACTAATTTAGACGTAAGCTACGCCTGCACCGTCGGACTGGCGCTGTTTTTGATTATCCTGCTGCTGTCGCTGATTCGCCTGACCCTAGGATCTGCAGCCGCGCCGCTCTAGGGACTCCCAGTAAAACAGCCGCAGATCGCTTATTGCCGCACTAGCGGTCACTGCCGCGACGTAGTCGGGCTCAATTTCAATGTGGCGCAGAAACCAGGTGGGCGGCTGGGCGGCGATCGCCAGCTTATAGACCCCTTCTCCAGTTGCCTTGACGTAGGCCTCCTTTTGGGTCCAGAGACTAAAGAAATGTTCCAGGCGCTGCAGGCCCGAAAGCGCCTCTAGGCTAGCGCGCTCTTGAGGGGAGAAGTAGCGCCGGGCGAGTCGCGCTAGCTTAGGGACAGGGCGGATACGCTCGATATCGACCCCGATTGCCCCCTCAGTTGTGAGGGCGTAGACCGCTACGTTCTGAGAATGGGAGAGATTGAACTGGAGCGGCGCGCTGACCTGGGCAATGTTGACCTGGGCAATATTGAGGTAGGGCTTACCGCGATCGCTGTAGGCAAAGTCGATGGCCCCGGGGTGGCACAGGAGATACTGGCTGAGGATGAGTCTCAGGGTGCTGCGGGCCGCTACAAAGCTATGGCGGGCGGAGGATCGCAGGCGGTCTGCCCGCTCTATCTCGTCGGCTGACAGCAGGCGCGATCGCTCGCAAAGATGGTCTAGGGGCAAATCTAGGGAGGCTCTCCAAAGATGAATGGCCCCTGGCGTCAGCGGTGTAAGCTGCGAGGGGCCATTCCAGTGGAGCGGTATCGGCGTCATCGAGCGTAGGCCGTTAGCCTGAGCTAGCCCTGAAAGCTCAGCTTAGGCCGGAACCCGTGCTTGACGGAGACCTCACCGATGCGGAGCATGTTCTCCACTGTGATTTGGTTTCGTCCCCAGGAAAAGTTGGTGTGCCACTTTTCGAACTCCAGCAGCATCGACTCTGCAAAGCAGGCAAAGAGCTCGCGGCCGGGGATATCCATCTGGGCAATCTGCATAATCCGCCAGTCGATCTCTAGGGAGTGCTCCACGATGCCGCCCTCAAGAACGTAGACCTCGGGATGCTGAACCTTAGAGCCCATGTTCTTAGGATATCCGCCGTCGACCATCAGGCAGGGATGTTTGAGGGTCTCAGGGTCAATCTCAACCCCTTTGGGCAAGCTCGCGACCCACACCACAATGTCGGCTAGCGGTAGGGCGTCCACCATTCCCATGATTTTGCCGCGACCCAGATCCGCCTGCAGGGCTTCAAGTCGCTCTTGGTTTCGGGCAACCAGCAGCATCTCCTCGACGTCCGTACGGGCGTTGAGCCACCGGCAAACTGCGCTGCCGATATCGCCCGTTGCGCCGCACACCGCCACCACGGATTTAGAGAGGCTGATGCCGAGCTTAGCGGCCGCCTGCTCAACCTGACGGCAAATCACGTAGGCAGTGTGGGTATTGCCGGTGGTGAAGCGTTCAAATTCGAGCTCAACGTTGCGTACACGTCGGTGCTGATCGAGATTGAAGTTTTCAAAGATGATGGAGGAAAAGCCCCCAAGCGCGGTGATGTTGAGGTTGTTTTTCTGAGCTAGCGCCATAGCGTTGAGAATCTTCCGAATGGCGGTCTTAACCCGCCGGTTCGTCAGCATCTCGGGCACGAAGCACGATTCAACGTACTGGCCTTCAATGGTTTGCCCGGTCGCGCTCGTTACCGTAATTGTGTCGGCCAAAAGCGGCGGCGCTGAACACCAAAAGTCAAGCCCCTGGTCGGCATACTGCTGAAAGCCTAGGTGTTCGGCAGCCCGCCGCGCGTGCTCCAGGTTTGTGAGATGACCAATCAACCCAAACATAATTATTCGCTCGCAATCGGTGTGTAGTAACTTAAGTGGGACCGCGCAGATTTATATGAGCAGCGGCGACTGACGCGGCCCGCCCATGGTGTGCCCCATCCGGAGGCGGCAAGCTTGCTTTAGAAGGCGATCGCATATCGACGAAGTGGCCTTAGCGCTAGGCTAATCACCAGGCTAGATCAAACGTCTTTCACAATACTGTAAAGCACCACAGGGATGGACTAAATCGCCTGCCGCCGCTTCTAAAAACGCGCCATAGGCGGCTATCGAGGCGTGCGTCATGCTGATACGCCTCGATAGCCGCCTATTCTCAGCGTAATCAGCAGCGTCAACCTGGTTCACTCCACAGCGTTTTGATGCCGCGCTCTGGCTCAGCCGCGCCTAGGCCGCAACTAGTCCGTGAGAAGACATGCGCATGATTTCTCCTGTGGTAAAGCCGATATTACCTAGGGCCTCACCGTAGCTGATCATGAAGTCTTCAACCAGCGCCTCTTTCTCCATTCCCAAAACGGCTGCGTCCTTCTCAACCTGATTGAGCATGCGCCAAACGATGGGCAGGTTTTGACGATTTGCCTCCTGCAGCTCCTCGCGAGAGGTCTCAAAATGCTCATTCAGCCAAACTTCACCAAAGTTGAGGTGCATATACTCGTCTTTGACCACCCCTTCGGTGATCTTCCGGGCGAAGGCATCGGCAACGGGAATGTAGATGTTGTAGGCGGCGATCGCAAACGCCTCAATGATTAGAGACTGAATGAGAAAGCAGGTTACAACATTGCCCTGGGCAAGCGCGGTCTTGAAGTTGCCGTGCAAATCGGCAAAGTACTCGCGGGCGAAGTCCATATCGGCCTCAACTTCGAGATTGCGCCCACAGGCCATGAACCCTTTCTTGTGGCGGTTCTCCATTTTAGCTAGGCGAGTCAGCTCTTCTGCGGAGTCTGGCAACAGCGTGGCAATGCCTAGATAGTTATCGTAAGCTTCCTGCTCGCCCTCAATAACGATAGCGTTGATGCGACTGTACGCATCCTTATAAGCATCACTACTAAAATTAATCTCTGGCGTAATTGCGAGCTCTTGCATGTGACTTCAACATCCCCTTGAGTTCTATTAATTGAATGCTATTAGTTGACAGCTGGAGGCGATTAGGTCAGCAGCTGCAGGTTTTAAACCTCTAAACGGTGCTTATCATAAGGCCTGATATCCCGTCGCTGTCAAGTTCCTAATGTTCTAATATTGGCGCATATCTGCCAGGTTTGCGGCGGATCGCCGTCACCCATAAGGTGAACAAATCAGTCAGCTTTGCCAAACGCCGTTAGCACAATGCATACGGCCCATGTAGAACCTGACTCACTATCGCTAGCTGATTCACTTTACCCAGTGAAATCCGCTTTTGGGGAAATTTCTAGACCGCTATAGCAGCTGTCACAGTGCGATCACTATACCAGGGAAGTTACTGCAGCAGATTCTACGTCACCGCCGCGGGCACCGGAATAGACTAGGCCCCGCCTCAAATCTAACGTTAGAATAGTGCCGTCTCGAATCACATCGGTGGCATTGTCTACGCCTAGAATCACGGGTACCCCAAGCCGCAGGCCAATGGTAGCCGCATGGCCCGTCAGGCTATCGTCTTCAGTGATGATGCCAGACGCGTTGCGGATTGCCTCAACATAGTCAGCGCTGGTGTGAGAGGCCACCAAAATTTCGCCTGGATTGAAGCTGCCCGCATCCATAGGGTTGTGGATGATGCGCGCTCGCCCGTTGACCATGCCCTGACCGATACCGATGCCCTTGCCCATCACCGCCGTGACAATTTCTACCTTGACCAGGTCAGTCGAGCCCGCCACACCCTGCAGCGTGCCCGCCGTCATTACTACCAGGTCTCCCTCCCGCAGCAGGTTGACTTCTTGGGAGACGCTGAGCGCGGCTCGAAACGTCTGCCCTGCTGAGGGCAGGTCCAAAACCAGCAGCGGCTTGACGCCCCAGGATAGCTGCAGCTGACGGGCTACGTCGGTGTGGGGCGTGACGGCCAGGATGGGCGTTTGGGGACGGTACTTGGAGACGTTTCTTGCGGTCGCGCCGGTTTTAGTAAGGGTCATGATGGCCGCGGCATCGAGCTGAGCAGCGATGCGGCCCACGGCCTGGCTAATGGCGTTGGGAATCGTGTGGCCCAGCTTTTCCTCAAAGGTGCGGCTAGTGAGCTGATCGTGCTCAAGGCGCACCGCGATGCGGGCCATGGTCTCCACCGCCTGAATCGGGTACTCACCCACGGCGGTTTCGTTAGAGAGCATTACGGCGTCGGTGCCGTCTAGAATCGCGTTGGCCACGTCGGAGATCTCAGCGCGGGTCGCGCGCGGACTGTGGGCCATGCTGTCTAGCATTTGGGTGGCGGTGATCACCGGAATGCCGAGGCGGTTAGCGATCGCAATCAGCCGCTTTTGCAGGATGGGCACCTCCTCCGCCGCCACCTCTACCCCGAGGTCCCCCCGTGCCACCATCACGCCGTCGCACACCGAGAGGATTGCCTCCATCTGCTCGATGGCCTCATGCTTCTCAATTTTGGCGATCACCGGCACGTGCTTGCCTGAGCTGGAGATCAGCTCTTTGATTTCTAGAATGTCTTGGGGGTTGCGCACGAAGCTCAGCGCCACCCAGTCGACACCCTGGTCTAGGCCAAACACCAGATCCTTACGGTCTTTGTCGGTCAAAGCCTTAATGGAGAGGTAGATTCCTGGGAAATTGACGCCTTTGTTATTGGATAGCTTACCGCCCACCACCACGCGGCAGTGCAGTTCCCCTGTCTCAGGGGAGACCTCTTCCACCACCATCTCGACCCGGCCGTCGTCGATCAGGATGGTCGCTCCCGGCGCCACCTCATCGGCCAGCTTGTCGTAGGTCACAGCGCTAATGGTCTGGGTGCCAGGAATCTCCTTGCTGGTTAAGGTGAAGGGATCTCCCTCTTCCAAAGTGATGGGGCCATCCTCAAACCGGCCCAGCCGAATTTTGGGGCCCTGCAGGTCTTGCAAAATTGCCACGGGCTGGTTGAGCTCGAACGAGAGCTGGCGAATCAGCCGGATGTTGCGCTGGTGATCTTGGTGGGTGCCGTGGGAGAAGTTGAGCCGCAGCGTGGTTGCACCCGCTTCAATCAAGGCGCGTAGCGTGTCAGGATCGCTTGTTGCCGGGCCAATGGTCGCGACAATTTTGGTGCGGCGAATCGTGTCATGGGCTGATGTAGGCATGCTGGGCTCCCAACAGAGAACGTTCCTCTCCACTCTGCACAGTGCAAGACGGAGGGCAACGCGCATACTAGCATGTTTACGTTATCGAAACATTATCGAGCCTACTGACAAGACTAAGTAAAAATCCCCCGGCACGGGCCGGGGGACAGAGCTAAACGGCGTCTAGCCTAGCGAAAGGCGTCTGGGTCGAGCGATCGCCCTTCAGGCTGACCTGTAGACCTTATGCCGCCGGCTAGGGCCGCTCCCGTACCGCCGTCTGCCGGGTCTAAGAAGGGGCGCAAATTGATGGCGGCGCTGGGGCGCGCTGACGGAGCCGCTGAGCCGCTGCGGCCTCCAGGGAGATCTAGACCAAGCTCACGCCCGATTTGACGCAGAATGCCGTCATTACCGCTGGTATAGGTGTTGACCGCCGTGGTTTCTTGCCCTTGGTTGGCGATCGCCAGGTTTTCAAACACCCGATCCCGGGTCTGCAGCGGGTCCTGCCCTTGAGGCACCGTAAACACAATGCGGCATTCGCTGCTGGCTTCCGTTGTGGCGCACACGGTGTCGTAGCCATTCTCGATGTCGGTGCGCAGCTCCAGCAGCCCGTCGGGGCGATAGAGCTCTAGGCGGCGGCTAATTTCAGCGCAGCGGCGATCGGCGGACCAGCCGCCCCCCATGTCTCCTGGTGCGGCCCAGGCATATAGCGTGTCGGGCTGGCTCTCTGGGCTGTACATGATCGTGTACTCGCCGTCGGCAAGCTCACAGCTAAACCGAGTTGAGCTAGCGGGGGGAATGTCGGTATCGCCAGGGATTTCTTGGGCGCTGGCAGCGCCAATGCTGGGGGCGATCGCGCTGACTGCGAGCAGCGCTGCCGCCGCAAGCTGTGCTGGCTTAAACTGTGCTGGCTTAAACTGTCTTGACTTAAACTGTGCTGGCTTAATAGGTCGAGTGTGACGCATGGGTGTCCTTATGGAAGCAAAAGAGCAAATAGGTTAACGTAAGCGGCTGAAGAAAAAGGTCAAAGCTGTGCGGATTGGGTTCGATAGCGGCTGTAGCCAAAATATAGCGCTGGTCCTATCGCCCAATGGGGACCACAGCCTTTGAGCCGAATGTCTCAGCGTTAGATGCATTAACAAGAGTTATGGCTTTACATCAAACCCAGTGTAAAGTTTTATGAAAAAGAACCGTATATCTTGCTACACTGCTTCATGAAAGTGAGACGAAACCGCCTTCGGTTATCGCTCGGCAGCCAAGGGAACGCACAGGGCTGACTTTTTCCGCTGACGTGGAACGTTTGAGACCGCAACGACATCGTATCAATTTGACAGAGATAGGAGCTGGCCTTCACGGGCCAGCTTTTTAATTGGTCTAGCCCCAGAAATCACAGCCCCAGATAAGCGTCCAAAACCTCAGGATTTTGCTGAATCTCCTCGGGCGTCCCGTCCGCTAAATTGCGCCCCTCTGCCAGCACCCAGACGCGATCGCACAGCGACATAATCACATCCATGTTGTGCTCGATGATTAGCAGGCTGAGGCCATCCCGATTCCAGGCGCGAATGTAGGCGCAGATCTGCTCAATCAGGGCAGGATTAACCCCCGCCGCCGGCTCGTCCAGCAGCAGCAGCTTGGGCTGGACCATTAGCGATCGCGCCATCTCCAGCAGCTTGCGCTGGCCGCCGGATAAAGCGCCGGCATAGCTGTGGGCCATGGGAGCTAGGCCCACCGACTCTAGAATTTCCATTGCCCGCTGGCGTCCCTGGCGCTCCTGACGGGCCGCCTGGCGAGGTCGCAGCCAAATACCCCAAAAGTTTTCCCCCGCCTGACTTTGAGCCGCGAGCATCATATTCTCTAGCACCGACAGCCGCGACAGCACCCGGGCCACCTGAAAAGTGCGCACCAGCCCCCGATGAGTGATGGCGTGAGGCGGCAGCTGGTGAATCGGCTCGCCCGCCAGCAATACCTGCCCGCCGTCTGGAGAGATGAAGTTCGTCAGCAGGTTGAATAGGGTGGTTTTGCCGGCGCCGTTAGGGCCGATGAGCCCGGTGACGCTGCCGGCGGGCACCTGTAGCGAAACATCTGCCACGGCCCGCACGCCCCCAAAGGATTTAGATAGGCCGCTAACGTCGAGCAGGGCCGAGGTCGCCTCGAGCGATTCACGTGCGTTTGATTCCGGTACGTTGAGACGGGGCTGCCTATCGATCAAGGGTCAGCTCCTCCTTGCGGCCTAAGACACCTTGGGGCCGCCAAATCATCATGACCATGAGCAAAAGGCCAATCACCATCACCCGAAAGGCCCCAAGCTGAGCGCTGCTGAGGGGCACAACGTCTTCCAAGGTAAAGCGCGTCAGGGTTTGGTAGGTCCAAAACAGCGTCGCCCCCAGCAGAGTGCCGGCATTGCTGCCCGCGCCCCCCAGCACCACAATAGTCCAAGCGTTAAAGGTCTCTAGGGGACGAAAGTTATCGGGGTAGACCGTCGTCAGCTGCCAAGCGTACAGGGCCCCAGCGACTCCGGCGATCGCGCCCCCCAGCATCAGCGACTGCAGCTTGTACCAAAAGGTATTTTTTCCCAGGGCCCGGGCCACCTGCTCGTCCTCTCGAATCGCTTTCAGCACGCGTCCCCAGGGCGAATTGACGAGCCGCTGCAGGATGGCATAGGTTGCGGCAGCTATCACCACGCATAGCCACATGAGGCCGGTTTTAGTGGGATTGCGATCGTAGTAGTAGACGGCCGAGGCAGCGTAGCCATAGATCCAAAGCCCTGCCGCCGCGATGGCAAGCGCCGCCGTCAGGGCTACCGCTTCCGCCCAAGCAGACAGCCTGGCCCCCTGGCGGCCCAGGCGCGCAAACAGCCAGCCCACCAGCCCCACCAGTCCCAGCAGCACAAGGCTCAGCCCCCAGCCGAACGCTCCAGAGCGGGCGACGGACTGCTCCAATGCGCTGCCCAATGCGCTGCCCACTACGCTGCCTAATGCGCCATCGATGGCCTGGATGCTCCATAGGGCCCCAGCCAGCGCCAGCCCCAGTAGCCCCAGGTAGGCCATTACCGCCGCCAGGCCCCGAAGCAGCGCCGCTAGGGGTGCCCCTTTAATCTGCCGCCTCGCCCAGCGCCACAGTCGCCACAGCCCTAAGCCGACGATCGTCGTCAGGACCGCAATCATCGTTAGCCGCAGTAGGGCATTGGGCTGCAGCTGACTGAGGGGCAGCGGAAACTGCTGAATGCCGAAGGTGCCCCGCGTCAGCCACTGCTCATTGACCGCCACTAGCCGCAGCACCTCTGCCATACCGATGGTGACGATGGCCAAGTAATCCTCCCGCAGCCTCAGGGTCGCTAAGCCCATGATTAGCCCCAGCAGCGCTGCTGCGATCGCCCCTAGCAGCAGGGCCACGCCCCAAGGAACCTGGGCCGGGAGCACATCTCCCAAAGCCGGTAAGAGACGAGCCAGGGGAGTCCTCTGCATCCAGGTAAACTGCTCTAGCATCTGGGCCGGAATTGCTTTTAGATAGCCTTGGGTCGTGAGGATGACCACCAGATAGGACCCCACCACCATAAAGGCCACATGGCCAAAGTTAATCAGGCCGGTGAAGCCCCACTGGAGATTGAGGCCCAGGCTAAAGAGGGCAAAGACAGCGGTGAAGATAATTAGGGAGACGATATAGCCTTCCATGGGCTCAGAGTAGGGCCAGCAGCAGTCTGTCTAGGGCTATTGTCTGCCTGTAGACACCAAGACCAGATTAGGGTGGGTTAGGAGCAGCATAGCAGCGATCGCTAGCTGGGGCAGCATTCAGGTGGGGCAGCTCATTCGGTGAACTTTGGGAGGGCTTTGGTCTATCTGCACGATGCAGTAGCTGTTTCGCTGGCGCTTGGCCCGGTACAGCATTTCATCGGCTTTAGCAATGGCGATCGCGGCTGTTAGGTCAGCTGAAGCGTAGGCGATTAGAATTCCCATACTCACCGTGAGGTATTGCCTACTCGCTTGAGGATTAGCGATTTTCATGTGGGCAATGGCTTTCTGGATGCGCTGAGCGATCGCCTCAGCCCCGGCGCGATCCGTGTCGGGCAGCAGCAGCGTAAATTCTTCCCCGCCATAGCGGGCGACCAAGTCCGCAGGCCGATTGACGACGGACTGTAGCGCTTCGGCAACCAGGCGTAGGCAAGCGTCTCCGGCAGGGTGCCCGTAGCGGTCGTTAAAGGCTTTAAAGTGGTCAATGTCGAGCATGATTAGGCTCAGCGGACGCTGGGTTCGCTGGTGCTGCTGCCATTCGCGGTCTAAATTGATTTCGAGCTGATGCCGATTAGCGACTTGGGTTAGGCTATCGACCATAGCTAGGGTATGAAGCTCTAGCTCCATGGCCTTACGTTTGCTGATGTCGGCCACGTAACCAATCACCTGAATGGCATTACCCGCACCGTCAAAACGCGTGACCCCCTGCTCTTCCAGCCAGATATAGGTGCCGTCTGGCTTGCGAAAGCGAAACTCAACTTGGTAAGGTGCCGTCTCGCTTCTATCCTGCACCAAGATCTGGGTAAAGCGGCCCCGATCTTCAGGATGAATCAGCGCAATGTAGTCTGCTATCCCTTGGGGCATCTCCTCAACGGAGTAGCCCAGAATTTCCCTAGTGTTGGGCCCCCAAGTGTCAACGTCTAGAGCCAAATCGTACTCAAACAGCACGCGATCGCTGGCCCGCGCTGCCGTCTCGTAGCGATCGCGCCACTCTGCTAGCTCCTGGAGATAGTCCTGCTGCTTAAGCTCGGCCCGCTTGCGATCGCCGATATCGACGGCGGTCCCCACAATCTCAACCACATTTCCCTGCCGGTCGAATATAGCCTCCCCTCGGCTGATGATGTATAGGGTTACGCTGTCGCGGCGGATGAACCGGTGCTCGACCTCGTAGGACGTCCCTTTTGCGATCGCTTGCTCTACGGCGCGCTGCAGAATCTCTCGGTCATCGGGAGGAAGATAGCTGAGAAAACTTTGGTAGTTGAGCGGCGGTGCGCATTCGGTTAACCCATAGATTTGTAAGAGCTCTTCAGACCAGCTCACCTGCTCCGTCGCGACATCGAGCAGCCAGCTCCCCATTTTTGCAATCCGCTGGGCGGCTTTTAATCTGGTTTCGCTCTGCTGCAGTTCCGCCGTCCGCCGCCAGATCTGATGCTCTAGGTCAGTGACCAGCTCACCGCGCTCCAGCGCTTGAGCATCTCGGTTTAAAGCGGCAATGGGTCGGGCAATCCGTCGGGCAATCCAGAAGCAAAGGGCGACTGCCGAGAGCAGCATCAGTGCGCATACCGCGACCGTACGACTCAGGCTGCTGTAGATATCGCCCATAAAGCTATATTCAGGGACAACCGTCACGATGAACCAGTTTAGGCCGTTGTTATGGCCGTAGGGCGTCACCCGAAGGAAATGGCGTTCACCATCAATTTTAACCGAGAGCTGATGCGGCTTTTGAATTTTGCTAAACGACTTGAACTGGGCAATTAAATGCCGGGTCGCCCCGCGAACCAAGGCATTATCGCTTTCGGCAGTGGAAAGTCGGCTGACGCGCGTGCTGTAAAGCGCCAGCTCTCTGGGCGAATCCAGCGGGGTCAAACCTGCTTCAAATGGAAGATCAAAAGCCCTAAGCCGCGTCGTGCCGAGTTCAAATTGCTCCGGCTCAATTCGATGGACTACTCTGGCCGTGCCTTCCGGAGTGGCAAACACAATTGAAGTCAGTCCCTGGCGCTGCTGAAGTTCTAGAATGACATAGCGGTGTAGCTCGTTTGAGTCCTGCAGGTCGAGTATGCCTGCCTCAAAGACGGTCCTGTGGCCCTGATTTACCTGCTGCGCCGACTGGAGATAGTCATCGAGCTGCTGAATTGTGCGGCCGCTGGTTTCTTTTAGGAGCTGTAGGGCTACTGCTTCGGTAGCCTGACGACCGCCCCGAAACAGTAAGTATCCAATCAGCGCCGTCAGGCCGATGAGCTGCATCAGCACAGGCAAGGTGATGAGCGCCCGCATTGGAACAGTGGGTTGCCTGCAGAGGTTGGGCTTTAGTCGATTCAAGGGGGGAGGGAAAATAAGGCGATGAATATTTCGGGTTTGGGCGAAGCCAAGAAAAAATTGTCAAAGACTATTTGTTGATCTTAATATCTTGCGCCGTTTTCTAAGCAGCGCTAGACGCTCTAGCGCTACATGAATGGCATAACTAGCCCGTTGTTCCCCAAAAAGCTGATCGAGCCCTGCTGATCGAGCCCTGTTGATTGCGTATATTGCGTACTATGGCGATTTCTTCTAAGGCTGTCTCTTCAGCGCCCCTGCAGGCGCATACAAGTAGCCAAGCGCTGCCCCCGCTGCTGCGGCAGCGCTTGGCTACGCCGCTACGCATTGGCTCCGTGGCGGTTTTCAGCCGGGTGCTGCAGTCCCCCTTATCTGGCGTTACCGATCTGGTATTTCGGCGGCTGGTGCGCCGCTACGCGCCCGACTCCATGATGTACACCGAGATGGTAAGCGCCAGCGAACTGCATCATCTGCGATCGCTCCCGAAGATGATGGAGATTGACCCTGACGAGCGGCCTGTGAGCATCCAGCTGTTTGACTGTCGCCCGGATTTCATGGCAGAGGCCGCCCGCCGCGCCGTCGACCAGGGCAGCCTCACCATCGACATCAACATGGGCTGCCCCGTGAATAAAATTACTAAGAAGGGGGGCGGCTCTTCGCTGCTGAAAGATCCGGATATGGCGGTGCGGCTCGTGGCAGCGGTGGTCAATGCGGTAGCGGTACCGGTCACCGTCAAGACCCGCATTGGCTGGGACGACGAGCATATCAACGCTGTAGCGTTTGCCCGCGCCATGGAGGCGGCCGGGGCCCAAATGCTGACCTTGCACGGGCGCACGCGCGCCCAGGGATATACCGGTCAGGCCCGCTGGGATTGGATTGGCCGAGTGAAGCAAGCTATCGACATTCCGGTAATTGCCAATGGCGATATTTTCTCGGTAGCGGCGGCGGTGGCCTGTCTGAAGCAGACGGGGGCGGATGGGGTGATGTGCTCCCGGGGCACCTTGGGCTACCCTTTTTTAGTGGGGCAGGTCGATCATTTGTTGCGCACCGGAGATGTGCTGCCCACACCTACGGTCGCAGAGCGGCTGCGCTGCGCCCAGGAGCACCTGCAGATGCTGGTGGACTACAAGGGGGAGCGGGGTATCCGGCAGGCCCGTAAACATATGGCTTGGTATGCCAAGGGCTTTCCCGGCGCGGCTGAGCTGCGGGATAGGCTCTGCCGTATTGAATCGGTGACGGAGGGACATACGCTGCTGGAGGGGGCAATCGCGGCCCTCAGGGATTAGGGCACGATTGCGCACGTCATCGAAATATACGGCGAGCCCAAAAGCCGCGCCAAAACGCTTTAGCGGTCGTTCAGCCTCCGCTTATATTGAGGGTGTATTAAGTAAGTAGGAGACCATAGATAAACGACGCAGATTGGGGTTCGCTCCATCGGGGGCGAACCCCAACCCCGTTTACCTGTGGCCAGCTCCTTATCCGAGATGTCTCTTTACAGGCCTCTTTATCCATGCACGTCATATTGCGTCAGGTTCGAACCGCGCTAGGGCAGCTCGCCCTAGCCGGAACAGTCACGGCCTTTGCTGGACTCATTCCGGGTCTGTCGGCTGAGGCCGCGAGCGACATTCGCGCGCGCTATGGCCCCATCGAGCTCACTGTAACGATTGACTCTATTGAAGCCTACCTTGAGGACGGCACCGTCCGCTCCGACCTAGCCGGCTATATCAATCGCCTCACCCCAGAGCAGTTGGAAAACGTTGAGGAAGTGCTGCAAACCCCTGTGGACGCTGAGCAGGTTGCGATCGCCAACTTCCTCTACACGCGTCAAGGGGAGGCCATTCTTCGGCGCGTTGGTGACGTGGTGCGCACCCGCTCTAACCCTGGGTTCTATGCGCTGCGGGCCGGCCTGATTTTGGCGGCCGGTCAGGAGGGCGGCCTGACCCCGCTGGGCTTTCTAAAAGCGTTTCCCACCGACAGCATCATTGTGGACATCGAGCGGGGTCTAGATGTGTTTCGAGAGTTCCAGCAGCTGGTTGGGGCGACCGCTACTGCCGTAGACCAAATCGCAGCGCTCTCCCAAGAGGCCGCGAGCGCCGGTGGGGTGATCATTGACCCCAACGAGCCCAGGCGACGGGGAACCTACGCCTGGCAGGAAAGCACCTTTGAAGTCTCAGACCGCCCGCGGCGGCGGCGATTTCTCGTGGACCTCTATCTTCCTGAGCGGGAGAACGCGCCCTTGGTGGTCATCTCCCACGGGCTGGGGTCCAACCGCAGCAGCTTTCGCTACCTTGCGGCCCACCTAGCCTCCCGAGGCTATGCAGTTGCCGCCCCCAATCATCCCGGCAGCGACGCGAGCTACATTGGGGCGCTGCTCGAGGGCACGGCCAGCCAGGTAACCGAGCCCGGGGAGTTTGCCGATCGCCCGCTAGATATTACGGCGCTGCTTGACGCGCTAGAGCGCCAGGCTGAG
Source organism: Elainellaceae cyanobacterium (assembly GCA_050331115.1). GTDB lineage: Bacteria > Cyanobacteriota > Cyanobacteriia > CAKZMO01 > CAKZMO01 > JBCCAG01. The sequence goes on from JBHJHD010000054.1 coordinate 39,732, forward strand.
GCTGGGGACATTCCCCTCGTTAATCTAGAGAATGTGGGCATCGTCGGTCAGTCTTTCGGGGGCTACACGGCCCTGGCCCTGGCCGGGGCAGAGATCAATTTCCCAGAGCTGCTGGCCGACTGCCCCGAGGGTCAGGTGAGCGATACGCTTAACCTGTCGCTGCTGCTGCAGTGCCGGGCGCTAGAGCTGCGGGTGGATGAAGCCCAGGACGTGCGATCGCTCATGGATAGTCGCATTAAGGCGGCGATCGCCATCAACCCCATTGGCAGCAGCGTGTTCGGTCAAACGGGCGTACAGCAAATCGATATTCCCACCATGATCATGGCGGGCAGCAATGATTTTGTGGCCCCCACGCTCTTCGAGCAGCTCGTTCCCTTTACTTGGCTAGCGGGTGAGGATAAATATCTGGTGCTGCTGGAGAACGGCACCCACTTTTCCGTCATTGGCGAGAGTGTTGACGGCACGGGTCTCGTCGCCCTGCCGCCGGAGATTCTGGGCCCGGAGCCCGACCTAGCCCAGGACTACGTGGAGGCCCTGAGCCTCTCCTTCTTTGAGGTCCACCTGCGCGACCAGCCGGACTACCTTCCCTATCTATCCTCCGCCTACGCTGCAGCCCTGGGCCGTGACCCAATTCCGCTGCGGCTGGTACAATCGCTAGACGGCGTCCCGATGGCCCAGTCCGCTGGGCGCGAGATGACGGCGGCCGCTGACTCATCGCCAGAGTAGGATGTATAGATTAGGGTGTATGGACCAGCGGATCTTGCCAGCAGCGTTTCCAGCAGCACGCTTTTGAACGGATTCCTAAACCTCCACAAGCCAGCGGGCCTCACCTCCCACGACTGCGTTGCCCGCCTGCGGCGGCGCTTGGGGCTAAAGCGCATCGGCCACGGCGGTACCTTAGACCCGGCGGCGACGGGGGTGTTGCCTATGGCAGTTGGCCGGGCTACGCGGCTGCTGCAGTTTTTGCCTGCGCAAAAGGCCTACCGCGCCACGGTTCGCTTTGGGGTGCGCACCGACACCGACGATTTAGAGGGGGCGGTGCTGCTGCAGGCGGCAGCGCCCCATTTGACGCTGGCAGAAGTTTCGCCTCACCTGGCAGCCTTTCAAGGCACTATCCAGCAAATTCCGCCCAAGTACAGCGCAATTCAGGTTGACGGTAGGCGGCTGTATGACCTGGCGCGGGCGGGGGAGCCGGTGGCGGTGCCGATGCGCACCGTGGAAATCTACGGCACGGAGATTCTGGGCTGGGGCCCCGGCGACTTCCCCGAGCTAGACGTGGCGATCGCCTGCGGCAGCGGCACCTATATTCGAGCGATCGCCCGAGACCTGGGAGAGCTGCTGGGGGTAGGGGGCACCCTGGCGGCCCTGGTGCGCACTGAGAGCGGCGGGTTTAATTTGGCGGACAGCATTACGCTGGAAGATGTGACGCCTGAGGGATTAATTTCGCCGGCGATCGCCCTAGGCCATTTGCCCGCGGTGGAACTGGACTCGCATCAGGCGGCAGATTGGGGGCACGGCCGCCCGGTGATTGTTCCGGCGTCGGAGCCGATGCTGGAGCGCTCAGACTACGTCCTAGTGAGCGCGGCGGACGAGTTTCTAGGGGTAGCGCAGCTCAAAATGGCAGAGGGCGGGCTGCGGCTGGTGCCTAAGGTGGTGTGGCCCCCAACGACTTAGGGCTTGAAAGTTGCCCTCTAAATCCTCAGAATTGGGGGTGGAGGGGGCCTTCCAGAGCGCGCAACGCGGTTTTCTCTCCAATCATGCGATGGTCGCGATCGCAAAAAGACCCCTTCGATAGGTGCGGTCCCGGCTCCAGGCCCTCTACGCTCAGTAGCTAGCGTGTATTTGTCTTGGCCAGCCATATGATCGACCAGCTTGACCAGCTCGACCTCTTCACCACCGCTGACCCCTACGGCTGGATGGGCACCGTCGCCGCGTTTCTAGAGACCCACCCCGAGGGCTGGCTGCAGACCCTGGCCCAAAACTACGCAACCCTCTACGCCCAGCAGGCCACCCAGTCCCAGCGCGACGCCTGGGCCGACAGCTATGGGGTGATGCAGTCCCCTCTAGCGGCGCTGGCCAAGACCCGCCCCGCCAGCGCGGACTGGACCATGATCTTTGAATACGAGCTGCCCCGCGAAGGCGGCCGCCGGCCCGATCTGGTGATGTTGGCCGAAGGGAACGTTTTGGTGCTGGAATTTAAGCAGAAATCCTACGCCGCCGCCAGCGATCGCGACCAGGCCGCCGCCTATGCCCGCGACCTGACGGATTACCACAGCGGCTGCCGTCAGCAGCTGGTCACGCCTATTTTGGTGCCGACGCGGGGCAGAGGCGGTGATAGTGGCGATGGTGATACCGGTATCGCTAGCGGCTCTCCCTTAGTGCTCTACCCTAATGGCATCGAGGCCTACCTAAGGGCCCTGCCTGCGCGCTTGCCCGATATGGACCCTCCCGATATCCCTCCAGATATTGATCCTCAAGCCTGGGGGCAGGCCGACTATGCCCCCTTGCCCACCGTTATTCAGGCGGCGCGGCAAATCTTTCAGCACGAGCCCCTGCCCGATATCAAGCGCGCCCGCAGCGCCCGTATTCCAGAAGTGATGGACTACCTGCATCAGCTCGCAGCGCAGGCAGCGGCGAAGCGGGAGCGGCATTTGGTGCTGGTGACCGGCGTGCCGGGAGCGGGAAAAACCCTGGTGGGGCTACAGTTTGTGCATCAGCACCCCTCCCAAAACGAAGGGGCCAGCGCCGTGTTTCTATCGGGGAACGGGCCGCTCATTCAGGTGCTGCAGTATGCCCTCAAGAGCAAGGTCTTCGTGCAGGCGGTGCGCAACTTTTATATTCAGCACCAGGTCCGCCGCCAAACCGCACCCGCAGAGCACATCATCGTGTTTGACGAAGCGCAGCGGGCTTGGGACGCCGAGCGGATGCAAGAGAAATACGGCATTGAGTCTGCAGCGGCGGGGGCGGTGCTGCGCATTGCCCAGCGCATCCCCAACTGGTGCATCGTGCTGGGGCTAATTGGCGAGGGGCAAGAAATTCACGTGGGGGAGGAGGAAGGCACGGAGCAGTGGAACGGGGCGATCTCTGCCGTTTCAGGCGAAGCCCCCTGGCAGGTGCACTGCAGCCCCGAACAGGCCGGCTACTTTACCGCCCTCTCTGCGGGGCAAATTCACGCCGACGACCGCTTTAACCTCACCACCTCCCTACGCTCTCACCGGGCTGCAGACCTGCAGACCTGGGTCGCCCACCTGCTGGACGGTGAATTAGCGGCGGCGGCGGCGCTGATGCCCAAGCTCAGGGCCGACGGCTGCTCAGCCTACCTGACGCGGGACCTGGAAGCGGCCAAAGCCTACTGCCGCGATCGCTACGCCGGGAAACCCGCTAAGCGCTACGGCCTTATGGCCTCCTCCCGGGCCCGCAACCTGGCGGACTACGGCCTGCCCAACGACTATCTGGCTACGCGGCGGGTGAAGCCCGGCCCCTGGTATATCGACCCGCCCGACTCACCCCTATCCTGCTGCGCGTTGGACAGCGCCGTGACTGAATTTGGCTGCCAGGGGCTAGAGCTGGATTTCCCTGTGGTGGGCTGGGGAGACGATCTGCGCTGGGATGGAGAGGGCTGGACCACGACCACGCGGCAAAAGAACGTGACCGACCCCAGGCGACTGCGCATCAACAGCTACCGAGTGCTGCTGACGCGAGGGCGGGACGGGTTTGTGGTGTTTGCGCCACCGGAAGGCAAAATGGACCAAACGGCGGCGGCGCTTCAGGCGGCGGGGCTACTGGTATTGCCGGCTGAGTAGGAAACAGACGCTTTAGGAGATTTCGCTAGCTGAGGCCGCTCGAATCGTGGGGGGGCGAGCAATCGGACAAAACCCCGTCTAACAGCTCAGCAATGTCGTCGGCAAAGGAGAGAATTCGAGCGTCGTGGGTGGCAATGACCGCCGTCGTGTCTTGCTGCTTCACCAGCTGACGAATCGACGCCATCACCCGCTCACCGCTCACGGAGTCGAGGGAGGCGGTGGGCTCATCGGCAACCAGGATGTCTGGGGCTCCCGCGAGCGATCGCGCTACGGCAACTCGCTGCTGCTGCCCGCCGGAGAGCTGACGTGGCAGGTAGTCTTCGCGATCGCCTAGCCCCACCTGCGCCAACACCCGCTTGGCCTCCCGCCGCGCCTCTACCGTGCGCCAGCCCTTTACAAAGAGCGCTGCTTCGACATTCTCCAGCGCGGTCAGCGCGCGAAACAGGTTGCTCTCCTGAAACATAATCCCTAGATGGCAGCGGCGAAAGTCGTCGAGGCGCGGGCGAGACAGCTGCCCTAAGGGCTGATCGAGCAGGGTTACATTACCTCGGGTTGGGGTGAGCAGCCCTGACAGCGTGAGCAGCAGCGTGGTTTTTCCCGCACCCGAGGGGCCGACAACCATTTGAATATGGCCTTTGCGCACCGCGAGGTCCACCGAACGAAGCGCCTGCAAGGGCGGCTGAGACTCGGGATTGAAGATGACGTCTAAATTTCGGGTGGCGATGGCCCACGGGGCCGGTCCTGAGACCATCGCGGCCGTAGCGGCATGGGGCGGGTCTGCCGCTTGGGCAGGCCTGGCAAGTGCAGGGGCGGTTGGTCGGTGTCCTAGGAAAGACAGGGCCCGCTGGGACAAGGTGTGGAGCATGAGGGGTCACCACGGTTGATTGTCGGTAAACGTGTTGCGTTGTTTCTGTTGCTTAAGACAGCGCAGCTGGCGCAAAGCCTCACGTTTCGTGGGCAACTGGGTACGCAGAGGACAGTTGCCATACCTAACATTTTTCCACCCTGCTCAGTTCATTCCTTCATCTGGGTATCAAAACGTAATGGGCCCCAGCGGTCGTAAAAGCGCTTACCTATACGCCTGCAGCACGGCTTGATAGACTTAAACCCACCCCTTCACACCTGCGGCTTAAGACCTGCTTGACATGAGCGATCCCACCGACTCAGCGGTCGGGCAGCCCCCCTGGCTAAGCTGGCTGCCCGACCTCACCATGGAAGTCTGGATCCTGTCTGCGGGGCAGCTGCTGCTGTTCATCGGCCAAGGGGTTACCCTGGTCTACGCCTCCATTTACTTTGTCAACGAGCTGGGGTTTTCGCCCACCCAAGTGGGGCTAGCCCAGGGCAGCATGGGCCTTTCTGGCACCCTAGGCCGATTTTGGGCCGGCAACGCAGTGGATTCCCAGCGTCTGGGGCGGCGGGGTACCTTGCTGCTGGCGGCGGCGATCGCGGCGATGGGTAGCCTGGTGCTAGCGGCGGCTCAAACCCTGACCCTGCTGGTGCTGGGTAACCTGCTGCTGGGCCTGGGCATTAGCCTCTACTGGCCCGCGACCCTGACGGTGCTCACTGACCTGACGACCGACGCGCAGCGCACCGACGCCATGGCCGTGACGCGGCTTGCAGACAACCTGGGGCTGGGGCTAGGAGCGCTGATCGCGGGGCAGTACATCGCCGCAGCGGGCAGCTACCGCACCCTATTCATTGCCAAGGGCCTCGCCTATATCGTGTTCGGGGGCATCGTCGCCGTCACCATTGCCGAGCCCCGCCCCGCCCAGACGCCGCCCCGCCCGCTGCTGGCCTCTTGGCGAGCGGCCTTGAGCGATCGCCACCTGCTGACCTACCTGGCGGCTAACCTGTTTTTTACCACCTTCACCGCACAGCTGAGCACTACGCTGCCCCTCTACCTGACCCGCACCCCCGTACGGCCCTTCTCAGACCGGGCGATCAGCTATTTCTTCGGCTGGCACGCCCTGCTCAAAATTGGGCTGCAGCTGCCCGCCCTGCGCCTGCTGCGATCGCGCTCCCACAGCGATGCGATGCGGGTCTCCCTAGCGCTTTGGAGCGGCGGCTTTGTATTCATGGCGCTGGTCGGAGTGTCGCCGTCGGGGCTGGTGAGCCTCACGGCGATCGCCTTTGCCCTAGTGGCCATTGCGGAAATTCTCTATGGCCCTTCGGCATCGGCCCTGGTGGCCGATCTGGCTCCGGCTTCCCTGCGGGGCGTCTACTTTTCTCTCGATTCAGAGTGCTGGGCCATCGGTTTTCTGGTGGGTCCAGCCCTGGGGGGATGGGCGCTAGACCACTCTGACAGCGGGGCGGCGCTGGGAGTTGGGTGGGGCGTCGCGTTTTGGCTGCTCTTGATGGCCAGCGCGGCGATCGCGGCGCTGCTGCTGAGACGGCTCCACCGTCAGCTCACCCCATAATTCAGCTCGCTCAATAATTCAGCTCGCTCAATAATAAAGACAATCACGACTCAACTGCGCCAGCCTTTGCAAATGTCAAACGCTCTCCTGAAAACCCTAGGCACTCTCCTGCTGCTGCTCTTGCTGCTGCCCGTTAACGCTGCCGCTGTGCTAGCGAGTCTACTGTGGCACACCGTCACGCGAGGGGGCCCCCAGACGCCCAGCCCAAATCAGCAGACCATCATGCTCACCGGCGGCAAGATGACCAAAGCGCTGCAGCTCGCGCGCGCTTTTCATCAGGCTGGGCATCGCGTCGTGCTGGTGGAAACTCACAAATACTGGCTCACCGGCCATCGGTTTTCCAATGCCGTCGATCGCTTCTATACCGTACCCGCACCGCAAGAAGACCTTGAGGGCTACACGCAAGGGCTGTTGGACATCGCTAAATCCGAGGCGGTCGACGTCTATATCCCTGTCTGCAGCCCGGCATCCAGCTACTACGATTCTCTGGCCAAGGCCACCCTAGAGCGGTGCTGCCGGGTGTTTCACTTCGAGGTCGCGGTCACCAAAACCCTAGACGATAAGTTTGCCTTTGCCGAAGCAGCGCGATCGCTAGGGCTGCCCGTGCCCAAGTCTTTCAAAATTACCGACCCGCAGCAGGTGCTCGACTTCGATTTTTCTCAGGAAACGCGCCCGTACATTCTCAAGAGCATTCCCTACGATTCGGTGCGCCGCCTCAACCTCACAAAGCTGCCCTGCCCAACCCCAGAGGAGACCGCCACCTTTGTAAGCAGCTTGCCCATCAGCGCGGCAAAGCCCTGGATTATGCAGGAGTTTATTCCCGGTCAGGAATACTGTACCCACAGCACGGTCAAAGGGGGAGAGCTGCGGCTGCACTGCTGCTGCGCGTCTTCCCCGTTTCAGATCAACTATGACCCTGTGGAAATGCCGGATATTCTTGACTGGGTGCGCCATTTTGTCCAGGCCATGGCCCTCACCGGTCAGGCCTCCTTCGACTTCATCCGGGCCGAAGACGGCACGCCCTACGCCATCGAGTGCAACCCCCGTACCCACTCCGCCATCACCCTGTTCTATAACCACCCTGGTGTGGCAGAGGCCTACTTAGGCGAAGCCCAGCCGGAACCGCTGCAGCCGCTGCCCGGCGGCAAACCCACCTACTGGCTCTATCACGAGCTGTGGCGGCTGCTCACGGCGCGATCGCTTCAACAGATTCGGTCCCGGCTAAGCGTGATTTCTCGGGGCAAGGACGCCATTTTTGATCGCCACGATCCGCTGCCGTTTTTGATGGTGCACCACTGGCAGATTCCGCTGCTGCTGCTGGACAACCTCAGACGGGGGAGCCGCTGGATTAAAATCGATTTCAACATCGGCAAGCTGGTGGAGCCTGGCGGCGATTGAGTTAGCGATTAAGCGGGTGGTTAAATACTCAGGGCGTCAGGCGAAAAAGGCGGCGTTGTTCAGCATTTTGTAACGTTAATTATTTTGTGGTCAGGATATATCTCAAAGTAGATGACCCTAGGCCCAATTCGCCGTATGCTAACCCATGGCAGCGGCGGAAAGGTTGGCTCAGCCAAATGCGGTGAGGCACGCACGCAAGAGTGCTGATTAGGTCAAGTCCTATCATTTACCAGGGATGAGACATGCCGTGATACGCCCTTTACGGATGCTTTTCGCTGTTGAGGGATGTGTAATATTTTGAGGTTAGGAGACAACTCATATGCCAATCAATTTAAGAGAAGACGTTGCCTACATCTTGCTCAAGAAAATCGCCGCAGGCGACAAGACGGCAGACGGTAAGCACAAAGTCGAGCTGTCAGAGACCGACTTCACGGGGCGATCGATGACCAAGTCGGACCTGCTAGGTCACCTAGACTATATGAACCAAAAGGGCTACATCGACGCCCAGTTCTCCGGCAACGCTTACGCAACGCAAGAAGACGTACCCGATTTAGTCGATTCAGACCAGGTGGAGGCCCGCGTTGCCAACACCTACGGCGCGCCCGACGGCCCGCTGCCTCACCTAATCGAGTTCGAAAAAGCAGAGCTGACCGATCGGGGTCGGCGTCTGCTAGAGAAAATGAATGCCAATCCGCCTGAGGCCCTAGGTGAAGGTCCAACGACGCCCATCGCCACCAAGAATATGCCTTTCTTGGAAAAGATCATGCTTAAGGGCGAGCTAGAGGATATCTTTGACGCCAGAGACATCACCGAGGTAGTGTACCGCGTCATGCGCGACATGATGACGACGGAAGCCTCCGACCGGGTCGCAGCGGAGCTCAAGGGCAAGCCCGCCGATGAGGCGACAGACGACAAAGCCCTGAAAAACGAAATCTCTGAGCTGTGGAAAGACACAAACCCTATCGTGGGCTTCCTCAGCCGCATTCGACCGCCGTTTAAGCAGGGCGAGGGCATCCTAGCGGTAGACGACAGCGACTTCATTTTCCGAGTCGCCAATGAGTCCAGCATGCAGCGCAACGCTGACCCTGAACGGGTGATTAAGGCCGTCTTCTCCGCTACTAAGGAGGAGATCTCCCAAGACCGGATTCAAGAGATTAGCGGCTGCCTGCCGGGTAAGGTGCGCGAGATTTGGGAGACTGCGTAGATAGATATAGGGTTTGTCGCAGGGTCAACCTTGCAGCAGCGCCGAAACTAGACTGGTTAGACCTCAACATCTCCATTAGGGACGCGGTAACACCACGTCCCTATATTTTTCCGCCTGCCCTTACGAGGTATTGTCACAGCGTTTTCCCATCCAGCATGAACTGTCGCCTAAAATAGAGTCAACGGTCCGTAACCTTACTGAATATCCCTGGTCTCAAATAGAGCTTAGGGAAAGACTTTCATGACCCGCAATACTTTGCCCCCCGTAGATGAAAACCGCAGACTCTAATGGACGCGCCAGCGGCGACCCAGCGATTGACAGCGCCGCTAGCGAGCCGCCAACCGCAGCTCAGTATGCTGAAGATCAGCGCGCTAAAAATCAGCACAGTAAAAATCAGCACAGCGATATTGATGCTGATATTGATTCCGAAGCTTCGCCAGCGGTCAAGCTGGACCAGTCCCTAGGTGGCTTATCCAACTCCCCCCGCGCTGGTCAGCAGGGCTGGTTCTCTGGCAAGGTGGGGCTCGCGGTGGGCGTTGGTCTGGGCCTGGCGGTCGGGGCGATCGCCTTTGGACGGCAGCCTGCGTCCACCGTGGAGGC
>JBHJHD010000055.1:0-42812 GCA_050331115.1 Elainellaceae cyanobacterium
TATTCCGCTTCCTTAGCACCAAATGGCCAAACTTATTCGACATCGCGATCAGCAGATTGCCGCGAATCAGGGACTGCAGGTTTTCCTCTGCCACCCCAAACTCGGTGCCCGCAAACAGGCCACTCAGCGTGTGGTCGTAGCCCTGCATCAGCGTCTCAATGGGCAGCGTCTCCGTGCGAATGCCCAGATTTTGGGCCAGCTGCTGCGCGTCGCTCACCGAATGGCCCGAACTGTAGGGCGACGGCATCAGCACCCCCAGCACGTTCTCTGGCCCCAGAGCCGCAGCGGCGATCGCCGCCACCAGGGCCGAGTCCACGCCGCCGCTCAGCCCCAGCAGCACCTTCGAGAAGCCGCACTTGCGCACGTAGTCCCGCACCCCCAGTACCAGCGCCCCCCACAGCTCCGCCGCCTCGCTGTCTGCCAGAGGGCACATCGGGCCGGGCGCGATCGCATCCGCGTCAAACTCAACAACGCAAAAATCGGGTTCAAAAGCCTGGGCGCGGCAGACTACCCCATCCGGGTTAACGCCCATGCTGCTGCCGTCAAACACCACGTCATCGTTGCCGCCCACCTGATTTACATAGAGCATCGGGACGCCGTAGCGCGCCGCCGAGCTGCCGAGCATCTCCTCCCGCAGCCGCTGCTTGCCCAGGCTATAGGGCGACCCCGAGACGTTGACGATCAGCTGTGCACCCTGATCCACAAGGTCGGCCAGCGGGTTGAGCCCGTAGCTGCGCCGCCCCCAAAACTCCTCGTCATTCCACGCGTCCTCGCAGATGGTGATGCCGATTTTGACCCCGTCTATCTCCAGCAGGTTATCGCCGGGGCCGGGGGCAAAGTAGCGCTTGTCGTCGAAGACATCGTAGGTGGGCAGCAGCCGCTTGTGGAACTGGGCCTGATTTTGGCCGCCGTGCAGCAGCGCTAGGCTATTGAACAGCGGCTTCTCCCCCTTTTCGTCCGCTAGGGGGTTGGGCTGGGCGTAGCCCACCAGCACAAAGAGGTTCGCCGGGAGCTTGGCCGCGATCGCTTCCAATTGATGGGCCATAGCACTCACAAAGGCGGGGCGCAGCAGCAGGTCGCGGGGCGGGTACCCCGATAGCGACATCTCAGGGGTGAGCAGCAGTTGGGCACCGCTATCCACCGCCTGCTGTGCCGCCGCCAAGATTTTTTCCGCGTTGCCCGGCAGGTCGCCGATGATGGGGTTGAGCTGGGCGATCGCAATTTTCATAGGAGTCTCGACTTCGAGTAGGAGTTGCGCAATCTGCGGCGCTAGCTAATAAACGACGGGGCTAGACAAACACCAGCGGCTTGTCTTTAAAGGGGGCAAACTTTTCTGAATCGAATCGGTAGAGGCTGGCCGGTCGCCCCGCGCCGCGAGAGACCTTATCTCCGGTATCGGTTAGAAAGCCAAGCTTTAGCAGCCGGGCGCGAAAGTTGGAGTAGTCCGAAAACTGATCTCCCAAAACTGTGCAGTAGAGCTGGTAGAGGTCGCCGAGGGTAAAGGTCTCCGGCAGCACGTCGAAAGCAACAGGGCTGTATTCCAGCTTGTTGCGCAGGCGTCGGTAGCCGTAGCGAAGGATTTTATCGTGGTCAAACGCGAGGGGGGGAACCTGGCCTAGAGCATGCCAGGTCACAGCGCTATTCTGGGTGACCAGCTCAGAAGCCACAAATCTGACCAGCGCGAAATAGCTCACCGACAGGTATCGACCAGCGCTCCCCGCTCGAAGATTGCGTTCGGGGCCGCCAAAGGTGTAAAGCTGTTCAAGATAGAGGTCTTCGACTTGGATCGTTTCAGATAGGACCCGGTACGCCGCAGCTTCCAGGGATTCATGGGCTGAGACCAGGGTGCCGGGCAGGCTCCACTGCCCTAAGCAGGGAGGCTCCTGACGCGTTACGAGCAGCACCAGCAGCCTCGATTGGGCAATGTCTACAGAGAAGATGACGCTCTCGACGCTGACCACAACCTCTGCTGGCGGCTCAATTAGGGGATATTGGGAACGTCCTGACATGTATACAAATGCTCTCGGTGGATGTAGGCCTTGACGGGTGGCGTGATGACCGTCGAATCGCCAGCGTCGCGGTATGACGAGGAAGAGACAGGCAGCCCGGTTAGGTCAGCAACCTCAACCTGGTCACTGAGCTGGCGCAGCTGGGCTAGGGATATCTGGTGAATGGGGTAGCCCGGACGGGGGACGACCAGCAGCCGCACCTGGCCCAAAAGCTCGCGGCTGCGGTACCAGGTCGGCAGCTGCTGGATTAAATCTGACCCAACCACGAGGGTGAAGTCTGCCTCTGGGTAGCGCTGACGCGCCCGCTGCACCGTGACTATGGTTCTGGGATTGCTGAGGGCCTGATCGCAGTGGATGTTGGTGCGGTGCGGCTCGATGTCGCTAATCAGCAGCCGCAGCATCGAGGCTCGGTGCTCGATAGGCGTTTGGTTGTGCTTAAAGGGGTTGTCTGAGGCCCAGACCAGAACCCGATCGAACCGGTATGACAGCCAGTTGAGGATCTGCTGGTGCCCCGCCGTAGGGGGATCAGCGCTAGTACCAAACAGGGCAATCGAGGTCATAGAGTGGGTGGTGGTGTCGATGGGAAGAGGTCGTCGAGGGGAAGCGGCTCAGCTGACGGGTTTGGAATCGGTGTGTCTAGAATCGGTGTGTCCAGAATTGGCGTGCTTAGCCTCGGTATATCTTGAACTTATCCTGCTTTGAGTGCGCTGTTCCACCGCTTGAAGCGCGTCAGAGATCCTTGGGGAGAAGCCCGGCGAGTGGGCACGACGCACCACATCTGGCAGCGATCGCAGCGTTTGCCTGGTCCGCTCTGAAATCTGGCTCAGCGGTTCAGCATGCAGGCGCTGTCCGGCCTGCATCACCCGCTTTAGCAGCGGCGTCTCGCCGGGCTCAGCGGCCTCTTCCATCAGACCGAGGCGATCGCCCTGGAGCTGGCCTCGCTCATCCACGCGCCGAAACACCTGCTTGCGGCCCGGCCACATTTTCTTCCCGGCCGAGCCCTTCATCACGGGGATGCCGCCGATCTCCACCAGCTTATAGACCCCGTTGACCGGCTGTCCCGTCACTAGCTTGGTGCCCACGCCGTAGCCATCTATTTCCGCCCCGGCCTGACGCAGCCGCGCGATTTCCGGCGCGTCTAGGTCACCGCTGGCGACAATGGCCACCCCCGGCAGCCGCGATCGCACCGCTTGAGAGAGCGCCACCAGATCTCCCGAGTCCAGACGCACCGCCTTGATCTCCATTCCGGCCTTGGCGCGCTCAACCAGGCGGTCCACCGCCTCTAGGGTGTCGTAGGTATCAATTAGCAGCGCCGAGTCCGGAAAGTACTTGAGAAATGCGGTAAAAGCGGCGTCCTCACTGTTCCGAAGCGCCGAGATGGCCATCACCAGGGCGTGGGCCATGGTGCCGCTAGGCTTTTCGCCCAGCTTCAGCGCCGCCAAGACGTTGGAGGTGGCGTCCATGCCGCCGGCGATCGCCGCCCGCGCGGCCCAAATCGAGGCCTGGGGGCTAAAGGCGCGGCGGCTGCCAAATTCCAGCAGGGTCGCCCGTTCACCCGCAACGTCCCGCATCTGTGCCGCCCGAGTGGCGACAAGGGTCTGGTAGTTGATGCTGTTGAGCAGGTACGTTTCGACGATCTGCGCCTGCCAAAGCGGCGCGTCAACCCGCAGCAGCGGCTCATGGCCAAAGACTGCGGTCCCCTCTGGCACCGCCCACAGGTCCCCCGTGAACTCGGCCTGCCGCAATAGGGACCAAAATTGCTCGGGGGCATGGTCAAATATGCCGGTGTCTTGAAGCTGCTGAAGCCGCTCGGCGCTGAAGTGGAAGTGGGTGAGGTAATCTAGGACCTGGTCTAGCCCAGCGGCAACCAGGTAGCCGAACCCCTCTGGGAGCTGGCGCACGAAAACCTCAAAGCTAGCAGGCTGCTGGTGAATACCCTCCCCAACATAGCAGGCGGCCATGGTGAGCTCATACAGGTCGGTGAGCAAGCCGTAGTCTGCGGGAGAGAGCGTAAGTGAAGGGTCCATAACTGCCGCAGTACATGGGTGATGGGAGCCTCCTGCAGCGCTTAACAGCCGCTTGGCAGAGGCGCGCCACAAAACAAACTTTCCCCAATTATAGTGAGTTTAACTAAAAAGAGCGATTTTCTTTTCATATGGCAGACCATATCGACCTGCGCGATCGCCTCTATGACCTCGATGGTCAGGGCTACGGGGCCTACAGGCAAATCCAGGGCTGCTACCCGTTCCCTCGCTTCACGCTGCTGGTTGACCGGGTGCAGGGCGATCCCTTCGCGGCCCCCAGCCAGTGCCGCATCCGGCTGCCCCACGCCACGGCACTGATCCCGCCCGCTTGCTACGCCAGCCGCAGCCGAGCGATCGCCCTGCGAGATTTTCTGACGCGGCAGTTTCAGAGTGCGATCGCCCAACACTTTACTGGGCACGTTACTGGGCACGTTACCGGGCACGTTGCTGGGCACAGGGCTGAACACAGGGCAAAGCAGCGGGGCAGCGGCAAAAGTGGCCAGGTGGCGATCGCGCCCGTGGGCCAGGCAATTTTAGAGCGCAGCGCCGTGGTGATTTTAGAAGAAGGTATCGAGGTGCGCTTTACCGTAGGGCTACCGGCTCAAGGGCGGCGAATCTTGGGCCGACAGGCGGCGCGGCTGCTGTGCGACCAGATGCCCAAGCTCGCCGAGCAGATAGAATATAAAAGCTTAGATGCCCAGGCGCTAGCGCAGCACCTCGACACCGCCGAAGACGCCGACTGGCTACGGCAGCAGCTGGCGGTCCGGGGTCTAGTGGCCTTTGTGGCGGATGGGTCAGTGCTGCCGCGGCAGAGCGGCGTTAGCGATCGCCCCCTATTAAGCGGCATCCCCTTCCACGCCCCAGAGACGCTGCGGATGCAGTTCGACCGTCCGCACTACGGCCCCATTACCGGCCTGGGCATCCCTCAGGGCATCAGCCTGATTGTGGGGGGCGGCTACCACGGTAAATCGACGCTGCTGCGGGCGATCGCCCAGGGCGTCTACAACCACCTGCCGGGGGACGGTCGGGAATGGGTGATCACCGACGGGGCTGCCGTCGCAATTCGGGCGGAGGACGGTCGCCAGGTGGCAGGCGTCAACATCTCCCCCTTCATCAACGGCCTGCCCCAGGGTCAGCCCACCACGGCATTCAGCACCGACAACGCCAGCGGCAGCACGTCTCAGGCCGCCAGCATCATTGAGGCGCTGGAGGTGGGGGCGACGGCGCTGATCCTTGACGAAGACACCTGCGCCACTAATTTCATGATTCGCGATCGCCGCATGCAGGCGCTGATTGACAAAGGCAACGAGCCGATTATGCCGTTTGTAGACCGGGTAGAGGCGCTTTACCGTGACTACGGCGTCTCGTCACTGCTGGTGATGGGGGGCAGCGGCGACTACTTTGAGGCGGCAACGGTGGTCATCGGCATGACGGCTTTTGTGCCGGCGGACCTGACCCAGCAGGCCAAGGCGATCGCCCAAGCCCATGGGACGCCCCGGCTCAGGGAGAGCGATCCCCGCTTCGGCGATTTGACGCCCCGCTGCCTTCGATTGGCCGCGCCAGACGAGGGGCGCGCCAAGGTTAACGTGCGACAGGTAGATCAGCTTAGCGTAGATCGTGAAGCGATTGATCTGGGGGCCGCTCAGCTTGTGGATACGGCTCAGACGCGGGCTATCGGCTACGCTATTTTGTACCTGCTGGATTATGCTACTGCGCGGTCTCAGCCGGGCGAGTCGCTGCAGGCCCAGCTGACCTGGCTGATGGCCCAGCTCGATCAGCAGGGGCTCGACATGCTGACCGCTTGGCGATCGCAGCACCCCGACGGCGGGTTGGCCGGGTTTCGACGGTTCGAGCTGGCGGCAGCGCTCAACCGCATGCGCGGCTTCCGAGGGCGATCGGTGCTGAACGCTAGCGGGGCCCCGTAGCGCATTTTCGCAGTCTGTTTTCGGCCCATCCCTAGCGCTGGGCGAACCTGGTTCATCGCACCGAGAGCGTCTATCTTAGTAAGTAGGCCGCCTACACTAAACCCAGCGATATGAAATGCATCATTCATCGGCGGGCTCAGTTCTCCGCCAGCCATCGCTATTGGCTGCCTGAACTGAGTCCGAGCGCAAACGCTGCGCAATTCGGTCAGTGCGCCCGGTTCCCCGGCCACGGCCACAACTACGTGCTATACGTCTCGATTGAAGGCGAGCTAGACCAGTACGGCATGGTGCTCAACCTGTCGGACGTCAAGCAGGTGATCAAGCGCGAGGTCACCGGGCAGCTCGACTTTTCATACCTCAACGAGGCCTGGCCAGAGTTTGAGGCCACGCTGCCAACTACCGAAAATATTGCCCGTGTCGTTTGGCACCGGCTGGCTCCGCATCTGCCGCTGACGCGCATTCGACTTTTTGAAAACTCAGAGCTTTGGGCCGACTACGACGGTGAAAATATGGACGCCTACCTAACCCTTAAAACCCACTTCAGCGCCGCCCATCGGCTGGCACTGCCGCACCTCAGCCTTGAGGAAAACCTAGAGATCTACGGCAAATGTGCTCGGGTCAACGGCCATGGCCACAACTATCATCTAGAGGTCACCGTCAAAGGGGAAATTGATTCCCGTACGGGCATGATTGCCGACCTAGGTCAGCTTCAGCAGATCATCGACGATCAGGTGGTGGAGCCGTTCGACCATATGTTCCTCAACAAAGATATTCCCTATTTTGAGCGCGTCGTGCCGACGGCAGAAAACATCGCCGTGCGTGTTCGAGACTTGCTGGAGGCCCCCCTGCGCGATACGGGCGCTGCCCTCCACAAAGTTGTCCTTATCGAGAGCCCCAACAACTCCTGTGAGGTCTACGCGTCTTCCCCCAGTTCTGACGGTGCTGCCGACGGTGCTGCTGCAGGCGAGGCCGCTTCCCAAGTGCTGTCTGGTGTCTAACACGGGGTGAGCCGCGGTCATAGCTTGCTGGTTTAGCTATACGCTCAGATTGTAAAGAAACTTATAAATCATAGGAGCCGCCAGGTCATAGGATCCGCAGCGTCGTGCTATGTTTGAGACGGATCTAACGTACTAGATCTTTCAGCCACGTACAGGCGTCTATCTACTATTGCGCTCATCTATATATTGCACGACAGCATTGGTCCGATAGCATCGGTTTGGGTAGATATTGTCTCTCCCCGAAGCCCCTGGAGCTTAGCTGTTCCGGGACTGTTTCTGGCCCTTATTGGGCTAGCGGCAATTTACTTTGCGCGGCAATAGGGTTGCTGTGGCGGTTTAGGCTCAGATTCAACTATTCATTGGCACGGTCAGTTTTGTTCATCCCTCAGCTCAATGGCTCAATATCCGTGGGGCAGCGCTAGCCAATGGCCCAGTCGCTAGCCCAAAATGCGATCGCCTTCTTGATTGATCTGGCCGAGCGGGGCGAAATCGATCCCTGGAACGTCAAAGTGATCGAGGTCATTGACCGGTTTTTGAGTCAGCTGCGTCCTGGGCAGGTGGCAGGAGACGGGAAGGCCCCCTACGAAGCGGACCTATCGGAATCGGGGCAGGCATTTCTCTATGCCTCCATGCTGGTGCTGCTCAAGGCCGACAGCCTAGCCCGCAGCGATCAGCCGGAGGAGGAGGAGGCTGAGCTAGACGACGATTTCGCCTCCCCGCGCCTGCCGCTCCATCTAGAGAAGCGCATCCGCCGCCGCGCCGTCGCTCAGCCGCCACAGCATAGGCCTATTACGCTACAGGAGCTAATTTGCCAGCTCGAGGTGATGGCTAGCGCGATCGCCGATCATCAGCCCCGGCGACGCAGGCGGCCTAAGCCCCAAGCCAAGTCAAAGGCGGTGCGGGCCATCGCTCAGCTGGCCCACCAAGAAAACCTATCGGAGGTGGCGGAAGCGCTGGACCTGGCCCTTCGCGAGCACTGGCCGCATATCAGTCAGGGGGCCCAATGGCTTGAGTTTGAGCAACTGTTGGACTGGTGGACGGCGTCTGACGTCTGCGCCCGGGTCAATGCAGACCAGATGCACCGCACCGACCAGAGCGATCGCGTGGGCGTTTTTTGGGCACTCTTGTTCTTGTCGGCCCAATCTAAGGTCGAGCTGTCCCAGCAGGCATTCTACCAAGATCTGAGCGTCCGCTCTATCCAAGCTGGTGAGGATATGGTCGACGCTGTGATGGAGTCGATGGCGGTTCTCGATTGATTCTTTGCTAGGATTTCATTGGATGGAGGCTAAGCTCTAACTGTAGCCTGATGCCGCGCGCACGCGAAGGTATTAAGGATTAGATTTGCTGAGCCTAGTAGCAGATAACCGTCGCCGTAATTTATAGACCTCCTATCGGCCAATATAGATTGCATAAAGTTGTGAATCTACTGGTGCCACTGATTTAGGACGTATGAAAAACTGAAAGGGTTCGCACCGATGGACGCGTGCATATTTAAATTTATTTGAATTATTAGACGAGTCCAGCTGAGACAACACTTCTGAAATTTAGACAATAAGTAGCCTGACGTTAGAGGAAATTAAAGTATATGAAAGCTATGATCCTGGCTGCCGGTAAAGGTACCCGCGTTCGCCCGATTACCTATACCATCCCCAAGCCAATGATTCCCATCATGCAGAAGCCTGTGATGGAGTTTTTGCTCGACCTTCTGCGGCAGCATGGATTTGACCAAATCATGGTCAACGTCAGCCATCTAGCAAACGAAATTGAAGGCTATTTCAGAGACGGTCAGCGGTTTGGCGTCCAGATCGGCTACTCCTTTGAAGGTCGCATCGAGGATGGTGAGCTAATTGGTGACGCCCTCGGCTCCGCAGGCGGCATGCGTAAGATCCAGGACTTCAAGCCCTTCTTCGACGACACCTTCGTGGTGCTGTGCGGCGACGCCCTGATTGACCTAGATCTCACCAAGGCCATCCAGTGGCACCGTGAGAAGGGCTCCATCGCCACCATCATCATGAAGCCCGTGCCCCGTGAGCAGGTTTCGAGCTACGGCGTGGTGGTGACCGACGAAGACGGCAAGATCAAGCAGTTTCAGGAGAAGCCGTCGGTCGAGGAAGCCATCAGCACCGACATCAACACCGGCATCTACATCTTTGAGCCGGAAATCTTCGACTACATTCCCTCGGGTCAAGAATTTGACATCGGCGGAGACCTGTTCCCCACGCTTGTGGAGAAAGACGCGCCTTTCTACGGCATCTCCATGGACTTTGAGTGGGTAGACATCGGCAAGGTGCCTGACTACTGGCACGCGGTGCGGGGCGTACTCAAGGGCGACATCAAGAACGTGCCCATTCCCGGCGTTGAAGTGAAGCCTGGCGTCTACACGGGCCTCAACGTAGCGGTGAACTGGGACAAAGTGGATATTCAAGGGCCGGTTTACATCGGGGCCATGACCCGCATCGAAGACGGCGCTCGCATCATTGGACCCACGATGATTGGCCCCAGCTGCCGCATCTGCAGCGGGGCGACCATCGACAACAGCGTCATCTTCGAGTATTCGCGCATTGGCCCTGAGGCGCTGCTGAGCAATAAGCTGGTGTTCGGTCGCTACTGCGTCGACCGTACTGGGGCCTCGGTAGACCTGCAGGCCGCAGCCCTGGACTGGCTGATTACCGACAGCCGTCAGATGCTGCCGGAGAATGCGCCCATCGAGCAGCAGGCGATCGCTGAGCTGCTAAACGTCAATTCCAAACGGTAGCCTGACGGTCCTCGGACTTATCGAAACCTGTTTGAATGGGTTGGGGCACAGTATGCTGTGCCCCTGCCGTGCGTTGGGGCTGTGGGGACAACGGAACGTCCAGGGCAAGGCGGTTTTGCTAGACTGTAATTACGCTGGTCGTATATTACGTCAGCCCTGTCGCCTCATACCCTCCCTCAGGACACCACTTAGGCTATGACCTCCACCCTTCTTTCCAAAGAACTGCCGACCCTCAGCTACGACACCCCCCGCGATCGCTTCGGGGAGTCCTGGCGATCGCCTTTGTCAACGCTGCTGGGGTTAGGTCGCGCGGCGGGGGCAGATTTTGTTGAGTTTTTCCTAGAGCGCGTTAACTACATCAGCGCCCTGGCTGAGGAAGACGCCATCACTAGCATTACGCCGCGGCTGGCGACGGGTGCAGGGGTGAGGGTGTTCTTGGGCAAAGGCGACTGCTATGTGAGCACTAACGATCTGAGCTTTGAGGGGCTGCGGGCTGCGCTGGAAAAGGCGCTGTCGATTTTGGGGCTACACATCCCCGCGCCCAACTCCTATGTGCCCGAAACTAACCTAGAGCTGCTGCGAGACTATGCGGCGGTCCACAGCAAGGACCAGTGGCTGGGCAAGGCTAGCTCCTTCCAGGAGATGGGCGACATTCTGCTCAGCTCTACCGCCCAGCTCGAAAAGACCGCCCGCCACATCCAGTCCCGCCGGGCCTCCTACTTCCGCGACTGGCAAGAGGTGCTGGTAGCCGCCAGCGACGGCACCTTTGCTCACGATATTCGCATGACCCAGTCTGTAGGCTGCAACCTGCTGTGTGCCGAGGGCGAGAATCGCTCCTCCATTGGTAAGCGGCTGGGTAGTACGGGCGATCCTGGCTTTCTGCGCGACTGGAAGTATAGCGACACGGTGGAAGAGATTTCTGAGTCGGCGGGCAAGATGCTCTACGCCGACTACGTGGAATCTGGTTCCTACCCGGTAATTATGGCCAACCACTTCGGCGGCGTGATTTTCCACGAGGCCTGCGGCCACCTGCTGGAGACGACGCAGATTGAGCGGCAGACGACGCCCTTTGCCGATATGAAGGGGGAGAAGATTGCCCACGAGAGCCTCACCGCTTGGGACGAGGGACTCTCCGACAAAGAGTTTGGCACCATCGACATGGACGACGAGGGCATGCCCGCCCAGCGCACCCTGCTGATCGAGAACGGCATCCTAAAGAATTTCTTGAGCGATCGCGCCGGGTCGGTGCGCACGGGTCACCCCCGTACAGGCAGCGGTCGCCGCCAGAGCTACGCGTTCGCGGCGGCAAGCCGGATGCGCAACACCTACATCGCGCCGGGGGATCACTCGGTGGCAGACCTGTTTGCCTCGGTTGAGAAGGGAATTTACTGCAAGAAGATGGGCGGCGGCAGCGTTGGCCCTACGGGTGAGTTTAACTTTGGCGTGGACGAGGCCTACCTGATTGAGAATGGCGAGGTGACCAAGCCGCTCAAGGGCGCGATCTTAATTGGGGAGGCGAAGGAGATCATGAACAAGATTTCCATGTGCTCCCAGGATTTGGGCCTGGCGGCGGGGTTTTGCGGGTCGATTAGCGGCAGTATCTACGTCACCGTGGGGCAGCCCCACATCAAGGTAGACGACATTACCATCGGCGGCCGGTAAATCACGTCGGTCACCCCATCGCGCATTGTAAGGGCGAATGGCCATTCGCCCCAACGATATCCCAAACCCATCACCACACGGGCGATCGCCTAATCACCCCGCCTATACCTGTAAGGGCACAGCATGCTGTGCCCCTATCCGCCCCAACGCACATCCCACACTCCGATAAACCATGCCTACCGTCAACGACATCGCCTCCAACGCCGAATCCATCGCCCGCAAAATGGGCATCCCCAAATACGACATCTATGGTTCCTCTGTAGACGAAAACAGCGCCCAGGTGGACCACGGCGAGCCTAAGCAGGTGAAAGCCTCCAACCGGTCGAGCGTCATCGTGCGCGTCTGGAATGACGAAGGCACCATTGGCGTCACCTCCACCACCGACGTCGACCCCACTGGCCTAGAGCTTGCCCTCAAAACTGCCCAGGCCGCCAGCGCCTTTGGCCCCAAGGAGCACGTCCCCGACTTCAGCCCCGAAGCCAAAGCCGAGATGGACAGCCCCGGCAGCCAGACCGCGCCCCAGGTGGAAGTCTCGCGGCTGATTGACACCCTCGTAGACGCCGAGAAGCAGTTGGTAGACGCCCACGAAGCGATCGCCGGGGTACCCTACAACGGCCTGTCCCAGCGAGACGTGGAGAAGTTTTACCTCAACAGCGACGGGGCAAGGCGGCAGGAAGCCTGCTCCTACGCGTCGCTGTATCTCTACAGCAAGACTGAGCAGGAGGGCCGCAAGCCCCGCAGCGCCGGAGCCTACCGCGTCAGCCGCAGCTTCGACAAGCTGGACATCGACGGCTGCTTGAAGGAGGCGGCGGAGAAGACCATCAGCCACCTCAACTACGAGAAAATTAAGACGGGCAAGTACCAGGTGGTGTTTTCCCCGGAGGCATTTCTGAGCCTGTTTGGCGCGTTCTCCAACCTGTTTAACGCCCAGCGGATTTTGGATAAGCAGAGCCTCTCGACGCCAGACTCACTAGGGAGCGCGATCGCTTCACCGCTGCTGTCGGTCCAGGACGACGCCCGCCACCCGGAGAACGTGGCGCTGGAGACCTTTGACGGTGAGGGCACCCCCACCCGTCAAGTCCCCCTAATCACCGACGGCCTGCTCACCAGCTTTATCCACAGCGCCGGCACCGCTAAGCGCATGGGCGCAACGCCGACGGGCAACGCGGGTATCGGCGCAAAGGTGAGCGTCGGCTCCAATTTCTACCACGTCTTCGGTAAAGCGGGGGAGGGCAGCTTTGACCTAGAGGGCAGCGACGGCACCCTGCTGATCGACGACCTCAGCGCCCTCCATGCGGGGGTCAACGCCTTGCAGGGCTCGTTCTCTCTGCCCTTTGACGGCTGGCTGATTCGCGGGGGAGAACGCATTAGCGTGGATTCAGCTACCATTGCGGGGGATATCCGCGAGGTGCTCAAGTCCATTATCCACGTGGAGTCAGAGGCTGAGATCACACCGGGTGGCGTGTGCCCGCGCGTGTGGGTTGAGGGCCTATCGGTCACGGGAGAGTAGCTAGCTCAGCTTCTCCCCACTGAGCACAAATACCGGGTCAGCCGCCACAAACGTCTGGCGGTTGCCCCGCGTCTCCAGGCGGTTGACCGCCGACTGCACCACTTCGATATGGCGGGCCTGCAGCTCCGAGAGACCTTCCGAGAGGGCATAAAGCTCATCCAAACTGTAGGCCGTGGCCACCATGCGGCCCTCGTTTTGTAGGTAAGACCAGGCCCGCACCAAAATATCCTTAATCGCCCGTCCCCCCTCAACGCAGATACAGTCGGGGGCTGCGGGCAACTCGGTAAAGCAGTCGGGGGCGCTGCCCGCCACCACCTGCACGTTGGTGACGCCGAAGCGATCGCAGTTGAGCTGGATGAGCTGGGCCACGTCTTCGTCCCGCTCCACGGCCACAATGCGGCTGTCGGGGCAGAGCAGACCTATCTCCACCGGGATAGTGCCGGTGCCCGCGCCGATGTCCCAGAACACCGAGCTGGCCGTGAGCCGCAGGTGAGAAATCAGCAGCAGACGGATCTCGCGCTGGCTCATAGGAATGCCGGGAAGCCGCTCGAAGAGGCGATCGGGAATGCCGGGGGTTTTGTAGGGCCAGAGCTTTGCCATCACCGAAGCTCGCTGAGGCTAGCGGATGCAAAGAACTCTGCTGAATTAATGGGTCGCCTGGGACTCGAACCCAGAACAAATCGGTTAAAAGCCGAGTACTCTACCATTGAGCTAGCGACCCGCTTGATGGTGCTGATAGCTTAGAAATGAAGCTGAACCAGCGGACGGTATATCACCTTATCACATCCTATAGTGACTCGGTAAGCAACCGGACGTGTTTTTGCCAACTTCTCCAATTTAGCATCTAACTCCTCTAGCTATGCCCAGTGTGACGGTAAAGTTTGGGTGCCAGGCTAGATTCCGTCCCACAGACGACGGCTGCACCCTCGATTCACAGGCTAAATGGAGCTATGGGACCAACCGCCTCAGCGCTATCCACCAGATTTGACACAAAGCCCAACCTCCCGAACTTACACGCTTAACGAGGTTTCAAAGCATGAATTTTTCAAAGAACCTAGCCGTTTCCGCCACGCTTGGCGTCTTGACCACGCTGCTGATCGTCGGACCGACCGTTGCCGACATTCCCGATAACCTAACCTCTGCTACGCTGCCCAGCCAGACGCAGCTCCAAACGACGCCCCCGTCGGTTCAGCCTTTTTACTACCTGCCCGCCCCACCCGTTGCTCAAGTCACACCCGCAGACGGCACCTTCAGCATCCGGCTCATCAACACCATCGGGGCTCCCATTACCTACGAGGTGGTGACCGACACTGAGCAGCGATCGCTCCCCGCCAACTCCGATGTGGTGCTGCAAAACCTGTCGCTGCCAGTGAGCATCTTTATCTACCGACCGGACACCGGTTTAATTCAGCCGACCGCCGCGACAAGGCCAGGACAGCTAGAGCTAACGCTAGAAGCCACAACGGACTTTGCCGACAACGTGCGCAGCATCGAGCTGGACAGCTCTGGCTACGTCTTCCTCGAATAGCCGCGTTTAAATGGCCGCGTTTGCATGGCCGCCCCAGCGGCCCGTCAGCGCCCGCTAGCGATAGTTTGTGAACTGGAGGGCGACCGGGTAGTCTTCCTCCTTCAGACGATTTATGACAGTCTGTAGGTCATCCTTCGACTTGCTGGTGATCCGAACCGAGTCTCCCTGGATGGACGCTTGAATCTTGTTGAACTCGTCGCGAATCAGCTTCGAGATTTTCTTAGCTAGCTCAGTGCTAAGGCCCTTGCGCAGGGTAATCACCTGGCGCACGCGGGTGCCCGTCGCCGACTCGATGGGGCCATAGTCGAAGATTTTCAGCGACAGGCTGCGCTTAGCGGCCTTGGTCTGCATGACGTCGTGCACGGTCTGCAGGGTGAACTCGCTGTCAGTCGTAATCGTAATGGTGTCGTCCCCGAGCTCAAGGCCCGTGTCTGTGCTCTTAAGGTCATATCGACTCTTGATCTCGCGGCGGGCTTGATCTAGAGCGTTGACTAACTCTTGGCGATCAAAGTCGCTGACCACGTCGAAGGAGTAGGAAGAAGCCATAGGTCTAGTGTCAGTAATGTGGGGCAGGGGTAAGCAGGGGCCGGCACGATCGCGCTCAGGCAATCGTTCTAAGGCTGAGGATAAATAGCGTGAACGTGCCTACAGAGCCGATACCAAACATCAGCGATCGCAGCGGGGCCACGTTTAATATATAAAACACAGAGTACAGGGCACGGGCAGAAACGTGGGCGATCGCGGCAATCAGCGCGGCTCTTGAATCAACGCCGGTCACGTAGGCCATCAGCGCCGCAGCTGAAAACAGGATAAACGCCTCAAAGCAGTTTTGGTGGGCCCAGGTGGCCCGCTGGGCAAACTTAGGCAGCTTTTCAGTCAGCGCCCGGGGGGTGGCAAACATCTGGAGGGGAGAGTCCATCTGCGTACTGGTGTTTACCCGCCCGTAGGCCACTACGAGGAATGGAAAGTAGACCAGAAGCGCATCTATAAGAATGCAGTAGAGGAGAACGGTTGAGGTTGGCGGCATGGTTTAAGGCTGACGGACGTCATATCTATGCTACCGCCTCAACTCCGTCTCTTTGACCCACCATCCTAATTGAGGTGCACCCAAATAGAGATACATCCTAATCGAGCTAATCGAGATAAAAGGGCGTTACCACTTTGTGCTGCTCTTCTGCATCCTGACAGGTTTTGAGCAGCGTAGTGCTGTCGTGAAACATGAAGCAGATAAGCTGCTGACAGCGAGAGATGATCTCTTGGTTGCAAATGGCGCTCGCCTCCGCCAGCGATAGCTTGTCGTGATCTGGATTCTCGACCAGGTGAATCACAGACTCTAGCTGCTTACGCGACTCACGGGGTTGACGCTTGAGGCTTTGGGGCAAAATAACGGTCAGTAGATTGGGGTCGGCCTGCATTGCGCCCCGAATAGCTGCGGAATTAGTGCCCGTTGCGCCTGAGGTCAGCAGCGAATTGCCCGCCTGCACTAGCGCAAAACTCATGAGCTCAATCAGCTTCTGATGGGTAATCGGAACGTGGCGCGAGCCCAAAATAGCAATCCGCTTTGAGCCTGTTTGCTGAATTGCAGCCAGCTCCTGCAAATATTCATCTACCTTTGGGATGTCGAGTGACTGACTCAAGGACGGTTCGGAGGCGTTACAACTCCGATATTCTACCAGGAGTCTGAGCGTTTAAAGGGTGCAGAGGGTTATTTTTGCCTATGGCCAGACACAAGCGCTGTTTTGGCCCACAGGTGAGGAAATCCGAATCTCGTTAGGGAGGCTCTCCGACCCGCATACAATCCAGCTATTTGTCAAAATTAAATCGGCTAACGCCGTTGGCATATTCCGCACCTGTGCCGTTGGCATATTTCAGACTTATGCCGTTGGCATATTTCAGACTTACATATTTATCCACCGAGGCAACCAGCGTTCTATGACTACGATTCTTGAACAGGGCAACATTAGTATTCATACCGAGAATATTTTCCCGATTATCAAGAAGTGGCTCTACTCTGACCATGAGATTTTTCTGCGGGAGCTTATCTCTAACGCGGTCGACGCTATTAAAAAGCTCAACATGCTCTCGCGCACGGGCGAATTTAAGGGGGCTATCGGTGACGCCGAGATGACTTTCGCCGTGGATAAAGAGGCCAATAGATTGTCCATCTCCGACTCAGGGTTCGGCTTGACGGCGGACGAGGTGAAGAAGTACATCAACCAGGTGGCCTTCTCCAGCGCTGAAGAGTTCGTGCAGAAGTTTCAGGGCACGGGCGACGAGCAGATTATTGGTCACTTTGGTTTAGGCTTCTACTCTGCGTTTATGGTGGCCAAGCGGGTTGAAATTGACACGCTGTCTTATCAGGAGGGGGCAACCCCGGTGCACTGGACCTGCGACGGCAGCACCCAGTTTGAGCTCAGCGACTCGTCCCGCACCGAGCGGGGAACCACCATCACCCTAAAGCTCCAGGATGAGGAAGAAGAATACCTAGAGGCCGCGCGCATCCAGCAGCTGGTGCGCACCTACTGCGACTTCATGCCCTACCCTATTAAGATGGATGGGGAGCAGATTAACCGGCAGAAAGCGCCCTGGAAGGAGTCCCCCAGCAGCCTGTCGGACGAAAACTACCGAGAATTTTATAACTACCTCTACCCGTTCCAGGATGAGCCGCTGCTGTGGGTGCACCTGAACACCGACTACCCCTTTGTGGTCAACGGCATTCTCTACTTTCCCAAGCTGCGGCCCGATATTGACGTCACCAAGGGCCACATCAAGCTGTTCTGCAACCAGGTGTTTGTCAGCGAGAACTGCGATGAGGTGATCCCCAAGTTCCTGCTGCCGCTGCAGGGGGTAATTGACAGCTCAGATATTCCGCTGAACGTGTCCCGCAGCTTTTTGCAGAACGATCGCACCGTGCGCCGCATTGCGGACTACATCGCCAAGAAGGTGGGCGATCGCCTCAAGGAGCTCTACCGCGACGACCGGGCCCACTACATCCGCTGCTGGCAGGATTTGGGCACCTTCGTTAAGTTCGGTTCGCTGAACGACGACAAGTTTAAAAAGCAGGTGGAAGACATTCTGGTCTACCGCACCACCGCTGATCTAGGCGCGCCCGAAGCCGCTGAGGAAGCGGCCGAGGTAGAAGTGCAGGCTGAAGCGGGTGACGCTTGGGAGACCGTGTCCGATAGCGAAAAGACCGCCGTCACCGATGAGTCGGGCTTCTCTTACACCACCCTGAAGGAGTACCTAGAGCGCAATAAAGAGCGCCACGAGAACCGCGTCTTCTACTGCACCGATCCTTCCGCTCAGGCCACCTACGTGGAACTGCACAAGGGCCAGGGGCTAGAAGTGCTGTTCTTGGACTCCTTTATCGACACCCACTTCGTTAGCTTCCTGGAGCGGGAATACACCGACGTCAAGTTCTCCCGGGTCGACTCGGAGCTGGACGACACCCTGATCGATAAGGAGAAGGAAGACGAGATCGTCGACCCGACCACGAACAAGACCCGGGGCGATCGCATCAAGGAGCTGTTTGAGCAGGCCTTGGACAACCCCAAGGTGAACGTCAAAACCCAGGCCCTCAAGGCCGACGACGCGTCAGTGCCCCCCGCCATGGTGCTGCTGCCCGAGGCCATGCGCCGCCTGCGGGACATGACCGCCATGATGCAGCAGCAGGCTGCCGAGTTCCCCGATGAGCACGTGCTGATGGTGAACACAGGGCACCCGCTGGTGAAGAACGTGCTGGAGATGAGCCAGGGGTCGATCATCACGGGCAGCGGCGAGTCGCCGTCGGCCCAGATGGCCAAGCTGCTCTGCCGCCACATTTATGATCTGGCCCTGATGGCACAAAAGGGCTTCTCGGCCCAAGATATGACGGCCTTCGTGGAGCGATCGAACCAGGTGTTGACCCAGCTGACAGAGAACTAGCTCTGACCTTAGCGTTGGAGCACAAAAAGGGCGACCTATAGGTCGCCCTTTTTGCATTTCTTCAGAACGCCCCAAGCTATAAGAATGAGGCGTTTGGAGCATTATTCCGGTTATGCCCAGAATAATGCTCTGGGCAAAATCCAAAGGCTACGCCAGCGCGAAGTTGCTGCTGCTGAAGTTTGCCAACTCAGCGACATCCGTGACGTTTTCCATATTGGCCAGCACGTTGATGTCACCGCTGCCACCCAGGTCTTGAGAGTGCACCAAGCGACCGATACCCAAGTTCTCGTTGAAGTAAACAAACACCCCTTCCTCGGCATCCGTTGCGCCATCGGCGATCGCCTGAGCCGCCGCTCCGGCATTGGCAAAGGTTTGCCCGCTGAGGATGATCACGTTGGCGTCGAGCGGCACGCCATAGGCGGGTCCCTGGGCGAAATTCAAGGCGTCAAGGCCAAGCTCGCTGCCGGTGAGCAGGTACTGGTCCTCAGCAATCGCGTAGTCCGTAATCCGGTCTGTGGTGCCAAAGGCGTTGCTGCCGTAGGCAAAGCGATCGCTCCCGGCCCCACCCGTCAGCAGGTCGACGCCAGCCTCCCCAGCCAGGGTATCCTCCTCGCTGCCGCCGATTAGCTCCTCGTCGCCGTCGCCGCCAAACGCCTGCACCGCAACGCCCGCGCTAGCGGCATCTAGAATGTCGTTGCCGTCGTCGCCGTTGAAAACGACCAGGGTCAGGTCCGTGGCTGAGACGTCGCTGACCTCCAGGGAGTCATCGCCGCCGTTGCCGTTGACCTCCATCGTCTCGGCTTCGGTAATGTTGAGGGTAAAGGGAAAGGGCGTCACCCGGTTAAAGATGGCCTGATTGCCGTTTTGCTCCAGGGTGAAGACCTCGTCAGCGTTGCCGCCATTAACAGCCGCCGTATCGTCACCTTCCCCACCGACCATCACGTCGCTGCCGCCGCCGGGATTCCAGATCATCCGGTCGTTGCCGCCGCCGCCCAGCATCGTGTCGTCCCCGCGATCGCCATCGATGGTGTCATCGCCGGCGCCGCCGCGCAGGATGTCGTTGCCCGCGCCGCCGGTAATCGTGTCGTTGCCCGCGCCGCCGTTGACGACAACTTTTACATTGGTTTCGCTGCCGTCGAAGGTGTCGTTGCCGTCACCGCCGTTGAAGACGACTCTTTCAACCGGCGTATTGGCCAGATCCTCAACAGTGAAGGTGTCGTTCCCGCCGCGGCCGTTCACCCTCACAACTTCGGTGTTGCGGATGTCGAGGTTGAAGGGAAAGGGATCGACTCGGTCAAACAGCGCCCGGCGACCCAGCTGCTTGAGGGTGAAAATTTCGTCAAGGTTGCCGCCGTTGACGATGGCGGTGTCCCGGCCCGCGCCGCCCCGCATCAGGTCACTACCATCGCCGGGGTTCCAGATCATCCGGTCGTTCCCGGCACCGCCGATCATCACGTCGTCACCCTCGTCACCAAGAATGCGATCGTTGCCAGCACCACCTTTGATAATGTCGTCGCCCGCACCACCCCGGGCGCGATCGTTGCCGCCGCCAGCGGCAATGATGTCGTCGCCTTCTTGGCCGTTAATGTTGTCTCTGTCGCCGCCACCGCGAACGGTGTCGTCGCCGCCGCGGGCCCGAATCAGATCCGCGCCGCCTTTGCCGATGATCAGGTCAGCGTCGAGGGTGCCAATCAGTCGATTGTTGTCGTTGTCGCCAATAATACGCGCCATGGAATTTCTCTTTGGGTGTAATGAAAATAAATTCAAAGCTTTGTCGCCGCAGGGTTACGGTCAGTTCGTCTCCAAGGGTTTAAACGTTCAAGAATTTGCCTAAAGCCTTGGAACAAGCCCCTGATTTAGACCGCTGTTATGCAACGCTGAACGAAGTTCTGTAATAGATACAGCGCTCAATCGCAATCGGTTTTAAAGAATTTGAAAATTTCCCAGACTCGCTTGAATTGGGACATCGCTCTGACACAGGAGCAACACCCACACCCGCATTGATTGCATTACCCTGCTCATCTGGGCACTGAGCCAAGTCTCAGCCGCTGCATCGTTTGTAAGGCTGTACTCAGTCGATGAATACCGCCACATTTAGCCCTAACGGGCAAACAACAGCGAGCGGCAGCAGCGATCGCTGCTGCCGCGTCTCGTGCCAACGGCCCATATGCACAATGCTCTACATGCACAATGCTTTATATGCGTAATGGCCTACATGCGTTAGGCCATTGGCATGCCCAGTCGCTCAGGCAGCATCAGGCCCATGGCTAAAAATGCCGCTTGCCCCTAAGGTTCGTTTTGTACCGTGATCGCCTCGGCAATGATCACAGGGGTCCCCTCGTACTCAGTCAGCTGGGGGTCTAGCTGAGTATTGTAGGTCTGCTCGATTTCATTGACCGCTAGCCGCTGCAAGACGCCAGTCACCTGGAGATCGATCTCCGATTCATCGGGCAGCTCGACGGGCGATCGCGCCGCATTAATGACGAGCAGCTCTTGATCGCTAAACAAGCTCTCTTCTTCCATCAAGAAAGCGGCGCTGCCCACCATCTCCTGCACTACGCCTCTGACGGTGATGTTTTTTCCGAGATACTGCTGAGCCTCCTCATCCGTCAGTTCAGTGACGGTTGGACGCTCTTCACGACTGAACAGACCGCCAACGCCACCACCACAGGCCGGCAGCAGCGTGGCAAGGCATAGTATAGCAATGGTTCCGGTGCGCCAAGCAGCGCCAGAAATAGACTGTGACATAGGTAGCGTAGTCCCTGAAGCTGCAATCGAGGGCAGCTTTGCCATGGAGTATAGCGTATTCCTATTCTTTGAGGACTTGACTCATCCGGAAGATTTACGTGGCTGTAGGACGAATGCCGTCTATCTTCCAGAAATTGGGAAGAATCATCTCTATAGGGTGGACATATTGAAGTTAGTGTGCCATCTAGACTAGTCCAGGCTGCTGATCCTCGTATTATCCCAGTTGGACTACTTCAATCAAACCAGTTTAATTAAGACCGAAGTAGGCGAGCATATCTGAAAAATGCCCATTCTTGATCTCACTATTCTTGCTACAGCGCGAATGATTCCCCACGGGCACTGCTATCTTTGGCAAACCAATTTGGTCGCCCTGCACGTCGCGTCTGATGCGCTAATTGCGATCGCCTATTACTCTATTCCCATAGCCCTGGTGTTCCTAGTTCTGAGGCGAGAGGACCTGCCCTTCAACTGGATATTTATGATATTTGGGGCCTTTATTTTGGCCTGTGGCACCACTCATCTAATGAGCATTTGGACACTGTGGCATCCTGACTACTGGGTCTCTGGACTCCTCAAAGCGCTAACCGCGCTGGTGTCCGTAATAGCAGCGACTACATTGGTTCCCACGATTCAGCGGGTCTTAAAGCTGCCTCATCTAATGGACATCGAAGTGATGAACCAGCGGCTGAGGCAAGAAATTGAAGAGCGAAAGCGCATTGAGCAAGAGCTCTCCAGAGAGAAGGAGCTCGCCCAAGTGACCCTACAGTCTATTGGTGACGCCGTTATTACCACCGATGCTGGGGAAAACGTCGCCTATTTGAACCCCGTAGCGGAGCGGCTTACCGGTTGGTCATTGGCAGAGGCTAAAGGGCTGCCCCTTTCCCAAGTATTTCACATCATCGACGAGCTTACCCGTCAGCGGGTCGACAATTCTGTCAGCGTCGTCTTACGCACCGGTGAGAGCGTCGAATTGACAAATCACACCGCCCTTATGGCCCGGGACGGCAGTGAGTACAGTATCACCGATTCGGCCGCGCCCATTAAAGATGGAGACAACGCCGTGCTGGGCGCTATCTTGGTGTTTCACGACGTTACGGAGTCTCGCAGCCTTGCCCAACGGCTAGCGTGGCAGGCCTCCCACGACGAACTGACCGGTCTTAAAAATCGTCGCTACTTCGAGCTGAAGCTCAGCGAGCTGATTAGAAATTTCTATCAAGAGCATATTCTGTGCTATCTGGACCTCGACCAGTTCAAAATTGTCAACGACACCTGTGGACATGCTGCTGGGGACGAGCTTCTCAAGCAGGTCGGCACCGCATTGAATCAGAGCGTTCGCTCAGGGGATATCGTGGCGCGCTTAGGGGGAGATGAATTTGGCATTTTGCTCAGCCACTGCAGCCTGGAAAACGCGCGGCGCGCTATGGACCTAATTCGTCAAGAGATTCAAGACTTCCGCTTCGCTTGGGATGACAAAATTTTCGGCATTGCCGTGAGCATCGGCGTTGTAGAGCTCGACAGCGGCATCGGCAATTTAGCAGATGCCCTAGGCGCTGCCGACGCGGCTTGCTATGCGGCTAAAGAGCGGGGCCGCAATCGGCTCTATGTCTATCGAGCCGATGACCAGCAGCTCTCTGAGCAGCGGAGCCAGCAGGAGTGGGTCACCCGCATTCATCAGGCCCTCGACAAGAACCAGTTTCGGCTCTATCAGCAGCCCATTGCGTCAGCTTCCTCACGATTAGGCGAGATGCATCACTGCGAGATTTTGCTGCGTATGGTGGACGATACCGGCCAGCTCTTTCCCCCAATGGCGTTCATTCCAGCCGCCGAGCGATATGGACTCATGCCTGAGGTTGACCGCTGGGTCGTTCAGGCATTTTTCGCTCAAGCCAGCCAGCTTCATTCCGCGACGGCGCTTTCAGGGTCAAAACCGGCTGTCGGTACAGGGTTTTACTGCATTAATCTCTCGGGCGCTAGCCTCAACGATGAGCAGTTTCTACCCTTCCTCAAGCAGCAGATAGCCTGCAGCCCTATTTCAGCGGAAGCGCTGTGTTTTGAGATTACTGAGACTGTAGCCGTGGCAAACCTCAATAAGGCCCGTGAGTTCATCCACGAGCTCAAAACCTTGGGCTGCTTATTTGCGCTGGACGACTTTGGCAGCGGTATGTCGTCATTTGGATATCTACAGCACTTGGCGATCAACTACGTCAAAATTGACGGCTCGTTTGTCCGCAATTTGCTGAAGGACGAAATCAACACTTCTATCATTGAGTCGATTACTAAAGTCGTTCACTCCATGGGGCTAAAGGCGATCGCTGAGCATGTTGAAGACGCCGCAACGCAGCGAAAGCTGCAGAGCCTAGGGGTAGACTACGTTCAGGGCTATGGCATCGGTAGACCCGTACCCCTGATGATTGCGGACAGCGCTGAGCCTCAATCCTTTTGCCCCCAGAGCGTGTATTAGTGGCCAAACAACCCTAAAGAAAGGCGAGAGGCAGTTGTGCTGAGGGCGCGGCAGCGAGAATGATAGGGGAATAAAGCGACCTCCCAACTGCAGCGCCCATGCCACCCTCTGCCTCCAAACACGCGCCCCGAATGCTTCACCCGCTTATGGGCTGCGATCTGACCACGCTGCTGCGCATCAGCACGCGCAGCGGCGCAGCAGCGCCGCGATATCTGCCCCACCTATCGCTGGCGATCGCCACGACCCTAGCCCGCCTGCCGGTCACCGCGATTGAGAACTGGCGGCTGCGGCGCTCAGCGCCAGCTAAAGCCTCAGCCCCTATCTTCATTGTGGGCCACTGGCGCAGCGGCACCACCTTCCTCTATGAGCTGCTGTGTCACTCCCAGCAGTTTGCCTACGTGTCGCCTTTTGCCACGGGGCTGCCTTGGGAATTTTTGACGCTGGGGGCGCTGCTGCGTCCGGCCCTGACGCGGGCGCTTCCGGCAGACCGCTTCATAGACGGCATCAAAGTGACCCCTAGCTCACCCCAAGAGGACGAGATTGCCTTAGCTAACATGCAGCCGCTGTCGTTCTACCACGGCCTATACTTCCCTTCCCATCTACAGCATCACTTTAACCGGGGCGTCTTTTTTGACGCCTGCACATCCGCCGAGGTGGCGCGTTGGCAAGACTCGGCGGCCCTATTTTTCCGCAAGCTGCAGCTAGAGGCTCCCGCAAAGCCGCTGCTGATCAAAAATCCGGTGTACACCGCCCGCGTTGCCATGCTGCGTCAGATGTACCCCGGGGCGAAGTTCATCCACATCTACCGCAACCCCTATGTGGTCTTTCAGTCCATGGGCAACTTCTACCGCAAGCTGCTCAGCCAGCTGGCCCTGCAGCCTTTTGAAGAGGTTCCCACCGACGCGCTGACCCTGGAGAGCTACCCTCGCATGATGCAATCGCTGCTGGAGGACGTCGCCGACCTGCCTGCGCAGCAGTATGCTGAGCTGCGGTTTGAGGACTTTGAGCAAGATCCACTGGCCCACGTCGAGCGGATTTACCAACAGCTGGAGCTAGAGGGATTTGATGCGGTTCGCGATCGCTTTACCCAATATCTAGAAGTCAACCGCAGGTACCGGAAAAATCAGTATCGCTTCCCGCCGGAGGATAACCGGCGGGTCTATGACCATTGGAGCGCGTTTATCGATCGGTGGGGCTATACGCCCGAGGGGTAGCCCTCAGGCGTTGGCCCAGGTGGCACAATTTAGCGCCGCGCTAGTCCATTCAGCGCGATTGCCGCGCTAGATCCATTCAGCGCGATTGCCGCGTTAGATCCATTCAGCGCGATTGCCGCGCTAGATACCGTGGCTTTTGCCGATTACCCAGTGACGGCGAAAGAAGCGCGCGAGCTGGGATTCGGCCAGCGACAGGTAAATTGGGCGACCGTGGGGACAGGTCTGGGGCTGGCGGGTCCGCTGCCACTGGTCAACCAGCGTTTGCATCTGCGGCAGCGCTAGGGGGGTGCCGTTGCGGATGGCGGTACGGCAGGCGGTGGCAACAATCGCCGCCTCGGGATCTTCTTGGCTGATTTCCCGCAGCGCTTCAGCGCAGTCCTGCCGGTCTAAAAGCGCCTCTGGCACCGACCGTGCGGCCCAAACGTCTTCCCCAAAGGGCTCGATGACGATGCCGAGCTGCTGCAGCCGTTCCACCTGCGCCATCGGCAGTCCGGTGATCACCAGGGGAGACTCTAGGGGAACCGTCCGCCAGCGATCGCACAGCTGCTCATAAATAACCCGCTCGTGGGCAATATGCTGCTCAACCAGCCACAGGCCGCTGGGGTGCTCCACCAAAATGTAGGTATTGTGCACCTGGGCCAGCACCGTCAGCGGCAGCAGGGGGACATCCAGCGGAGCCCCATCGCCATTCCCAGGTCGCCCGGCTTCGGCGATCGCCTTTTCGTCGGTCTGCTTCCTGATGTCGCCCCCAATAGCGCCCCCAGCAACGCCATACTCGCCCCCCGACTCGCCCACCGCGAACAGCGACGAGGTGCGCGGCATGGGGTTGTCAGACGCTGCGGCAAGTCCCTGGCGAAGGGCAGCGGCGATCGCGCCTTTGATTTGCTCCCGCCAGCCGTCCATCTGCTGCAGGTGAATCTCGCTTTTGGCGGGGTGACGGTTCCAGTCCACTTGGGCAGGCTCAACGCTCAGGTGCACGGCGCAAATAGGATAGCGTCCCCGGGGCAGCGTGCGGTGAAAGGCCCCTAAAATCGACTGCTCCAGCGCCGGGCACTGGACAACGCGGCCGTTAATCGCCACCGTGGCCCAGTCGGGGCGGTGGCGATGGCGGCGATCGGGTAGGGCCATCACGAGGCGGCAGGGTAGGGCTGGGTCGCCGCCGCCCAGCCAAACATGCTCCACCAGGTCGGCAGCGGGCAGCCGTAGGATCTGGGCCATAACCTGCGGCATGGTGCCGGGGTAGAGCTTAAACCAGGGCCGACTGCCCTGGGCGACCTGCCAAGTGAGATGGGGATGACACAGCGCCAGGGCGCAGATGGTGAGCTGCACCTGCCGCAGCTGCTGTGGCTTCGGGGGTAAGGCCTGTCGGCGCTGCTCTAGCCGCTGAAAGAGTTGCTGGACTGTAACCACAGTCCCAGGGGCGATCGCCGCCGGTTCTGTCGACGTCGGCTGTCCATGGCCGCCGTAGCCCACCCGCCAGCCCTGGTCCGCCCTGCGCTGGTAGCTGCAGATTTCTAGCGCCGATAGCTGAGCCAGGCTATGCAGCGCCTCACCGCGAAACCCTAGACTGCTGATGCCGCGCAGATCGTCGATCTGAAAGATCTTGCTGGTGCTGTTGGCGATCGCCGCCTGGCGCAGATCTTCCAAAGAGAGCCCGATGCCGTTATCGACGACCTGGATGGACCAGCGCTCTACGTCAACCGTCACGGTAAGGTGGGTCGCTTTGGCGTCAATGGCGTTCTCCGCCAGCTCTCGCACCACAGCCGCGATCGAGTCGATCACCTCCCCCGCTGCAATCAGGTGGACAACGTCTTGGGGCAGGGGCTGAATTAGGGACGGCGGCAGGGACGGCGGCATAGCTCAAGGCATCGTAGAAGCGTAGCGTTTGCTATATCCTATCGAGGATACTTAGATTGAGGCGATAAGGGCCAGCAATGTCGAGCTACGACGCAATTTACCAAGTTGTGCGGCAAATTCCCCAGGGGAAGGTGGCCACCTACGGTCAGATCGCGGATTTAGCTGGCCTACCTGGGCGGGCGCGGCTCGTGGGTTACGCACTTCACCGGGTCGATGCTCCAGACTCGGAGATTCCCTGGCACCGCGTGATCAACGTCAAAGGGGAAATCTCTTATTCTGCAATGCGGCGGGGCGGCGACTATCTACAGCGAGCACTATTGGAGCAAGAAGGCGTCGAATTTACGACAGCAGGCAGGGTAAATTTTAGGCAATACCTGTGGCGTCCGCCGGTCTGAAGGAGATTGTTAGCTTCATCCGTCGCGCCAGCGCTAGTTCGACGGGCAGCTAGAGGCGGCAACGGCGACTCGATTACGCCCCTGCTGCTTGGCCTTAATTAGCGCCGTCTCCACCGCTTCAACCAGCACCGATGGGTCCTCGTCCTGCTGCGGAACCTGACTGGCCACGCCGACTGAAATCGAGATGCCCAGTAGGTTGGAGTGAATCCGCATCTTCTCGGCCAGCCCGCTTGCGCCTTCTAAGCCAGTGTCAGGCAGGATGCAGACAAATTCATCCCCACCGCAGCGGGCCAGGCTATCGCCGGCGCGCTTTGAAATGTCCATGAAGTCCCGGGCTAGGTGGCGCAGCAGCATATCTCCCCCGGCCCGGCCTTTGCTCTCGTTGTAAAACTTAAAGTGATCGACGCCGGTCAAAATTAGGCTCAGCGGCTCTTTGCGCCGAGTACAGCGCCGCCACTCTTGGGCAAGCGTGCGGTGAAAGCCGCGGCGATTGTAGAGGCCAGTCAGCTCATCGGTATTGACCTGATGCTGCAGGAGCTGGTTTTCAGCCTCAAGCGCGGTAATCCGGGCTAGAAGCACCTGAGTCACCGTCAAATCGGCAGACTGACGCTGTTTATTAGAGCTTGTCGACATGGGAGTTTTCCTCGGCGAGGCGGCAGTAGTTCACCTCAGATGCACCCAGGCGGGTGCATCTGTATCGGTAGAGGCTTACGTAGCCCAAATGCACCGTTTGCTGGCCTGAAGCACTGGTCTAGATTGCTAGCGAAGCCGTCACATAGACGATTGCCGCATAGATGGTAAAGGCGCGGTCATCTTTAATCAAATCAGCCCCGCACCATAAGCCCGCCCAGATTAGAGATATCTCCAAAGAGCGCAACGCCGCGATCGTTTGCCGCCAAGTGGCGCAAGATTTTGTAGATGATCTCGATGCGATCGCCTGCGCCAACTTTAGCAGCTAGGTCCGATAGGGACAATGAGTCAGGTGCCGATTTGAGCACGGCGACCACCTGCGTCTGGAGCTCAAGAATCGAGGCTGCCGCTTTCTTGCCGGCTTCCACGCCGGGCTGGTGGTAGGCGTTTATATTCACGAGCGAGGCGTAAAAGCCCACTGCGCGATCGTAGAGCGCAATCAGCGCTCCAATGGTGTAGGGCGTCACCCCAGGCATAGTGACGGTGAGTGAGTCCCGGTCGTTTTCGTAGAGCGCCTGGCGGGTGCCCTGCAGCAGCCCTGACAGGTAATCGCCGCTGGTCACCCCAGGCTCAACCTGAATCGGATCATCCGCGCCGTCTTCTAAAACTTCGATGAAGGTGACAAAGAAGTTATTGACCCCCTCTCGCAGCTGCTGGACGTAGGCATGCTGATCGGTGGAGCCCTTGTTGCCGTAGACGGCGATGCCTTGGTGCACCACATTACCGTCTAGATCGGTCTCTTTGCCCAGCGACTCCATAACCAGCTGCTGCAGGTAGCGGCTAAACAGCAGCAGGCTGTCTTTATAGGGCAAAATCACCATGTCCTTCTCGCCCTTCCCGTGGCCCGAGACGTACCAAGCAAGGGCCAGCAGCGCTGCCGGGTTTCCCTTAATGGAGCGATCGCGGGTGGCCTCATCCATGGCCTGGGCCCCGTCCAGCATGGCCTGGATATCGATGCCCTGCAGCGCCGCCGGCAGCAGACCCACCGCCGACATCTCAGAGGTGCGCCCCCCCACCCAGTCGTGCATCGGGAAGCGGGCCAGCCAGCCCTCGCGCTGGGCCTGCTGGTCGAGCTTGCTGCCTTCTCCCGTCACGGCGACGGCGTGCTTTGCAAAGTCAAGGCTGCGCACCTCGTAGGCGTGCTTCGCCTCTAGCATCCCGTTGCGCGTCTCTGGCGTGCCGCCCGACTTGGAAACAGTAATCACTAGGGTCGTGTTGAGCCGGTCTTTGAGGGTGCTCAGCGTGCGGCCTACGCCAGCGGGGTCAGTGTTGTCGATGAAGTGAATCTTCATCGGGGGGTCGATGCCGGCTAGGGCGGAGGAGACAAATTCTGGGCCTAGGGCAGATCCGCCGATGCCGATGGAGAGGATATCGGTAAACTTCTGGGCCTGGGGGGGGTGGATTTCCCCCGCGTGGATTTTGGCGGCGAAGGCCTTGATCCGCCCTAAGGTGTCGGTAATCTCGTGCTTCAGCTCGTCGTTGGGGGCAAGCTCGGGATTGCGCAGCCAGTAGTGCCCCACCATGCGGCCTTCATCGGGATTGGCGATCGCCCCTGCCTCCAAGGCTGCCATGGCGTCAAAGGCTGCTTCAAAGGGCCCGGCCAGGGCCGCAACCTGCTCGTCGGTGAACCGCATGCGGCTGATATCGACATAGAAATTTAAGCTGTCGTGGTAGTACAGCCAGTCTTGGTAACGGTGCCACAGTTCAGAGCTCATTTATAACGTCTCCTGTAACGAGGTCTAATAGCTGAGAAAAAATAGGAGGAGCTGGCTTCAAGAAGCCTGGACTAAATCCCCAGGGCCGGTCACTTAATTATGCGGGATAGCGGTCTGCAGCACTCAACATCGCAGCTCAATCTCGCAGGACTTCAGCAGGAGGCCCCTAGATAAACAACGCGGCTGGTCACTGAGTGGTGGCAGGTCAATTATGAGTTAGGTCAATGGCGACACGGATAAGCCGTCGGACAATATCGACTACAGTCTACTCAAAACAGCTTCCCTCTTCCGAAGGGTTTAAGAAATCCCAAAGCTCATAAAGCCTGGAACAGAGCATTCGTGAGGTTGCATATCGCGGCGCCGTCCGGATCGCGCTGGGCCAGACCGCATTAAACCCTATTCCTTAAAGCACGATAGCTAAAGTGGGTACGATTTAGATTAAGCTCTGATAAGTTAAGACTTGTAAGATTTTAGGCTCTGCAGATTTTTGGGGGTTAAGGAGACGTGGGTGCAACAGCTAAACCTGCCGCAGCGGCGGGACTGCTCTCCGGCAAAGCGCTGCTTCTAGGGCTGGCAGCCGTAGCGATCGCGGCGGTGATGGCCCTGGGCTGGCAGCATCCGGCGCTGCGCAACGAGCTTCTCGCCGCCCTGCTGCTGTCGACGGCGGCGACGGCGGCGGTGGGCTACTGGGCCGTGCCCGCCCTGCAGGCCCTCAAGGCCGGACAGTTCATCCGCGAGGATGGTCCCCAATCTCACCTGACCAAAGCGGGTACGCCGACCATGGGCGGCGTTTTCTTGGTGCCGGTTGGCGTAGCGGCGGCGGTGCTGCTAACGAACGGGGCGGCGGCGGTACTTGTAGCGGGCGGGGTGACGCTGGCATTCGCGGCCATTGGCTGGATGGACGATTGGCAGGTCATTCGGCGACGCTCTAACAAGGGCATCTCACCCAGCATGAAGCTGGCGCTGCAGCTGGTCGTCGGCGTCGCCTTTTGCCTGTGGCTGTTCTTTACCCAGCCTGACGAAATTACAACCGTGGCCCTGCCGGGTTTGGCGCTGCCTTTGGGCTGGCT
Organism: Elainellaceae cyanobacterium; assembly: GCA_050331115.1. GTDB lineage: Bacteria > Cyanobacteriota > Cyanobacteriia > CAKZMO01 > CAKZMO01 > JBCCAG01. The sequence goes on from JBHJHD010000055.1 coordinate 30,486, forward strand.
GTTTTGGCTGGTGGCGGGGTTTGTGCCCGTGGCCCAAAGCAATGCCACCAACCTGACGGATGGGCTAGACGGCCTGATGGGGGGCACCGGAGCGATCGCCTTCCTCAGCCTCGCAGGTCTGACGGCGGCAAATCACCCTGACCTGGCAATATTTAGCGTTTGCATGGCCGGCGCCTGTGTCGGCTTTTTGGTCCACAACCGGCATCCGGCCCGCGTATTTATGGGCGACACGGGCTCTTTGGCCCTAGGGGGGGCGATGGCGGCGGTGGGGCTGCTGAGCCAGACCCTGTTCGGGCTACTGGTAGTGAGCGGCATCTTTTTGGCCGAGGCCTTGTCGGTGCTCATGCAGGTGGGCTACTACAAAGCGACAAAGGATGAAAACGGCGTGGGCAAACGCCTGTTCAAGATGGCGCCGCTCCACCATCATCTGGAGCTCTCCGGCTGGAGCGAGCTTCAGATTGTTACTTTTCTTTACGGCGCGGGGCTGCTGCTAGGGCTGATGAGCCTGCTGCTGGCGTAGCGCCATATCCCGAGGTTGATTCTGCTTTGGGCGCAATATGTTGAGTCTGGCTCTTCATCAGGCCAGCAGATTTGCGGCATTTGTTCTGGGTATAAATTGCTGTGGGAGGGGCTGTAGCGGGCAAATCTGGCCGTAGATCTCGCTTTTCTGCACGGAAACCACTAGCATGTAGGGGTGACTAATGTGCATGATCCCTTACGCTCGCTTCAGCGGAAGTGCTGGTTTAAGCTCATTTGTGGCGCTAGCTTCCAGCACCTTCCAGCGGTTAGAAGTTTGGCTCTCGCCTACGGCTTGGCGGGCAGTGATTGTGTAGACGTGGCTGCTGATCCCGCCGTGGTTGCCGCGGTGCGCAGCGCTCAAGCCGCGATCGCCTCCCTTGCCCCAGAAGCCCATCAGCGCGGCTTTCGGCCCCAGGTGCCCTGGCTGATGATCAGCCTTAACGATGGGGACGACCCCCACTTCCGTAAAGCAGTTTTTGACCCGGCCCTCTGCCCGCCGGACTGTCCGCGACCCTGCGAGGCGGTCTGCCCGGCGGAGGCCATTGTGCCAGAGAGCGGCGTGCTGTCGGAGCGATGCTACGGCTGCGGGCGCTGCCTGCCGGTGTGCCCGCCGGGCCAAATTTCGGCCCAGTCCTACCGAGTCTCACCTGAAGCGGTGGCCCCGCTGGTGATGTCGGGGATAGACGCGGTAGAAATTCATACCCAGGTGGGGCATTACGACCGCTTTCGCAGCCTCTGGCAGCGGGCGATCGCGCCTCAGCTCAGGCCCCTGAAGCTGGTCGCCGTGAGCTGCCCGGATGGAGAGGGCGTCATCGAATATCTGCGATCGCTACATGCGCTCATGACGCCGCTGCCCTGTGCGCTGGTATGGCAGGTGGACGGGCGTCCGATGAGCGGCGATCTGGGCAAAGGCACGACCCACGCCACGCTGCGGCTGGCCCAGAAGCTAGCGGCCGCTAGACTGCCGGGCTATATTCAGCTAGCCGGCGGGACCAATCGCCACACGGTTCCGGCCCTGCGGCGGCTGCAGTATAGAGACCAGTCTGGGCTTCTGCAGCAGTCTGGCGCGATCGCTGCAGAAGCTAGACTGCCGGTTGCCGGAATTGCCTACGGCAGCTATGCCCGCACCCAGCTCATGCCCACGCTGGAGCAGCTAGAAGCCGTATCTTCAGGATCGGCTTCTGTATTAGAGGCGCACCCGGATCTGCTTTGGCAGGCCGTTGCCGTCGCCCACAGTCTTGTCTTTCAGGTAAAGGGGGCCAGCAAGGCGCTGGCCGTATCTATCGAGCCACCATTTTTGGAGGGTTATTCCGTTCAGGTTTCGTCCCAGCGCGGTTGCGCTGCCGTGGTTGACTAGCGCAGCGATCGCGCTGCTCGCGTTGTGTTCACTATTTAGCCCTGTATTTAACTTTATGGCGTTCACCGGTAACTTTCTTCCCCAAGACCCAGGCCCAGCACCGACTCAGGCCGAAGGCCCGCAGCTAGAGGTGATCGAGCGGGTCGCAGCCGACGATCTCGACCAGCTGATTCAGGTCTTGCCCGAGTCGATTCGTCAGGTCATCGAGCAGCACGAGCAGCGCGATCGCCTGATTGAGGTCGTGCTAGATCTGGGGCGTCGGCCCGAAGCCCGCTTTGCAGATCACGTTGAGTATCTGTCCGATCTGCCCATTTCAGCGGCCGACCTGCTGTACTGCACCGAGCGCATTGGCTCCTTTAGCGGCGATAATCGCGCCGGCATCGAGCGCACCCTGCACCGCATCAGCGCGATGCGAAACCGCTCAGGCGAGGTCATCGGGCTCACCTGCCGCGTGGGTCGGGCGGTGTTTGGCACCATCGGCATGATTCGCGATTTGGTGGGCACTGGGCAGTCAATGCTGCTGCTGGGCCGTCCGGGGGTAGGTAAAACGACGGCGCTGCGGGAGATCGCCCGGGTGCTGGCGGATGATTTTGACAAGCGGGTAGTGATTATCGACACCTCTAACGAAATTGCCGGCGACGGCGACATCCCCCATCCGGCCATTGGGCGGGCGCGACGCATGCAGGTGGCTCGCCCTGAGCTGCAGCACCAGGTAATGATCGAGGCGGTGGAGAACCACATGCCAGAGGTGATCGTCATCGACGAAATCGGCACCGAGCTGGAGGCTCTAGCGGCCCGCACTATCGCTGAGCGGGGCGTTCAGCTCGTGGGCACGGCCCACGGCAATCAGATCGAGAACCTGATCAAAAACCCCACCTTATCTGACCTCGTGGGGGGGATTCAGTCGGTGACCCTAGGGGACGACGAGGCGCGGCGGCGCGGCAGCCAAAAGAGCGTGCTGGAGCGCAAGGCTCCGCCCACCTTTGATATTGCCATTGAGATGCTAGAGCGCTATCGCTGGGTCGTCCACGAGCCGGTTTCCGATACAATCGACCTGCTGCTGCGGGACCGGCTCCCCAACCCCCAGGTGCGCACGGTGCAAGAATCGGGCAAGGTGCTGATTACCCATGAGCTGGCGGAGGCCAAGCCGGGGAAAACGCGATCGCTGCGCTCTCGTTCTGGGAGCAGGCGCTCGTCGGGCGATTCCCTCGGGCAGACGGGGCAGTCTTTAGGCTGGCGGGCCTCAGGCCAGATGGCGGCCCTACCCCTAGAGGATCGCCGCTCTCCCGCTGCCGTGGGCCGTCACCAAGAGTTTGACCAACTGCTCAACGATTCGTTCGAGCAGTCGCCGCTGGGGACGCTGGCCCAGTCCGTGGGCCCAGACGGCGAGGATTTGCCGCTGCACGTCTATCCCTACGGCGTCAGTCGGCAAAACCTAGAGCAGGTGGTGCACACTATGGATATGCCGGTGGTGCTGACCAAGGATCTCGATCATGCCGACGTGGTGCTGGCGCTGCGATCGCACATCAAAAACCACTCCAAGCTGCGCCACCTGGCTAAGGTGCGCCAGATTCCGATTTATACCGTCAAGTCCAACAGCGTGCCGCAGATTATCCGGGCGGCGCGGCGCATGCTGCGGCTAGACGACAGCCCCTCTGAACCTATTAACATCAACCTGTTTTCCCGCAGCGGCGGCGAGGACGAGATTGAGGCGCTGGAAGAGGCAAGGCTGGCGGTAGAGCAGATCGTGCTTCCTAACGGGCAGCCCGTGGAGCTGCTGCCGCGCTCGGCTGAGATCCGCAAGATGCAGCACGAGCTGGTAGAGCACTACCGACTCAAATCGTCGAGCTTTGGGGAGGAGCCCAACCGCCGCCTGCGTATCTACCCCGCCTGACGCCATCCATGACCTCCAAGCCTCCCCACCAGCCCTCGCTGTTCAGCGCTGCCGAAGCCCGCGCCTGTATGACAGCGCCTCAGCCCTTTGACTCTACGGTCACGGCTGAGGCGCTGCAGCAGTGGAAAGCCCGCATCGTGGCTTACCAAGCCAGCGTCCAGCCTGCCGAAAGCCAGGCTTCGCTCTTTGACAGCCCGCCACAGCCCAATCCCGAGGCGATCGCCCCGTTCGCTCTCGCCCAGCAAAATTTCTTCTTCTTCAACTGGCCCGCCGATCGCCACCCCGACAGCGCCTGCCTCTACTTCGTGATTGACAGCGCCTCGTCCCTACTTCTATACGTGGGCGAAACCTGCCGCGCCAACCAGCGGTGGAAAGGCGTTCACGACTGTAAACAGTACGTGCTCAATTACCAAACGCTTCACTTCCGCTACAGGCTGCAGACGGCAATTAACACGGCTTTCTACTGGGAAGCCCCAGTCAAAACCCGGCCTCGGCAACAGCTTGAGTCGAAGCTGATTCGGCGGTGGCGATCGCCTTTTAACAAAGAAAATTGGCGCTTTTGGGGAACGCCCTTCGTCTAAAGGCGGTGCCGTTGCGCTGGACCTAAAAGTGCCCCCGCAGGTTGACTGGCTTTGGCGTCAGGGGGCCTTGCCAGAGCCAGTACAAACCTTGGTTGAATCGGGGAGCGTACGATTCAGAACTCCATGTTTTAAGTATGGCGTTTCGTATTGCGATCGCCTGTGACACTCAGCGGCAACCTAGTGTGATTATCTAGGGAAACGCCTGTGATTGAGCAGACAAAGCTCTGTGACAGAGCAATCTTCTAATCGTGATGCTTGTCACACGACTGACATAGCACAGGCAACGGCGCCTATCGTCTGGCGTGACAGATTTGACGCGACAAAAGTTTAGGCCAGCGCCCCATAGCGTCTTAATAGAGTCTTATAGTAATGATGGCGCTGCACCTCAGCCGCATCATCCCTACGCTCGTTCCCACACTTAGGTTATATCGTTGTGAAACCAATCACGATTCTTGGCTCTACGGGGTCAATTGGTACGCAAACCCTAGACATCGTTACCCAGTATCCCGATCAATTTCGCGTCGTAGGACTCGCTGCTCGGCGCAACGTTGAGCAACTGGCTCAGCAGGTTCGGCGGTTCAACCCTGAAATTGTCGCCATTTGCGACGCTGCTCTAGAGGCAGACCTGCGGGAGGCGATCGCTGACATTAGCCCCCAGCCTATGGTGGTGGCCGGTGAGCAGGGGGTAGTGGAGGTGGCCCGCTATGGCGACGCCCAGGCCGTGGTTACCGGCATCGTCGGCTGCGCAGGACTGCTGCCCACCATCGCCGCCATTGAGGCGGGGAAGGACATTGCCCTAGCCAACAAAGAGACGCTGATTGCTGGCGGGCCGGTGGTGCTGCCGCTGCTAAAGCAGCACAACAGCCGGCTGCTGCCTGCAGACTCGGAGCACTCGGCTATATTCCAATGTCTGCAGGGGGTGCCCGACGCCGGCCTGCGGCGCATCATCCTCACGGCGTCCGGGGGCTCTTTCCGCGACTGGCCGGTAGAGCGGCTACAGGCGGTGACGGTGGCCGACGCCCTCAAGCACCCCAACTGGTCCATGGGTCAAAAAATTACTATCGACTCGGCTACCCTGATGAATAAAGGGCTAGAGGTGATCGAGGCCCACTACCTATTTGACGTAGATTACGACCGCATCGACATCGTCATCCACCCCCAGAGCATTATCCACTCTCTCATCGAGCTGCAGGACACCTCGGTGCTGGCGCAGATGGGCTGGCCCGACATGCGGCTGCCGCTGCTCTACGCCCTCTCGTGGCCCGATCGCCTGCCCACAGACTGGGAGTCTTTAGATCTGGTCAAAGCTGGGGATCTGACTTTTCGGGAGCCCGACCACCACAAGTACCCCTGCATGAACTTAGCCTATAGCGCCGGGCGGGCGGGCGGCTCTATGCCAGCGGTGCTCAACGCCGCTAACGAGCAGGTGGTGGCGCTGTTCTTAGACGAAAAAATTCCCTTTCTCGACATCCCCACGCTGATCGAATCGGTGTGCGATCGCCATCAGCGCGACCACCACCGCCAGCCGTCCCTGGACGACATTTTGGCGGTAGACCGCTGGGCGCGGCAGGCGGTGCTAGAGGAGCACCGCGCCCAGAAAACCGTCGTCGTTTAGGGGCAGAGCTATGTACGTCGTTGGGCTTATGAGCGGCACCTCTGTGGACGGCATTGATGCAGCGCTTGTCGAACTGTCGGGACTTGCCGAACAGCCGTCTGTTCACCTTTTAGCAGGGCAAACCTATCCCTACGAGCCGGCCCTGCGGGACACCATTTTAGCGGTCTGTGGGGGGGAAGCGTTGCCGCTAGCGGCCATTGCCGAGCTGGACGACGCGATCGCCTACGCCTTTGCCCAGGCCGCCCGCGACATCCAGGCGGGACGTCCGCCAGCGCAGCTCGTCGGCTCCCACGGCCAGACGGTCTACCATCGTCCGCTCCAGCCCCTAGCGCCGAACGCCGTGGCCCGTAGTCAAACGCCGCCCCCCAGTGGGGCGGGTCGGGCGCTGCTGCCGGATGGCCCCAGCCCCCAGCCCCAGGGCGACGGCCTTGCCTACAGCCTGCAGCTGGGGCGCGGCGACGAGATCGCCCGCCTCACCGACCTGCCGACCGTGGTAAATTTTCGGCGGGCCGACATCGCTTTAGGGGGAGAAGGCGCGCCGCTGGTACCCGCCGTTGACGCGGTGCTGCTGCGCCATCCCTCCCTGTGGCGCTGCGTACAAAATATCGGCGGCATCAGCAACCTGGCCTATCTGCCGCCGTCCTCTAGTGCGGAGCCGATTCGCGGCTGGGATACCGGGCCAGGGAACGCGCTGCTCGATCTGGCGGTGCAGGCCCTGTCGGCGGGCCAGCAGACCTACGACGAAAACGGCGGCTGGGCAGCTACGGGAGCCGTCTGTGAGCCGCTTTTGGCCCGCTGGCTAGACCATCCATTTTTCAGTCAGCCGCCGCCTAAATCCACCGGACGCGAGCTGTTTGGCGCTGATTTTCTACAGCAGTGCCTTGCCGGCGCCCAGCCCTACGGCCTCAGCGCCGCGGACCTGCTGGCGACGCTAAGCGATCTGACTGCCGCCTCAATCGCGCTAAGCTATGAACACCTGCCGCGCCGGCCAGACGAGATTCTGTTGTGCGGCGGCGGACAGAATAATCAGCATTTGGTCAGCCGCATTCAGCATTACATCGGGACCGTGCCGGTCGTTACCACCGACGTTGCGGGCCTTAGTCCAGACTACAAAGAGGCGATCGCATTTGCCCTTTTGGGCTATTGGCGGTGGTACGGCATTCCCAGCAATCTGCCCAGTGCGACCGGGGCCTCCCGCGCCGTTCCCTTAGGAGAACTCTACCTCCCGCCCCAGTGGACCTATGATAGGGTTGAAGCCTTTGTGCCCCCCGTACTGACAAAATGAAGCACTGAGAGCGATACGGAGCTGTGGCACACACATTTCTGATGGAAGATGGCCGCTGGTTTTTAAGCGGCAACTGGCTCGACCGAGACGGGCCATCGACAACGGTAAAGGGTAAGCTTCTGGTCGCCTGGAACCGAGACGACTGGTATACGCTGGTCACCAAGCTCAGCTTTCCCAACGGTGCTCGCGAGGAAATCTCGTTCCAGTATCGGGGCCGATTTATAGGAGATAATCGCCGCTATACTTTCGTGCTGCAGCACAGCGAGCTGGGGCGCGTCGAGGGGGAAGGCTGGATTGCCCCCGACTCTATTATTCAGCGCTACTGGGTCCTCAATGACCGCGATCGCCGTACGGGCTTCGAAAGCCTCCACCGGATTACCAGCGATCGCTACCACCTGTCCAGCAGCATTATGTCGGGCCACTACTTGACCAGCATGATGGAGGGTACGCTGAGCCGAAGAATAGAGTAGAGCCAGCCCAAGGTGCGAGCTACTGCGAACTAGCAGGGCCAGTCGCTGCCCTCGCTAAGGGTGGGGTCCTCGTCGAAGCTAATTAGCTTTAGGTGGTCCGGGTTGTCTAGCAGCATCTTCGACAAGATCAGGGCCGCGATGGTCCAGGTTTGATATTTGCGGGAGGCCTTGCCCACCAGCCGTCCGTTACGCCCATCATAATATTCTGGCCACTCATCTCGGCTGAGCCGTTTCTCGGCCAGGGCGACGGCTCGTTCACCAATCTCTCGCCGCCCCATTTTGACGGAGACCGCTACCAGCATCCACATCAGCAGCGGCCAGTTCCCCCCATTGTGGTAAGACCAGGGCACATTCTTCGGGTCGCACCCGGTCAAAATGCGCCACTCATCGCCCTCGATGGCCGGGAAGCAGATTTTCATAGGCATGTAGCCTACCAAATCGTTCCACCGCTGCTCAATCAAATCGAGGATGGAGCGAGACTCTTGCTCACTGGCCAGCGAGCAGATCACGGCCATCATGTTACCTAAAGCGTAGAAGCGAAAATCGATCTGGGCCGGGCCGAGGTTGCCCGCGAGATAGCCTCCCTCTTCCGGCATCCATTCCGTCAGCCAGTCGGGAATAGAGTCGGGATAGATATTGAACTTGTTGACGGCTTGGGTGCCAAACTCTTCTCCCCGATAGCGGTAAATATCGTTAAGCCGCCGCAGGTCCAGCCAGTAGTACTCGCGAATAAAGCGGTTGAGGGTGATCAGGCGCTGACTGATCACCTGCATGTAGACCTCGCGCCGCTTGTTGCCTGGAATGAGCAAGTCTCGGGCCGCACGAAGCGCCGCGTAAAATAGCGCCTGAATCTCTAAGGGATGGCCCGCTACCCCCATGCGCCGGTCAATCATAAAGGCAGCGTCGGGCACCAACAGGGTGGGATACATGTCGAAGCGGTCGGCCAAGCAGAGCTTCAAAATAAGAATAATGCCGTCCTGGAATTCAGGTCGCTCCGCAAGCTCGCGATCGCCCGTTGCCCGCACGTAGGCCCGCAGCAAAATTAGCCACCAAAAGCTGGAGTCTACTGGCGTGACGCGGCCGATGGCGTGCTCACCAAAGTCGGCCACGAGGTGCTGCTGCTCACCCCAGGACTCCACCTTAAAGCTAGCGGGCATTAGGCCTTGACCCGCATTGAAGCGGTCCATCTGCTTCTCGCTACTCTGCAGCATCAGCGTCTCAATCAAAAAGTGACGCACGATTTCCGTCTGCCCGTTCATCAGAAAAACCAGGGCCGATGGCACAAAGTCTCGCACAAAGCACTGGTCGTAATTGAGCGCTTCCACCTCTGGGTCGCGGGCTGCCACGGTGCCTACGGCATTCTCTTTGTAATAGAGAACAGATGCTTCTAAAAGTTTCCAAGCTTCTGGCAAAAGGCTGTTTTTGAGGCGAATCACAGATGTCATAGAAACGGGTCAATATGCTAAAGAATAAACAGTAACAAAATGAAATAGCGGGCGCTGATCCCATTCAGCCCAGCCTTAGAGAACTGCCTTGGCTCAGGAGCAGACACCGCCTACATTTCGTGCCCGCGCTGCTTTGACACGGGTGTGGCAATCCATTGAAAGAGCTGTCGAGATTGCCTGCTAGCGGCTATCGACCGAATAAGCGTTATCGATGTGGAAGACGCGCACCCGAGGCTCAGTCTGTCTGGGTTTAAAGAATAGGCCATCGCAGCGATAGCTTATTCTATCGCTTAGCATCACCCTACAGCAGGGTCTACAGAGGTTTATCTAGCTTTTCCGAGCAGTGGGTCCGCTATAAGCCATTTATCGCTGTAGTGACCTGTTTTACAGGCATAGCCAATAGTCAAACTGTTGCATCCCCAATTGAGAAATTCCACTGTTTACCCCTGCCTTTATTGAAAATTTACTCAATATCAGCGTATTGCGAACTCCTGTTGCGTCGGCTAATCGCTTAGGACAAGGCGAACCGCTCAAGGCCTCAACGTTTGGCAGGCAACTGGGCGCGCAAATGCCCCAAGGCATCAGGACATTTACCACGTCAAATCTAGCCTAAGCCTAGGGTTCATCCATAGCGCAAGGGCATAGCGCTAAAATAGCTGAGCTTACTTTGAAGCGCTCTGGTTTGACTATGGTGGTTTGGGAACTCGACTTCTACTCTCGTCCGCTGCTGGATGAGAAAGGGAAAAAGCGGTGGGAGCTGCTGCTGGGTGAGCGTCCGACGGCGGTGACGCAAGATCTCTCGTCTCTGTACCGCTATTCAGCCTTTTGCAGCAGCACGGAGGTCAACTCGGTTTGGCTGCGCCAGGCCCTAGAGACGGCTATCGACCAAGCCGCTGCCCCCCCGGATCGCATTCGATTTTTTCGCCGCCAGATGAACAACATGATTACCAAGGCCTGTGACGAGGCCGGGCTGCCTGTGTCGCCCAGCCGCCGGACGCTAGCGCTGAATCGCTGGATCGAAGCGCGTATGGCGTCGGTTTATCCGGACATGCCGGGCTATAGTCCAGGCGTGTCCTCCTCGGTTGGCTATCCGCCGGAGCCCCCGCAGCCCCTGCCCGATGCCCTACGGGGCGATCGCTGGGCCGTGGTGAATTTAGAGGCCGGGGCGCTGCTCGAGATGCCGGATTGGGACGTTCAGTTTGGCGACGCGTTTCCCCTAGACCTGGCCGATATCGCCCCTAACACCCCCGTGCCGGGACTGATTATCTTTTCGCCTCGGGCCGCCGCCATCGGGGCCTGGATGTCGGGACTAGAAATCGCCTACTTGTCAGTGGAGCCGACGCAGGTGGGAGCCCTGGGAATTTTACTGCACACGGGCGCTAGCGATGCCTGGATCGTCGCCAATCTGGCGACCGAACCGGTGCGGCGCGAGGCCGAAGCCTTTGAAGCGATGAAGCAGGCCGCCAACAATACGCACTTCCTAGGCATCCAGGCAGCCCCCGACTCCCAGTCCTTTGCCGGATTTTGGCTATTGCAAGAGCGCAATTTAGCGTAAGATCGCAAAGCGACTTAGCTTTGGTGCGGCAGTGCGGCGCAGCATCTCAGCGCAGCCGCATCGTCACGCGGCTGTGTCAGGCTGTTACCTCTCAACCTATGGTATTCGATCGTCGAAAGCCAGATGTTTTATCTGAGCAGGTGCTAGAGCTTGCCCGCCGTGCAGGAGCGGAAGCTGCGGAAGTCTATCAGGCGCTCTCGCAGACCAACCCCGTTTTTTTTGACGCCAACCGACTGAAGCGAATTGAAAGCTCCCAAACTGAGGGCATTGCCCTGCGCCTGTGGCGGGACGGGCGGCCTGGCCTCGCGGTGGCCCATGGCCCCGTTGAGCCCCAGGACTTAGTCGACCGGGCGATCGCCGTCAGCTGGCTTACCCAGCCCGAGGCCGCTGAGCTAGCCGCGCCGAAGCCGGTGCAGTACGCCGATGTAGGCCACCCCGTACCCGCCCGGCAGCTGATCGACTGGGGGAAAGCGGCGATCGCTCAGATTCGCGATCGCTACCCCGAGGTTCTATGCTATGCCGAATGGACCTGCGAGGCCGAGACCACCCGCCTGCTCAACTCCAAGGGCTTAGACTACCGCTATACCGATACCACCCTCAGCAGCTATCTGAGCGTTGAGCGCATCCGAGAGGGGGATTTTCTCAACGTGGCGGACGGTCAAACCCAGCGTGACCAGCTCTCTCCAGACAGCCTCGTCGAGCAGATTTTACAGCGGGTCGAATGGGCTCAGGGTACGGTTGATCCGCCCCAGGGCCGTTTGCCGGTGCTGTTTACCTCTAAGGCCGCCGATCTGCTGTGGGATACGGTGCAGTCTGCCCTAGACGGCAAGCGGGTCATTGAGCGGGCTTCCCCCTGGAGCGACCTGCTAGGGGAGCAGGTGCTCAGCGATCGCCTGACGCTGTTTCAGCAGCCCGGTACCGGCCCCTTTAGCTGCCCCTTTGACGATGAGGGCATTCCCACCAAAGAGATCGCCTTTGTAGAAGACGGTGTCCTACAGCTGTTCTACACCGACTGCACCATCGGCAATCGGCTGGGCAGCGGCACAACGGGAAACGGATTCCGCCCTCAAATGGGCAGCTATCCGACGCCGGGGCTATTCAACTTTATTGTTGAGCCCGGTGAGCGATCGCTAAGCGACTTGATTCGGCACTTAGACCACGGCATTGTCGTTGACCAAATGCTGGGGGTGGACGGCGGTATCTCGGGGGATTTTTCTGTAAACGTCGATTTGGGCTACCGCGTAGACAAAGGGCAAATTGTGGGTCGGGTAAAAAACACCATGGTTTCGGGCAACGTCTACGCGGCTCTAAAGCACGTCGAGCTAGGCAATGACCCCCAGTGGAATGGTCCCTGCTGCACGCCTTCAATTTCGATACAGGATTTGTCGGTAGTGGGCCGCTAAGGGAAATGAGCTGCGGGAGGTCCCCACGGCCTTTAAAGCCAGCTCCAAAGACCAGACCGATCAATCAAACCAGCCGATGTCGTTATCAGAGAGCTTGGGGGGTTGGGTCGTTCGGCGGGCCTTCTTCATGGCTTCGGTATCTGTCGCAGCTGATTCGCGACGGGTTCGCCGTAGGCTAGACGATTTTCGGGGGGTGTACTCGG
>JBHJHD010000056.1:0-17614 GCA_050331115.1 Elainellaceae cyanobacterium
TTCCACTTCTTCTGACTAAATATCGAAAATAGCCCAACATCTCTATGCAGCAAAGTATCGAAAGATCGTATATAGCTCTCCCATATCGAAGGACGAAACACTAGCCAAAAAAGTAGCTGAAAGCTACCTAAAATCAAATTAGGATGCTGTTCAGGCGAGTGAGTATAGGCATTTTTTGGAGGCTGAAGCGGTGTCATTGAGCCTGATACCCCAACGCCGAACGTAGGTTGGGTTGACGCAGAAAACCCAACAGCGGGCGGTCTATTTGAGGGGCGATCGCTTTTCTAAACTGAAGCGAATTTGAGGGCGATCGCTTTTGTCGGGTTACGCTATCTCAAACCGAACCTACGATATCTAAAACTTGATTTAAGCGCATGATTCTGTTGTCTAAACGCCAATCTGTCTAGCAAAAGGCAGCTGCAGGCTTGCGATCGCTTTGAGGTTTGTCATAACCCAGCGATTCACCACTGATAGACCTTGACCAAGCTGCGATCGCGTTCACCGTTACGTTCAGGAACTCAGATCCTGGCGTTCTTGAAGAGCACCAGGATCTAGGTGTAGCCGACCTACAGATTGACTCGCTTCGTCAAAATCCGCATCACGTGGCGCGGGTCCACCACCCGAATCGTCTCCGGCGTCACCCCCGGCAGCGGCAGCGACCAGTCATTCGCCTCCGCAAAGCCATTGCGGTGCAGCGCCAGCCGACAATACTCCACCGAATGGGGTGGGCCAATGGCAATCAGCCGCAGCACATCGTCACCTTCACCCGGCAAAATAAGCGGGCAGGACGGGCTGCCCTCGCCAGGGCGAGGGTCAAAATCATAGGTCATTGGGGTTGTCTCCTTGTTTTAGAGGAAAGACAACCCAAACGTTAGCCACCCCACGCGGCACAAGGCGAGGGTGGCTACGGGATACAATCCCTGTAGCCGCTCGCTGGGTGTATCAGCGGGAGGTCAGTCCCCTGGTCGTGCGATCTCACTTCCAGGGGGCGCTAAAGCTTGGGTGTCAGTTTGTGCAATAGGGCGCGAAAACCGCCCATGGCTTGGCACTGTAGCGGAATATGTGTGCCAGCGCAACCGTACTCAAAACCCTAACCGTCTAACAAATGGGTAAACGGCTGCATCTGCGCCAGCCCCTCCGCCCGCCAATCATCGCTCAAATCCCCTTCCTCCAGGGCAAATAGCCGCTCCCGACACAAAATCTGCAGCAAAATCGGCCAGCCCCCGCTCTGCTCCAGCATCCACACCACGTCTGCATCTGGAAAAGGGATTGGCGATCGCCCCACCAGCTCCCGCGCCTCCTCTTCCTTCAAAGGCCCTAACGTCGCCGTGTAGCCAAAAATATTGAAGAACGGCGAGCTGTGCCCCGTATGATGTGCCAGCTCAATCGGGCTCTCAGGCGTCGCCAGCACAAACGCTAGATTTCCGTCCGTCTGCGTGGTAGCAAGCGATCGCAGACTTTCCCAAAACCTGTCATCTAGCTCTGGGCAACGCTGCAGCCCGACCCCCACCTCATCCATCAGCACCACCGTTGGCCGCGTTACTCTACCGCTTACCCGCTCCATAAACCGCTCTAGGTCGCACGGCTCCGGTACCCTTAGATCCATCGACTCCAGCAGGTATCGCAGTAACCCCTGCCGCTGCGTCATCCGTGCATCCTGAAAATCCACAAAAATCCAGCGATAGGCCTCCGGATGGGGCAGCCAGTCCGACTTTTGCCCCGGTCGCAGTTCCTCAGCAGGCATCGTGGTAATCGTGCGCACATAGTTTAGCAGCGAGGTCTTCCCCGATCGCCTTTGCCCAATAATGGCCGCATTCTGTAGCGGGTGTTTCTTCAGGAGGTTAAACAGGCGCTTCAAGACTCGGCGACGACCAAAGAACTGGCGCGGATGGGTAATTGGCGGACCAATAATGAAGGGCGAATCACCCCCTCGATACAGCACTTGCCCACCGTCCTCTACCCCAGCGCCAGAAACTGGCAAACAACGAACTACTTTTTTGACAGCGACTCCAGCGATCGCCGGATGCCCTGCACCACGTTTAGAAGAGCCGAATCGCGATCGCCCCACTGCGTCACGGGTTTGCCGTCCTCCGGCATCGCCTTCAGTCTGCTAAAAGGAGAATCTTTCCAGTCGCAGGGACGCAGGATAATTGGGATGACGCGGGCCGTACCCTCGTCGTGACGGGCCATCGCTCGCTGCATTTCAATGTCGTAGCAGTAATCAGACGCCATAAAAGCTGGGCTAATAAGCATCAAAATAATCTGAGCAGATTCTAGCTTCTTCCTAATTTGCGTTTCCCACTCCGCCCCAGCCTCCACTGCCCGGTCATGCCATGCAGTGATTTTTCCCTGCCGCCTCAAGCTAGACAGGTGGGTGACCAATTCCTCCTGTAGCGCATCGTCTTTATGAGAGTAGGAGATGAATACCTCGATAGGGCCGTCTGATGTCACGGGCGGTGCTGGTGTTGTAGGGGAAACTGGTGCAGCGATCGCAGAGGGACTCCGCGCCTCATCGGGCAACCGCTTCAGCAATACGGGGGTGAGATAGTCGTCAAAGCCCTCTAGGCTGACGGCGGTGCAGCCCAGCTTGTAGGCAAACTCCACGTCTCGCCCTGCCCCCAGCGCGTCGTAAAAGCCCACCGCAAAGGCGATCGCCGCCCTATCCCCAATCGCCTCGCTCATGCCGATTACGTAGGGAATATGCTGGGCGATCGCCTCCGCCTGAGCCTGAGAGTAGCAGCCGTTGAGCACCACGCAGCTCACCTGGTCGGCAAATAGGGCAAACAGCCTCGCCAGCGCCGCCCCGTCCACCAGTTTCGTGTTGCCCTCCTCGTCCTCAAACTTGAGGCCCGCTTCCCCCTCCCCATGGCCTGAAAAGTGCACGATTTGCGGCCCCACGTTCAGCATGGCCCGCTGAATATCGCGGGGGCGCACCGCCAGCTTTTGCTCTAGCTCAAACTGGTCGCGCTTTTGGGCGCGCTGCAGCCCTTCGGCAATGTCTCGCAGCTCCTGACCCAGCTGCAGGCGAGCGGTGTCTTTGGGGTTAGCAGCGAGGAAGAGGATGGTCTGGGGAGCGGCCATAGACGTGACGCGGGAAGGACGCTCTAATTATGACCTATGGGAAGAGAAATCTAGACCACGAGAGAAGCGCCCTCTGTCCGCCTCCAGCCGCCCCCAATTCACCGTCACTGGCCACGAACAAAATACCACTGGCCTTCTATTGGCGTAACCTCTACATCATCTCGAAAGTCACTGGGGCTGAGGCCCGGCGGCACGTACACAACCCCGGAATAGTCATCGAGAATTCCGCGATAGGTGTAAAAAAACACGTACTGCTTTGACGGTGACCCCTCAACAATGATGTCTCTGCTGCCCGACGTCACGCCCGAGTAGTTCTTTGGCACCGCGGTAAGGCCATACTCCCCGACCGGCAGCGCTCCGCTGTGGACCATGGAGACGACTCCCGCCGCTGAGAGAGGTGCCGACGAAAGTCTAGATCGAGCCACAGCCGCGTAAAGGGAACGTAGAGCACGGCCAGCACGGTGACCAGATTAACCACAATTGGAGCCGCACCCCGAATGCCCTTGCGGTGCCTAACTCTCGCCAAGCTGACTAGGGATACGACGAGCGAAATCAGAAACAGGATAAAAACAATGCCGAATAGAGGGAGCAGTCCAAAAGGGGTGATGATATCGACGATCGCCCACTGAAAAAAGGCAGCGCCGATAACAGTGAAAAATGTCGCTAAAGCCAGAGAGAGAGGGTTTCATAGTCCCAGTGCGTAGACCGTAGTGGCAGCGAGTAAACCTGTCTCCTCAGATAGAGTCTCCGGAAAAAACCTCGCTTATGATCGATTCTCGATGAGAATACGGGATTTTTCCCATGGCTGATCAAAAGGTAGACAAAGGCAGTACGGCTCAATCAGAACCCCGCCCTACCCCAGACCAGATTGACGCACAGCAGCTTCCCTATCCGGCGAGCCAAGAGGACATGGACCTTGCCCCTGACAGTGACCTCTCTAACTACAAGGCAGCGGGTAAGCTCACCGGAAAAGTTGCTATCATCACCGGGGGCGACTCCGGTATTGGCCGCGCGGTAGCGATCGCCTACGCCGTAGAGGGGGCCAATATAGCCATCTTGTACAACGTCAACGACGAAGACGCCGAAAAGACCAAAAGCATGGTGGAAGAGCGCGGCGGTCAGTGTCTGCCCATCAAAATGGACGTGCGCGAGAAGGCTTGCGAAGACGCAGTGACTCAAACTATGGAAAAGTTTGGCCATGTTCACATCTTGGTCAACAACGCCGCCTTTCAGATGGTGCGCAAAGATCTAGCCGAGCTGACCATCAAGCAGTTTCACGAAACGTTTGCTACCAATGTCTTTGGCTACCTAATGCCCTGTGGGCATTGGGGCTTGCCGGTAGAAGCTGCATCTAGTGAAAGATATGACGGATAATACGGCGGCGATTGCGGCGATTGCGGCGGCCGCGGTGGCCGTGATGGCCGTGATGGCCACCATGGTGCTTCAGCGTGGTCGTCTCCTCTAGAGCCGATTTCTCTTCCAATACTGGTTTATCTGAGGCGATCGAGACTTCAGCTGCGATTGAAGCAGCCTGCGGCTGCGCATAGGCAGATTTGGGCGCAATCACGTCAGCAGTGATTAGATTTGCGGCGAAGATAGCTGGGATTAGCGCGGTTTTGATGATGGGTCTCATGGAAGATACCTCTACATAACGTCTTGTAGCGTTCAGGTCTGTTCCCCTCGGCTACATTTCTATATTGGGGGTCGGGCCTGAACCTACCGTGACGCCTAAATAAGAGGTCGATAAGGAAGCGCTGTGACGGCTGAAATGCCTTTTTAAGGTGGATATTCGGGGCGCTTCAACTCATCACTCTCCAGTTTCTACCCAGCTCAGCCCCGTCGGTCCAAACCCCGTTTCTTGCATTACCGCCTCACCGCTCACCCACATAAAATGCGGCAGGTTCGCGGGTGTGCACACCACGGACCCAGCGGGATAGGGCTGAACTTTGTCAGCATCAAACGCTTCGCCCGTTCCGTAGTGCATCACGCCGGAAAGGACTGTTGTAATGCGAGGGTCCGGGTGCCTGTGGGCGGGAAAGACCGTGTCCGCAGCCATCTTTCCTAGAAGGACGTACAGCTCTGGATGGCTTATTCCTGGTTTGGTGCTTTTGCTTGAGCGCTCTTGCCTAGTCGCTCTTGAGATTGAGACGATAGCCCAAGGTGCTGAATACAACCGCGCAGACCCACAGCAGCGGACCGATGAACCCCGTCGGCAGCCAGGGAAAGTAGCCTGGCAGCATAAAAAACAGCAGCAGGCCGACCTCTGTCCAGCCGATCATCAGCAGGTTGGCCCAGTAGCCGACGCGGCTGTTGCGCCAGTTGAAGGCGATGGCGATCGCCACTGCCCCCACCGCAAACCACAGAATATGAAAGGCTCCCTGGTAGAGTCTGGCCTGAAGCACGTTCGGCTCCATCTGGCCTGCGGCATTGAACATGCGGGCGACGACGCGAAAGTGCCAAAAGCCCCAAAGGCCGTAGCAGAGGGCGCCGAGTTTGTGAAACGGGAGCGTGCTTTCCTTTTGAGGCTGAGCATGGTCCATGGTTAGTTCTCCTATTGGCTGCAAACAGCGCTACTCGCAGTCTACAAACTTTCAAATTTGTTGAGTAGTCGGTAAAACTAAGAAGCAGCTTCTCAAATGTGAAAAGATGAACCTCAACGCGGCAGCGCTATTCGTCAAAGTCACTCAGTACGGCAGTTTTTCCGAGACGGCCCGCCGGACAAACGTGCCGGTGGCGACGGTGAGTCGACATATCAAAGCGCTGGAAAAAGAGCTGGGGGTTAGACTACTAGAGCGATCGACCCGCCGCCTGCGGCTGACCGACAGCGGCAAGCGATTCTTGGACCACGCCCGACAGGGCGTCGAGGCCTTTGAAACGGGGCTGTGTGCCCTTGAGCAGGACCAGCTTCAGCTTTCAGGAACGCTGCGTCTATCGCTGCCGCCGGGATTTGTGCCCTGGCGATCGCTGCTGCGAGACTTCCAAACCCAGCACCCCAACGTCGCCGTTGAGGTCTTGATGACGGAGCGCCGGGTTGACCTGATTGAGGACGGAATTGACGTTGCGCTGAGGATTGGCGATCGCCAAGATAAGGGAGCAATTGTAAAGAAGCTCGGGGAGTACCGCCATCTGCTGGTGGCCAGTCCGGCGTTTCTGAACGCGCACCACGAGCCCCAGCGCCCCAAGCAGCTCGCCGAGCTCCCCTGCGCATCTTGGAGAAACGCGGCGGGCGCAAAGATTTGGCTTTTAGGCAGTGAGGCTACGAAAATTAACCCATTTCTCCAGGTCAACGACTATCTACATCTTCTGGAGCTGGCCTTGGCGGGGCTATGCATTACCGAGCTGCCGCCGTTTTTAGCCCAAGCGCCGATTGTAGACGGTAGATTGAAGCGTCTGCTGATAGACTACCCGCTGCCGCTGTGCGAGCTCAACCTACTGTATCCCTCCCAAAAGCAGCTGTCGCGCCTGGTGAGAACCTATATCGATTTTTGCGCCGAGCGGGGCGCCAATTTGGTTTGAGCACAGTCTGGTTTGAGCACAGTCTGGTTTGAGCGCAACCGCTACCGTCACAGCACCAAAAAGCGGCCCCTACTTCTAAGGGCCGCTTCAATCGTCACGCAGTAAGGCTGCGGGGAAATGGGCTACATCATGCCCATACCGCCCATACCAGGCATGCCGCCCATGCCGCCCATGCCGCCCATGCCGCCCATGCCACCCATGCCGCCCATGTCGGGAGCAGCAGCAGCAGGTTCAGGCTTTTCGACCACTAGAGCCTCGGTGGTTAGCACCATACCGGCAATAGAGGCTGCGTCCTGCAGCGCTGAACGCACAACCTTAGCGGGGTCAATGATGCCCGCCTCAATCATGTCCTCTAGCTCACCTGTCAGAGCGTTATAGCCGCGGTTGCCATCCAGGCTGCGCACCCGTTCCACAATCACGGAGCCTTCTGCACCCGCATTGTCGGCAATTTGCCGCAGCGGGGCTTCTAGCGCCTTGATGACGATGTTGGCGCCAATTTGCTCTTCTGCCGACAGCCCTTCCTTGAGACCGGCCACGTTTTGAGAGAGACGAATTAGCGTGGTGCCGCCGCCGGGAACGATGCCCTCTTCCACCGCCGCGCGGGTCGCGTTTAGGGCGTCCTCAATGCGCAGCTTGCGGTCCTTCAGCTCAGTTTCGGTGGCCGCACCCACTTTGATGACGGCGACGCCGCCCGCGAGCTTGGCTAGCCGCTCCTGCAGCTTCTCTTTGTCGTAGTCGGAGTCGGTTTCATCTAGGGAGCGACGAATCTGGCCGATGCGCTTTTCGATGTCGGCCTTATTGCCCGCTTCCGAGACGATAGTGGTGGTGTCCTTGGTGCAGGTCACTTTCCGCGCCCGGCCCAGCATATCGATGGACACTGCATCTAGGCTAAGACCAATTTCCTCAGAAATCATCTGACCGCCCGTCAGCACGGCGATGTCCTGCAGCATGGCCTTGCGGCGCTCGCCGAAGCCCGGAGCCTTGACCGCCGTTGCATTAAGGACGCCCCGCAGCCGGTTGACCACCAGCGTCGCTAGGGCCTCGCCGTCAATGTCTTCCGCAATAATCAGCAGCGGCCTACCTTCCCGCGCAACCTTTTCTAGCACAGGAACGAGATCCTGAATGCTGCTGATTTTCTTATCTACGATTAAAATCGCCGCGTCTTCGAGCTCGCACACCATGCGCTCTTGATCGGTCACAAAGTAGGGCGAGATGTAGCCCCGGTCGAACTGCATCCCCTCCACGACTTCTAGATCAGTGCTCAGAGACTTAGACTCTTCCACAGTGATCACGCCGTCTTTGCTCACCTTGCTCATGGCCTCGGCGATCATGTCGCCCACTTCCTCGTCGTTACCCGAGGACACCGTGGCGACCTGGGCAATGGCGTTACCGCTGATGGGCTGGGCCATATCCTCAATCTGGGCCACGAGCTTATTCACGGTCTTTTCTATACCGCGCCGCAGGCTGACGGGGTTAGTGCCCGCTGCCACGTTCTTTAGGCCTTCACGAATCAGCGCCTGGGCTAAAACGGTGGCTGTGGTGGTGCCGTCCCCCGCAATGTCCTTAGTTTTAGACGCCACTTCTCGAATTAGCTGAGCGCCTGTATTCTCCAGCGGGTCTTCTAGCTCGATTTCTTTAGCAATAGAAATACCGTCGTTGACGATGTCTGGCTCGCCATACTGCTTTTCGAGCACGACGTTTCGTCCCTTAGGCCCTAGGGTAATTCGAACCGCATCGGCGATCGCGTTGACGCCGCGCTCCAGGGCCTGCCGAGATTTCTCGTCAAACACTACAAATTTTGCCATAGTCCTCCATCTTACAGTGCTGCAATTTAGAATTTAGCACTCTGTCGATGCGAGTGCTAACTGTCACCTCAACTATAGCGACTCGAAGGTGGCAATTGGCAAGTTCGTTTATCACGACTTGCGCCTAGCCTTAGCGCTGACCCTTGAGCCGCGAGTATACCGTAGGTAGCCACCACCAGGGCACCTGAGGATAGCGGTGGTGCTCTTCGTGGTAGCCGAAGTGGTAGCAGGCCCCTAGCGAGAGCAGCCAGGGCAGGGGCAAGCTACGGGCGCAGTAGCTGCTCGGGTAGCCGCTGCCGCGGCGATGGGGTAAGTAGGTGCCAAAAAAAAACAGCTGTAGCGAGCTGATCACAAACGGGCAAATCCAGAACAGCAGCAGGTTGACGGCGTGGACGTGGCAAACCCACATCAGGGGATAAACAATCAGGGAAATGCCCCAAAACTGCCCCCAGCCCCAGTACTGCTGAATGAAGCTGAAATACCAAGACAAGATGCCAAACGGTCCCTCGTGGAAATCGGGGTCTTGGGCCTCGGTGGGATACTTATGGTGGATGTGGTGCTTCTGCCGCAGGGTGTGGTATGGAAAAAGCGCATAGGCGTAGGAGGCGATCGCGCCGATAGCGTGGTTGAGGCGAGGCGCACAGGGGCACACCGAACCGTGCATGGCGTCGTGGGTAACGATGAACAGCCCGGTGTAGAGAAACCCATGGCCTACGATGGCGGCTGCAATCCAGCGCCAGTCGTAGGCGGCGTAGTTGAGTGAAAAGAGTACCGCGACGCTAGTGACCCAGGCCGCTAGCAGCCCAGTCGCGATGGTGACGCCTAGCACGGAAACTAGAATTCGGTTTGGGAGTAGAGCGGAGGGCAGCGCGGCAGAGGGGGAGGAGATCATAGGGTAAGGAGTCAGGACAGAAAAGGCGTTACGGATGCCTCAGCAGGCCGGGCTGCAAAAAGCCAGCCGTCACATTGTCACCAGCGCTTAGGTCGGGTCGCCAG
Source organism: Elainellaceae cyanobacterium (assembly GCA_050331115.1). Classification (GTDB taxonomy): domain Bacteria; phylum Cyanobacteriota; class Cyanobacteriia; order CAKZMO01; family CAKZMO01; genus JBCCAG01. The sequence continues at coordinate 9,399 of JBHJHD010000056.1, forward strand.
CGCTTAGGTCGGTGCGTTAGGACGGAGATATGCATTTCTTAACATAGTTTGAAAGTCGCGGTTGTTCATCCATCAAAAGGGTAACCAAGGGGACTATAGCGGTTGGTCCGGAGCACGTCTGCGGTCTGTCTGGGTATGGCGGCGGCGATTACGCTGGATCTATCATAGGCCTACGTTTGCGTCATTTCCCTAGAGCACAACCAGGCTGCGCCTTCTAACGGAGCGCCGCGTCAATCTGCCGGTACAGCGCTTCTGGGGTCGAGGTGTTGTCGAGCCGCACGTCTGCCTGGGCAAGTTTCTGCTCAATGGGCCACTGGGTTTGGGTGCGGGCCTGAATTTGCTGAACAGACAGGCCCCGCTGCTGCAGCCGCCGCCGCTGCTGCTCTGGGGTGCAGTAGACTACCCAGATTTGGGTCACCTGGGAGGTCAGGCCGGCCTCGAATAGCAGCGGCACTGACCAAACCACGCGTTCCGCATCGAGGGACTGGGTCCCCTGCCGCATGCGATCGCGCACGTAGGGGTGAATCTGCTGCTCAACCCAGCGGCGCTCTGCGGCGTCTTCGAAAATGATGCGGGCTAGCGCGGGCCGATTTAGGCTGCCGTCTGCGCTGAGCACGTCACCATAGCGCGCCGCGATCGCCCCCAGAATATCAGACCCCGGCTGAACGGCCTCCCGCGCTAGCTCATCGGCGTCGAGAATAGGCAGGTGGTGCGCCGCCTGGAGGTAGCGTGACGCGGTGGATTTGCCCATGCCGATGCCGCCCGTAAGGCCAATAATCTGCTGGGTCATTGGCCTGTCAGGCAGGCAATAACGGCTTCGGTTAGCCCCTCTAGGGTATATTCCTGGGCCTCAACATCCATGTGGCCCAAATGCTCTCGGCAGGTTGCAGAGGTCTGGGGGCCGATAGAGGCGATGCAAACCCCTTCTAGCGCCCCCATGAGCCCCTTCGCCGCAGCAAGCCGCTGAAAGCACCGCACCGTTTTTGAGCTGGCGAAGGTCACGACGTCGACCTCCCTATGACGCAGCGCCACCTCGGCCTCGGGGGCGATCGCCTGCGGGCAGCGGGACTGGTAGGCAGGCACCTCCACGACATCGGCCCCTTTCGCCGCCAAACCATTGACTAGCGCCTCGCGGCCCCCCGCCTGCACGCGGGGAAACAGAATTCGGGTGCCTGCTAAATTTGCGCCACCGGGAAAGTGCTCGGCAAGGGAATCTGCCACAAACTCTGGCGGCACAAAGTCTGGGGTGAGCTGCCGCGATCGCAGAACGGTGGCCGTCTTGCGCCCCACCACCGCAATTTTTACTCCGGCCAGGGCGCGGGCGTCGAGGCCGTGGTGCTGCAGTCGCTCAAACAAAAAATCAACCCCGTTGGCGGAGGTGAGTACTAGCCAGTCAAAGCCGGAGAGCTGGCTGATAGCGTCATCTAAAGGCTGCCAATGGTCAGGAGCCGTGATTTCTAAAGCGGGCATCTCGACGACGCGGGCCCCCTCCGCCTCCAGGCGATCGCGAAACTCAGCGGACTGGCCCGCCGAACGCGTCACCAGGACTGTCTTTCCCTGTAGTGGAAATAGCATACGGGCTGGGGTAGGCGGCTGGAGGTAGTCGCGCAGCTTTACCACCTCCCCAATTACCATAATGGCCGGCGAGAGCCGCTGTCGAGAGGTCTTTTGCACGATGTTCTCTAGGGTGCCCAGCCAGATTTGCTGCTGGGGCTGCCCCGCCCAGCGGATAATCGCGATTGGGGTACGGGGCGATCGCCCGTGGCGCTGCAGCTGCTCGACAATGGCCGGAAGCTGCCGGGTGCCCATCAAAAACACTAGGGTGTCCAGGGCGCTGAGGGCCTCCCAGTTGAGCTGGTCGGGCTGGTGGGCGCTGACGACGGTGAACCCAGCGCTGAGCACGGGGTCGGTGAGGGGAATATGGGCCAGCAGTGGGCCAGCGAGGGCTGAGGAGAGGCCAGGCACCACCTCATAAGCGCAGCCCGCCTGCCGCAGGGCCTCAATCTCGGCGGCGCAGCGTCCAAAAATAAAAGGGTCGCCGCTTTTCAGCCGCACCACGTGCCGGTGCTGCTGGGCTAAGGTCACCAGCAGCTGATTGATTTGGGGCTGGGGGGTGCTGGGCTGGCCGCCGCGCTTGCCGACGCAGTGGCGATCGCAGCCGGCAGGGATAACCCCCAGCAGCGCCTCGTCGACCAAAGCGTCGTACACCAGCGCATCGGCCTGCTGCAAAATGCTGTGGGCCTGCAGGGTGAGGTACTTGACGCCCCCCGGTCCGGCTCCTAGCAGATAGACGATACCCTCGCTCATGGCGTCACGCTCATAACGTCACTGGGGGGCAACCGCCAGCAGGCAGGCGACAGGAAACAAAATGTATTCCAGGAAGAACAGCCGCCACACAAACTGGTAAAACCGGGCGATGGAGCGCTTCTCGGCCAGGGAGACCCGCTGACCGTAGACCCAGATCGCCCCCAGCGCTAGCAGATGGGTGGCGACGATCAGGCCCGTATGAATTGAGGGCAGCAGCAGCGCCGCTGCAATCATGCCGGCGTAGCACAGGGTTAGGGTCCAAAGGGCCAGGCGAAACACCGGACCCGGACCCGCTTGCACCGTAAAGGTGCGGATTTGGTAGCAGCGATCGCCCTCAATGTCGGGGATGTCTTTGAGGATGGCGATGGCGAAGGTAAACACCAGCACGAACGCCGTCAGCACCCATACCGCCGGGGTAATGGTGGGCTGACCGAGGCGATCGCTGAAGTGCAAAAATAGACCCAGGTTGACGATCACCCCCCGCACGGTGAAAATGCACACCGAGGCCCAAAAGGGGAAGCGCTTTAGCCGCACCGGAGGCAGCGAGTACAGCGTGCCGATGACGAGGCTTGACCACACCGTCGCCGCCAGAAACCGCCCCTGCGCCAGGGAACTCACCAGCGCGACGCCGCCGCACAGCCCCACAATCCACCAGCCCTGTCGCCGAGAAAATATACCCGCAGCGATGGGCAAATGAGGCTTGTTGATGCGGTCAATCTCAACGTCCTCGATCTGATTGAGGCCGACGATGTAGACATTGCCGCACAGGCAGGCCAGCAGCGCACCCAGCACCAGTACACCCAGCACCAGCGGCCCCGGCACTAGCACATCCAGCATCGGTGCAGCGAGGTTGCCCGGAAAGCCCACCGCCGGGTCCGCGATCGCGAGGGTAAAGAGACTAAGAACGCTGAGGGTAGTGCCGACAATAGTGTGGGGGCGGGAGAATCGCCACAGCGCCCGAAGCCAGGTGATGAGGGAGGTGTGGTGGGGTTTAGCGGGGGGCGGAGTCTGGGGGGTCGACAGCGGACGCATAGGGTATTTGCAGATTACTCAGGCTTGATCTTAGGGGATTGCGGCCCACCATGGCTGAATTGCTGGGCAGGACTGCTGAACTGAATTGCTGGAAAGCGGTGCCTCACGCCCCTACGCTAGCGCGATCGCCTCGTGATGTAGTGCCACGGCACGTAGAACAGCATCAGCACCGGGATAATTTCGAGTCGTCCCATCCACATCAGTACGATCAGCGCACATTTGCCGCCCCACTGTAGCGAAGGCCCGGTAATACCAACCGATATTCCTGCGGCTCCTAGAGCTGAGCTCGATTCAAAGAGAACGTCGCTGAGACCATATTCCCCGGGCACGAGCGGAATCAGCACGAGGACGCCAGCGGTAACTACGACTAGCCACAGCAGAGCCAGCGCGACGGCGTCTTCAATTCGGCGACTGGCCTGCGCGGGGTTCAGCAGCTGCCCGTTAATTTCTCGAAGCGTAATCTGGCGCGGCGACAGGGTAGTTCTGCGGAAACGCCAGGCTATCGCTTCAATCAGGGCGAGAACGCGGTTGAGCTTCAGCCCCCCGACCGTAGACCCTGCCGCCCCCCCAAAGGTCATGGCAATGCTCAGCAGAATCTTGCTGGTACTGCTCCAAAACTGAAGCGGCTGCGTACTAAACCCACAGGTTGTGAGGGCAGAGACCCACTGGAAGGCGCTGCCTACCCAGGAGAACTGACCCACAAACCGATATTGATCAAGCGCAACGATTCCCGTGCCTATCACTAACAGCAGTAGCAGAAAAAAGTGCTGACGCTCTTGCCAAAGGGCGGAAAGGCGGCGCTTTGAAATCAGCTGATCGTGGACGCTGAAGGAGATCGCGCCGCAAATCATCACCAGGATCACCGCGAGCTGAGCGGCGGCCCCATACGCTCCCATGCTGCCGTCAGTGACGCTGAAGCCCCCGGTCGAAATGGCGCTCATGCTGTGGTTGAGGGCCGCCCACCAGGTCATGCCAACGGCGCGAAACAGCAGCACGCTTAGGGCGGTATAGCCGGTGTAGATAAACCAAATGCGGCGAACCGTGCCCGTCATGGTGAGCCGCAGCCGGGACTGGCGACCTTCTGCCTGATAGAGGACGTACTGCTCCTGGGAGGGCTCCATCAGGGCTACCGCTAGCACAATAACCCCGACGCCCCCAACCCACTGCATGAGCGATCGCCACCACTGCAGGGAGTGCGGCAGCTCGCTGGGCCGCAGGGTCATGGTCAGTCCAGCGCTGGTGAACCCAGAAAACCCCTCAAACAGCGCATTCAGCCCGTTGGAAAAATTGTCGACCGTCGGCGGTGCGTCCACTCCCATTGCCTGGGCCGTCAACCACAGCGGCAGGGCTCCAATGGAGGCGATGATGGCCCAGCCTAGGGCAACGCTAATCAGCGTTTGGTGCAGGGAGGTATCTTTAGAAGAACTTTGCCCTGAGGAGTAGAGCAGCAGGCTAAGCCCGCCTGCCACCAGCACCGTTGCCAGAAAGGGCATGATGGCAAACCAGTCCCGACTGATGATGCACACCGGCAGGGACAGCAGCGCCATGCCTGCTGGGATCAGTAAAAGCGTCCCGATGTCGCGGCCAATGGCCCTAATTTGAAACGTCATCGGGTTGATCTAAGGCTTTGTAGAGCTGATGCGCAACGATGCTGGCGGGATCGCTGACCACCTCGACCTCCAGGGCTTTAAACATCTGCACGTGGGAGGCTTGGTTGACGAGGCTAATCCGGAGCTTGACGCCGTACTCTTTCGCCAACACCATGGCCATCAGGTTTTTTGAATCGTCGTGCGTCGTCGCGACAATCCCGTCCGCGCGGTCGACTTCGGCTTCCTGCAGGATTTTGTCGTCACCGATGTCTCCTCTCAAGACGCGGACGTCATTTTCTTTGAGAACCTGACGCGCTTTCTCCTCGTCCTCTTCGATTACGGTTACCTCGTGGCTTTGCTCGACCGCCATTCCGATGAACCGGCGTCCCTCTGCCTCTGCCCCTACGATGATCAGATACATGGCGTCACTAGTGTGTTCTACAACGCGCTGCCGGCAGCGCGTTGAATGCGCCGAGAATAGCGCGTAACGCCTGTATTTTGTATCAGCTTATGGTTTAGTCTCTCAGATCTGACCTGCGAAGTAGGTCAGATCCACCGACAGCTAAGACGCCGCCACCAGGGCTTTCTCTCGCCGACGGGGAATGTCGTAGGTCATGAAGTCGCGGGCCATCTTGGTATTCGGAAAAATCGCCTGCGCCTCCTGCAGCAGGTCGTCCAGCTGAATGGCGTTGCCGGGGGCGTAGCGGGGGCTAAAGTGGGTCATGATCAGCTGCTTCACCTGGGCCGTCAGGGCCACTTGGGCCGCCATGGTTGAGGTGGAGTGGAGGCGCTGGTAGGCCATCTCGGCGTCCTGGTGGGCAAAGGTGGCCTCGTGAACTAGGACATCGGCGTCTTGGGCTAGAGCTACAGCGTTTTCGCAGTAAATGGTGTCGGTGCAGTAGACAAACTTGCGGCCAATTTCCATGGGGCCACAGAGATCCGCGCCGCTGATGCGGCGACCGTCATCGAGGGTGACCGTCTTTCCTTTTTTAAGCTGGCCGTAGAGCGGGCCAGAGGGAATGCCCAGGGCCTTGGCCCGCTCTACATCGAAGGTACCCGCGCGATCGCTCTCTGCCACCCGGTAGCCGAAGGCGGGTAGGCGGTGCTTTAGGGGGCGGCAGTGGACGCTGTAGCCGTCTTCTTTGACCACCAGCCCTTCGCTAACGGTGTGGACGCTGACGGGGTAGGAGTAGCGCACCTCGGAGCAGCGGTTCGCGGCTTTGAGAAATTCTTCTAGGCGGGGCGGGCCGTAGATGTCGATGCGGCTGGGGTTGCCCGCTAGACCGCAGCTGGCCAGCAGCCCCATAAGGCCATAGATATGGTCGCCGTGCATGTGGGTGACGAAAATTCGCCGAATTTGGCTCAGCCGCAAATCACTTCGCAAAAGCTGATGCTGGGTGCCTTCGCCGCAGTCGAACAGCCACACTTCTGAGCGCTGCGGCAGCCGTAGGGCAATACTGGACACATTGCGCGATCGCGTTGGAACGCCAGAGCTGGTGCCAAGAAACGTGATTTGCAAAATCGAATCCACTCCAGGGCGAAGGTTGTACCTACTTACTAGGATATCAAGTTCATCCTGATGCGGAATTGTCACAGCTGAATAAGCCCAAGGGTAGACAATCTCACGTGCCCAAAGGGCGATCGCCAGCGCCCGAATACCCTCTCGGTAAAAGGATACCGGCCCTGCTGCTCTTTGAACCCCGCATCTTTGGCTTTTTAGAATTCTGTACCGATCTGATTAGCTGAACGTCGGCGGCGTGACGCCATCGAATTGAGCCGATAGAATTGCGGAGAGTTGAGGGAGCACTAGAGAACGGCCCTACAACTGACCGAAATTTCCCAACAGCTCGTCTACCCTTTCACCCAATCCCTGAGGAGTTACTCCTATGACAGCATCATGCGACCGCACCAACCCATCGTCTCTTCAGCGTCTCCAGCAGAGTCTCTTTAGACTGGCGTCGTCCAACCTGCGGCTGCGGTCTAAGTGGTCTTTTGCCCTAGTTGCGCTCGCGGCCTTTACCGGGGCAGCGGCTCAGGCAGGCCCGGCGCGGGCTGAACTGGAGATGCGGGTTGCCATTGAAGAGCAGGTGCCGTCAGTGGTGGTGGGCACTTCGACCCAAGCGCTGCTGCTCGATGGAACTGGAGAAGCGATCGCCCGCATCCCGGCCGGTAGCGCAGTGATTGCCGAGGCTGAGGGCGGTGAGGTCGCCATCCACGACTGGGAAGATGACGCCTTTTGGATTGAGCCGGAGGGCGAGGGCTACGTCTACATCGGCGACAGCTGGTATCGGGGCCGCACCCAGGTGGTGGCGACCTCGGACGGCATCACGGCGGTCAACCACGTCGACCTAGAAAAGTACCTGTATAGCGTAGTGGGCAGCGAGATGCCCACCAGCTGGCCCGCAGCCGCGCTAGAAGCGCAGGCGGTGGCCGCTCGCTCCTACGCCCTTTACCAGCGCGAGCACCGGGGTAATCCCGTTTTTGACGTCGGCGATACGGCAGCTTGGCAGGTGTATAAAGGCGTCATTCAAGAGGAGCCCCCCGTGGTGTCGGCGGTAGAGGCGACCGAAGGCCAGGTGCTCACCCACAACGGTCAAATTATTGAGGCGGTGTTCCACTCGTCGTCAGGAGGACACACGGAGAACGTAGAGGATGTGTGGTCAAGCGCCATCCCCTATCTGCGCGGCGTGGCCGACTTTGACCAAAGCGCGCCCGTCTTTAGCTGGAGCGCGCAGGTTTCGGCCAACGACCTAAAGGCCAAGCTGCCTGGCCTGGGCAATATTATCGCTATGAACCCAGAGCGCATGACGCCTCGAGGCCGAGTCGCTTCGATGCAGATCGTCGGCGATGCGGGTCAGCGGACCATTAAAGGCAATGATCTGCGATCGCTGCTTGGCTTGCGGAGCACGCTGTTTGCGGTACAGCCCCAAATGGGTCGGGTGGCTAGCGCGGGCAACCTGGTGGCCGTACCCACATCCTTCACCTTTAGCGGTCGCGGCTTCGGCCACGGGGTGGGCATGAGCCAGTGGGGCGCTCGCGGCTTGGCGGACCAGGGCCACAGCTACGACAGCATTTTGGGCCACTACTACCAAGGTACGGCCCTAGCCCTTATCAGCGTCGAATAATTGGGCGTTGATTGATTCCTAAAATTGGGATACACGGTAGGGGCGTACGGCCGTACGCCCGTAACCGGTAAAAAGGCCCAACCAAATGGTTTGTATTAAAATTTAGGGGGATATGACGCCCGCCTGAGGTAGCCCGGCCGGGTGCCCCTACGGGATAATAAAA
>JBHJHD010000057.1:0-3626 GCA_050331115.1 Elainellaceae cyanobacterium
GACGACCTGGGCGGCTTTTTAGATGAGGCTGAGCATAATGGCGCCGCCCAGAACGGTCACAGCCAGAACGGCCATAAGGAGCTTGCCCCAGTAGAGGAGGTCCCCAGCGCCGATACGCCTGAAGCAGCTGCCCTTGAAGAGGCGGTGGTCGATACCCAGCGCTCTGAGGCTGTGGCTATCGATATCAAGCGCCCCACCCCGCCTTTCTGGGGCAGCAAGGTGCTGGGCCCAGAGGATATCCCCTTAGAAGAAGTGTTTGACTTCCTAGACCTGCAGGCCCTGATTGCGGGGCAGTGGCAGTTCCGCAAGCCCAAAGATCAGTCTCGCGAAGAATACGACCTCTTTTTGGCGGAGAAAGCCTACCCCATCCTGGAAGACCTGAAGCATCAGGTGCTGAGCAACAGGCTCCTGGCCCCGCAAGTGGTCTACGGCTACTTCCCCTGCCAGGCCGACGGCAACAGCCTCCATATCTACGACCCGGCAGTACTGCAAAAAGCCGCGAAGCTGCCTGACGGCTTAGCGCCCGTGGCCACCTTTGACTTTCCTCGTCAAAGGTCCCTGCGCCGCCTGTGCATCGCCGACTTCTTTGCCCCTCGCGATACCGGCGTGGTGGACGTGTTCCCCATGCAGGCCGTAACCGTAGGTGAGGTGGCCACCGAGCACGCCAAGTCGCTGTTCGAGAGCGATCGCTATACGGACTACCTCTACTACTATGGCTTCTCGGTGCAGATGGCGGAGGCGGTGGCGGAGTGGAGCCACGCCCGCATTCGCCGGGAGCTGGGTATTGGCGATAAAGACCCGGCGGGCATCCGGGATATCTTGGCGCAGCGCTACCAGGGCTCGCGCTACAGCTTTGGCTACCCGGCCTGCCCTAATATTGCAGACCAGTATACGCTGCTGGATCTACTGGGGACGGAGCGCATTGGTATGACGATGGATGAGAGTGAGCAGCTCTATCCGGAGCAATCGACGACGGCGATCGTGGCGTATCATCCGACGGCGAAATATTTCAGTGCGTAGGTTTAGGATTGAGCGGTAGGGTGAGTTTAAGCGTCAGCGTAACCCACCGCAGCGATGACATTTAACCCGTCGGTTTCCGACTCCGGTATGATGGGTGCAGATTTTTGGGGCGATCGCGGATGGACGAGGAGCGCTACGCGCTATTTACAGAGGCTTACCGCAATTTAAATCTGTTCCCGCTGCTGTCGGCGGAAGAGGTTGAAAAGTTTCGGGTGCCCTACGGTCAGCGACCTCTGGCGAAGCTGCGTAGCGCTATCATCGCATCTGATGAGGCGGGAAAACTGATTTTCACGGGCCATCGCGGCTGCGGTAAGTCTACCTTGCTAGCCCAACTGGCGCGGCAAATGCGGGATGACGGCCACTTTGTAGCCTTATTTTCCATTGCCGACATGGTGGAAATGTCGGATGTAAACCACATCAATATTCTCTATTCCATTGCCCTAAAGCTGCTCAGCCAAGCGACAAAGCTGCAAATCCCCATCCCTGAGAGCACTAAGACGGCGCTAATCAACTGGTTCTCCCAAACAAAGACCCGCACCTACAGCGACCAGTTGAAGCAAGAGATGTCGGTGGGGGTGGACCTGTTTGACTTCTTTAAGGGCAAGCTGCAGAAAGAGGGGGCGTTCCGCGAAGAGATTAAGCAGACTTATGAGCGGCGGGTGTCGGACCTATCACGACAAATTGACCTAATTGCGGCAGCGATTCAGTCGACCATCGGTAAACCTGTACTTGTGATCATTGATGATCTAGACAAGCTGGATTTGTCAGTCGTTAGGACAATCTTTCAGGACAACATCAAGGCGCTGTTCTCCCCCAACATCCGCGTGGTGTTCACCATCCCCATTGCGGTGATTCGGGAGCCCCGGTTAATGGCAACGCTGGACTCTGACAGCCGCACGATTCAGCTGCCGGTGACCAAGTTCTTTCCCCAGGATGTGGCCCATAAGGATGACGCTGCACCCATTGAGGCGAACGTAGAGCGGCTGCTGGCCCTACTGGGAAAGCGCATCCCTGACGAGCTGATTGACCTAGAGGTGAAGCGGCAAATTGTGCTGCTGAGCGGCGGCGTGCTCCGGGAGCTGGTGCGTCTAGCTCAGGAATGCTGCCGGGAGTGCATGCTGGAGTTGGAGCTGGGCGATCGCGAAGACGTAAGGATTGACGCTGAGATTTTGGCGGCAGCGGTAAAGGCTCTGCGCAACCAGTTTGCCCGGACTTTGGGCAGCAACCTGTACGACCTGCTGGTGGAGACGTACCGAGATTTTGCCCCAGCGGATATTAAGAGCGATAGCTTTCTGGAGCTGCTGCACGGGCTGTATGTGCTGGAATATGAAAATGAGGAGCTGTGGTATGACCTGCACCCGATTGTGGTGGATTTGTTGAAGCGGAAGGATTTGATCTAGGTTCCCTCTATGACGCCCCCCGACCTCGATCGCCTCAACCAGCGCGAACTTCGCAAGCTGCTGCTGTCCATCAAGGCTAGCCAGCAGCGGCTAGACCTGCTGCTGGCAATCTGCGACGATCGCAACCTGCAGGCTCAGCTGATTGAAGACTACGAGGCAGAGCTTGAGGCGGCTGGTATCGCTACATTTCGGGCGCGGCTGGACCCGAAGCGGCCTAGCCTGCGGGCAACGCTGGAGGAGTTGCTCGCCCGAGAGCCTGCCCTGCGGGATGGGGCAGGTATGGTGACGGTGCTGAACGCCAGCGAGCTGCTGGGGGTGCGGCTGAATGAGGCGCAGTCGGAGCAGGAGCGGTTTTTCTTTTCGCTGCAGTGGACGCGGGAGGCGCTGCGGCAGTTTGAGTTCCCCATTGTGCTGTGGCTGGCGGATTCGATCGCCACGCGGCTATCGCGGCAGGCTCCGGATTTTTGGAGCTGGCGCAGCGGGGTGTTTGAGTTTGTGGCGCAGCCGGTGGCCGTGGCGGAGATTGGGACGCCACTGCAGGCGATGGGGGAGGTGATGCGAGACGAGGGCGAGCCGGTCTCTGGGGAAGGGCTGCAGGAGCAGATTGCGGAGCTGGAGAAGACATCGTCGGAATCGCCGCTGCTGATAACGCTTTACAACACTTTGGGGGTGGCGTATGAGAAACAGTATAGGTATCTACGGGCGCTAGAGCTGTATGAGAAGGCGCTGGCCCTGGCGGAAGCGAAGAAGGACAAGATGGGGCAGGCTAGGGCGCTGCGCAATTTAGGCAACTCTCTCCGATACTGCGGTCGTCCGGTTCAAAGTATTGACTTTTATCAGCGAGAGATGGAACTGCGAAGGGATTTAGAAGATCGTCAAGGGGAAGCAAAAGCCCTCGGCAATCTGGGGAATGCCTACTTTTCTCTAGGGCAGAATCAGCAGGCCATCAACCTCCACCAGCAGACTCTTGACATTGCACGGGAGATTGGCGATCGCAAAGGGGAAGCGGCAAACCTCGGAGATTTGGGGAATGCGTATCATTCTCTGGGTCAATATCAGCAGGCCCTCAACTTCTATCAGCAATACCTCAAAATCGCCCAGGAAATTGGAAATCGCCGGGGGGAAGCAGCCTCCCTCGGCAATCTGGGGATTGCCTAAAGTTCGCTAGGGCAGAATCAGCAGGCGATATACTTCTATCAGCAACAC
>JBHJHD010000058.1:0-15818 GCA_050331115.1 Elainellaceae cyanobacterium
GATCGCTAACCATGCCCCACTTTCCCCAACAAATTCAGGCGCTTCCCCCCTTTGAAGGCCCCTTCGACGCCTTTAAGCTAGCGGCAGAGGGCTGCGACGTCCTGTTTGCGTCCTATCCCGCCGGCACCACCATTTCGCCCCACACCCACGACACCAACAATGTAGGCGTGATTACCCAAGGGGAGCTAATCTTGATTTTGGACGATAAAGAGCTGCGGTACGGACCCGGCGACTGGTACCAAGTGCCCGCCCAGGTTTCCCACGCGGCCCGCTTTGAGCAGGCCACCTCTGAAATTGAGTTTTGGTTTAAATAATGGACTGGCTTCGGCGGTTAGCCTAAGTAACTGGCCTAGGCCGCTTGGGGAAGCGGTGTATCTCTCCAGGCGTCTTTGCATCGGTCCTGCTTGTACGCCGCCTGATTTGCGATCGCTTCCCGCAGCAGCGGAATCTTGCCGCTGTTGTAGACCCGGAACTCTCCCTCTAGGGTCGCACCGGCCTTTCGCACCGCCTGGTTGAGCACCAAAGACCCTTTAGGGTCAGATACCGACCGATGGAACGTACCGGGCGGCAGCCTGAGGATATCGCCATTGGCCTCTAGGCGCACTACGTGAAACGGTATGGGCCAAGATAAATTCACGAGGTAAAACGTCCGCCCGCCGCTTAGCGCCAGCAAATTATCTTCCTGCCCGGGGTGGAGATAAAACTGCCAGTTGTGATCAGCGTCATTGTTAGGGCTAACCGCAGGGCCATCGTGAAACACCAGATCGCGGCCGTTAGAATTAGCGACAGTAATATCGAAAAATTTGACGCCGGGCGTGTCGCGAAATTTTTGATAAGAAATGAGTTCAAACATAGGATTCTGGGTAGGTGCTAACGGCACGGGACAAGCATAGCGACGGGCGATCCAAGGCCTAAGCAGACCGTAGACACAAAATCTATTGGCTTTAGATTGCCTGAACTGAAAACTATTGAGCCCGTCGTATTACTGGAAATCAGCCTCCGTAAGGAGAGGCCGGACCTGCGGGCAGCTTTACTGAAGCGCTAAGTTAATAATCTTTGCTTATTACGCTTAGAACTACGCTAACAATCAGGCTAAAACAGATCAAAACAGCTCGCGATTTATATCTATGCGCAAGTTGCATAGACAAACGTTATGAACACTTCGCATCTCCAAGCTCTAGCCGCGATCGCCGAGCACGGCAGCTTTTCTACCGCCGCTGTGCACCTCAACTTGTCTCAGTCAGCGGTCAGCCGGGCAATAGCCACCCTCGAAGATGAGCTGGGAGTAGCGCTGCTGGCGCGGGGGCGCTTTGGCGCTCGGCTGACGCCGGTCGGTGAGCGGGTCATTAGCCACGCCCGCCAAATTCTGCAGATGCAGGAGCGCATCGAGTCTGAGGTAAATTTACACAAAGGACTCAACGGCGGGCATCTGCGCATTGCGTCCTTTCGCAGCGCCGCCACCCACGTGCTGCCGCCCATCATCGCTCAGTTCCGGCAGCGGTTTCCCAATGTGGACATTTCTCTCGATGAGCTAGATCCGCTAGGGGTAGAGCGGGTGCTGCGGGAGGGGCTAGTTGACATTGGCCTAGTGCCGCTGCCCCGCTCAGAGGAGTTTGAAACCTGGGAGGTGGCGCGGGACGAGTATGTGGTGCTGCTGCCCCACCAGTCTCAGGTGCCTGAGGCGCTGAGCTGGGAGTATTTATCCTTGCACGAGTTCATTCTCTACAACTATGCTGAATGCACCTCAGCGGTGCGTAAGCATTGGGCACAGTGGGAGCAAACCCTCAACATTGCCTACGAAATCAAAGAAGATTCCACCATCGTCAGCATGGTGGCTCAAGGCCTCGGGGCCGCTATTTTGCCCCGGCTGGCGGCCCTGCCGATTCCGGAGGGCGTCCAGGTGCGATCGCTGCCGGTGCCGCTGGAGCGCGTCGTGGGGGCCGCCATCTTAGCCAACTCGCTCCAGCCGCCTACCACGTTTGTCTTTCTCGAACTACTGCGGGGAAGCGGCGTATTTGCGGGCAGCGGCGCTGGATAATAGGCCCATGGCTAAGTTTTACAGACGTTGATATCTATGGGTAGACGATTCACCTTTTTCGGTGGGGCCGCTGGGGCCATTGGCGCAATCGCACTCGCGCTGGTCGCAGGCCTGCTGCTGCGCGGGGCCAATCTGGGGCAGAATGTGTATTGGGTGGACGAGGTACACACGGCGCTGCGGCTGGCTGGATACACCAAAGAGACCGTCACGCCGCTGCTGAGTCAGCCCATCACGGTTGCCGAGCTAGCGCCGTTTCAAGGAGCCGCTGGGGCGCTGCCCGACACCCTTAGGGCACTGGCACAGCATCCTGAGCACCCGCCGCTCTACTACCTCACGGCTTGGGGGGCGCTGGCGCTAGCGCCGGCAAATTTAGATTTCGTGGGTCTGCTGCGGGGGGTGAGCCTGCTGTTTGGGCTACTGGCGCTGCCTGCGACCTACTGGCTATCCTGGGAGCTGTGGCGATCGCCCCAGGTAAGCGCCCTAGGTCTAGCGCTGGTGACCCTATCGCCGCTGCACGTGCTCTACGCCCAAGAGGCGCGGGAATACAGCCTGTGGACGAGCTTGACTTTAATCTCGGGGGCGGCGCTGTTGCGGGCTATGCGGCTCGGCGGTCCTTGGTGGCGCTATGGCCTCACGGTGGCGCTGGGGCTCTATAGCCACCTGCTGTTTGGCGCTGTGGTGCTGGTTCACGGCCTCTACGTACTGCTGGTGGGCGGTAAGGGAAGGCGGGGCTATTGGACGGCAACGGCGATCGCAGTCGTCGCCTTTTCGCCCTGGATTTGGGTCGGACTACAGCGGCGGGGGCAGCTCGACGCCGTCGTGGAGGCCGTGCAGCTCGACACCACCCTGGGCTACTTGATCGACGTCTGGGCCCGCAGCCTCAACCGCGTCTTTTTCAATGGAGACTGGGGCAGCGCTAATTTGCTGATTCTGGGGGTAGCGCTCTACAGCCTCTATCACCTCTGGCGGCTGCGCCATTCGCCTTCTCGCCGCAGCGCCCTATTTGTTGGCCTGCTGGTGGTCATCCCGGCCATTGGTCTGCTGGTTCCCGACCTGGTTTTTGGTGGTATTCGCTCTACCCGCATCCGCTACCTGATTCCTTGCTATCTGGGGCTACAGCTGGCGATCGCCCACCTGTTTATCGTACAGCTGTCGCAGCGGCGGGGATGGGCGCGACGGGGGTGGGCCGCTGGACTGGCGCTGTTGCTTGCCGTCAGCGGCGGAGCCAGCCTGGTCAGCACCCAGACTCCTTTAAGCTGGGCCAAGAGCGATAAGTCGGCCTACTATCCAGCGATGGCAGAGACGATTAACGCTAGCGCTGGCCCTGAGGCGGCTGAGGCTTATGGCCCCTGGGTAATCAGCGATTCCTCTGCCACTTACCTGCTGGCCCTAGCGCGCCTGCTCAAGCCTTCGACAAGGCTCCAGCTCGTCAGCCCGCCCCAGCCCGCCCTGCCAGAGCCAGCGGTGCTAGACGCAGAGCCCCCAGGGACCACGCTGTTTTTGTTCGACCCCTCTCCTAGGCTAAAGCGCTTGGTGCAGCGCGATTACGGTTCACTAGAAATGCGCGTGGTGCAGAACGATCGCTTCCAGCTCTGGCAGGTCCTTCGGTAAGCTTGGATATTTGTAGGGTATCTGTAGCGCTAATTTTGCGGCCCTGTTTTAGGGCACTATTGCGCATCTATAGCGGCATCAGCGTCTTGAGGAGAACCGGGCTGTGGCGCTCTATCCGTCTCCGGCGACGGCGTAGGGGAAGGCGATTCATCGGAGTCAGCCTGCGGGTCGGGGGAGGGGTTTGACAGTTCTGGGACCGGTTCTGGGGCCGGTTCTGGGGCCGGTTCTGGGGTTGGTGCCGGAGACTGAGGTCGGGTCACTACGTCGACCGAAGCATCAAGCTGGTAGGCAATCGTATCTGCTGCCGTTGAAATTACCACCACTTCATAGGCGCCAGTTTGGGGGAGCCGACCGGACCAGGTGACATTGCGGGAGCCTTCTAAGAGCGCCGGCTGCTCGTCCGTCGGTCTGGGTAGGTACACCGACAGCCGCGTCTCGCCCCTGGGGGCCTGTAGGTTGAGGCGCAGTAAGTCTCCCTCAGAGAGTTCCATAACGTAGACGCGGCCCGAGCCAGGCGCAAGCAGGCCGGTAGCCTGCTGACGGTAGCTGCCCTCAGAAAAGCCTAGAGGTAATAGGGTTTCCCCTGCCTGCAGGGCAGCAAGCTGGTCTAGCGCCAAGGCATACCACACTTGCCCAATCGGCTGCTCAAAGATAGATTGACCGCGCTGCTGCGGAAAAAGCTGGAAAAATCGAGCGTTGGCGAGGTCGTTTAGGGCTCGTCTGCCCACCAGCAATGCGTTGACCGCCTGGGTCCAGCGATCTAGGTCGGCGGCGGTAAAGCTGCCCAAGTCTTGACGAGCCTGGGGACTGAGCTGCATCTCGAACAGCGTCAGCCACTCGTCGGCGATCGCATCCCAACGCTCGCGCCACTCGGCGTCTTCCGGGGCGTCCGTCAGGCTTCGGTTTCGCTGTCCGGGATAGCGCTCATAAAAGGTGCGGTCCGTGATTTTAATCAAAAAGCTTCGGTCAACGCCTAGGTCAGCTCGCCGGGTCTGCAGGGCGGCCTGCCGCGTCTGTTCTTCGTCTACCGGGGCCGCTGCTTCTTCCTGGAGGATGGCTGCTGGCAAAAAGCGGTAGCCCGCCCAGCCCAGCGCCAAAAGGCCGACCGATAGCGCTACGATGGCCAGCCATTGTCCCCCAGAGCGGGAGGGCGGCGCTGCTGGGGCAGTCGATGGCGCTGACGAGACCGCAGGCGAGCGTCCCGCCGTCGCATAGGACAGACCGCCAGAATGGCGATAGCGCGACGCGCCCTGGGTTTGCGGGCCGGTCTGGGTTTGCGGGCTGAGGGCGACGCGCACCTGCTTTGCGGTCTGGAAGCGATCGCGTGGGTCCTCGGCCAGCATCTTTTCCAGGGTGACCGCTAGCCGTGGGGCAAGGTTTACCTGCTGGAGCCAGGCGCTAGAGGACTTAGCCTGAAGCAGGCTATAGGCAGGCTGGCCCGTAAGCAAAACCAGCGCCGTCGCTGCTAGGGCGTAGAGATCGCTGTGGGCATAGGTCTGTCCGTGCTGAATTTGCTCAGCGGGCGCGAAGCCGACCTTCCCCACCAAAGTAACCGGAGCTGGATTCGATACGGCGGTGGCAACCTGCTTGACGCCGCCAAAATCGATTAGCACAGGGAGCCCGTCCGCCGCGCGCATTATCAGGTTGTCGGGCGAAATGTCTCGGTGAATGACGTTGACGCTGTGGATATACTCCAGCACCGGCAATACGTCCAGCAGAAACTGGTGCACCTCTTCCTCGGTAAAGGTTTCTTCCCGCTGCTGCCGCTGGTCGAGCAGCGCTTGGTAGGTTTGACCATCCACATAGTCTTGGACCAAAAACAGCCGCTCACGTCGCTCGAAGTTGGCCCGCAGCAGCTCCCGAAAGGTAGGGATTTGGGAGTGCTGAAGCTGATAGAGTACGCCTGCCTCCCGCTCAAACAGTGCCTCAGCCTTTTCCAGCGCCCCCTCACCCTCCACGTAGGGGGCAAACTCTTTGAGTACGCAGAGCTCGTTAAACCGATGGGTATCTTCTGCGAGGTAGGTGCGGCCAAATCCTCCTTCCCCAATCTGGTATTGAAGCCGGTAGCGGGACCCAATTAGGGACTCTGGCGCTGGGGAAACGTCCTGCGCTGCTGGCAGCGGTAGACCGCACGTAGAGCAGAACTGGCCATGGTCGGGGTTAACGTGTCCTTTCGGGCATTGTTGGGACATAGCAGACGGGTCGGCAGGGGCGTTTGCGGGATACAGAGAGCGGAAAGTAATCTAGAACGCGGGCAGGGGCGAGATGGGTTCGCTCAGCGGTCAGGTTTGGGCTAGGGCTAGCAGGGGATGCTTGGCTGGAACGCCAATTTCGCGGGGAAACTGGTCTGGGGTTGGGGCGCTCTTTCGCAGCGTGATGCAGTGGCGATCGCCGTGGCTTAGGGGTGTCGTAAACTGCTCTATCTGCCAAATCTTACCCCCCAGCTGGGCTACAACCGGCTCAAGCAGGGCCGTTTCCTCAGATGACCACTGCCCCCGGTATAGAACAGCGCTCCCCCCAGGCTTCAGCAGCGGCAGGGCGTATTCCGCACAGACCGCAGCTGGCGCCACGGCGCGAATTAGCGCCAGGTCATAGCAGCCGCGGTGCTGCGGCCTCTGGCCCACGGCTTCGGCCCGCGCGGCCAGGGGAATGGCGTTGGCCAGCTTGAGGTACTGCACCGCCTCGCCCAGGAAAGCAACTTTCTTTTGGGTCGAGTCCAGCAGCGTCACCGTCCACTGGGGGGCGGCGATCGCGGCGGGCAGGCCAGGGAAGCCGGCGCCGGTACCGATATCAATTACGCAATAGGGACCAGGGTGATCTTGCTGAGTGAGAAAAGGCTGAATTCCCCGCAGAGAGTCCCACAGGTGCTTCTCCCAGAAGTCCTGTGGGGCGGTAACGCGGGTCAAGTTCATGCGCTGGTTTCCCAGCAGGACGGCCTCGTAGAGGTGCTGAAAGCAGCGCTGCTGCTCAGGCGCTGGAGACCAGCCTAGCTCGGGCCAGGTGGCCGGTAGCTCGGGGCCAGCGGGGGGATTGAAGGGTTGAGAGGGCATGGCGTTAGGCAGCGCGGCGGGTATTTCGAAGGGCGTCTGGGTCTATAGACGTGAGGACGCCGTGGTCGAGGGTCCAGGCGCGGTCGGCGATCGCGCTCAGCTCGGCAGCGTCATGGGTCACCACCAGCAGGCTCCACTCTTGCTTCAGCTTAATTAGCAGCTGCACCAGCTGTTGGCGCATGGACCAGTCCAGTCCAGCGGTGGGCTCGTCGAGCAGCAATAGGTAGGGCTGCCGCACCAGCTGCACCGCCAGCGACAGCCGCCGCTGCTGGCCGCCGCTGAGGGACTGGGGCGGGGTGTTAAGCTCAAGGTGCCCGAGGCCGACAGCGGTGAGGACGGAGGAGATCTTATCGGTGCTCAGCTCCGGGTGGCCCAGCCGCAGCTCGTGGAGGATGGTGCTGCCGCAGAAAAAGCGCTCTGGAAACTGGAACACCAGGCCGCCGAGCTGCTGTAGTTCGTCGTTGGAGAGCTGCTGCTTACGCCAGCAAACGCTGCCTGAGGTGGGGGAGGCCAGCCCCGCTAAAATTTCCAGTAGGGTGCTCTTCCCCGAGCCGCTCGGCCCCACCACCAGACCCAGCTCCTGGGGTGCCAGCTGTAGGCTAACGTGGCTCAAAATGGGCTCTGGCGCTACCGCAGGATGATAGACCAGATCGTTAATGTAGAGCATAGGCAAGTTCAAAAAAAAATTGGGCGTCGTCAGGTCTGCGCGCAGGCGTTGAGGCAGGGTAGGGGCGATCGCCCGTTGCCAAAGCCAAAGCTAAATACCAAGGCTAAAGCTAAGTGCCAGAGCGAAAGTACATCATTAGCCTACACAACTTGCCTCTAAGTTGGCTCTGCCTAAGTTCAATCGTTCGGTCTATGGCGTTAGAGCCAATTTACTGAGCCACTCCAGAAAGACCACGAAAATATCATTAGAATTGATTAAGCTGTGTAAACAATCCCCTAAGCCATGCCTACCCCACCCTTGGGCAAACCGCGCCCCCTCTGGAAGGTCATTTTGTTCTCGGGCCTCACTGGTCTACTTTATTACGGCTGGTACAAGTGGATCATTCAGGAAGAGCTGCGCGCTTATCAAGGCGAAGGCTGGCCAGGTACGCTGTGCCTAGCGCCATTCGTTTTGGGGGTTGCGGTTCCCCAGGCGCTTTGGCTGTTAGATCCCGACGTTCCCGGCTGGTTCGGCTGGTTTTCGCTGCTGGGGATAGCCTGGATTTACGTGGTGCAGTTTCGGCTCTACCGAACGGTAAATGAGCTTTACCAGGAGGCAGGCTTGAAGCCGCCGCTGGTAACCTGGTGGATTGTGGTGCCGGGGCTAAATCTGGTCGTGGGGCTGCGGCAGATTCACTTCCTGAGTGAGTACTGGGCGATGAAGCGCGGGGTGTCGGTGGCAGACCCGCTGGCGGGGGCGCTGCCGCTGCTGTTTGCGGGGCCAAGTGCGCCGTAGTTGCGATCGCCCTAAAGCTTTGCTATCCCTGAGGAGCGAAGATTGACACCTAGTTAGAAACAACGGCTTTTGGTGCGCTATGACGCTAAGTTTTGCTCACAAAGGCCAAAAAAGAGCCGCAATAGCCCCAGTAAGGTCGGCATGTCACCAATGCCGTACAGCAGCGACTCCGACACTTGCCCATTTGCCATTCGATAAAACTTCCAGCCCTCGCCGTTGGTGACAATGCCGTAGATCGTAAAATCTCGCCCCAGCTGCTGATTGATCCAGCGGCAGGTGTGCATTTCTACTAGGCATTGGGCGGTGCCCTGCTCAAAGTTGTCTTTCTTGGCTTCGATGATGCAGGCAAAGGGCGCTTCTAAATAGGCGCGCCGCTCGGCAATTAGGTAGTCGGCGTTGCCGCACACCGTTTCGCCCTCCAGGTAAGCGCCCTTCCAAACTTTTAGTTGGGAACATCCCTCTAGCCCCTCTTCGCAGATCGCATCGATGAGCAGCGTTTTTGACACTTCTAAACTCTCTAAGTCAAACCGCTGCAGTCGTTCGAGCCGCTGCTGGAAGAAGTCGCTGATGGGTAGCGGCTCCGCCGTCAGCGTCCAGCGAGTCAGCTCGGTGATGCCGAGGTGCTTGAAGGCCTCTCGGTAGCTGAAGCTAGAGAATGGCTTTTTCCGCCGTTGGAGTGATTGAGTCATCGATTACTGAGGGGAGCGCCAGTTGCATTGTGCTTATCGAGCGATTTTCTTCGCTAGGGCTTTATCGGCACTGACATAAAATTTCTGAGCATCGGGATGGAGAAGAACCTCATACATCGGAGCGAAGCGCTCTCCAGGATGCATAGTGGGCTTTGGAGGTCGCCTGATTGTGCTTAACGCGCTCCAATAATCCGGGGATAGCTAAAAGCTCTTGGGTTGCAGCGTCGCTTTCAGCATTGGCCAGGTAGGCGGCAAAGTCAGCAAGTACCTGTAACCGCTGTGGCGATAGCTGCTTGAGCGAGTCGTTGAGCTGGCGCTGTAGCTCAGTCACTGACACCGTAACTGCTAGCTCTTTATCTTCGGTTGAGATATTGTCTCTATGCTCATACCTACTTCTTATCTTAGACGCTCAGGTCCATTCTATAGCGATCGCGTGACGGGGACCGGGGGCAGGATATTGTTGCGACACTTACTGCAGTTTGGTAAACCGCTTGTCGGTGCGTTTTGGGCTCAAACGAGGGATTATAGAGACTCGAGAGTGGAACCAGTCAGCGAATCGTTGGGCTAGCGCTACGTGTATTGGTGCAGTCTTTTCTTTCACACTGCTATATCAACGCTGACGTAACGAGACTGCGGTTATGCTTGATGAGAAGGATAATCGCCTGCAGCTATGAGCCCGCCCCACTGCTCTGACTCACCTCAAGACTCGAATCTTGATATCGACATTCAGAACTCCGAGCGGGTGAATCTTGCTGAGGGCGATCGCAACGTGCAGGGCCAGGAGAATCAGGCCGTTTTGGGTGAGAGCAACCGGGTCAACCAGGCCAAAAGGGATGTTTATCAGGCCGAAACGATAATTATCCAGCCGGTTTCAGAGCGGCCCGGCCCCGCTGCGGTGCAAAAGCGCCCTAAAGCTGAGCAAATTTTGCTAGAGGCGGTGGCGACGGAAGTTGATGACCGGCTGCAGCAGTCGCTGCACAACGCCGTATTCATTACGCTGCCGAAGGAGAACCAGCGCGATCGCGTTCGTCGCCCTTGGGATGGAGATGTGAAGATTGGCACGGGGGAGAAGCAGCCCCTGCCGGAGGGACTGCCCGTGGCTGATGTGTTTCGGCAGAGGGCGATCGGCGGTAAGCTGCTGATTTTGGGGGAGCCAGGGTCGGGGAAGACGACGATGCTGCTGGACTTGGCGCGAGGGCTGATTCAGGCGGCGCAGAATGACGCGGATGTGCCGATTCCGGTGCTGTTTAACCTGTCGTCTTGGGCTGGGGTGAAGCCTGCGAATCAGGCAGACAGTATTGTTGAGTGGATGGTGCGGGAACTGAAGCTGAAGTATGTCGTGAGCGAGAAGCTAGGGGAGGCATGGCTAGCCGGGCAGAAGCTGCTGCCGCTGCTGGATGGTCTGGATGAGGTGGCAGCAGAGCGGCAGGCGGATTGCCTGCGGGCTATTAATCAGTTTTTGCAGGGGGAGCGGGCGACCGGCCAGCTGGCGGTGTGCTGCCGGGAGGAGGAATATAATCAGCTGGTTCAGGCGGCGGGCGATCGGCTGCAGCTGCACGGAGCGATTTGCCTGAAGCCGCTGAGTGCGGGGCAGGTGAAGGGCTATCTTGTGGAGCTGGGCTGCGGGGAGCTGTGGCGGACGGTTGAGGTGGATGCAGAGCTGCTAGAGCTGATTCAGACGCCGCTGTGGTTGAGTTTGTCGGTACTGGCGCAGAAGGAGCTGGATTTGACGGCTTGGGGGCGGGAGCCGTCGTTGGAAAAGCGACGAGATCAGCTATTGGATGCTTATGTGCGGCGGATGCTGCACGATGCGCCTGTGGTGTCGAGGGCGTATGCGGAGAGGGGGGTGAAGGAGCCGACGGCGCGGCAGACGCGGTATTGGCTGGTTTGGCTGGCGCAGCGATTGAAGGAGGAGTCGCAGGATGAGTTTTTGATTGAGCGGATGCAGCCGAAGTTGCTGCTGAAGACTAGGTGGCAGAAGTGGCAGTATAGGCTGACTGTTGGGCTAATTGGCGGGCTAACTGGCGGACTGATTGGTGGGCTGATTGGTGGGCTGGTCATTGAGCCGACTGTTGGGCTGATTGGTGGGCTGGTCATTGGGCCCATTGTTGGGTTGATTAGTGGGTCAATTGCTGGGCTAATTAGCGGGCTAATTGGTGGGCTGAGTGGTGAGCTAGATTCAATTGAACTTGTTGAAACGTTTAGTTTTTTGCCTTCGCAAATTAGTTGGAAAGAATTTATTGTCCGGCTGAGTGGTGGACTAATTGGTGGGTTAACTATTGGGCTGCTTGGAAGAATAATTGGTGGGTTAATTGGTGGGCTTATTATTGGACTGATGGGTGGGCTTATTATTGGATCGATTGCTGAGCTGAGGACTGATATTCAGCTTCCAACTATGCCCAATCAAGGCATTAAAATGTCAGCCAAGCATACTGCAATTTTCACAGCCACTGCTTTATCTTTAGCGCCCCTACTCTATATCGGGCTATCCACGATATTGCCTGATGCGCTGTCAGAGGTAGATATCTCCTATACGATCGGTATGACCGTCTTTACTCTTGTTGGAGGAGGATTTTACTTTGGAGGTGGTCTCCCCTGTATTCAACACCTCGCCCTTCGTCGCATCCTCTACACTAGCGATCGCATCCCCTGGAACTACGCCCGCTTCCTCAACTATTCAACCGATCGCCTTCTGCTGCAGCGGGTCGGTGGTCGCTATCGGTTTATCCATAAGCTAGTGCAAGAGCATTTCGCCGCCATGCCGTTGGATACAGCTGTGGCGGAGCGGAGCCGGTCTTGAAGCTTTCCCCGAGGGAATGCCAGCGCAGGCGATCGCTCAGCATTAATTGTAGACATCGCCTCTAAAATCAATGTCATAGATCAGCAAAATTTCGATTTCGCCTTCGACAAGCGTAAAGATCACTCGAATTTGCCCAACCCGAAGGCGGAAATATCCTTCCCACTGACCCTTCAACTTTTTGATGTCTAGCTCTGCAAAAGGGATAATACCGTCCTCTGCCAGCGCAGTGTAAAGCTGAAGAATTTTCTGTCGGACTCGCTCAGCCGTCTGAGGGTCTACCTTCTTGAGAAATTTGACGGCGCGCTTGCTAAATTGAACCTCCATGCCGTACCCATTCTGTAAGGTTAACGAAGTTTTCATCAGCAAAGTCCGCTGGAGAGCCAAAAGACGCATCAACGTCAGCTTGCTCTTCATCGCTGACAAAAGGCATCAAAAGCTGACTCAGGTTCAACCGCTCTTCCTGCAGAACCTCCCGCAGGCTTTCTTTGATCAGCGCCTTCAGGATTTGAGGCGTCAGGGCATTGGTAGACTCCACAGAAGCAGCCTCCTCAAAAAACTAGGTCATCTACATCTTAGATTAAGAAACTAAGGTCATCCCTGCTCAGGGATATCCTCGGCGGTGCTAACGTCAACAACTGCCGCGATAGCCTGCACGCCCTCGGCTACGCCCGCCCCGACGAATGGTTCCAGCCCATCTTCCTTAGTGGGCAACGGCATCCTTCAGGGCCTCACGCCCCACGACGTCAGGCGCATCCTCACCAAGTCTGCCCGATAAGGGCGCATGCCATACGCCCCTACCGTGTTGGGGTGTGTTGGGTTAACCGACCAGCTCCTTGACCTTCTTCATGATGCCCGTCGGGTCAATGCCCTGGTGGGGAAACTGCTCCCACAGGCCACCGCTGCCCTCCTCGTGGGTGCCCAAGAAGGCGAACTTCGGCGCGTAGCCCCGCTCTAGCAGCCAGGAACCAAAGCGGCTGCCCAGGCCCGTGCGGCGGTTGAACGACTCCACCGTCAGCACAAAGGGTGAGCTGCCCGCCTTCTTCATCATGTCCTCGTCCACGACGTTCAGCGTCGCCTTGTTGATTAGGCCCACGTCGATACCCTCCTGCTTCAGCCGCTCCACGGCGTCTACGGCGCGGTATAGCGCTTCACCGAAGGATACGATGTAGCCCGCCGTGCCCTCGCGCACCACCTCGTCTTTACCGGGGGTAAAGGTGTAGTCGCCGCCAAACATCTCGTTGCCGTCGCCGTCCAAGATCATCGGCACCTTAGAGCGGGTGGAGAAGATGAACCGCATGCCCTCGTCGTGGAACACCTTCTTGACGCAGGCGCGCATTTGGTTGGCGTCGGCGGGGAAGTACAGTCGGGTGGTGTTACTGTCGTCCAAGCCACCGTCGGCGAACATATTATTGAGACCGAAGTGGCAGGTGTTGTCCGCCATGTCGTCGATGCCGGAGTGGGAGAAGTGGCACAGCAGGTTGGAGTTGTTGAGCCGCGCCATGGTGATTTCGGAGATGCACATCTCTAGGAAGGCGCTGAAGGTGGCGAACACGCCCTGCTTGCCCTTCTCCATGCCGAAGCCTGCGGCAGCGGCCAGGTTGCCCCGCTCCATGATGCCGCCGCTGACAAAGATTTCGGGGTAGGCTTTACGAATCTGCGACAGACCGCAGGAGCCTTCTAGGTCGCTATCGATCACCAGAACGCTGCTCTTGCGCTCCTCGTCGCTCATGCCGCTCATCACGTCTACCATCGCCTCGCCGAAGACGTTGCGGTTAGAACCGACGTTGTCGGTGGAGCCGATAAATTTGTAATCGTTCTTGGGCTTTTTGATGCCCTTGAGGTGGTCGGCGGCGGCCTGGTGGCCCTTTGACTCCAGGTAGCTGATGGCACCATCGACGGTAATCACGTCGTGGCCGTGGTTGGAGCCTTCTAGCCCGTCGATGCCGGGGCACATGGGCCGCTTGTTGATGACGGCGATGGGGCCCGGGGTGTTGATGGCTTCGCAGATGTTGGCGTACAGGCCGTCGATGTCTTCGCCGTCGCCCCGCAGGATTTTGAGGCCGTGGCCTTCCAAGGTGCGGCCCACGTCGAAGCCGGGGAGATACTTGGAGGGGTGACCGGCGATGGTGACGTCGTTGTCGTCAATCAGCAGCTTCACGTTCAGGTACTGGGCTACGGCCAAGCGAGCGGCCTCGGCGTCGTCGCCTTCCTGCTGCGCGCCGTCGGAGCCCAGGCAGAACACCGTCTTGCCGGGGTTGGCAAAGGCGACGCCGTTGACGTAGGGCCACATGTGGCCCAACCGCCCGGAGCTAAACTTGATGCCCGGCGTCAGCCCTAGCTCGGGGTGACCCGGCAGCTTGGAGTGGGCCATGCGGTAGTTCATCAGCTGCTCGGCGGGCAGATCGCCATCGAGAGCAGCCATTAGGTACTGGGTACCGACGCGGTGTCCGGCCTCGTCAAAGAAGATGGGCACAAACTTATCGGCGTTGCCCTTGAACAACGCGTCTAAAATCATCACTTCGGGCACCGTGTCATAAGGACCGCCGGTATGGCCACCGACCCCATGGGCTGCGCCGGTCGCGGTGAAGAAGACGATAGCGGCACGAGACAGCTCAATATTGGCTTTGAGGGCCTCGCGCTGGTCGCCAGTGAGGGTATTGGTGCTCGGGTCTAGCGTAATCTTTTTATAGGCGCTGAGATCGATGGGGAAAGTAGCCATAGGGTCAAGTCCTTATGAAAAGCAGTAATAGGGGTGAAATTAGGGCACAGAATGCGATCGCAAGCAGGATAAATAATCACTATCCATTATCGGTGACCGGGGCGCTCACGGCGTTAGCTCGGGCTGAGTGAGCAGGCGCTGAAGCCTCCTAGCGCTTTAGCCATGACACTAGGAGACTTCGCCATGGGGCAAGACTAGGTCAGCGCCGATGGGCCAGCAAAAATAGCAGATAGATTAAATCAGCTTATCTATCTGCTATGACATTACCGCAATCGGGATCAGGGTTTCAAGGTGCCGGGCGATATATTTTGAGTATTTATACTTACTTGTCTTGAGAGGCAGGACGAGAACTTGTCTACCTGAGGTCACAGCTCTACTTTCCGAGCCCTGGCGCTGCCGCCTCAGCTAGACAAGTTCAGTCAATTTCGCTGAATCTAAGTCAAGAGCTACACGCTTACTCTAACCCTGCGCTCGCCAGATTAAGCGATTCGATTAAAACATCGATTTCGCTGTAGTTCACAGGAGGGACCAGTTGATCAAACCCAGCTCTAGTTAGGGCTTCATGGCCTTCGGGAATATCAAGTAGGGCTTGACGCATCTGCTCTACAAGCTCATCAGGGGTATCTTGCAGAGCAGAAATCGCCCAAGTCGGGTAGAGCTGTGTTGTCCGAGCTAGGGGGTAATCGTCTTGTATGGGCTCCAAAACTCTCAAATTATCCAGGCTAGAGAGCGAGCCTTCATTGACCATTTTCTCTAGCTGACCTGTTCTGATAAAACCAAAGTCAACGTCTCCATCGATGACAGCTTGCGCAACTCCAGTTTGTGAAGGAATTTCCTCTATAGAAATGTCGTCGGACGGGTTAGATAGATCAATCCCCTTTTGCTGCAGATGATAGAGCTGAAACAAACATCCGCCTGCTGCTGTACGCATAGAGAGACAGGCCCCTTTCTTGCCTCTTAAATCGGCGGCTGCGGCGATAGAACTATCAGGCCTCACTACGATCACGCCACCAAACTCATGTCCGGTTTCCCGACGTGAGGCAGTCGCTAAAAACTCTGTGTCGTGGAGTCGACGCATCTGCACAGACGCCAGGGGGTTAGAAATGACAAAATCAACCTTTTCACTTCCAATCATGTCGAGCTGAGACTCAAATTTTAGCGAGACAAAAACGACAGGCCGCCCTATCGCTTTACTAATCTCGGCAAATAAAAGTTCGTACCGCCTCTGGGTCGCATTAAAGCTGTCATTGACAAGCACACCAACTCGAACCGCATCCTTAGCATCCTTAAGATTATTGGAGCTAAGAGACGCATCTGTGTTGCTGTCAGAGCAGGCCGAAAGCGAGGGGAAAAGTATCAATCCAAAGATCAATAGGAAAGCTAATGACTTTGGCTTAAGGCAAAGAGAATTGCGCATAGTAAAACTCGATATAGCGTAGTGTTTAAGAACAGCTTCCTAATTAGTAATGG